>JAZURE010000051.1:0-19324 GCA_045606045.1 Clostridia bacterium | reverse complement strand
TAGAGGAATGTGTTTCCACTATTGCCGCAACACTTCCCATATGCTCTTTAAGAGGAGTGGCGTATTCTACCTTTACCATAATACATCTTATAGATAACGAGACAGCCGAAATAATCCAGTATGATAATCCTCAGGTTATTGTACTTAGAGACAATGTCAATTACGATTATCCCAAAACCGAAATGAACATAGGCGGAAAGAAGATATACAAAACCACTTTGCGCCTTGAGGAAAATGACATCTTTGTTGCTATGAGTGACGGATGCCCCCATGCGGGAATTGGCATGTCATACAATTTCGGATGGAAATATGAGGATATAGTAAGCTTCATGGAGACGGTGAGTATATCGGGACTTACTGCCAAAAACCTTGCCACACTTCTTGTGGACGAATGTGATAAGCTCTACGGCGGAAAGCCGGGCGACGATGCAACGGCATGCATAGTAAAGATACGAAGAAGAGAGCCGATGAACATACTCTTTGGCCCTCCGTCCAACAGAGACGACGGAGACAGAATGATGTCGCTGTTCTTCTCCAAAGAGGGCAAGCATATCATATGCGGCGGTACCACATCGTCCATTGCCGCAAAGTACCTTGGCAAAAGAGTTGAGCCAACCCTTAACTTTGAAGACTCGGATATTCCTCCCATCGCTAAAATCGATGGTGTAGACCTTGTTACAGAGGGAGTAATTACTGTAAACAGAGTATTGGAATATGCCAAAGACTATCTTATGGAAAACGAAATGTACGAGCATTGGAATTACAAGCGCGACGGTGCATCGCTCATATGCCGTCTTTTGTTCGAGGAAGCAACGGATATTAACTTTTATGTAGGCAGAGCCATAAACCCTGCACATCAGAATCCCGACCTACCCATAAATTTCAGTATAAAGATGAATCTTGTGGAGGAGCTTTCCAAATGCCTCAAAAAGATGGGCAAGAGAATAAAGGTCAGCTATTTTTAGGAGTAAAATTATGAGAAAATTTGATACAAAAGTTCAGCATCTTAAATATAAAGTTCTTCGCGAGGTGGCAAGGCTTGCGTGGGAGGATACTCTTCTTGAAAACATTATGGAAATACCCAAGACCATTGTGCCGGGAAAGACCTCTACCATGCGTTGCTGTGTTTACAAGGAGAGAGCAATTCTTCAGGAAAGAGTAAAGATTGCAATGGGAGGCGATAAGGAAAACCCCAATGTCATAGAGGTTATAGATATCGCCTGTGATGAGTGTCCCGCGGCGGGTTATGAGGTTACGGACTCCTGCAGAGGATGTCTTGCTCACAGATGTGAGGATGTGTGCAAAAGGGGTGCAATCTCCTTTGATAACCATCATGTTGCACACATAGACAAATCAAAATGCGTGGAGTGCGGTCAGTGTGCCAAGGTTTGCCCTTATTCTGCCATAGTAAACCGCAAGCGTCCATGCCAGAATGCGTGCAAAATCAAGGCAATATCCATAAATGGTGATAATGCGGCTTGTATAGACAACGAAAAGTGCACCTCCTGCGGAGCGTGTGTGTATCAATGTCCTTTTGGCGCAATAATGGATAAATCGTATATATTAAATGTAGTAGACCTCATAAAAAAGAGTGATAAAAACAGTAAGTACAAGGTATATGCCATGGTGGCGCCCTCTATATCAAGCCAGTTTACCTACGCAAAGCTCGGTCAGGTAATCTCGGGTCTTAAGGAGCTTGGCTTCTTTACCGTAGTAGAGGCGGCGCTGGGTGCAGATATGGTTGCAAAAAAGGAATCCATGGAGCTTAGCGAAAAGGGATTTCTTACAAGCTCATGCTGTCCTGCCTTTGTGGCATATGTGAAGTCGGCATTTCCCGAGCTTCAGAAATATATATCCCACAATCTTTCTCCTATGGCTACACTTGCCAAGTATATAAAGGATACCACCGAAAATGCAAAGGTTGTATTTATAGGACCCTGCACTGCCAAAAAGGCAGAGGCACAGCTTGAAAAGGTAAAGCCCTATGTGGATGCGGTGCTCACCTTTGAAGAGCTTCAGGCACTCTTTGACAGTAAGGATATAGATATAACTGCACTTGGTGAGGATGTTTTAGACAACGCTTCGTATTTCGGAAGAATATTTGCCCGCAGCGGCGGACTTTCCGATGCAGTCAAACAGGGACTAAGTGAGCAGGGCATAGATTTTGAACTTAAGGCAATAGCCTGCGACGGAATTGAAGCGTGCAGAGTGGCTCTCATGCGAAAGAGCAAAAATGCTCTGGATGCCAATTTTATAGAGGGTATGGCTTGCATAGGCGGATGTATAGGCGGTGCAGGATGCCTTACCCATGGCGAAAAAAACAAATCAGAAGTAGATAAATACGGAAGAGAGGCTCTGGAAAAGACCATTTCCGATGCCACAGCTCTTCTTGAATGGTAAGTAGTTTTATCGGTATAAAATTCCACCCCAAGCAAAAAATAGCTTGGGGTGATTTTTTATGCATATAAAAAGGTTAAGATTTGTGGGGTTTTTGTTTACGCTTTGTATGGTGTATCTCGTGCTTTCGCAAGCAGTTATATGCTTTGTAAACGGAGACGAATATACCGCCAATGCTGTAAGTCAGCGCACAGACAGCGTAATTATAAAAAACTATCGGGGAAAATTTCTGGACAGAAATTTTGTTCCGCTTGTGGAAAATACCACATCCAGAGTTGGCATTACAGAGGGCAGAGAGACATTCGTGCCCGTAAGATACGCCCCCGACAGCCTTGCAAGGCACCTTATAGGCTATGTGGATGCAGACGGGGTTGGCGTATCGGGACTTGAAGCGTGCTTTCAGGATGTACTTGCCTTTAAGAGCGAGAGCAGGGCAAATATCATAAGGTCGGCAGACGGAAAGGTACTCGGGAGTATGGGTATAAGCGTACATGAGGGGAACTACCTTTCCGACAATGTGGTGCTCACTTTGGACAGTCATATACAGCGTATTGCCGAGGACGCATTAACAAAAGCAGGTATCACGGGTGCGGCGGTTGTAATGGATGCGGAGAGCTTTGAGGTGCTCGCCATGGCAAGCAGCCCCTCATATGACCAGAACAATATAGAAAAGCACTTGAATTCGAACAAGGGCGAGCTTATAAACAGATGTCTTTTTCCCTATAATGCAGGGAGTATATTTAAGATTATTACCATGTCTGCCGCCTCGGAATACTCTGTGTTAAGAGGTGAGTATAATTGCGGTGGATTTACAGATGTCTACGACAGGAGATACAACTGTCACTTTGCCGAGGGGCATGGTAAATTAATGCCAAGGGAAGCACTTGCCAAATCGTGCAACTGTGCCTTTTACACCATGGGACTCGATATGGGCGATGATGCCGTAATTGCCATGGCAAAACGCTTTGGTATGGGTGTGCCTCTTCTTTGTGGTGTGGATGCTCTTATGGAAAACGGCGGTAACATACCATACGCAGAGGACACCGTATTTCTGGATAGTATAAATCTTGCCATAGGGCAGGGCGATATATTAATCACACCTCTTCAGGCGGCAAACATGGCGTGCATCATAGCAAACGGCGGAGAGAAAAAGAATGTAAAGCTTATAAAGGAAATCCAAAACAGCTCGGGCAAAACCATAGCTTTTTTTGATGATGAAAATACAGAAAGGGTGATTTCTCCCCGTACCTGCACCCTCATATCCGAGGCAATGAGACTTGCGGTAACAGACGGCACGGCAAAGAGCCTTAAGGACAATGCCGCACTTGTTGCGGGTAAGACGGGTACTGCGGAAACAGGGTGGATAAAAAACGGAAAAAGCCTTGTGCACGGCTGGTTTTGCGGATTTTTCCCCTATGACAATCCGAGGTATGCTATGGCGGTATTAGTTGAGGATGGCGGAAGCGGAGCTGAGAGTGCACTTCCTGTTTTTAAGAAAATTGCGGATGAAATTATTAAAATTTATCCGTTGGGGTAGAAAATGAACGAAAACTATGGTATAATAATCTAATATCATAAGAACGGATGTGGTAATTATGAATAAATTCCTTATAATAGACGGAAACAGCATAATAAACCGTGCTTTTTACGGCATCAAGCTCTTAAGCACAAAGGACGGCATGTATACAAACGGTATATATGGCTTTTTAAATATTATGTTAAAGCACATAGAGGACATGCAGCCCGAATATGTGGCAGTTGCGTTCGATCTTAAGGCACCCACATTCCGCCACAAAATGTACGATAAGTACAAGGCACAGCGCAAGGGTATGCCCGCTGAGCTTGCAATGCAGATGCCCGTACTTAAGGAAATCCTTTCTGCCATGAACATAACCATGCTCGAAAAAGAGGGCTACGAGGCAGACGATATCATAGGCACCGTAAGCGCCCTGTGCAAAAAAGAAGAGGTGGAGTGCTTCATATTAACAGGCGACAAGGATGACCTTCAGCTTGCCACAGATACCACCAAGGTGCTCCTAACCGTAACGCGCGGAGGCACTACTGAAACAAGGGAGATAGACTCGGACGATTTTGAGGACGAGCACGGAATTACCCCTCTTCAGTATATAGATGTAAAGGGGCTTATGGGCGACAGCTCGGACAATATCCCCGGCGTAAAGGGAATTGGCGAAAAATCCGCATTTGAATATATAAAAAAGTTTAAATCCATAGAAAATCTCTATGAAAATTTAGATGATGCCATCATAAAGCCTGCCGCAAGGCAGAAGCTTACTGACGGCAAGGATATGGCATTTTTGAGTAAGACACTTTGTACAATAGATACCAATGTACCGCTTGAATTTTCCATAGAGGATGCGTTGGTAAAGCCGTACAACACAGAAAGACTATCTGAGCTTTATACCAACCTCGAATTTTCGGTATTTCTTAAAAAGCTTGGCACAGATGCGGCACCAAAGAGTATTGAAATGTATCCTGCCGTTCTTACAGAGGATGCAGATGCATTTCTTAAAAACTGTGATACCCTGTATTACAGACTTTTTGAAGCGGACGGAGAGCTTTGTGCATTTGCCTTTGTGTATAATGAAAGGGTGTACTATACCGAGGGTGCAGGGGTATTTCTTGCACAGACACTAAAGCCGTACATGGAGTCGGAACATGTAGTTAAGGTTTCGCACGATATCAAAGCGGACATGGTGCTTTTAAACGGATACGGAGTGAATATAAACGGCAAGTATTTTGATGTGGGAGTGGGTGCATATATACTGAATCCCCTCAAAAATTCATATGATATAAGTGCTGTTGCCTTTGACTTTCTTGGCATAAGCTTAAAGGATGAAAAAGAAATTTTCGGCACGGGCAAAAAAGCCAGAACTGTGCTGAATCTCGGAGGGGACGAACTTCTTTCATTCCTGTCCGAAAATCTTACTGCAACAGTGAAAATCAAAGAATACGAAGAAAAAGAAATAGAAAAGCTTGGACAAAATGAGCTTTTCTACGGGATGGAGCTTCCGCTTATTTCGGTGCTCGCATCCATGGAGACTCACGGCTTTCTGGTGGATAAGGATAAGCTTCATGACTTTAATGAGAGCTTAAAGGTAAGCATAGATGTTTTAGAAAAGGAGATTTACTCTCTTGCAGGCGAAAGCTTCAACATAAACTCACCCAAACAGCTTGGAGTAATCCTCTTTGAAAAGCTTGGATTAAAATCGGGCAAAAAGACAAAAACAGGCTACTCTACAAATGCTGAGGTTTTGGAAAAGCTTTCCTCAGAACACGAAATAGTGGCAAAAATTCTGGAATTCCGTCAGCTTTCCAAGCTCAAATCCACCTATGGTGACGGACTTCTGGGGGTTATAGACCCGTCTACAGGAAGAATTTATTCCAAATTCAATCAAACCGTTACGGTAACGGGCAGAATAAGCTCCACTGAGCCGAATCTGCAGAACATACCCGTACGCACCGAGCTTGGCAGAGAAATCCGCAAGATGTTTATAGCAAAGGACGGATGCGTTCTTGTGGATGCTGACTATTCGCAGATAGAACTTCGGGTGCTTGCACACATATCGGGCGACGAAGCTCTCAAAAATGCGTTCTCTAAGGGCACAGATGTTCATACTCTTACCGCCTCGGGAGTATTTGGTGTGGATATAGATGATGTCACCGCCACTATGCGCAGCCATGCCAAGACGGTAAACTTCGGCATTATGTACGGCATGGGAGAGTTTTCTCTTGCCAAGGACCTCGGTATAAGTGTTAAGGAAGCAAGAGATTATATACAAAACTATTTCGACAAATACGAGGGTGTTAAAAAATACATGGACTGCGTAATAGAAGATGCAAGACAAAAGGGATATGTAGAAACCATGTTTGCAAGAAGACGCACCATAGCCGAAATTAATTCCTCAAACTTTATGGTACGCTCCGCAGGTGAAAGAATGGTACGAAATACCCCCATTCAGGGCAGTGCGGCAGATATCATTAAGCTTGCTATGGTTAAGGTACATGGGGAGCTTTTGAGACGAAACCTTAAATCAAAACTTATTTTGCAGGTGCACGATGAATTAATTATAGAAGCACCCGAAAATGAGGCAGACGAGGTAAGAGAGCTTCTTACAGAAGCTATGGAAAGCGCTGCAGTCCTTGACGTACCGCTTGTGGCAGAGGCAAATGCGGGAAAAAGCTGGTACGATGCAAAATAACCCAAAGGGGTGATACGATGATACTCGGTATTACGGGAGGCACAGGCACAGGCAAAAGCAGTGTGTGTGAATATTTTAAAAATCAGGGCTTTGTTGTTATAGATTCCGATGCTGTAGCTCGGAATGTGTGTCAAAAAGGCACAGCTTGTCTTGGCGAAATAGTGCAGTTTTTCGGGCATGGCATAACAGATTCGGACGGCAATCTCATGCGAAAAGAGCTTGGCAGAATTGTGTTTTCCGATGCCCAAAAGCTTAAAATTCTAAACGGCATAACTCATAAATACATCATAGAAAGCATAAAGGAAATTATAAGGCAAAACGAGGGTAAAAGTATTGTAATAGATGCACCGCTTCTTATAGAAACAGGTCTTGATGCAATCTGCACCAAGACTCTTTGCGTGCTGTCGGACAGAGATACAAGGCTAAAGCGCATTATGCAAAGGGACTTACTCACATGCGAAGAGGCGGAAAACCGCATATCAAGCCAGCCTGATGATGATTTTTACATATCAAAGTGCGATTATGTGTTGTATAACAACGGGGATTTTGAAAGCCTTTCCGCCGCAATTTCAGGCATATTCGGAGGTACAAATGGCAGGTAGAAGAAAGAATAAGAGTTTTTTATACATTTTAATACTGTCGGCAGTCATTGCTTTCTGTGTTACCATGGCTCTTGACCCGCTGCTTAAGCTTATATACCCGTTAGAACATGAGGACACCATAAGTGCCTGCTCTGAAAAATTTGACCTCGACGAGACACTCATAATGGGAATAATAAGTGCAGAAAGCGGCTTCAATCCCGATGCAAAGAGCCATAAGGATGCACACGGACTTATGCAGCTAAAGGACGATACGGCACTTTGGTGCGTGGAAAATCTTTCGATAGATATAGCGGGGGAGGATATCCGAAAACCCGAAAACAACATACTCATAGGCTGCGCCTACATGAGATACCTGATAGACCTTTACGACGGCAATACATACACAGCCGTTGCAGCATACAACGCAGGACTCGGCAATGTAAACAAATGGCTCTCTGATAAAAGGTATTCGGACGGAGATAATAAGCTTCGTACAATCCCGTTTGCAGAAACAAAGGCATATGTGGAAAAGGTAAAAAACCGGGCGGAAATATACGGCAAACTATATAAAAAATAGATTTTTAAATTGTGTGATTTGCCCAAAAAGAAAACTGGAAATTATTTTTAGTAAATAAGTATTGTGTTTTTGGGCGTTTCAAGGTATAATGTTATGTGATATTATGTAGGTATTGTATTCTTTTCCACGAAAGGCGGTATAAATATGGCGGGGAAATTAAATAAAATATTGGCAGGAGTCATTGCCCTTTGTGCCATTTGCACAGGTGCGGTGTCTGCGTCAAGCCCTATAAATATAAGCAAGGAAGATGATGTGGTTACAGTTGAGGTAAAATCTCTCGGCTCGGGTGAGGAAACTACACTTCTTGTAGTGCCTGAGGGCACATCGGTAAGCGGTGCTTTTGCTAATCCAACCATGATTTACCATCTCGACCAGTCAACTGCATCAAGTGCAGGTGTCGCTACTTTTGAATTCAAGTACACAGGTGATGGCAACTTAAATATTTATTCGGGCTATGCTACCATGGATGCAGACGATGAACCCCTCGATGAAGTGCTTGATTTAAGCGGCTCTGCAGGCGGACAGCCCGACGGCGATTTTACATATGGTGATGTTAATAATGACGGAACGGTAGATACGTTTGATGCCTTGGCGGTTATAGATTATTATCTTCACGATAAAATATTTGAAGATTCAACTGCCGCAGGTAAAGAATATGAGTTTGGTATTATTGCGGCAGATGTCAATGATGATGGTGGAGTAGACACCTTTGATGCTCTTGACATAATCGACAATTATTTGCACGAAAAAGAATTTATAGTAGGTGAATAAGGGGAGGTATAAAGGTATGAAGTTATTTAAAACATCAAACAGAATAACAGCATGTATTCTGTTAGTTATGATGCTCTTTGCTGTTTCGCCTGTTTCGTTTGCAAGCGTAGAGCAGTATCCTGCGTATGAGTTTGTAGTTACGGCAGACAAAATATCAGTTCAGTCGGGTGATACATTCATACTCACCATTACGGTAAACGGACCTGCAAGGCATGCAAATGCTTTGCAGTACAATATAAGCTATTCGGAAAGTGATTTTACTACAGCATCAAGGGCGGCAGATGCTTTTGAGAGCGAGTGGTATGCCGATATAAAAGCCGGCGAAGGCTTTGGTGCAATAAACAGACCCGGTTTCAGTAACAAAAATGGCGTTATAAAGGTTAATTATATAGACTCCAATGGTGAGTGCTATGTAGACAGTGACAGTACAAGCGAAATTGTAGGTAAGATTGTATTTACAGCGGTAAGAAGCATAGACGATGTAAGTTCCTGCTTTACGCTTTCAAATGCAAAGCATGCCTATGGTACAGATGAAGGAACTATTCAAAGTAACATATCCGGAACAATAGTCCAACTCTCCGACACCATTGCAGTTCAAAAGGTAAAAAATCTTATAGCTGCAATAGGAACACCTGTTACATATTCTTCCAAGGCGGCTATAGAAGCTGCAAGAAGTGCTTATGATGCTATCACTTCCGATAGCCTTAAGGCTCAGGTTACAAATCTTGCTATACTTACTGATGCAGAAGCCGCATTAAAAGTAAGAACAGACGAAATGGACAGAGTAAAAGGTCTTATAGATACTCTCGACAGCACGAAAGATACTTTTGAAAATGACATTGAAACGGCAGAAACTGCATTTAACGCACTTGCCAATGATGAGAAAGCGGCACTTACAGATTATGCCGCAAAGATACAGACTGCCAAGGATAAGCTTGCACAGATAAAGCAGGAGCAGTTGGATAGAGCCAAGGCGGCAGAGGTAGATGCTCTTATACTCGCAATAGGCGATGTTACCCTTGAAAACGGGCAGGCTATTCTTGATGCTCAGAATGCGTACAATGAATTAAGCACTGCACAGAGAGGATATGTAGAAAATTATGATATTCTTGAAAAGGCGGCAAATGACTATGGCATAATTCTTGCATATTGGGAAGCGGCAGTTGAACTTGAGAATTCTATAAAGGCACTTCCCGACCCCGAAGACATCGACAGGTCAAATGCAGAAGAAACAAGAAGAGACTTTGAATCGGTGAACATAGCCTATAATGGAGTAGTCGAAGCTGTCAGGAACTATGTAAGTGCTGAGATGCGCCAAAAGCTCCTTGATGTCGAAAAAGAACTTAAACTTGTTGAGGCAGCCGTAGCAGAAGCACAAGCGGTAGAAGCGCTTATAGATGACCTTGGCGAAATTTCTCTTGCAAGCAAGAACAAGCTCGATGCAATAGCAACTAAACTTGAAGAAATATCCGACAAAGCAAAAGGCTATATCACATCCGATAAGATGTCTATATACGATGCGGCATGGGAAAGATACGAAGAGCTTGAAGCAGAAGAGGCAAGGGTACAGGCTGTTATAGATGAAATAGCTGCCCTTGGAGATATAAAGGATATCATTCTTGAAGATAAGGAAGCTGTAGAAGCTGCAGAAGCTGCTTTTGCAGAGCTGGGCGAAACGCTTCAGCAAAGAGTTAAGAATGCACAGGATTTAAAGGATATAAGGACAAAGCTTAATGCTCTTATTGCAAGCAAACAAAGAGTAGATAATGTTATAAACCTTATAAATCAAATAGGTGAGGTTGAATTTACCTCTGAATCCAAGGCGAAAATCGATTCGGCAAGAAGTGAATATGATAGACTTACAGATGCCGAAAAGGACAAAGTAGACAACTATTCTGCGCTTGAGGATGCAGAAAATCTCTATGAAGAGCTTTCAGCTAAAGCTGAACAGGAGGAAAAAGACCAGAATGAAGCAGGCGCTATTAAGCTGCTTATAGATGCAATCGGCACTGTGGAACTCAAACCCGAGTGCGAAGCAAAAATAATCGCTGCAGAGCAGAAGTATTACAATGCCAATTCCCGTACAAAGGAGCTTGTAGGAGAAGAACATTACAATACTCTTACACAGGCAAGAGCAAAATACGATTCTCTTAAAGCAGATAAAGAAGCCATAGATAGTGTAATTGCAATCATAGATGCCATAGGCACAGTAACATATGATGACGATTGTCTGGCAAGAATACAGGCGGCAGAGAAAGCATACGATGAACTTGACGGTGATTTAAAGAGCAGAGTAACAAATGCTGACAAAATACAGTCCGCAAATGACAGATATGCAAAGCTTAAGGCAGAAGACGAAGCCATAAATAATGTTATAGACCTTATAGAAGATATCGGCGAGGTTTCCGCAACCGAGGAATGTCTGGAAAAGATAACCAAAGCTCGTGAGGCATACAATGCACTTGAAGGTTCTCTCAAAGAAAGAGTAAAGAATATAGAAGAGCTTGTAAAAGCAGAAAAGGCATATAAAGAAGCAATCTTGGTTATTAATTCAAAATCCGTGGAAAACTACGGTGCTGATGGAAAGTTTACGACTGTAGTTACAAATGTTTCCGAGGGTATGATAGTATCCTGCGGTGCAGACAAAGCAGTAACTGTTACAATAGGTGAAAATGTTTACCATGTATTTGTTACAGACCATGAAATTTCGGATAGTGATATAGCATTGGAAGAGGGTACCCCCGCAGAACTTATGCTCGGCGACATTGACGGCAAAGGTACGGTTACTGCAACTGATGCACTGATGGTATGTAAGTATGTAGTCGGACTGAATACTTCCGATTTTGAAAGTAATCCTATGAAATTTGTTAAAGCCGATGTAGACGGCAACGGAAGACTCAATGTAGTCGATGCCCTTATGATAGCAACCGCAGCGTTAAATGACCCGAACAGAAAAGTAGAATTCACTATTTTAACATCACTTTTGGGTATAGAGTAATTTATTCTCCCCGGATAGTCCCAATGGACTAACCGGGGAACTTTTAGAAAGGGAAATTATGAAAAATTTAACAAGAGTCTTAACTGTAATCCTTACACTGTGTCTTGCTATACCCACCGTTTTTGCAGCACAGGTGAGTGTGGTCGGTAAGGATACAGAAGAGGTGACAACCGTAAAGGCAGATATAGTGCTCGATGCTGTTCCCGAGGATATAAAGGACATATCTGCCATAACAATAGCATATACCTACGACGAGGAAAAACTTACATTCAAAAATCACACTACATCGTCAGATATATTTAATGGCATGATGTCAAGCAACTCAAGAATCATATGGTATGATGCTTCAGACGATGGTTCAAGTATTATTACAGCAGACAAGCTTTCTGCCGTGGGCGGACTGCTCTGTACTCTCTCGTTTGAGAAGAAAGAGGGTGCATACGGAACTACAGATATAGAAATAACCTTTGCAGAGCTTGCCGATTCTTCATTTAATATTGCAAAAGATGTTTCCATGGCTAAGGCAACGATAGACCTTGGCGAAAAACCTGCAGATAGCGGAGATTCTGAAAACGGCTCTGACGACGACACAGACGATAGTACAGACAACGGCTCGAGTGATGGCGCAGACAACAACTCTGGCAATAATTCTGGAAATAACTTTGGAAATAACTTTGGAAATAACTCAGGCAATAACTCAGGCAATAACTCTGGCAATGCTTCTGATGCTGATAAGAACAAAGAGGATAAAGAAGATACAAAACCCGATGAACCCGTTAAAGAAACACCCGATTTCAAAGGCTTTGAGGATATCGCCGAGACTAACTGGGGCTACAAATATGCCCTCGACCTTGTAGAAAAGGGTATAATATCGGGAGACGGTGGCGAAAAACCCTCCATGCGCCCGGGTGATAATCTCACAAGAGCAGAAGCGGCAAAGATAGCTCTGCTTTCTATGAATATCGAGCCGGATGAAACCCTTCCTCTTGATTTCAAGGATGCGGACAAAATACCCTCATGGGCAAGACCATACATTGCAACCGCAGTAAAACACGGTATAATTTCGGGATATACCAACGGTAATGTAGGTGCATCGGATTATATAACCCGCGAGCAGATGCTTACCATGCTCTCCCGTGCTATGAACTGGCAGGGCGATGCAGATAAGCTCACTTTCACAGATTGTTCGGACATCTCAAGCTGGGCAAAGGGCGGCATAGCCTATGCCGTAGAAATCGGTGTTATGACAGGCTACGATGACGGCACCATAAGACCTAAGGCAAACATAACAAGACTTGAGGTATTTGCTCTTGTATCAAGGAGTCTGGAGATAAAATAATTTTATAAATAACTTTGTTTTAAATACAATAGGGGAGCTTGCGCAGGCAGGCTGAGAGGGAACTAAATGCGTTCCGACCCATAGCAGACATTTATTGTCTCAAACCTGATTTGGATAATGCCAACGTAGGAAAATATTTTATTTTTTAAAGGCGGTATACCCAATATAGGTATACCGCCTTTTTTAGGAGGATGAACAACATGAAAACAAAACGACTTGTAGTAAGTGCAATGCTTATTGCTGTTGCAACCGTACTTTCCCTTATTAAGCTCTTTGAGCTTCCGTTCGGTGGTACGGTAACTGTGGCATCCATGATGCCCATAGTTATAATTTCTTATCTCTACGGAACAAAACACGGGCTGTTTTCTGCCTTTGTATTTAGTATCATACAGCTACTGTGCGGTATGGGAACTGTATCGGCATTCTTTTTGCCGGGCGACAGTCAGATGGCAGTTGGCTCTGCAATTCTTATATGCTTTATGGACTACATACTGGCATACACCGTGCTTGGCTTTGCAGGGATTTTCAAAGGTAAGCTGAAAAACGAAATTTCTGAAATAATGCTCGGAAGTATACTTGCGTGCCTTTTAAGAAGCCTTGTGCATATAATTTCGGGTGCCATATTCTTTGGTGCGTGGGCAGAGTGGTTCTTTGCTGACGCAACAGGTCTTTCGCAGATAGAGGCATTAAAGGGATTTTGCGATTGGACAATGCGCACCTTTACGGGCGGAGGACTTTCGGTATTTTACTCGGTAGTATATAACATGTCATACATGCTACCCGAGACCGTTATAACCGCAATATCTGCACCCTTTGTGCATAAGATTATAGCAAATTCCAAAACAGCATTATAAAATCCTCGAAAGTATTTAAAACAAAGTTATCATACCGCCTGACCATATTCTGTCAGGCGGTTTTTTATATCCCCTGCAAAGTAGAGTGCTATATAAATTCCTGCCTGCACCAATGGAGCGGAAAAGAAAAATGCTGCACATGAACAAAGCAGGGGCTTTAATAATAAAGATACAAAATCAATTTTAAGCGACACCGTTTTTGCAGCTTTGTTAAGGCTTAAGCCGAGGTTGAATATTTCACTTACATAAAGCATTATTATATAAAACACAGGTCCGAATTTCGGCATGAAAATCAGTATCGAGGTTATACGAAGAAACGAATCTATTATGTTGTACCTAAGGCTTGCGTTTTGCAGATTGAGTCCCTTTAATATACTGTCTGCAACTGTATCAAGATACATGGGTACAGCAAGCAGGGACAACATTCCGAGATAAAATGAAACCCCCTTTTCTTTGTAAAATGTATTTGATATTATATCGTGATGTTTAAACAGCATCAGCGCTATAAAGAAGGCAAACATGGTTACTGTATTAAGCGATATCTGCGATACATGGCGTATGCCGTTTGGTCTGCCCTTTGCATTCATCTCGCTCATTTCGGGCACAAGCATGGATGAAAACGCCTGTACAAACACCGTTGGGAACATAAGTATAGGCATAGCCATTGCCTTTATGATGCCGTATTCTGCTACGGGGTCTGTTGTGCCGAACTTACCGAACTGCAGAGGTATTATAAGGTTTTCACAGCTTACAAGACCTGTTCTTAAGTAAGAGCCTAAGGCGATGGGAACGCATATGGCAAATATGTCTTTTAACTTTGCTTTGCTTGGTATATGTATGCTTTTTTTAAGACAAGCCCTGCACAGTATACTGTCGAGCACAAATGCAAATAGGTTTGATACAGTGCAGGATATTATAAGACAGATATAGCTTGGCATGGATGAGACTTTTAAAAGCATAAGCGAAAAGGCTATGGATATGCTCTCTTCTGTAATTGAGCTTATGGTAAGAAATACCGCACGCCTTTTGGCTATAAAATACCCTCTCATTACAGAGGAGGATGCCATACAAGGCAGAGCAAAGGACAAAATCTTAAGGCACAGACTGCCGTCTCTGTGATGTATGAGTTTTGCACCTGCAAAAGACGAGCCAAAGAAGAAAAAGACAAATCCCAAAGCTGACATAAACCATGCTATAAGGAGACATTTTTTAAGTACGCTCTTTTCGTTTGCTCTCCCTTCTGCTATGAGCCTTGTTACCGCAAAACCCGTGCCCGATGAAGCAAAGGTCATACCAAAGGTAAACACAGAGAAAACCATATGATAAATACCCATGCTTTTTGCACCTGCAAGAGAGGATATGTATATATTCGATGCCATGCCCATTATGCGCACTATGAGCATGGATGATGACATTATAAAGACATTTTGTATAAATTTTCTTTTCTGCAAGAATACCACCTCTTTTATGAATATATGCATTTTTGTGAGAAATTTTACAAATAGTGGTTTTATTTTCGGTTAATGTATGTTATACTAAAATATAACTTCTTTTACAGGGGAGAGTAATTCATGAGTACAGATAAAAAACAGACATTTATGAAGGGCGCACTTATACTTATGATAGCCAATATTATAGTCAAGGTAATAGGCGCCGCTTTTAAGATACCTCTTACATACATACTTGGCGAGGAGGGAATGGCACTTTTTTCCACCAGCTACAATGTGTATACATGGCTTTTCATTGTTGCTACGGCGGGCATACCTGTAGCGATATCCAGAATGATATCCGAAACCCGTGCAAAAGGAAACTTTTCCGAAGTGGAAAGAATCCGCAAGGTAAGCTTTTCGCTTCTTCTTGTAATAGGCGTGGCAGGAACACTCATCCTTTTTTTCGGTGCAGATGCCTTTGCAAAGCTTCTGGATAATCCTGATGCTGCCATGGGTATAAAGGCAATAAGTCCTGCAATACTTTTTGTTTCGTTTATGAGTGCATACAGAGGCTATTTTCAGGGACATCAGAACATGCTTCCCACCGCTGTTTCCGAGGTTAGTGAAGCTTTGGGTAAGCTCATAATAGGCTTTGTGTGTGCATATCTTCTTATTCCCAGAGGAGTTATATATTCCTCGGCAGGTGCCGTGTTTGGCGTAGCTATGGGCGGACTTTTGGGATTTATCACCCTCTTTATAGCTTTTATGCTGAAAAAATCCCCGGGCGAAAAAAGCCGTGGCTTTGTTCGTTCAAAGGGTACTATATTAAAGGAACTTGTGGTAATTGCGGTGCCCATTACAATAGGAGCATCGGTATTTAGCCTCACAAGTCTTATAGACGTGGCAATGATTATGAGGAATTTAAGAGGAAGCGGTTTTTCATATCATGAAGCCAAGCTTCTTTACGGGTCATACACGGGCTATGCAGTACCCCTTTTTAACCTGCCGCCCACGCTTATATCTGCCATAACCATAAGCATAGTGCCCACAATATCAAAGGCACTTGCGCAAAAGGACATATCCTCAGCCAAGCACAATGCAACCACAAGCATACTTATTACTCTGCTGTTTTCTCTTCCGTGTGCGGTTGGCATGTCAGTGCTTTCAAAACCTATATTAGACCTTGTGTACAACAATACTAATGCCGCATCCACTCTGTCGGTGCTTTCTGTTGCCATAGTTTTTGTATCGCTTGTTATGGTAACAAATGCAATTTTGCAGTCAGCAGGCAAGGAGCGAATCCCTGTTATAAACATGCTTGCGGGCGGTGTGGTAAAGATAATCATAAATAATTATCTTGTAAAAAACCCCGACATAAACATCCTCGGAGCACCCATAGGCACCATATCCTGCTATGCGGTTATACTTATTCTCAATATGATATGTCTTGTGCGGGTTATAAAGCTTGATATTTACTTTATACACCATATTGCAAAACCTGTAATATCGGTTGTTGTAATGGGCTTTGCAGCATACTTTGTATACGGTTTTGCATTGCCTCTCGGAAGCAAGCTTGCCCTTATAGCCTCCATAGCATGTGCAGGTGTGCTGTATCTTGCATTACTTCTGGTACTGCGTGCGGTCACAGAGGAGCTCATGCTCTCCATACCAGGAATAGCTAAGCTTGTACCGCTTCTTAAAAAATTAAAACTTCTAAAATCGGAGGACAGATAAATGCGTTTGGATAAATACCTAAAGGTTTCAAGACTTATAAAGAGGAGAACCGTTGCCTGCGAGGCATGTGAGCTTGGCAAGGTAACTGTAAACGGCAAGGTGGCAAAGCCGTCGCATAATGTGGATACAGGCGATGTAATTGCCATAACCTTTGGAGAAAAAACAGTTACCGTAAGGGTGGAAAAAGCCCTTGAACACGCACTAAAAGCAGATGCTTCGGATATGTACACCATTTTGTAATACAAGCCGCCTTTTTTGCATATTTATTTAGTAGCCTTAACAACCAACACCTTTAGTGTTGGTCGTTAAGGCTAAATAACCAAAAAGGCGGTATTTATTATGGAAGAGAGGAAACAAATCAAACACCCGAGAACAGAAACTATACACAACCTTATATTAGAGAACAGAAAGAAACTCAGCGTATCGGGCATAGAAGAGGTAGAAAGCTTCAACGAAGAGGAAATAATCTTAAGGACATCGGAGCAGGAGGTACTCGTAATTAAAGGAGAGGACCTGCACATAAATAAGCTCAGCGTGGATACGGGTGATGTAAACATAACAGGCGAGGTATCTGCAATGGATTATATAGACCGTTCTTCCAAGTCCAAAGGACCGGGACTCTTAACAAGACTTTTGCGCTAATCGGCGGTGCAAAGCTATGGACATTACACTTACGTATCAGGCATTTTCATTTTTTGTCATGGTGTTTTGCGGTAGTTTGTGCGGAGTGATTTTTGATTTGTTCCGTTCTTTCCGCCGGAACAAAAAGAGCGCTTGTGGTATTGTTGCACTTCAGGATATTGTGTTTTGGATTATGGAGCTTTTTTTAGTGTATATGGTTGCATTCAGACTCAATTATGCACACATCCGTGCGTATGAGGGAATTGCGCTTCTTTTGGGGTCATGGCTTTATTTTATGACCGTATCCAAATGGGTTTTAAATACACTTTGTGCCTTGCTGTCCTATGTACAGAAAGCATTTGGGTTTGTGCTCATACCCTTTAAAAAAACCATGGGTTTTTTCGGAAGATGTGCATCGGGTATTAAAAAAACGGTGTTGTCAAAATCAAGGCAGACTGTAATAAAGTTAAAAAGTATGCAAAAACACCTCCAAAAATCAAAAAACATCTTTACAATTTAAAATATGTGTTATATAATATTTGTGTGTATCTTTGTATGGAGGTGTCTTAATGAAAAAGAAAGCGGTTGTAAGAATAGGCATTTTACTTTCTGTTTTCATATTTGCTTGTCTTTTTATAAGTAAATATTCAAATTTAAGCGGCTTCCGTAAGGAGATAGACTCACTAAACGAGCAGATAGCCGAGCAGGAGGAGTATAGCAAACAGCTTGACAAAACCTCCAAGGAGTATACCTCCGATGAATATGTGGAGCAGTATGCAAGAAGCTTGGGACTCGTTAAACCAAACGAAAAAATTTTTAGAAACTACAACGACAAAAAGTAGCGCATAGGGGGCAATTTGTGAGTATGCAGGTCGAGGAAGGCAAAATTCTTCAAGGCAAGGTAACAGGCATTACAAAGTTTGGTGCATTTGTGGAGTTAGAGGGCGGCGAGACCGGCCTTGTACATATATCCGAGATTTCTCTGGACTATGTAAATGACATAAATGACCATGTAAAAGTTGGAGATACTGTAGAAGTTAAGGTATTACCAAGTGAAAAAAAGGGTAAAATAGGATTATCCATTAAGCAGGCACTTAAAGAAAAGCTCGGTATAGACTCTAAGGAGAAAAAGCCCTTTAAAAAGAGAGAACCCCGAAACACCCGCAGTGCACCGCCTGATTTCAGCGTTCAGCCCGTGGAGTTTAGCTTTGGAAGCTATAACGATGACTTATCTTTTGAGGATAAGTTAAATAAATTTAAGCAGGCGAGCGATGAAAGAATGCACGATATTAAGCGTTCTTTTGAATCAAAACGCGGTGCGAGTCGAAAAGGCGGAAATAATTACTGATAAATTTATAAATTTTCTATTGACAAACCGTGCCTGAAGTGGTATCATAGTAAGGCACGGTAGGTACGCCGGAGTGGCGGAACTGGCAGACGCACAGGACTTAAAATCCTGCGAGGGTTAAACTTCGTACCGGTTCGATTCCGGTCTCCGGCACCACTTGTGTACTTTTTAAAGTTAAATATCGCAGGGTAGAGCAGTCTGGTAGCTCGTCGGGCTCATAACCCGGAGGTCGTCGGTTCAAATCCGGCCCCTGCACCCAAAAAAATGTCTTGGACTTTTGTCCAAGACATTTTTTGTTGTGCGAGAGACGAAATGGCTCTTTGTCAATAGTTGGGGTCAAAATTGAATAATGGAATTTTTGATGGCAGTTGCAGTTTATGCAACTGCCTTTCCAGTGTTTGATTTTTTGTAGTTGAACATATGCAATATTCTTTTTCTGAATCTATCGAAATTA
>JAZURE010000050.1:0-2147 GCA_045606045.1 Clostridia bacterium | reverse complement strand
CTGCTTACGCCATGAAAATATTATATCATATGCATTTTGTCAAGGTAAGACTGCATAGCAGTTCCACCTTGACAAGGGTAATTTGGAGTAACACTTTTTATTTTTTAAGAAAAGTGTCACCCATCATTGACAATCGCACATAAAGTAATTATATTTTTTATCCTACCTATTGACACGGGGGAAAATAAATATTATAATTGATTTCGTACTGTTTAAAGTTTAGTTTAACTAAACTTTTTACTTAATAATAAGTTATAGAACAATTACTAAACTTTTTATTTAATCGTGCTGGAAGGGAGGAGGCGGATTTTAGCAACTTTGCAAAAATCTGCGACCTGTATGGAAATCGGCAGTAAACTTAAAAGATTAAGAATTAAAAACAACTTAACTCAAGAGGAGCTTGCAGACAGATGCGAGCTTTCAAAGGGGTTTATATCTCAGGTGGAGAGGGATTTGGCATCACCATCCATATCCACACTTTCCGACCTTTTGCAGTGCCTGGGCACCGACCTTAAGGATTTTTTCAATGATGCGGCCGATACCGATGTGGTTTTTTCCAAAAACGATGTATTTATTAAAGAAAACAAAGAGGACGGCAACATAGTAAACTGGATTGTTCCAAATTCTCAGAAGCACGATATGGAGCCTATTATAATAACTCTTCTTCCGGGCGGTACTTCCTATGTGGATGACCCGCATGAGGGCGAGGAATTCGGTTTTGTGCTTTCGGGTAGTGTAACCTTGCATATGGGAAACGAAAAGTTCAAAGTAAAAAAACATGAAAGCTTTTACTACAAAACCAATCAAACACATTACATAAAAAACAACGGAAAGACCAATGCTTCTGTGCTTTGGGTCTCTACTCCGCCAAATTTTTAAGCAGTTGCGTTAGTATCCGAACTCGCCAAAATCAAGTAAAATAGCCGTTTTTTCTTCGTTGTCGGTCTTGAAATACGACAGTATTCCCGCGACCTGCCGCCTCGAAAAACAAACTATTTTGTCTTGATTTTGGTTCGAAGAATTTTCGGTGCTGTGTTTTTGCGTCAATGCGAGGCAAAAACGGAGCTAATGCTGACGCATTTGCGAGTATTTTAACGATGCAGTGGCGTGAAAACACGCACCTAAAACGGGTTCGGATATTGACGCAACTGCTTGAAAAGGAGTTTAAAAATGGAGCATCTTATACAGCTTAAAAACATATGCAAAAGCTTCGACGGTGTTGAAGTTTTAAAGGATATAAATTTATACATAGACAAAAATGAATTTGTCACCCTGCTGGGTCCCTCGGGATGCGGCAAGTCTACAATGCTCAGAATCATAGCAGGCTTTGAAAACCCCGACAGCGGCGATGTGCTTTTTGAGGGCAAGAGCATATTAAAGGTTCCTCCTTACGAAAGAACAGTAAATACCGTCTTTCAGAAATATGCGCTTTTCCCGCATTTAAATGTTGCAGACAACATAGCATTTGGTCTCAAATTAAAGAAGATCCCAAAGGACGAAATAAAAAAGAGAGTTGCGAAAATGCTTGAGCTTGTCAACTTAAAAGGCTTTGAAAACAGAAGCATAAATGCTCTTTCGGGCGGTCAGCAGCAGAGAATTGCCATAGCAAGAGCTTTGGTAAACGAGCCGTCTGTGCTCCTTTTGGATGAGCCTTTGGCGGCACTCGACCTTAAGCTGCGCCAGTCCATGCAGCTTGAGCTTAAGAATATGCAAAAGGAGCTTGGCATTACCTTTGTGTATGTAACTCACGACCAGGAGGAGGCACTCACAATGTCCGATACCGTGGTTGTAATAAAGGATGGAATAATCCAACAGATAGGAAAGCCTACGGATATATACAACGAGCCCAAAAATGCTTATGTAGCAGACTTTATAGGAAAGAGCAACATTCTCGACTCTGTAATGCTCGATGACTGCCTTGTGGAAATAGAGGGAGTAAAATTTGAATGTGTAGACAAAGGCTTTCAAAAAAATGAAAGCGTTGATGTGGTTGTGCGCCCCGAGGATATATATCTTCTCGAGCCCGACAAAAGTGAGCTTAAGGGTGTGGTGGAAAGCGCCATTTTCAAGGGTGTCCATTACGAAATGACAGTTGTTACCAAAAGCGGGAAAAGGTGGCTCATTCACGATACCATGCTTTTTGAGGC
>JAZURE010000049.1:0-4041 GCA_045606045.1 Clostridia bacterium | reverse complement strand
TAGTGGAAACACACTCCTCTATGGGCATACCTGCAGCCATCATTGTAGATATGATTTTGGGGGTGAGTGTAGAAAGTATGCTTGCCTTAACACCGCTTCCAAGTCCGTCTGCAAGGACGATTACGGTAGAGTTATCATCGCTCTCCACCACATCCACATGGTCGCCGCAAAGCTGTTCGCCGTAGTGGTTTATACTCTTAAAGCCTATATCTGCACACAAATCATTCATCTGAAATTGACTCCTTTAGCTTTGCAAGAGCTATTTTTGTTTCTGCCGCGGTTTCGCCAAGAAGCGAGGCAATCTCCTGTACTATCCTCATCTGCTTGTCTACAACCTTGTCTGCTACCTCTATAGTCTGACGGCTTATGTTTTCCTTTTTTTCGCGTTCGCTTTCTTCGCTTGTTACATCTCTCATAATGCCTATAAGAAGATGCGAATCCTTATCGTAAACCACCGACTGTTCTACATATCTCTTGTACTCGGCAAGATAAATTCTCTTGTTTCTTATATCCTCACCCGTGGTCTTTACATGCATAAAGTCTACAGGGTCTAATATACGAATAACCTGGTCGCCCAGTATATCCTCACTCGAACGGATATTCATTATCTTTCTTGCTGCATCGTTTATCTGCTGTACCTCTAAATTTTCGTTAAGAACAATAAGACCGTTGGGGGTGTTTTTAACAATGGTGTCCGAAAAACTTTCCGCCTTGTCCTTTAAAAACGGCAGACACATGGATATCTCCGCCTTGCCCTGACATATGGCAATAGCTTTTTCACGGCAGGTGTTGTAACCGCAGGAGCCACAGTTTAATTCGTCTGTAGTTTTAAACTTGCCCATCTGACGAAGCACGCTGAAAATCTCGGATTCCGAGGGCATGGGCAGTCTGCGCTCGATATATTCAAACTGCTTTTTAAGCTCATGGGCTTTTGGCTGAACTACATCGAAGTCCTTTTTGCCTGCGTAGTTTGCTACAGTTATGTAGTCCTTAACAGGCGCTGTTTTGTGGTACTTTTCCATTACGGGACCGCCTATACAGCTTCCTGAGCAAGCGGACATCTCTATAAAGCACTTGTGTATCTTTCCGCTTTCTATATCCTTAAGCGCCGCTACACAGTTTTCTATTCCGTCGAGTGCTATATATGCGTACTCAGGATTTTTGTCCGCCATAGTTTTTAATATACCGCCTGTGGTGGGGAAAAACCTTGCACGGCTCTCCTCGTTTGAATCCATATTCTGTTTAAGAGCTATGCCCTCTTCTTTGAGCCAGTTTGTAAGCTCTTCAAAGGTGAGCACCGCATCTACAATTCCCTCGTAGTGCTCTGCTTCGTCCTTCTTTGCAACACAGGGTCCTATAAATACCGTCTTTGCATTGGGAAATCTCTTCTTTATATCCATGCAATGAGCCTGCATGGGAGAAACCACATCTGCAAGATACTCCAACTCTGCAGGAAAGTACTTTTGTATCAAAAGATTTATGGAGTGACAGCATGACGATATTATAATATCTCTCTTCTCCTCCTTTAAGATACGCTCATACTCATTCTTTACCACGGTGGCACCCATTGCGGTTTCCTCAACATCGTAAAAGCCTATCTTCTGCAGAGCATCGCGCATAGCCTCTATGCCCACACCGTCATAATTGGCAACAAACGATGGTGCCAGACTCACAACCACGGGTACTCCGCTTTGCAAAAACACTTTTACCTTTTCGGTTTCGTCTACAATCTGCTTTGCATTCTGCGGGCAGACAACAAAGCATTGTCCGCACAAAATACATTCATTGCCTATGATATGCGCCTGATTGCCTGAAAAGCGGATTGCCTTTACAGGACAGTGTCTTATACATTTGTAACAGTTTTTACAGTTGGACTTTTTAAGTGTAAGACAATTTGCCACTTTTCTTACTTCCTTTCGCTATCTGATATACTCAAAACATTTTCGGCAAAAAACTCTTTGAAGTTTTCACGGTTTATTCCTGTATGTATCTTGTCGTCTACAGAGACGGTCACTCCGAATCGGTTGCACTTTCCTATGCAAAAGCTCCCTGTAAGAGTGATTTCATCCGAAAGTCCGTTTTCCTCCACCGCTTTTTTCAAAAGCTCTATAATTTCTTCAGAGCCTTTTAAATGGCACGAGCTTCCCACACATATACTTATTACCATAGTCCTACACCCTCGGCATAACTTCTTTATTAAAGAAGTCCTGTGTGGTTTCGGGTGTAACAGAATAAAAATCATCGTCAAGATTTACGCATACACCCTGTTGGCATTTACCCATACAGAATGTTCCGCCAAGCTCAACCTTGTCTCCAACATTGTTTTCCTTTATAAGATACTGAAGCTGTTCCACTACCTGACGGGAGCCTTTGATATGGCATGAGCTTCCTATGCATACTGTAATTTTCATTTTAAAAACCTTCCTTTCGGCTGTTAAAAAATGCGCAAGACTTGCATTGCGCACTTTTTAACATTATATGATTTATTCGTAATCTACTACATCTACCCATGAAAGCAGGAATTCTCTTTCCTTTTCGTTGCCCTTAACAGACTGTGATGCGGCAACTATAGGCATCCACTTTTCTACATACTGCTTTGCAGTATTGCTCTTTTTGCAGAATAATTCAAGATACTTCTTTGCACCTTCTATATCTCCTGCGAGCCAGAAGAGAAGATATGTCCTTGCGGCATCTGCAGAGGCATTGCCCTGTGTTGCATGAGACCAGTCAAGTATATATGCCTTACCGTTTTCGCCTATTATGATATTGGATGGGTTGAAGTCACCATGGCACACCTTGGTATGCTTGGGCATACCCTCAAGGCGTGTGTGAAGGTCATAACGGGTGGTGGCATCAAGCTCGGACTGACTTATCTTGCGGTTCATCTTGTCCTTAAGCTTATTTAAAAGAGGGGATTTCTTGGAGTGCACCTCAAGCTGAAGGTCTACAAGAAGCTCGATATATTTATCCTTGCCATCAGGGTCTTCTTCCATAATCTGAGAAAGAGTCTTACCCTTTATATACTCGGAAACTATAGCCCATTTGCCGTCTATGGTTGTAACACCGAGCACCTTGGGGATATTGAGTCCTGTTTCTTCTATTCTTGCCTGATTGAGTGCTTCGTTTAATACATCTGCCTTTGAGTAATTTTCGTTAAATACCTTGATGCACTCTTCGCCGTCGCGGTATATTGTTTTGTTGTTTCTTACTGCTATAACTCTGTCAAGTTTCATTTTTATTCCTCCTTAAGCCTATGCTTACGCCTTCTTGCCTTTATTGTACACGGATTTTACGGGGTCGGGTTTTGCATTTGAAATGTCCTTTGCAGTGGGCATCTTCTTTTCGGTAAAGTGCTTGCCGTAGTACGCATTAAGATACATTTCTTTTATCTCGGACATGAGAGGATATCTGGGGTTTGCACCTGTGCACTGGTCGTCAAATGCCTGCTCAGTCATTTCGTCGAGGCTCTTTAAGAAGGTCTTTTCGTCTATGCCGTAATCCTTTATTGTTTCCTTTATACCTACCTTTTTCTTAAGGTCATTTAATGCCTTTATGAGACCTTCAAGCTTTTCCTTGTCGCTACCACCCTTAATACCGAGGTAATCTGCCACCTCGCCGTAGCGTGCAAGTGTATGAGGATGGTCATACTGGGAGAATGTACCCATCTTAACGGGTGCTTCAGATGCATTGAAGCGGAGAACTTCTTCTATCATAAGTGCATTGGCAACACCATGGGGGAGGTGGTGGAAAGCACCTAACTTGTGAGCCATGGAGTGGCATATTCCAAGGAAAGCATTTGCAAATGCCATACCTGCCATTGTAGCCGCATTTGCCATCTTTTCTCTTGCCTCTACATCCTCTGTACCGTTGTCATAAGCTCTGGGCAGGTACTCAAATACTGTCTTTAATGCCTTTAATGCAAGAGAATCTGTATAATCTGTAGCGAGCATTGCCGCATATGCTTCGAGTGCGTGTGTTACCGCATCTATACCCGATGCCGCTGTAAGACCCCTGGGAGCAGACATGTGGAAATCTGTATCT
>JAZURE010000048.1:0-5277 GCA_045606045.1 Clostridia bacterium | reverse complement strand
TCATCCTTGTCGTATGTCCTGGTCTGCAGGTTTCCTACTATGCCGAACATATCGCCTTTTTTAAACTGCTTGGATATGAGTTCTGCCTGTGCTCTCCATGCCACACAGTTTATAAAGTCTGCATCGTAGCTTCCCTCTGCGTTTTTAAATCGTCTGTTTACGGCAAGGGTGAAGCTGCATACACTTGTGCCGTTGCCTGTGGTTTTTAGTTCTGCATCTCGGGTTAGTCTGCCGACTCCTATAAATTTGTTAAGCATTCCTTTTTTCCTCCCATCTCTCTTTCATGCTAAAAGTTCATCTATACTGCAACCGAACATTATAGCAAACCTCTGTAATGCTTTTATGCGAGGCATTCGCTTACCGTTTATGTATAGAGATATCACCGTCTCTGAATATCCGCTGCGAATAGCAAGCTCCTTTTGTTTTAATCTGTTTTGTTTTGTTAGCCGTTTTAGATTATCGCAAAACACTTTATTCTCCTTCCTAACCTGCATCTTTCCGAAAAAGATGCAGGTTAGCTCCGCAATTTCCACAATAATTAGGTGGTGTTTCGTCTTTCTCTTTTGTTGCATATCCGTCATCACAGAAAGGACAATCATAATGCCAACAATCAAAAGCAAAGTGCTCTTTCCACTCCCCGTGCTTCACTTCCACAACATCTGCGGTAGGACAATTTCTAATTTTGTGCAAAACGTGGTCTACCAAAAACACAGGATATTCATTCCCATTTATGATTACATTGTGCTTCGTAACATCTTGCGGAAAGTCTTTTTCCAATTCATTCGCATCAATATACCTTCCCATCACCCCTCACCGCCTTTCTCGGTTGGGTGGTCTTTGTTTTCCTCGTTGTTAATCAATTCCGTTATGCTTTTTATAGGTGTCTTGCTATTGTATTTGAATTCTATTGAAAAAACGGCATCATTTGAGAATGCTTTTCGTGCCTCAACTGTGCAAATATCATTATCAAATGAAATTGACTTAAATCTATATGTGTACGATTTATCGGAATTTGAAAAAGCCTTTAACACCTTTTGATAGGTTAAATATTGTGTACCCTCTAAAATTTCATTTCCAAGTAGCGATTTATCAATTCTCATGAAACTTTCGTTATAATAGTTGCAAAGCCTTTTACTGCCTATTTCACGAATAACAACACAATCCGTTTGTATTTCCTCAACATATCCAACCATAAAATCATTTGGCTTGAATGTTGTTTGAGTTGTAACCAAATCACCTACTTGCAAAGGGTTATCATTTGAAAATATACTCGGTTGCATATCTCTCCATTTGATGATGTTTTCTCTTGCATACAAAGCGTTAGCATATAGCCTATTTACAAGCCACATCAATATGCGTTCCTTATCTTTCACTCTCCCCACTCCCTTCAAGAGCCTTTAGTGCATCTTCTCTTGATGTGAAAAAAGTATAATTGTCAATCTCAAAGGGCGGCTTAATGTCAACGGTGTTTTCACCAAGATTCCCTCTTGCACAAAATCCCGATTCTGTTTTGCCAATCATCACAATTTCAATCTCATCAATCGTGCCTATAGGTTTACCGCTGTTTCTTTCAACAAAATATACTATCTGCCCCACCTTAACAGGCGGAACAAACACACCATTTGCAAGCAAATAATCAGCCAATTCATGATGAGAGCAATCTTCCTCGCTATCATAAACACAACTTGCACAATGCAGTTCTCCATCCTCTTTGTAGCAATCGTGTCGCAACATCTCCACCAACCTCTTACGCTCTGCTTCTCTGTTCACCATGTCTTATACCTCTTCCTTTTTCCGCATTTTATGCATTTCTTTTCCCATGTTTGTACACGGTATCCATAATAGTCATATCTCATACGTTTTAATTCTGGCTGCGAATACTCATGCTTGCAAAAAAGTCTTTTTATAAAGTTCATTCGTTATCACCTCGGTTTTATACAATTCTTTCGTGTTCTTTTACATCCGACACAACAATAGTGAACCTGATTCGGCTTGTAGAAGATATCTAATAATCTATATATCCAACAGCCATGTTTTTTCTTTGCCCTGTTGAACCTCTTACGACACTTGTTTGAGCAAAATGTTTCAACTGGTTGCTTACCACATACACTGCAAATTCCGTATTTAAATTCAGCCATTTTTTCCACTCCTTTGAATTGCGATTTTATTGACTTAAATACCTCTTTCTTGTATCAATGCTTCAACCTGTTCGGGTTTGGTAAAAACAAATGTACCTATATCCTCATACCTGTAATACCATTCTCTGCCGTCTTTGTGAATAAGGTAAAATCCCTTTCCTGTGTTTTTTCCAACCTTACACTTAACCACAACCGCTTTTTTGTTATCATCAAACATATAACGATACATTACTTCGGGCAATTTTAGATAATAAGGTAAAATAATCACATTGTTTTCGAGAAGAAAGTCAGTAAGGTTTTCAGCCTCTTCCTCTGTAAACCAAGATACAAGATTTTTACTGTCATCTTTTGAGTAATATGAGCCTAACAACTTTTTTAATTTTTCTCTCATACTCTTACTCCTTATTTTTACTTTCCCACGCACTGCCATCAACACAATTTTTCTTACTTTCACACCAATAGAGCCAATCTGTGTTACCTATCGCATCTCCTCTGTGTTTACAGGTTTCACAACTTTTAGTTTCTTTATGTTGTTCATATACTCTCACTCCTTAAAATCGTTCATTCATTGCTTTTCGTAAGTTCTACTACATAGTCGGGAATATCCATTGCATAGATAATTCCTTTTTGCGCTTTATCTACAACCATATGAGCAAACTCCCTGTATGCTTCGGATTTGACTTGTTGCAATTTTTGCAACAACCTCTCATTCTCTGCCTCGAGTTCTCCAATCCTTGCGTCCTTGCGGTTGATTAGGTCGAGACACTTCCCTAACAATGCAAGCATACAGTATCTCGTAGTCTCAATATGTTCCATTTGCATTGGACACTGCTCGCTACAATACATTTCGTCTTCAATACAATTCTCTATAGCCTTTATAATTGATAAATCATCCATGATTACACTTCACAATCCATTTTCTCTACATACTGACTGTCTACCCTATTTTTCTTATACATGGTAAATTCCCAAGCGCTTAAGAATTTTTATAGATGCTCGTTAATATCCGTTTCTCTTACACCATGCTTTGACTCTCTTTTCATATTCTGACGGAGTGAGGTTTTTCTTCCGGAGCTTCTCTATGTACAGTCTGTATCTTTTCTCTTTTTCCGTCATACATCTATCACCTCTGTAAATCTTTGAAAACCACCGTTAAAATGCATCTCTTTTTGTCCTGTCTGCCCGTATTTGTTTTTATCAATAACAAAATGTGTCTCAGAGAATTCTTTTGTCTTATCGCTTACATTTGGGCGGTACAGGAGCATAATATAATCATTGTCCTGCTCTAAAGAGCCGCTTTCTTTTAAATCTGCCATTGTCGGCTTGTGTCCGTCTGCTTTTCTTGCCAACTGCGATAAGGTCATTATGTGGCAGTTATAAACCATGGCAAGCCGTTTTATCTCTGCGGATATATAATCTATTTCTTCTCTCCGTGAGTTTGCACGGTAGTGTGTTTTTATTCGCTGTATAAAATCAATTATGACAAGGTCGGGCCGTAACAATGATATTTCTTTCGATATGTCCTCGAGGAAGAGAACATCGTCACGAATATGCAGTACACCTGCCTTGGATAATTGATTGAGCAGGAACGATATTTTTGATTTTTCGCCATCGCTTATGTCCTTACATCCTACTCTTAAATAATTTATTGACAATACATCCGATACAAGCCTTTCGTATATCTGATTGCATGACATCTCAAGACTCACAAATAAGGTCTGTGTTTTTCGCTCTATCTGATGCCTTGCTATATTAAGGGCAAAGGTTGTCTTTCCTGTAGATGGATATGCACCTATTACAGATATGCTCTTTTTCCTAAAACCGCCGATATATTTGTCTATGGTGCCAAAGCCTGTTTTGATTCTCTCGCTTTCATTAATCGGCTCATTGATATGGTTTATAAAATCAAGGTACTGCTGCGCATCTTTCTGATGGGCGGTCTTATTCTCTTTTTCCCTCAGTTCCTTTTCGGAGCTATAGAGTTTTTCCAATGCATTGAATTTATCGGGTGCATTTGATATAGATGTTACACCGCTTATAATCCTGTTGTCAGATGTTCTCTTCTTGAGCATAACAACATAGCTCTTGAAATTCGATACTGTATTACAACAGTTGCATAGTTCAGTGAACTGTTCGTCTGATATTAAGGTGCATTGCAATAGCTCTACAAGGTCAATGGCTTTTTCCTCTGCCATTACACGCTGAAAATAGTTAAACATATCCTTGTGAGCTTCTACGAGAAAATCATCACCTGTAAGATTATTTAATGCGTATCTGCATAATTCGTCATTAAGTCCGAAGACTATAATCCCGCCTATTATTTGCTTTTCTGCTTCGAGAAGATAATCAGCTCTCATATTTTTGTATGCCCCCATCCCGCAGGCTCCTTACTTTCTTTTTTTGCCGAGACGGCACTCAGCTTCTTTTGTTGGTGCTCTGCTATGGCAAGCTTTGCACTGTCAACTGTTTTTACTCCTGCATTATCCCAATTGCGGAATATAGCCTCTATGTATTTAATGCTCTTTGCATTGGCTTTGGCTGCCTCTGAGATTGCAAGCTCCAATAGGTCGGCACTATGTGAGCTTATAATATCTCTTAAAACATCTATCGCTATCGGTGACGGCACACCAATATTTTGCTCATAAAGTTTTACTGCGTTTTTTACATCTTCATCAATGGGATTTTTGCTTTTAGTAGTAGATGTATTTATATTGTATTTATAATTGTATTTATTGTGTTGTCCATTTCGACAACAGTTAGTTGTGTGATTCGACAACAGTTGTGTTGTGCATTCCGACAACTGTTGTGTGTCTCGACAACTGTTGTGTATTTCGACAACAGTTGGAGTGTCTGTCATTATCCATTCGTCATAATTTTTATTTATCTTTAGAACTCTTACCCTTTGCTCTGCAGAGGAAACAACATCTATAATTTTTCGGTCAATCAGTTTGTTAAGTTCCTTTGACACATTTATTCTGTCTTTCCCAGTATAATCTGTTATCAAGCTGATACTTATTTTTGATTGGCTCCGGTTATATCCGTAAGTATATCTTAATACGGCATCTATTATTGCCCGTTGTGTGCCGTTAAAACCATTTTTTGCAATGGCATCATACAGCTCATTGGCAATCTTTATATA
>JAZURE010000047.1:0-17403 GCA_045606045.1 Clostridia bacterium | reverse complement strand
GGAGGCGAGAAAGGGGCAGAGGTCAAAATGTCGCTGTGTGCTTTAGCACGCATCAGGACATTTTGGGCACCTCAACTCGGAAGGTCGTCGCTTCATACCGGCCCCTGCACCCAAAAAAACATCTTGGACTTTTGTCCAAGACGTTTTTTGTTGTGCGAGAGACGAAATTTGCCTTACCCACCTTGAAGGGTTATGAGCCCTTGGGCGAATAACTTGCTTTCGAGCCGACCGCATCCTCGTCGGAACAAGCTACGCACCTCGCGATGTTTAAATGCCGATGTGTGCTCTAGCACGCATCAGGACATTTTGGGCACCTCAACTCGGAAGGTCGTCGCCTCATACCGGCCCCTGCACCAAAAAAAATGGGGCTGTTTAAAAACTCCCACTAAAAATCGAGGATGAAAACTCCTCGATTTTTTTGATACAATCTACACATTTAATGAAATCATGGAGCAAATTGACCTATACAAATATTTTGCTGAGAAATAAAGCAAAACAGGTTGCCCAAGATTTGACTCTGTGAAATTGTTAAAAATCATACTGTTTGCCTTTATGGAAAACGGATATTACAATTGAAAAAATTCTTAAAGATTTACTCAAAAGAGAACAAACAAAAGTATCAGAAGCAATGGAGAGAAAATGCAAAGAAAAAAGGTCTGGGACAGATGCTTAAATTATGGGATGAACCATATCTTTCAAAACAAAAAAATCCTATCTTCGACAGGATTTTTTTGTTTTGTATTATTCGCTGATGAATAATTAATAATTGAATTTCTCTGTATAAAAGGCGATAAGAATGTTTACTTTATAGACCCAATGGAGTTTTACGACGGTATTAGAGGGATGTACCCTCGGGTTTTTGCAGTGTTGACAATAACCAATGTGCCATGATAAAATCTTATTATACTAATGGAGAAATGAGTGATGTTATGAAAAGCAAGATTTCATGGGTGCAGATATGCTGGCTTGTGGTAAGCATACTTCTTTTTTGCGCGGGCGTATTTGCACACACAAGACACGAAATGAGCCTTGTTGAACTTTCTGAACCGCTTGGTATGGCCATGCTTACGGCAGGAGCCATAAATATTGCGGTATGCCTTATAAAGAGCCACGCAATTCACGGCTCAAGGTGGCTTGTGGCAGACGGGGTTACGGCTTTTCTGCTTTCTCTTTTTCCGCTATTTAACGATATGATAGTTATAAACATGATACCTATCTTTTTCGGTATGTGGGAGCTTTTTTCGGGTCTTTTAAAATTCATGGACTCCATGGAGCTTAAGGAAGAGAGGGCCCATTGTTGGCACATGTTTGCATTTATAGGGGCGGTAGAGCTTATATCGGGCACGCTATCGCTTATAAAACCCATTGATGACTTTGTGGGTATAAACGAGGTAATTGCAATTATCTTCTTTATACAGGCGGTAGGCTTTGGATTAAAGACACTCATGTACAGATATCTTACAATCTCATAAAAAAGTATATTTATTGAGTAAAAATGTTCATTGACACAATAGGTGATTTGTGATTAAATTTACAAAATACCATCTTTGAAAGGATAAAAAATATGAATCACACAGACAAAATCCCTCACAGATTTTTCTGGACATGGGATCACAGTACAAACTGGTGTCTTCATGCACTTGGTGCGCAGAACTGCGGTGTTGCAAATGTGTACGCCAAATATCCCGAAATGTTTGAAAGAGACTACATGAGACTTATAGATTTTTGCAAGGACCACAAGTTCGATGCGGTGGGCATTGTGGGACTTCTGCGAGATGCACACTACGGAGTGGACGGTGCAAGAAGACTTTGCTCTTATGCTGAGGAGCAGGGAGTTAAGGTATACATGATAGTAGGTACATACTCTTACGACGGTATATACTATGAGGGCGACCACAAGTATTCCATGGATAAGTTCTTCCTTGAGCATCCTGAATGCGTGGGAAAGAGCGCAGACGGCGAGCCTCTTTATGTACAGTTTAAGGGTAAGCACGGCTACAAATTGCAGGCACAGGGATGCCCGTCAAATAAGGCTCTCCACGAATATATGCTCGAATCTTTTGACTGGCTGTTTAAAGAAGTTCCCGAGCTTGGCGGTGTGCAGATGGAGTCGGGTGACAGCGGTGTGTGTCAGTGTCCCGAATGTGTTGCAAGACGAGGCGAGGAATCGGAATATATGTCTGTTGCTGACATGGCAAAGGTGTATCCGTCCGTTACTGATGTCATATTAAACCGCAAGAAGGATGCGCTTATAATATGCGAAACATACCATCACTTTACAGATGAAGCATGCAAGCTTTTTGAAGCAGACCCCATGACCGATGATTTAAAGAAGCTCTACAGCCTTCCCGAAAATGTGTACTGGCAGTGGAAGTGCGATAAGGTTCTTGAAGAGAACATATGGCAAAAGACCGATAAGATGATAAAGCCCATGGAGCGCTTCAACCATGTAATGCGCTCACACGCAGGTACACAGTGGTACGGCGGAAGAGCGTGCTTCGATGTAGACAAGATTCGCCGTCAGTGTATGCTCAGCCACTCTGCAGGCTATGATGCGGTTTCCATGTTTGGCGAAAATGCCGCATTCCATACAAATGCAGAATTTAACTACCTTGCTATGGAATACTTTGCAGACCATCCCTATGCGGATAACAACGCATTTATAAAAGATGTAATGGCACCGCTTCTTGGCGGAGAGGAGCAGGCAAAGTTCTACTTTGATGTGGCAAGATTCGACAAGGATACAGACAAAATTCCCGAAGCATCGCTTACAATAAACAAGATTACCTCGGGCATAACCGATTACGAAATTTTAAGAAGATGGCAGTATCTTGCATCTTTCTTAAACGGTTACTACTGGGAAGCAAATCAAAAATTTGTGGGTAGTGAATGGTTTGATTCAGATGGTGTGGGCGACAATATAGAAAGAAAATAGTTTGCATAAACCTGTCCTTTTGGGACAGGTTTTTTGTTTGACAAAGAGTGGTACAGGATATATAATATATATTAGATTGGAGGCTTACTATGCATTTACTGGAACATGCTGTATCAGACACATTAAAATTAATGCCTTTTATATTCATAGTATATCTTGTAATTGAGTACTTTGAGCACAGGAGCAATACCGCCATAAGCCATACTCTTATGAAAGCGGGCAGGCTCGGCAGTGTGTACGGAGCACTGCTGGGAAGCATACCCCAATGCGGTTTTTCCGTAATTGCATCGGATTTGTTTTCCAAGGGTGCGCTCTCGGTGGGCACGCTTATTGCAATATTTGTGGCAACAAGTGACGAGGCAGTTCCGATTATACTCGCACATCCCGACAAGGCGTACATTGCCTTAGGTGTTATAGGTATAAAAATCGTAATTGCCGTAATTTTCGGTATTCTCATAGATGTGATTTATAAGGGCAAATCACAGCTTAATGTGTGCAGGAAGCACCATCATCATGAGCATTTTCACGGCAACTGCGAAAGCTGTGAGGGCGGAATACTCATCTCTACGATAAAGCACACCGTAAGAATATTTTTGTTTGTGCTTATAGCAAATATCATCTTTGCTGCCGCCGTGGAGGCGGTAGGCGAGGAGACACTTTCGGGATATCTTTTAAAGGATTCCGTATTTCAGCCCTTTGCCGCATCGCTTATAGGTCTTATACCAAACTGCGCTGCATCGGTAATACTTACCGAGAGCTATATTACGGGTGTACTCTCCTTTGGCTCGCTTATTGCGGGCTTGTGCTCGGGTGCAGGTGTAGGAGTACTTCTGCTTTTTAAACGCAACAAGAACACAAAGCAGAATTTTTGTATTCTTGCTGTCTTGTATGCTATAGGTGTTGTAAGCGGTATTGCAATTCAACTTTTGGCGTAAATGCTATTGACATTTTAAGTCTATAAGTTTATAATAGCTATGTAAAAGTTCATATAAAGACAATCCACCGATTACATCGGAAAGCGGAATGGGGTGAGAAGCCCCGCGAGTCGGTCACTGTGATACCTTAATCAAGGTTAAGTCAGATACGCCGGATTGTTTTTGCCATCTGCCGTAACCGGATGCTTTATTCCAAAATAAAAATGCGACTGTACGGTGAGTACAGTCGTGTTTATTTTGCAGATGGGAACTCAATTTATTAAAAAGGAGTTCTTATTATGAGAAGAAAAATTTTGAGTGTGATTTTATTGATTGTTATGACAGTCTGCATGCTGTCATCGGGATTGGCATGGGCAAGCGAAACACCGCTTAATGTTACAGATAATGTCATCGACATACAAGATAAAGTTATCTGGTCGCTGTCAAAGTATCATGCCACCGCTACGGATATAAGGATTTTGGGCGCATCTCCGACAGAGCCGCCTGCCATTATAAAAGATAACGATAGTATATCCACCTATTGCGGTGTGAATACAGTAATTAGCCTTAAGGAATACTTCCGCGGTGCGAAGACATATTACCTTGTGGACGGCGAAGAAAAAACTGCTATTGAAGGCAATAACTATACATTCATGACTTTTGAGGGAGGCACATACCATCTCGTGTTTTCCGCTTCCAACGATAACGGCGATTGCCCCGATTATGCTACCGTTACGGTAGAAGTTACCGAAATAAAAAGCGGTGCATATCTTGGAATAACTACATCAAACGGAAGTGTAAACCATGTAATATTTACAGATGCCGACGGTGAGGAAATAGAGGGTATTACGGCATATTTTGACGGCAACACCATTAAGGTGAGTGTGCCCCGTACTTATTCACCGGACGGAAATATAACGGCAACATTTGACCTGACACAGAATAACGGGTACCCTAAACTGTCTACAACTAATGCTTTTAACAGAACAAATGATACAAAGATTTATACAACAACTTTGAAAAGCGGTACGGGTGAAGCCACTATGTATCTTTATAATGCTAAGCCCGGAGCAATGAGCAATAACTATATCACTTATACAATAAGTTATAAAATAGCAAATGAGCTTCCCGTCTTGGCAGATAGTAATAAGGCGGAGACTTCAGAAAGTATAACAGCCGATGAGACTTATACCATTGACTTAGACGGTATATTTACAGACCCCGATGAAGATGACAGTATAACAGGCTGGCTTGTTTCTGTTGACGGCAAAGAGCCTGCAGATGCGGTTGTGGACGAAAACAATGTGTACACCTACCGTACCGATGATAAGGGTGAACATACTTTGGTGTTCTGCGCCAAGGATAACTATAATGCAGTATCTAATGAAAAATACACAGTTACACTTACTGTAGAAAATTCCTCCGATACCTACGATGTTACGGTATCGGTATCGGGTACGGACAGAGTACCCACATTCTATTACACACCGGATGCCAAAGAGGGCACAGAGCTTAGTGCAAGTGCAGACGGCAATGTATACACAGTTAAGGTGCCTGTAAATGTAAGCATGATTTCATGGCGTGCCGACGGTGCAGGCATGTGCGCACCTGTATCTGCCGAAAACAACAATATCGTTCTTATAAAGCCCGCCTTTACGGTAAAGGCAGGAGATGAGATTGACGGCAATGCTTTGGTAACGCTGATACATTCTGCCTTGAGCGTATCGGGAAGTGAAAATAATTATCTTCTCCTCGGTGGCGAAAAATACAGCATCATCGCCTCGCCAAGTGCGGATTATGAAGCAAAGTGGAAAGAGGAAAAGATAGAAAACTATACCCTTTTGGATACAACAGTAGAAATAAATCTTGTAAGTAAAGGTACTGTATTTACATATCCTTATTTTGCTTCCCTTACCGTAAGCGAGGCATCAAAGGTGCAGGGTATCGCACCCAAGGCGGTACAGCCTGTCAAGACTAGCGAAGCAGACTACGCTTCGGGTACAAAAACCGCTACCTACGAGCTTACAGACGGCAAGGTGTACGAATACCGTGTGAGTGTACCGCAGGATAATGTAAACCGTGATAAATATGTTACATATGTTGCCACATTCACAAAGAGGGATTCCGACAATATCGTAGTTACAAAGGAACAGATAGAATCAGGCGAAAACGGTCGCACTACCATAGATCGGAATTTGCAGAGTAACCGCGGACGAAATGTGGCAGATATCTATACAAATATAAATGCAAAAGGATATAAAAGACTTAATGTCGGCGATAATTTCAATCTTATTGCCACTCGTAATTATCGCGGTGTCAATGCCGACTGGCTTATGAATGGAAATTACTATTATATTGAGCCTGATTTTCATTATACGGTAATTGATGAAAACGGCATGGAAAGCCATGATGTAATCACCATTGACAAAAACGGCAAAATCACCGCCGTAGGCGAGGGCACTGCCATTGTTATGATTACTTACGATGCAATGACCTTAAACCACGAACCAAAACTTTCGGAGGGTGCACTTGGCGACTACCCCTCTACGCCTAACGATTTCTATGGTGCAATATGGCCCGAAAACACAGGCGTATTTGTTGTAAGCGTAGGTGCAGAGGACAGCGGTATTGACACGAGCATGACAATAAATGAGGACAAGGCGACAGGGCAGAAAGCGGTGGGCAAGTATATAGATGCCGAGCTCGATGTAATTTATTTTACAGGCGATACGGGCGAATATACATTTACTCCTCAGACAGAGGGTGTAAGCGTATATGTTGCTAATCCCACAGTTTCCGATAAGATGAGTTTTACAGGCTTTGAACAGATTATGCCAAATCCCGATGCAAGCGTAACCATTCCGCTTAAGACAGGCAGAAATATAGTAAAGCTCACCAAAGATGGTAAGGCGGAGTATCAGGTTGTTACAGCCAAGGGTGTTAATGTTACCGTAAACGGAAGTCCGCTCGAAACCGCTTCGGTTGCCCGCGGTCAAGAGGTAAAGATTGAATTTGACGCTCTCTTTGCACCTGCAAACCGCATGGCAATATACAATACTTCTTCCGCGGTGGTTTATTCAAAAGTAAGCGGTTATGACGGCAAGATGGCAGGAAACACAAGAGGCAGTATGGGTGAATATGTATTTGCCGCAAATCCTGCCAAACGTACGGTGGAAAACTTTGTTTTCGCAAGTCTTGACGGTTCGGGATATTCCAACAGTCAGGTAACATCGTCGGGCGAGCTTACTGTTCCCGAGGATTTTGAGGGAGAGTATTTCACACTTTCGGGAGGAAGCTTTAATGTAGGCGGATTTATGCCGTATCTTCTGGGTTCGCACTACGAGAAGCTCGGTATTATACCGCCCAACAATACCACAAGCGACAACATAAACTGTTATCTGGGTGTTTTGCCCGATATATCCATACCCGTATCGGACGGTGAGGGCGGAGACGACGGAGAAGATAACGGAGAAGATGACGGCACAGATGACGGAGAAGATGACAGCGGAAACGTCGGCGGAAATGGCGGGGGAAGCTCCTCGGAGAAATATGATTCCATAAAGGTATATATGACCTTTGTAAAAGGCGACAGCATAGTGGTCCAAAACGAAAGAATTACAGTATACGATAAAGATAAGGACGGTAAATATTCCATTGGCGATGCTTTTCGTGCTCTGCACCGCGAGCGTTATTCCGGCGGAGAATCGGGATATAAGGAAATGTCGGGCAACGGTGTTTCGGGTTGGGTTTCCAAGTTCTGGGGCTCAAGCGATGCCACATTCACATATGCATTAAACTACAGTTGGGCAAAATCCACCGAGGATGCCATAGAGGACGGCGACAAGATTGCGGCTCTTATAGGAAAAGACGGCGAGTTTTATTCTGATTTATTTACATGGTTTGATAATAGCAGTTGTTCTGCCAAGGTTAATACAGATGTTACCCTAAAGGTAAACGGATTGAATCTTATGGCAAGCACGGCAAATCATGATGCTCTGCATGCACCAAACGGTGCTACCGTTACCATATATGACAAAAGCGGAAAACATCTTAAGGATATGACGACCGAAGTGGACAAAGACGGAGTGTTTACTCTTAATTTTGCAGTTTCGGGTACATATACCGTCAAGGTAAGCGGTAAAGCTAAATGGGGAAGCTACGATGATGCACCTGTTGCACCCTCGACCTGCAAGGTTACCGTAAGCAGTACGGGCGGAGGTTCCTCTTCCAATAAAGCGGACAAAAACACACAATCCAAAGATAACACCGAAAAAAATGACGAAAACATTATAGAAGAAAGCAAAAAAGAATTTACAGATGCCAAGGGACATTGGGGCGAAGAATATATAAATTTTGTTACTAAGCGCGGACTCTATAACGGAGTGGGCGACGGAAAATTTGGCGTAAACTCTCCCATGACAAGAGCTATGCTCGTTACTGTGCTTCATCGACTCGGCGGTACCCCCGATGCAAAGGCAAGCGGTGCTTTCGGTGATGTCAAAGACGGTATGTGGTACTCTGATGCCATATCATGGGCAAGTGCCGAGGGTATAGTAAACGGTGTAGATGCTGATAACTTCAGCCCCGACGGCAAGGTTACAAGAGAGCAGGTAGCGACCATACTTTATCGCTATATTAAGTATCTTGATATATCTTTGGGCGGTGGTGACAGTATTGATATGTTTTTCGATTGCAAAGATGTAAGTTCTTGGGCAAGAGAATCGTTAGCCTGGGCAGTATCAGAGGGTATTATAACAGGAAAACCCAATAATATTCTCGACCCCGGGGGTAATGCCACAAGAACAGAAGTTGCTGCTATCCTTATGCGCTTTGTTACAAATACGGAGGAATAATTAATGAAAATAAAAAGAACCCTGTTTGTTTTTCTTTCTTTGATAATTGCAATCTGCATAGGCATGCCTGCCATGGCTTCGGATTGGCCGCAGTTTCTTGGCAGTTCGGATTTGCAGGGCATTTCGGAAGCTTGCACAGCCCAAACTGCAGGCGATTTATCTCTCAGATGGGAGAAGAACACAGGGATCACATGGACAGATGTTCCAGGCACACCTATCGTAGTAGGGGAATATGTATATTATTACAGTTCGGAGCATATTCGTAAGCTTGAGCTTGCCACGGGTAAAGAGGTGGCAAGTGCCAGAGTTTATGGTGAACCCATAAATCAGTTTTTTATAAACATTGCATACGGCGACGGCAAGATATTTGTTCCGTGTCAAAAGGATAATCTCGATGACGGACTTGATATAAAAGGGTGTTTTATCCGCGTTTATGGTGCAGAAACATTAGAACAGCTCTATGTAACAGAGTCTTTCGGTTCAGGACAGTTTCAGTCGCCCATTATGTATAACGACGGCTTTGTTGTTACAGGTGTTTACGGACGAAACGGAATTTATGCAGGGTTTACATCGGCAGACGAGGATGTAACTCAGGAGAGCGAAGTCAAGAAATTAAGCTGGTCTGTAACATCTGATAGCAAATACGGCTACAGCTTTTGCGGAGCAACTTTTGCAGGTGATTATTGCTACTTTGGTTGCAACAATATCCTGAGTGTGGTAAACTGTAAAAGCGGAGAGGTACATTCTTTTGAAATAGGCGAGGGACATCGCATTTCTTCTACTGTTGTGTACAGCAAGGAAGCAAAGAGACTTTATGTCAGCTCAAGCCAGCCCGATGGACACGCTTCGGTGTTTTCGTATGAGCTTGGCTCGGACGGTATGCCCGTAGAGGAAACATCACTGAAATGGATATCCGATACACAGGGCGGAGGCACGCAGTCGACACCTGTTATATACAGAGGCCGTCTGTATATTGGCGGTGGTGGCCATACCATGGGTTCAAATGAGCCCTTCCATGTGATAGATGCTTACACCATGAAAGAAATCTATTCTGTCCCTATACTTACAAAGGCAAGCGCGGCGGTTTCCACCGCGTACGCAAGTGAGGAAAATAACAACATGGTTTATATCTATATGGTACCTTTTGCGCCAAATGCCGATGGTCTTTCGGAAATGTGGATTATATCGGATAGTATTGGCCAGACAGAGCCAAAATACGAAATTGCAGAAAATATCGGCAGAAGTCAGTACTGTTCGCAAAGTATTGTCATTTCATCCGACGGAGCGCTGATATGGTACAATGACGGCGGATATCTGTATTGCTACGAAAACAAAAAGAATTTTGCGGTAAATGACACAATTACTATTGACCCCCAAAAGCTGTCCGTACTTGTGCGGATATCACCAATGTTTTCGCGTTTCTGCAGATAGGAGTGTTTTTATATGAACAAAAAACGCATACGAACGGCTGTCATATGCACACTTGTTGCCGTAATGGCGATTTTTGCGGTGTTGAATATTAAAATAGAAGTTCCTGAAAGCACAGATAATAAGACAAGTGTTTCGGAAGTTAAAGAAAAGAGAGAAGGTCCTTTGGACAAAAAGGAAATCACTTCCGATAGTGTTAAAAAGGATGAGGACAAACTCAAAACCGAGGTTTTGAGCGAGAACCCCGTTGAAGATAGAGTTGAGACAGAGGCACAACCTGCTGTCTGCACCATAGAAATCAGGTGCGATACGGTCAAGGATACTTCAAATATAGAAAACGAAGCGGTAATACCCTATGTACCGCAAAGCGGAGTAATTCTTGAAGTCTGTGAGGTTGAATTTACTTTGGGAGAGAGTGTATTTGACATTCTTCTTCGCGCAACAAAGGAAAGAAATATTCATATGGAATTTCGCAGTGACGGTGTGTATGGAGGTAAATACATAGAAGGTATAAACTATCTTTACGAAATGGACGCAGGACCTGTAAGCGGCTGGATGTACAAGGTAAACGGTATGTTTCCCAATTACGGCTGTGCAAATTACAAGGTAAAAGACGGCGATGCGATTGTATGGATGTACACCTGCGATTTGGGTATGGATGTAGGAGATAATTCGACATGGTAGGAAATAATGTATCAACCAAAAGCGTGTTTTACAGAAAACACCCTTTAATCAATTTCATATACTTTGCTGTAATTATAGGAGTTACCATGTTTTCAAATCACCCTGTATTTCTCGTCTTATCTTTTGTGGGGGCATGGGTTTACTCTGTCATTCTAAAGGGCAAAAAGGCTCTCAAATTCAACTTTTTGGTTTTGGTACCCGTTATTTTAATTACGGTTATTCTCAATGCTCTTAATGTTCATAACGGTGTCACGGTGCTTTTCTATTTAAACGGTAACCGCGTAACCTTTGAAGCTGTTGTGTTCGGTCTTGTGCAGGGCATAATGCTCACCACGGTTATAATCTGGTTCAGCTCGTTTAATGTCATAGTTACCGAGGATAAATTTATATATCTTTTTGGCAGAGTTTCGCCTGTAATTGCAATGACACTTTCCATGGTACTGCGGTTTGTACCGCTTCTCGAAAACCGCTTTGACGAAATCTCTGCAGCACAGCGTTGTATGGGGCGCGGCGGCAAGGGTACGGGATTTATTTCCCGCACTCGGCTCTTTGCCAAAAAGCTTTCGATACTTATTGCATGGTCGCTTGAGGCATCTATAGAAAGCTCCGATTCCATGGAGGCAAGGGGCTACGGTCTTAAAGGAAGAACGAGCTTCCATTTGTATTGCTTTTCCAAAGGTGAGATATTGCTTCTGGCAGGTATGCTTGCCCTTGGTATGGTATGTATAGCCTCATGTATTATGGACTATACAAATATTTACTATTACCCCGCTATTGTGTTTGGCGGTGTTTCGCCTATGCTTCTTGTAAGCGCAGGAGCGTTTTGCATACTTATGTGCTATGCACCATTTGTAGATATACGAGGTATGAAAAGATGGAAATAATAAAATTCGATAATGTCAGTTTTACATATCCGGGATGTACGGAGCGCGCTCTGTGCGATGTAAGCTTTTCCGTACACAAATCGCAGTTTGCGGTACTTTGCGGTAAATCCGGTTGCGGAAAAAGCACCCTTTTGCGCCATCTCAAAAAAAGTCTCATGCCCTATGGCAATCTCAGCGGAAGAGTACTGTACAATGATACTCAAATATCGGATATTTCCAAGCGTGAGTGTGCCTCCGAAATAGGCTTTGTAGGTCAGAACCCCGCCAATCAGATTGTAACCGACAAGGTGTGGCATGAGCTTGCATTCGGGCTCGAGAGCCTTGGCATGGACAATTCTTCCATAAAACGACGCGTGTCGGAGATGGCAAGCTTTTTTGGCATACACACATGGTTTCGCAAAAGCGTAAATGAGCTTTCGGGCGGACAAAAACAGCTTCTTAACCTTGCATCGGTTATGGTTATGAAGCCTAAGGTACTTGTTCTCGATGAACCCACAAGCCAGCTCGATCCCATTACAGCATCGGAGTTTATATCTACACTTCGCAAAATCAATCAGGAGCTTGGCACAACCGTTATCATATCCGAGCATCGCCTTGAGGAGCTTTTTCCTCTTGCGGACAAGGTGCTTGTAATGGACGGGGGCAGACTTGTTATAGACGATACTCCCCACGGTGCGGTTTCGCGTATATATGGCGGAGAGTGTGGCGATATGCTCCATGCTCTGCCATCGGTAGTAAAGATACTTACCCGACTTGGTGCAGACGATAAGTGTCCTCTTACCGTAAGAGACGGCCGCATATGGCTTGAAAATGCCCTCGGTGAGCCTCTCTTGAAAACGGAAGCAAAAAACAACTTACCCAAAAACAAAACGAGTGAACCTACGGCACTTTCGTTAAAGGAAGTATGGTTCAGATACGATAAAAACAGCGAAGACATATTAAGAGGATTAAACCTCGATGTAAAAAAAGGCGAGTTTATGACGATATTGGGCGGCAACGGCGCAGGCAAGACCACCATGCTAAAGCTAATTACAAAAACGCTTAGACCCTGCGACGGCACTATAGAGATAATGGGCAAAAGGACAGACAAGCTTTCGGACAAGGAGCTTTTTTCGCATGGTATATCCTTCCTTCCTCAGAATCCGCAGGCGCTTTTTACGGAAATTACGGTTTTTGAGGAGCTTATGGAGGCTATTTGCTACGAAAAGCTTTCCGACAGCGAAAAGAAGGAGCAGGTGTCCGATGTTATGGACAAAATGGAGCTCACTTTCCTTTCCGATTCGCATCCGTACGACCTTTCGGGCGGAGAACAGCAACGCCTTGCACTCGGCAAGCTTCTTTTATTAAAACCGCAGATTCTCCTTCTGGACGAGCCTACAAAGGGAATTGACCCGTTTTTTAAGCGCACGCTTGCCCGTATATTCAAAAATCTCTGCAAAAACGGAGTAACTATCCTCATGGTTACTCATGATATAGAATTTTCGGCGTCATACGCAGACCGTTGCGCTTTTGTTTTTGACGGAGAGATTATATCCTGCGGGGAGCCAAAGGAATTTTTCAGCGGAAACAGTTTTTATACCACATCCGCAAACCGTCTTGCAGGGGATTGGTTTCCCGATGCAGTCACATGGGAGGAGGTAGCAAGAAGATGCGAAGAAGCTATGAAGATGTAAGATTTGCCATGAAAAAGCGCACCGCTGTTTCGACTGTTCTTATTTTACTTGCTATTCCTGCGGTAATCGGTCTTGGCGCTTATCTTTTTAAAGACCGGAATTATATTATGATAAGTCTTATTGTTTTGGCTATTACCATGCTTCCGTTTTTTATGGTGTTTGAAAAAAGAAAAGCCAAAGCGCGCGAAATTGTACTTATAGCCATGATGTGCGCTGTAACGGTCTGTGCTCATCTTATTTGCAAGGTTACAATACCGCTTCGTGCAGGGACTGCTATAATAATATTATGCGGGATTGCTCTTGGACCCGAGGCAGGATTTCTCATTGGTGCTTTGGCGCGGTTTGTGTTAAATTTTTATGCAGGTCAGGGACCATGGAGCCCGTGGCAGATGTTTTGTTGGGGACTTCTTGGATTTCTGGCAGGTATCGCCTTTAACCGTGAAAATACGGAAAAGAAAAACTCCAGACAGTTTGCCGCAGTTATGGGACCCACCATGTGTGTTGTTTTTACACTAATATTAGCGTATCTGTCATATGTTCTTTTTCCGCCCTCGGACAAAGCCTCATTTTTTGGCTGGAGGCTGTATGTATTTGGTGCGGCAGGTCTTATTCTGGGCGTTGTTTTTCAGCGCAAGAGACTTCCTGTAGACAATATTACCCTTACGGTATTTAGCTTTTTTACTGTCTTTATTATCTACGGAGGACTTATGAATATTTTTACAATGATTAGTACTGCAGGCATACCGGGAAATCCTGAGATAAGTTGGGAAACCCTCAAGATGTATTATATATCGGGTGCTCCTTATGATTTAATCCATGCAGGTTCTGCATCGGTATGCAATCTCATTTTCGGCGAGAAGATTATCGAAAAACTCGAACGAATAAAACTAAAATATGGTATATACCGTTAGGAAGTGTACAAGTGATTCACACATTGATTAACTCTATAAAGCCTCTTGACAAGTCGGCTATGGATAGTGCAAAAAAGAGACAATCGTGTCTTGCAAAACCCCCCGGAAGTCTTGGAACGCTCGAAGATATTTCGTTGAGGCTTGCAGGCATTACAGGCAAGGTGCATAACACTATAGAAAAAAAGCATCTTTTGGTTTTTGCTTCCGACAATGGAGTAACAGATGAGGGTATAGCTTCAGCGCCAAAGTCCGTTACACTAAAGCAGGCGGTAAACCTTACAAAAGCAAAGACAGGTGCCGCAGTTCTTGCAAAGCACTTTGGCTGTGGCATAACCGTGTGCGATGTGGGTATTGACGGCGATATTTCGGGCACATCTGTATTGGACAGAAAGATTGCATTCGGCACAAATAATATAGTAGAAGGTCCTGCTATGACAAGAGAGCAGGCTATAAAGGCTATAATTACGGGTGCTGAACTTGCAAAGGAAACAGAAGCGGATATATTGGGAATAGGCGAAATGGGTATAGGAAATACCACCACCGCATCGGCGGTACTGTCGGTACTGACAGACTGCGATGCCGATGCTGTTACAGGCAGGGGCGGCGGAATTACAGACGAAGCGTTTCGCAGAAAAAAACAGGTTATAAAAAAGGCAATAGAGGTAAATAACCCTGACAGAGAAGATACTGTAGATGTGCTTTCCAAGGTAGGCGGTTTCGATATTGCCGCTATGTGCGGAGCCTTTATAGGCGGTGCGGCATCGGGAAGACCTGTTGTGGTGGACGGCTTTATTTCGGCTGTGGCGGCTCTTTGTGCGGTAAGGCTGTGCTCCAAGGTTTCGGACTATCTTATAGCAAGCCATGATTCCCTTGAAAAAGGATACAAGCTTGCCATAAAGGAAATAGGAATAAAACCTATGCTAAGTCTCGGTATGAGGCTTGGCGAGGGAAGCGGATGTCCTTTGGCTTTTCAGATTGTTGATGCTGCCTGTGCGGTTATTAATAATATGGCAACATTTGATGAAGCGGATATTGATGACAATTATCTTGATGAAATAAGACAGAGTGAGAATATATGGGAAAACTAATTGTTATTTCAGGTAAAAACGATAGCGGTAAGAGCCTTTTTGCAGAAAATCTGATTGCAAAGCATAAGAGTAAGCGTTATTACATTGCAACCATGATTCCCAAAACGGCAGATAACCGCAATAGGATACAAAAGCATAAAAAACAAAGGGAAAATCTCGCTTTTACCACTCTTGAGCTTCCGTACAGCTTATCGGAAGTTAAAGTAGAAAAGGACAGTTCGGTTTTGCTTGAGGATGTTTCAAACCTGCTCGCAAACAACATCTTTGATAAAGGGGTGGAAAGCGATAAGGTTTTGGAGGATATACTAAATCTTACGGCAAAATGCTCCCTTGTGGTGGCTGTTACAATTTCGCATCTTGTATCTTCAGACTACGAGGGTGAAACCGCAATGTACATAGACAGCCTCAACAAAATAAATGAGCAATTAAGAAACATAGCCTGCATATCTGTAATTATGGAAAACGGAAATCCCGTGTACGAAAAAGGTGAAGAAAATGACATTTTTTAAATCGCTTATGGTGGCACTGTCCACATACAGTATTATCCCTGTGCCACAATTTCAGTGGAACGAAAAAAATATGAAGTATTCCATGTGCTTTTTCCCCGTTGTGGGAGTGGTATGCGGGGTGCTTGTTTGGCTTGTTACACGGTTTGGTGCGGTATTTTCGGCCTTTTTTGCATCGGCACTTATAGTCTGCATACCGCTTATTGTTTCGGGCGGTATACATATGGACGGATTTATGGATACTGTAGATGCCCTGTCTTCACATGCCCCGAGGGAAAGGAAGCTTGAAATACTTTCCGACCCTCACACGGGAGCTTTTGCGGTAATATACTTGGCAGTATATCTTATTATGAACATGGCGCTTATATATGATATATATTCTATGGGCACTCTTACCTTAATTTGCCCTGTGTATGTTTTGTCCCGAAGTGTATCGGCGCTTTGTGCGGTAAATATGCCAAGCGCAAGGAAAAGCGGAATGCTCTCATCCTACACAAATAACGCGAAAAAGACAGTTGTAAATATAACCATGGCTTTAACCGCTGCTCTTTCCTGCATGGTAATGCTCTCTATTTCACATGTTATGGCTGCATTTGCAATCGGTGCGGGACTTATATGGACTATTATATATTGTGCATTGTCAAAAAAAGAATTCGGAGGAGTAACGGGCGATACATCAGGCTTCTTTCTTCAGCTTTTTGAGCTGTTTTGTATATTGGGTATATGGCTTGGAGAGATGATATGATTACTATGATTTTTATACGCCACGGTGCCACAAAAGGCAACCTTGAAAAAAGATATATAGGCAGTACCGACGAGCCTCTTTGCGATTTGGGTATTAAGCAGGCTCTTTCTTTAAGAAAACACAATTTTCCATCGGAATACATCTTTGTAAGTCCCATGAAAAGAGCAAGACAGACGGCAGAGATTATCTTTCCCGAAAGTAAATACATGGTGATAGACGGTTTCAGGGAGACGGATTTTGGTATCTTTGAGGGCAAAAGCGCCACAGAACTTTCGGAAGATAGGGACTACATAGCGTGGGTTTCTTCCATGTGCACTCTTCCCGTACCAAAGGGCGAGGACATAACGCAGTTCAAAAAGAGATGCACAGACGCATTTTGCAATATAGCGAAAACCATTCCCGACGGCGCAGGTGCTTCTTTTGTGCTTCACGGCGGTGTCATAATGGCGATTATGGAAGCGTTTTGCGAAAGCGGGGCAGGCTTTTACGATTATCATATAGGAAACGGTGAATATGTAATTTGCAAATTTGATGGCGAAAAGCTATTATCTTGACCATTCTTCAGGTTTGAAGATGGTCATTTTCTTTTTCATGTTCTTGCGTAAACCATCTTAAAAGATAAAAATATACACCCCACAAAATTGAAGTGAACCCCAAAGTTTAGACAAAAATTTAATATTAAATTGCTTGTGAATGAGTTCGGTATTGTGCCGGACTCATTCCTTTTAGTTTCATGGAAATTCTTTCATTGTTGTAGTAATGAATATATCCTTTCAATTCTT
>JAZURE010000046.1:0-4529 GCA_045606045.1 Clostridia bacterium | reverse complement strand
CTTAAACAAAGAAAAGCGGACACAAAATGTGTCCGCTTTTAATGTGAGTAATTATATCACAAGAATATTTTTTTCGTTGAGCACAAAAAGTTTTTGAAGCTTTTGTGTATTTGTTACTATATAATCTATTTTCTGTATTGGTACAAGGTTAAATGGCGCGGAGAGATTCATCTTACTTTCGTCACATAAGAACACTGTTTTTTTGGATTGAGCAATTGCAGTTTTTCTGATTAGCGTTTCAGGAAGAGATGGGTCGGTCAACATTCCTTTTTCGTTTACTCCATGACAGGAAAAAATAAAAACATCAATATTGAATTTTTGAATAAATTCTTCAGCAAAGCTCCCAAAGGTTGCAAGGGAATTTTCGAATATTTCTCCGCCTGTGCAGTAGGTTTTTATCCCCTTTTTCACAAGCGTTGCTGCAAGTGGGATTCCGTTTGTGAGAACTGTAAGATTTTTCTTTTCTGTTAGAAAATCTGCTATCTGCATAGTAGTAGTTGAAGCATCTACGAAAACTATGTCATTATCTTCAACAAATGAGGCCGCACCGCGACACAGTTTTCTTTTTTCTGCGCTATTTATGGTTTTTCTGAAGTCTAACGGAGCAACTATGTGTTCACCTTGTATTTTTTTTGCTCCGCCATGACTGCGGATTATCTGTTTTCTTAGCTGCAATTCAGTTAAATCTCGTCGAATTGTGGGCAGGCTCACATACAACATTTTACTTAGTTTATGAGCGGACACATATTTTTCTTCTTCTAAAATTTCCAGTATTTTATCGTAGCGTTCTTCTTTTAGCATAATAAACCTCCTTTTTGAGCGATTTTGATTGTATATCACTATTAAGGACATGGATTGACAATCACTTTTGATTGTTTTATTATATAATGTGTAGGTTATTTTGTCAATATATACATATTTGGAGGTAATAAAAATGGCAAAAACAAATATAGTTGATTGGAATACAATCACAAACTTTGTAATTGATTCTTTTGTGGGATATGGCATTCCAAAAGAGGATGCCAAAATCTGCGCAGATGTATTACTTGAATCTGATAAAAGAGGTATTGAATCTCACGGTGTAAACCGTTTTAAGCCTGTTTACCTTGACCGCATTAAAGCAGGAATCCAGCAAGCGGTAACAAATTTTGAAATAATAAAAGAAACACCTACAACCGCAGTTATAGACGGACATCATGGCATGGGTCAGGTAATTGGCCACAAGGCTATGACTATGGCTATAAAAAAAGCCAAGGAATATGGCATGGGCATGGTTGTTGTGCGCAATTCGTGCCACTACGGTATTGCAGGTTATTATTCATCTATGGCAACGAAAATGGGATGTATTGGTATGACCGGTACAAATGCCCGCCCTTCTGTTGCACCTACACACGGTGTAGAGGGAATGTTTGGCACAAACCCATTTACAATTGGCGTTCCTACTGATGATGCATTTGATTTCAATTTTGACTGTGCAACATCAATTACGCAAAATGGAAAGATTGAATACTATGAAAGAATAGGTGAAGATGTTCACCCCGGCACAATTATTGGAAATAACGGTGAAGCAGTAGAGGGCGATTCAGGCGTGGCGCTTAAAAGAATACGCACAGGCACAGCAGCTCTTACAACTCTTGGAGGTATCGGCGAGGCTCTTGGCGGTTATAAGGGCTATGGTTTTGCACTTGCTGTTGAGTTCTTCTCATCTATTTTACAGGATGGTGCATATGGAAAGGACCTTGACGGAAAAGACGAAAATGGTAATATTCGTCCTTATCAGCTCGGTCATTGGTTTATAGCAATTGACACTGACCATTTTATGGGTGAAGATATCGCCCGCAGGAAGGCTGGAGAAATCTGTCGCAGCATGCGAGCTTCAAAAAAAGCGCCGGATTCTGAGCGTATATACACTGCAGGCGAGAAAGAATATGAAATTCGCCTTGCGCGTAAAGACGGAGTGCCGATAAACGAATCCGTTCAGAAGGAAATCATTCAGATTCGTGATGAACTCGGACTTACCAAATATAAATTCCCATGGGAGGACTAAAAAATGGATATCAGGCAGGAATCATTAAAAAAACATTATGAGTGGAACGGAAAAATAGAAGTAATTTCACGCGCACCTATCAATTCAAGAGAAGACCTTTCTTTAGCGTATACTCCCGGTGTTGCGGAGCCTTGTCTTGAAATCAATAAAGATATTACTAAATCATATGACCTTACCCGTCGTTCAAACCTTGTCGCAGTTATTACTGATGGTACCGCGGTGCTTGGTCTCGGCGATATTGGCCCCGAGGCAGGCATGCCTGTTATGGAAGGCAAGTGTGCGCTTTTTAAAGCCTTTGCCGATGTAGACGCATTTCCTCTTTGCATAAAATCTAAAGATGTAGACGAAATTGTGCGCACAATATATCTGCTTTCAGGCAGCTTCGGTGGTATCAATCTTGAAGATATTTCAGCTCCCCGCTGTTTTGAGATTGAAAGAAGGCTTAAAGAAATCTGCGACATTCCAATCTTCCACGATGACCAGCACGGAACAGCTATCGTTGTAGCTGCGGCGCTTATCAATGCCCTTAAGCTTGTTAAAAAGGAAATTGGAAAAGTTAAGGTAGTAATAAACGGAGCAGGTTCTGCCGGTATTGCAATAGGAAAACATCTTATGAACATTGGCATTAAAAATCTTACCTTCTGTGACCGTTTTGGTATTATTTGTGAAGGCGACAAAAACAATAACCCTGCACAAGAAGAAGTGGCAAAGGTTACGAATCTTGAACAAAAAAGAGGCAGTCTTGCAGATGCTCTTGTTGGTGCCGATGTATTTATTGGGGTATCTGCACCAAATGTAGTAACACCACAAATGGTAAAATCTATGGCAGTAGACAGCATACTGTTCCCTATGGCAAACCCTACACCGGAGATTATGCCTGATGTTGCAAAGGCGGCAGGTGCAAGAGTTGTCGGTACCGGGCGTTCAGATTTTCCGAATCAGATAAATAATGTTCTTGCTTTTCCGGGTATTTTCCGCGGCGCGCTCGATTGCAGAGCTACATGCATAAACGAAGAAATGAAGGTTGCAACTTCTTTTGCTCTTGCGTCACTTATTGATGATAGCGAGATAACGGAAGACAATATTATTGCTCCTGCTTTAGATAAGAGGGTAGCGAAGGTTGTTTCGGAAGCTGTTGTTAAAACGGCAAAAGAAACCGGCGTTGCAAGAGTATAAATGGAGAGCTGCTATGAATATTTTAAAAAGAAAAAAACTCTTTCTTTTAGATATGGATGGAACGATTTATCTTGATAACGACCTTTTTGACGGAACGATTGATTTTTTGGAATATGTTAAATCGATAGGCGGAAGATATATCTTTCTAACAAATAATTCATCTAAAGGAGTCGATAAATACATAGAAAAAATGGCATCGCTTGGAATTAAAACGACGAAAGAAGATTTTTTTACATCGACTGATGCTACTATTATTTATTTAAAAGAAAAAAGCTATAAAAAAATATATGCCTTCGGTACGAAATCTTTTATAAGCCAGCTTAAAGATGCAGGGCTTAATGTTGTTACCGAGCACCTTGATAATGTTGATTGCTTATGCATATCAAACGATACGGAGCTTACTTTTCAAAAGCTTGAAGATGCCTGCATCCTCCTTGGCAGAGGCGTAGACTATATCGCAACAAATCCCGATTGGGTTTGTCCTACTTGGTATGGTTATGTGCCTGACTGCGGAGCGTTTGCGCAGATGCTTCATCACGCAACAAAAAGAATGCCAAAATTTGTAGGCAAGCCTGAACCGGAAATGGCTCTTTTGGCAATGGAAAAAACCGGATTTTCAAAAGAAGAAACAGCAATTATGGGCGATAGACTCTATACCGATATTGCCTGCGGAGTAAATGCCGGAATATCAAGTATATTTGTTCTCTCGGGTGAGGGTACAATGGAAGATGTAGAAAAAAGTGATATCAAGCCCGAATTCATATATAATAATATAAGAGAGTTATATATGGAGTTGCACAAGTGATAGTGTTGTAGTTTAACAACATTTTCTAAACTGTTTGGGTCTTCAAAAAATCGACAAGATTCGTTAGAGTCTTGTCGATTTTTTGAAGGTGATAAGTAATAGTGAATAGGGAAGAGGTTATGGTTGCTTTGCTTATGCAAAGCTTATTTTTTCTTGCATTTTTTCTAATGTATGTTATACTATATCTGCGACATAAAGTTTAATATTTTCTCAATAGCACAGGTGTGTATTTTTTTACTCTATGGTAAAAATGCATGCTCTATTCTCGCATACTTGTGTTATGAGAAAACTTTGTGTCGCAGCAAACGGAGTTATGCATTTTTCGTGCGTGGCTTCGGCTGCGCACTTTTTTATTGCAAAGGGGAAAATGTTATGGCAGATTATAAAAATATGTATATCAAGCTGTTTAAATCGGTTAGTGAAGGAGTAAAATATTTGAGAAATTTATTGATAATTCTAATATTTATGTTATAATAATATAAATATTAAACAGATAGGAGG
>JAZURE010000045.1:0-45957 GCA_045606045.1 Clostridia bacterium | reverse complement strand
TTACCGAAAATCAATTTCCGCTGCGGTTCGGTAATTTTAGCACTGCCGAGCTCTGAGTGAGCGAGTCAGTGCGGCTCCGTTTTTGCGTAGATTTAAGACATATGTTCTTGAAATACGCACCGGTCAACGATTGGATAACCCTTGATGGAGCGTATCATAAAAAAATTTGTTTTTAAAGCTCTATTTCCTGCTCTTCTTCTTTTTTTGTCGCTTTCTTATCGATATATTCATTTGCAATTTTGTTTACCTTTGTTATAAGCTCGGGTACAAGGTCTATAAGCTTATCTGCGGTAGAAGAGGATTTGGATACAGGCAAAAGCTTTATTTGCTCGCTGTTTGCTACAAGAAAAGCTACGGGATTTATGCTCACACCGCCGCCCGAGCCACCGCCAAAGAGTGCCTCGCCATCGGGTTTGGTATCGCTCTTGGGCGCTGCAGAAAATTCGCTGCCGCCTGCCCCAAAGCCAAAAGCAACCTTGGAAACAGGTATGATTGTAGTGCCGTCGGGAGTAGTAATGGGAGTACCCACTATCGTGTTTACATCCACCATTTTTCTTATGTGCTCCATTGCCTCGCTCATCAATCCTTCAATAGGATGTTTTTCCATAATATCGCCGCCTTTTAGTTTTATTTATTTGGTTTGTTTATGCTTCTATATGTTAAATACAATCTTGTGCCAAGCACGATTGCATCTATCATCCTTACATTAAGCTTAACACTTCCCTGACATATAAGTCCCTTTTCCGTAAATACGGGGCATACCTCAAAGTAATGTTTTTTAAGCGTTCCCACCTGTGATATAAGTGCCGTAAATGAGTACAGCATAGTCCATATTGCCCCTGTGGTAATACCTGTAGCTGCCGCATCGGAGAGACCAAAGTTTATGTGAAAATCGAGTTTTTCTACCTTTAGCGAATTTCGTATATGCCAACGGTTTTTGGCATATATTTTTTTTACTGTCTTAAAGGTTTGGGAAGTCTTCTTTATTTTTTCTATAATTCCTTTTTCGCTTTTGTCAATGCTTTCTGTCTTCCTTTTTACCTTTTGCGAGAGCTTGTCCAAAATTTTACTAAGGTTTACAAAGCCAAAGGAAATATTCACTTTTGTATATAGCTTTTCACCGGGCATTTTTTTATATTCAAAAAATATTTTGAATTTTGAAAACAGCACTATGCCTGTAAGAAGCAAAAAAACACAAACAGCAATGATTACATAAAGCATGCTTATTCTTCCTCTTGATTTTGTATATCATCCTCAAAATCCATGGTTATTTGATTTTCGTCGGCTTCTATCGAATTTAGCGGCATGCCGCCAAGCTCATTTGCAAGACCCTCATAGCTGTACTCTTTGTCCACATCGGGAAGTTCTGTAAGCGAAGACAAATTAAAGCAACGCAAAAACTCCTCCGTAGTGCCAAAAAGTATGGGTCTTCCGGGGGCATCAAGTCTGCCGACCTCTTTTACAAGCCCCGAAGCTACGAGGTTATTTAACGGACCGTCAGAATTTACACCTCGTATAAACTCTATGGCGCTTCTTGTTACAGGCTGGTTGTATGCTACAACAGAGAGTACCTCAAGACCTGCATTTGTAAGTGCCGCCCTGCGCGATTTTTCCTTGAGCTTATGTATGTAGTCATAGTATTCTCTTTTTGTGCAGAGCTGCCAGCTGTCTTCAAGCCTTGTAAGCTGTATTCCTCTTTCAGGGGAACTGTTGTATTCCTCTGCCATTTCGCTCATGAGGTCATCTATCTTGCTCTCTGTCATATCCATAACCTCAGAGAGCCTTTTTACAGGTACAGCTTCGCCTGTTGCAAAGAGTATTCCCTCTAATATTGCTTTTGGTTTTCTATTCATTTAAGTCACCTGCGATATTTGATAATATCTCCTCTGTGTTTTCGCTTGCATTGTCGCCAAGGCGGATTAAGATTTTGTCATCCTCCTCGTAGGCAAGAATCTGATTTAGCTTCATAAGCTCCAATATGGCAAGGAAGATTGCCACAACCTCGTTTTTGTGCCTTGCGCTTTCAAATACTTTTTCAAAGCGGAGTTTTTTGTCTTTTCTTAGTCTTGTAATAAGTGTACCAGCCGATGTTTTAACCGATACATTCTCTCTTCCCACTATACCCGTAAAGTTGGATTTGGGAGGGGGAGTTCGTCTTTCGGTTTTTTCGATTACTGTAAGAAATGCTTCGTAAAGCTTGGATATATCAAGATTTTCAAATCGGTTTTCCTGCTTTTTGGGAGGAATCTTCTCTTCTTCCTTAAAGTAGCGGAAGGTGCCGTCAAACTGCATCGTCCGAAGTCTCTCGGATATTATCTTCATCCTTGCTCTCTCTTTTAAAGCCTCGGTAAGACTTGCCGCCATATCCTCGCTGTCATCTTCTTCATCATGCTTTGGCAGGAGTGCCTTGGATTTTATATACAAAAGGTTGGAAGCCACCACGAGAAATTCGGCAGAAACCTCAAGATTCATTTCTTCCATCTTGTTTATATGCTCGATGTACTGGTCGGTTATCTCTATAAGAGATACCGTGCATATGTCGAGCTTATTCTTTTTTATAAGATGCTCCAAAAGGTCAAGGGGACCTTCGAAGCTCTCCAGTTTAAAAATAATATCTTCCATTTAGAAAATCAGTCCTACTATCGAATATATTATATTTGTTGTAATAAGGTACATTTTAGAAAGTATGGGGCTTAGTGCATTTGTAAGAAGCGCCACCATAAGAATTATGGAGGAGTATCTTTCTATATTGTAGAAAAGCTCTCTCGCTCTGTAGGGCAGAAGCTCCAAAAGTACCTTTGAGCCGTCAAGAGGCGGTATGGGTATTAAGTTAAAGCACATAAGACCAATGTTTAGCTGAATTGCAAGAGCCACGATTGTATAGAAAAACTGGGTTACATCGTTTGCAGGTACATACTTGTACATGATAACCTGTATAAAAGCACATAGGAGCGCCACCAAAAAATTCATAAAAGGTCCTGCAAGACTTACAACTATAATCCCTGCTCTTCGGTTTCTGAAATTATATGGATTTATGGGTACAGGCTTTGCCCATCCGAATCGGAAGAACAAAAGGCAGAATGTACCCATAGGGTCTAAATGGTCAAGCGGGTTAAGTGAGAGCCTGCCCTGATATTTTGCGGTATTATCGCCCATCTTATAGGCGGCAAAGCCGTGGGCAAATTCGTGGAGCGAGAGCGCCAGAAGCAGCCCTGGTATGCTTAAAATCAAGGATAAAATTCTGTCGGTCATATTTATTCCCCTACATCATTTCGTATTATATCGTCATAGGTTTCTCTTTTTACAACCACCTTGGATGTACCGCCCTTTGCCATAACAACGGGGGGTCTGGGTATGCGGTTGTAGTTACTCGACATGGAGTAGTTGTAGGCGCCTGTAGACATTACGGCAAGTATATCGCCCGTCTTGGCCTTAGGAAGAAGCACATCTTTCATTATTACATCGCCCGACTCACAGCATTTACCGCATACGGTTACTTTTTCTGTAGGTTTGTCGGAGGCTTTGTTTGCAAATACACCGTCATACTCTGCGCCGTAGAGGATGTATCGGGGATTATCGCCCATGCCTCCGTCCACGGAGATGTACTTTCTTACGCCCTTTATATCCTTAATATTGCCAATTTTGTAAAGGGTAATACCTGCATCGCCCACAATAGAGCGTCCCGGCTCTATGTGTATGTGGGGAAGAGACTCGTTCTCCCTCTTGCATATATCCTTTATAACCTCGGATACGGCTTTAATATAGCTTGCGTATTCAAGAGGTGTATCGCTCTTAGTATAGCTTATTCCAAAGCCTCCGCCAAGGTCTAATACGGTTAAGGGAAGAGAGTACTCCCTTTTTAGCTTTATATAGAAATTCATCATAATCTCTGCAGCACATGTAAAAGGCTCTAAGTCAAATATCTGCGAGCCTATATGGCAGTGAATACCTGTAACTCTTATGTTGGAAAGTTCCTTTGCATACTTTGCAACCTCGTCTGCCTCACCGTTTTCTATGGCAAAGCCGAATTTCGAGTCTATTTGCCCTGTGCTTATAAATTCATGGGTATGAGCTTCCACGCCTGGTTTTATACGGAATATTATATCCTGAATTTTGCCCAAATCCTTTGCGATGTCATTTATTGTGTCAAGCTCAAAAAAGCTGTCCGCCGCTATTATGCCTACGCCGTTTTCCACAGCCATTTTAATTTCCTCAAAGCTTTTGTTGTTGCCGTGGAAGCATATATCCTTGGCGTCAAAGCCTGCCTTAAGTGCAGTATACAGCTCTCCGCCCGATACAACATCTGCACCCAGACCTTCATTAGAGGCGAGTTTGTACATATACATGGCAGAAAGAGCCTTGCTTGCATAGTACGCCTTGCCGTTTCCGTCATAGTATTTATCTATGGCATCCTTATATGCACGCATGTTTTTGCGTATTATATCCTCATCCATAACATACAGGGGAGTGCCGTAATTTTCTGCAAGCTCTACCGCATCGCAACCGCCGATTTCCAGATGGTTTAAAGTATTTATCTTAAAGTTATTGTGTATATACATGGGTGCCTCCAAAACTATAATTATACATAGTAAATTATATCATCTATTTTATCGTGTGTCAAATGAATTGAAAAAACATACAAGTATTATTTGACTTGCAGGAAATGTTATGGTAAAATTAACTAACAATGCTCATATGCATAATAAAAAGTAAAGGATGATTACAAGATGAACAAAAGCAAAATTATCAAAATCAGCTTATGCGTTTTTATGCTGATTGCGGTAATAGTTCTCGCACTCACCGTATCCAACGAGGGTATGCAGGGTATGGAGGAAGCTTCCTCCAAGTACTTCGGTACAATAGCAACAATCGCACCGCCGATTATTGCAATACTTCTTGCGCTCATTACCAAAGAAGTGTACAGCTCACTTTTTATAGGTATAGTGCTTTCGGCTCTTTTTGCCACACAGTTTAATGCAGTAAACACTATCGACACAGTTATAAACACAGGCTTTATTTCCGCTTTTGCAGGAAATGCAGGTATATTTATATTCCTCATAGCTTTAGGTGTTATGGTTGCCCTTATAAACAAGGCGGGCGGAAGCGCAGCCTTTGGCGCATGGGCAAAGAAGAACATCAAGAGTAAGGTTGGCGCTCAGCTTGCTACCTTTGTGCTTGGTGTACTCATATTCATAGATGACTACTTCAACTGCCTTACAGTAGGCGGTGTTATGCGCCCCGTTACAGACAGCCACAAGATTTCCAGAGCAAAATTAAGCTATCTTATAGATGCTACTGCAGCACCTGTATGTATGATAGCTCCCGTTTCTTCATGGGCTGCTGCTGTTGCAGGCTATGCTGCAGAGGGTGAGGGCATGAGCCTCTTTATTAAGGCTATTCCCTACAACTTCTATTCACTCCTTACATTTATATTTATAATCGCTCTTGTTCTCATGAAGTTCGACTTTGGTCCTATGAAAAAGCAGAACGAGCTTGCACTCCAAGGTCTGGAAGAAACTGTAGATAATGATACTGATGATGCTCCCAACACAAAAGGTAAGGTTATAGACCTTGTACTGCCTGTACTTGTACTTATTGTTTCTTGTGTTCTCTCGCTTCTCTATGTGGGCGGTTACTGGAGCGGCAATCATTCAATTACAGGCGCATTCGGTGATACAGATGCTACCGTAGGTCTTCCTATGGGTGGTATAATAGCTCTTGTTATTACAATAATATACTATGCAATAAGAGGCATAGTTTCCTTTAAGGAATCTATGGAAAGAATCCCTGCAGGCTTTAACGCAATGGTACCTGCCATACTCATACTCCTGTTTGCAACATCTCTTAAGAACATAACAAACGATGTTTTGGGTATCGGCGTATTTGTAGACCAGACCATGACTGCAGCAGCTCCAGGCCTTGCAAACTTCCTCCCTGCTGTTATCTTCCTTGTTGCCTGCGTGCTTGCATTTTCAACAGGTACCTCGTGGGGTACATTCGGTATACTCATTCCTATAGTTGTACTTATATTCCCCGAAAATTCCGACCTTCTTACAATCGGCATGTCAGCATGTCTTGCAGGTGCGGTTTGCGGCGACCACTGCTCACCCATATCCGATACCACCATCATGTCCTCTGCAGGTGCTAAGTGCAACCACTTAAACCATGTTACAACACAGATTCCTTATGCGGTATTTGTAGCTGCCATATCCTTTATAGGATATGTTATGACAGGATTTGAAGCATTAAGAAGCTGGTTTATAGTGTTCCCTGTGCTTGTAGTTCTTACAATAGCAGCTCTTATTGTAGCAAAGAAATTGTCTTCAAAAAACGCTTAAAATTAATTAAAGGAGACCTGTTATGAAAAACATGTGTTTCATTGTTAATCCGTGCTCGGGTAAAATGAAAATAAGACCTGTTCTGCTTGATATATTGGAAATTTTCAATAAAGCAGGCTACAACGTGGATATCAAGGTTACACTCTATAATGGTCATGCCATAGAAATGGCGCAGACTTTAGGTGACGATGTAGATATACTTGCGGTAAGCGGCGGCGACGGAACATTAAACGAAGTTTTGACAGGACTTCTTAAGAACGGTAAAAAGCTCCCCATAGGTTATATACCTGCGGGGAGCACCAATGATTTTGCGGCAACACTCGGAATTCCTACCGACCCCAAAAAAGCAGCGATGCGGATTGTATCGGGCGGGGGTATGGACGTAGATATAGGTAAATTCGGTTCTGCAAGATATTTTTCCTATATAGCATCTTTTGGTATTTTCACGGCGGCGTCATATAACACCTCGCAGAGCTTCAAAAATATCTTCGGGCACCTTGCCTATGTTCTCGAGGGCATGAAGGATATAACAAAGATTGTGCCCTACAATGTAAAACTCGAAACAGATGACTCAATATACGAGGGCAAATATATCTTCGGCAGTGTATCAAATACCACCTCGGTGGGCGGTATAGTTAAACTTGACAAAGATATAGTCAAGATGAATGACGGGCTTTTCGAGATAGTTCTTGTAAAGTACCCTGACAATATAAATGAACTCAGCAAGATAATAAAAGGGTGCTCTGTATCGAACTTTGACGACAGCGTTTTTGAGTTTGTAAAGACAAAAAAGGCACGCTTTGTATTTGAAAATCCGATTGACTGGTCTGTAGACGGTGAGCACGAAAATTCACCCAAAGAGATAGTTATAGAGAATTTAAAGAAAAGCGCAATTATTATAAGGTAGTGATACAATGCTTACAAGCAATCAATATTTAAACACATTAATTAAGCTTCTTGCCGACAAGGCACGGGATGAGGATTATACCGAGGATGAGCTTGTGATGATACCCGAACTTGATACACCAAGCCGAAATTACGCTATGGCGTGGCTAAAGGATGAGGAATTTAAATCCACCTTTAAGGGTAACACCACGGGATATTATCTGGGACTTTGCACCAATGCCATAGGCGGCGGTATGCTCTATGCGAGTGCGTGGGCAGACAATATAAAGAAGTTTGATGTGCTTTCGTACGATGAGATTTACGATGGCAGCGTGTGGGAGAATATATTTATCCTTGCAGAAGCAAATACAGATGCCGAGAAGACAGAGTTTCGTGCATTTATAATAAAGCTTTTCGAAATATGGGTAAAAAGCGTGTATGAGTATCTTTCGCTCGATAATGCAGGAGATTACCTTATAGAATCCTTAAGGGCATTTTTCTTTGTAGGAGCAGGAATTAAGCTGTACTTATTAGGATATTAATATTTAAAATATATTGATATAAGAGCAATGTTACAAAAAGTAAATTTCATGATTTGCTTCACCGAAGGATATCCAATCGTTGCCCGGTGCGAATTTCAAGATAATTTACTATTTATAACATTTCTATTAAAAAACAAAGGCAACGCCTATTAAAAGCATTGTCTTTGTTTTTTTGTCTGGCGACATACTCTTGAGTACAATATTAATATACCAAAGTATTTTTTAGTTTGTCAACAAAATTGTTACAATAGTATTGTAATTATTTTATTTGAGGGTGATGGAAATGTTGGGAGAGAATTTAAAAAGTATAAGAATTGCCGCGGGTATCACACAGGTAGACCTTGCCAAAAAGCTTGGTGTAACAAAGCAAAGTGTTTCTAATTGGGAGAACGGAAATATACAGCCCTCTGTAGAAATGATAGCAAAGATTTCCAAGGTGCTTAATGTAAAAACCGATGTTCTTCTGGGATTGGATAACAGACAGTTTATCGAGGTTACAGGCTTAAGCGATGAACAGATTGCACATATACAGTACATAATTAATGATATCACCAAATAAATCACTAAATAAATATCCTGTTTTTTGAAATTTTCTCTTGCATTGGCAGGCAAAATGTGTTATTATAATTAGGTAATTTATTCGCCGGTGTGATGGAATTGGCAGACGTGCGAGACTCAAAATCTCGTGGTGGAAACACCGTGTCGGTTCGACCCCGACCACCGGCACCAAAAAACGACTTGTCGAAATTGACAAGTCGTTTTTGTTTTTACTAAAAGCTTTACGCTTTCTTTTCGCCTTTAAGCATTGCCCAAACGGGACCGGAAACAAATACCGAGGAGTAAGTACCTGCTACAATACCAACTATAAGAGGAAGTGCAAATTCCTTAATGGACTGTACACCTATGATGTAGAGCACAACAAGGGTAAAGAGTGTGGTAAGAGAGGTGTTTATAGAACGGCCTACCGTCTGCCATATGCTCTTATTTACTGTTTCGGCAAAGGGTACTTTCTTAACCAGTCTTGCGTTTTCTCTTATTCTGTCGAAAATAACGATTGTAGCGTTGATGGAGTAACCGAGGATTGTAAGGATAGCTGCTATGAAAGAGGTGTTTACAGGCACTCTGAATATTACATAGAAGCTTATCATTATAAGAAGGTCGTGGCAGAGAGCTATAACAGCACTGAGACCTGAGAGAACTTCAAATCGGAATGTAATATAAAGAAGCATAAGAAGTGCAGCTATTGCTATGGATGCTGCTGCGCTCTTCCAGAGCTCTTTACCTATTGTGGGGCTTATGCTGTCTACACTTGCAACTACAGCACCTTCATATTCCTTGGGAATTACATCCTTAATTTCGGAAGCCTGCTTGTCGGAGAGATAGGGTGTCTTTACAAGTACACCGTCATCTATCTTCTGAACAGAGGATACCTTTACATCTTTTACGCTGTTTAATGTTTTTGTAATAGCTTTTTCGTCGTACTTAATGCCTGTGATTATGATTTCACTACCGCCCGAAAAGTCGATATCTGTGTTAAAACCGCCGTGTACAAAGTACGAAACGATACCTGCTGCAATTATAACCAAAGAGATTATTATAAAAGTCCATTTCTTTTCTACTATATTAAACATTCTTCTGTACCTCCTTGTATGCGCAGTAGAGTTTGGGATTCTTTAAGTTAAAGCCTATGAGCTGACGGAGTAGGAATCTTGTGAGGATAATAGCTGTAAACATACTTACAACAGTACCTATAAAGAGGGTTACTGCAAAGCTCTGGATAGTACCTGTACCAAACACATAGAGAACGGCTGCAGCAATTACTGTGGTTACATTGGAGTCTAAAATAGCAGTAAATGCTCTGTGGAAGCCTGCATCTATGGAAGCACGGATTGTCTTGCCGTTGGAGAGCTCTTCTTTTACTCTTTCAAATATGATTACATTAGCATCAACTGCAGTACCTATTGTAAGGATAACACCTGCAATACCGGGAAGAGTAAGGTTTATGTGGAGACCACCGAGTATGAGTGCAACTATGGATACATAGCCTATAAGGGATATGCAGGAAATAAAACCGCACATTCTGTACATTACAATCATAAAGAGCATTACAAGTATAAGACCTATAAGAGCTGCTGTAAGAGAGTTATCAAGTGCCTTTTCACCAAGTGTAGCACCTATTGTTCTGGACTCTGCAAGCTTCAAGGAGAAGGGGAGCTTACCGCCCTGAATCTGGCTGGCAAGAGTTTTTGCTTCTTCGCTTGTAAAGTCACCCTCTATATAACATTCGCTCTCTGTAATCTGCTGGCTTACTCTGGGAGCAGAAACAACAGCTTCATCGAGAACTATGCTTATTATGTTGTTGCCCTCGCCAAGCTGGCTTATTCTGCCTGTAGCTTCTGAGAACTTCTTGGTGCCTTCGTTTGTAAAGGTGAGTACAACCTTGTATGCGTTTGTACCATCGGATATGGGGCCGTATTCTGCCTTTGCGCCCTTAACTTCGTCACCCTCGAGAACTACATTGCCCTCGTAGTCTGTAAATGAGAGCTTAGCTGTCTTTCCGAGGAGTTCTTCGGCATTTTTGATGTCTTCGCCGGGGATTTCTACCTTGATTCTGTTTTCGCCCTGCTTTGCAACAGTAGCTTCTGTGTAGCCCTGAGCAGCAAGTCTTGTACGAAGTACTTCCTGTGCAGCCTGAATATCAGCTTCTGTTACCTTGATATCCTTGTCGGCAGCTTCAAATACGAGAGCGGAGCCGCCTGCCAGGTCTATACCTCTTTTAATACCGTTTTCCTTGTCGAAAACCTTGTGAATCTGCGTATTGCCTATCTGGAGACCAAAAGCGGCAATGTACGCCAAAAATGCAATGATTAAAACTACTATTGCAAATTTACCGATGCTTTTAGATGTCATCTTATTCATCCTTTCTTGTTTTTAAAATATATTTTGATTGAGAGATTTAATCAAATTCTCAAAAAATATTCTGTTACTTTAAACTCTGTATATAAATCCTCGCCCTTGGCTTTGGATGAGCATATAAGCTTGTCCGAAGAAAATACAGACGAAGATTTGGGTATCTCAGAAACAATCTGATTTCCAGTTGTGAATTCAGGGTTTCTTATCCACGAAATTATCCGTGCATCGCCGCTGCCGAAAGCTGCCCGGGGACTTCGTGCACCGAAATCCGAAAAATTTGCAGCAAAAAACTGTGTATCCTTACAGCCTGCTTCTTTAACGACAGCAAATGTGCACATCGCAGAGCATGCCAGAACAATACACAGGGTAATTGCTGTAATTTTTCTTATAGCAACCCTTGTCATTGGCTTAGTGTCCTTTACTTCTTTTTTCTTTTATTGTTTTTTCCAAAATTAACCCCTAATATACCGCCCACTGCGGCAATGAGGATTCCTGTAATGAAGGTTTTTCCTATGCCCTCCGAGGGAACATAGCTTTTAAAAACCGCCAGACCTGCCAGTATACGCACCAATGTGCAAAAAAGTCCTGCCAAAGCTCCGTGAAGATAGCCCATTACTCTTACTTTTCTTGAGGCTTCAAAGCCTGCCAGAACAAGCGAGAGAACGGATATGGCATTTATAGCTGGGGCAAGGTAGGAATTTGGCATATTGGAGTATGTATATACTGCCGCCAGAATCCCAAAGCATATTATGAGAAATATGTACGCCTTTACCGAAGCTTTAACTATGGAAACGATGCTTCTTGCAGGGGCGATTGTGCTTATGGTGAGCTTGTTTTCACTTTGTTTAATCATAAATCCACCTCCGATTATTACAAGAATATTCGGAGGCGAAAACGATTATACCATTGTTTTAATTATCGGTATTTCCTGCATCCTCTGTGGGAATAGCATACTGGTCATCGTACTGGCTCTTTGCTTCGGGAGCAGCCTTAAGCACTTCGCTTACTGCGCTGCGCTTAAAGGTGATTGTGGAGAGCTGACCTGCTTTGCCTGTTTCAAGGTAGATTGTATCATCCTTTATAGCTATGAGCTTTCCTATTACTCCGCCTATGGTGAGTATCTTATCGCCCACTACAAGACCGTCGAGCATCTGCTTTGTAAGCTTCTCACGCTTTTTCTGCGGTCTTATAATCATAAAGTACATTATAGCGAAAAGAAGAATAAATGGGAAAATAGCTCCTAAAAGTCCTCCTGCTGCCTGCATGTTAGTTACCTCCTAAATTAATAAAATATACAATTATAAGTATAACCTAAATATTGGTAAATTGCAAGAAAAATATACGCATGTTTACCAATTATTTACACTCTTTTTGAATATGCTTCAAGTTTTTCTTTTTTAAATTCGTTGTAGCGTCCTTCTTCTATAGCGGTGCGTATGTTTGCGGTGAGCCTGTTGTAGAAATTAAGGTTATGAAGCACACAAAGTCTCATTGCAAGCATTTCCTTGGCTTTAAAGAGGTGGCGTATATAAGCTCTGGAATAATTTCTGCATGCGGGGCAGGTGCATCCCGGCTCTATCGGGAGGGGGTCCTTTTCAAACTTTTCGTTTTTTAAGTTCATATAGCCAAACTCTGTAAACAGGTTGCAATGCCTTGCGTTTCTGCTGGGCATTACACAGTCAAAGAAATCTATACCTCTGTCTACAGCCTCGAGTATGTTCTGAGGAGTTCCTACACCCATGAGATATCTCGGCTTGTTTTCGGGTGCATAGGGGAGGGTGACATCCAATATATGATACATTTCCTCGGTGGTTTCGCCCACGGCAAGACCGCCTATGGCATAGCCGTCGAGGTCTAATTTTGCAATCTCTTTCATGTTCTCTATACGCAGGTCATCAAAGGTTGCGCCCTGATTTATGCCAAAAAGCATCTGTTTTGGGTTTACCGTGTCGGGGAGTGTGTTAAGGCGTGCCATTTCCGCTTTGCATCTGTGAAGCCAGCGAATTGTTCTCTCATGCGATGCTTTGGCATACTTGTACTCGGCGGGAAGTGCCACACATTCATCAAATGCCATGGCTATTGTAGAGCCGAGGTTTGATTGTATCTGCATACTTTCCTCGGGACCCATAAAAATCTTTTTGCCATCTACATGTGAGTTAAAGTATACGCCCTCTTCTTTTATCTTGCGCAGCTTAGCAAGTGAAAACACCTGAAAACCGCCACTGTCGGTAAGGATGGGTCTGTCCCAGTTCATAAACTTGTGCAGACCGCCCATTTCTTTTATAACCTTGTCTCCGGGGCGCACATGCAGGTGGTATGTGTTGGAAAGCTCCACCTGACAGCCTATTTCCTTTAAATCCATGGTGGAAACTGCGCCCTTTATTGCGCCAAGTGTTCCTACATTCATGAAAACAGGTGTCTGTATGGTGCCGTGTACCGTTGTAAATTCGCCTCGTCTTGCGAGACCGTCTTGCTTTAATAATTTAAACATAATTTACCTCTTTTTATCTAATAAACATCGCATCTCCAAAGCTGAAAAATCTGTATTTTTCTTTTACCGCTTCCTCATATGCTTTCATAATTATTTCCTTGGAGGAAAAGGCACTCACAAGCATAAGCAGAGTGGATTCGGGAAGATGAAAATTTGTTATCAGACTGTCGGGACATTTGAACTTGTAGGGAGGATATATAAAAATATCTGTCCAACCTGACGCTTCGTTTACAAATCCGTCTTTATCCGCTACCGTTTCCAGAACTCTTGTGGAGGTGGTACCCACAGATATCACCTTGCCGCCATTCTTCTTGGTCTTATTTATAATATCGGCATTTTCCTTGGTGAGCACATAGAATTCGGAGTGCATTTTGTGGTTTTCAACATCGTCTACTTTTACGGGGCGGAATGTTCCAAGACCTACATGCAGAGTCACATATGCTATATTAACACCCTTGCTTTTTAATTTGTCCATCAGCTCAGGGGTAAAGTGAAGCCCCGCAGTAGGTGCTGCCGCGCTTCCCGAATGTCTGGAATACACCGTCTGATAGCGTTCCTTGTCGTCCAGATGCTCTGTAATGTACGGCGGGAGCGGCATTTCGCCCAGAGTGTCAAGCACATTTTCAAATAGTCCGTCATAGTAAAAGCGAACAAGTCTGTTACCATCATTTACCACATCGAGTATTTCGGCAGTAAGTAGACCGTCTCCAAATACAAATCTTGCACCTGGTTTTGCCTTTTTGCCCGGCTTTAGTATTACCTCCCACACATCCTGCTCTTTTCTTGTAAGGAGCAGAAACTCTATCTTTCCGCCTGTTTCTTCCTTTACACCGTAGAGTCTTGCGGGAATTACTCTTGTATCGTTTACCACAAGGCAGTCGCCCTCGTTTATATACTGTTCTATATCGGTAAAAATACCATGGCGGAGTGCGCCTGTGTTTTTATCCACACAAAGAAGCCTTGAGGATGAACGGTCTTTAAGCGGTGTTTGTGCTATGATGTTTTGGGGTAAATCGTAGTAAAAATCACTGGTTTTCATTTTGTGCCTCTTCGTATAAGTTTATAAGTTCTGTTCCGGGAAAGTAGTGGCACACTATCTCATCGTAGGTAAAGCCTGCATCAGCCATACCCATAGCACCGTACTGACTCATGCCCACGCCGTGTCCCCAGCCACCGCCTACAAAGGTGTAGCCTGTTACATCGCCCGAATCGTAAACTTCTTTTCCGTTTGCGGATATTATGTTAAAGTCTCCCGCAAGTGCTGTCTTTCTGCCCTTGGAGTCTATTGCAACCTTGCCCGAAAGCACTCCCTTGGAGGCTTTGCTTAGAGCATAGAGTGTGCGTGCGCCTGTGGAGTTGGGCGAGAGAATGTATTTCTGACTCAAAACGCCCTTGGAGTAAAAGGATGAATATGTGCCCTGATTTGTAAATGTATGAGAGCCTGCCGTACCCTCTGCAGTGAGCTTATAAGTTCTGCCTGTTTCGTCTGTTTCGGCAGTAAGCTTTGTAAGTGTGCCTATATCATGGCCGTTGTTTTTAAGTATTTCGCTTATCTCTTCATTGGAAAGGGTAGCGCTCCAACTGTGCCTCGGACTGTCCTCGGGTTCGTAGGGGTCTTCCACACCGCTTAAATAGGGTACAGAGCTTCCCCACACATTCTTTACATTAGCGGTATGACCGCCGCTTGAAGAGTAAAAGAGAGATTCTATCACCTTGCCGTCATACGAGAGCACCTCGCCTGCGGTGGCATTTACGGCATCTGTTGTCTGCTGCTTTTCAGTGGCTACACCGCCGTATACCTGACAGTTTGTTGTGGTGCATACATTAAAACCGTATGAAGCGTGCTTTTTAAAGTTGGATATAGCAAAGCCTCTTGCACATATTGCCTGTGCTTTTAGTGCTTCCTCATTCCATGTGTAAGGAACCTCGCTGGGTATTACACCGTAAAGGTACTGTTCAAGTGACAGAGCGTTCATAACACATAGCGTGCTCGCTGATGCGTTTGTAAAAAGAGCGCTTCCTCTGTATTCCTTGCCGTTTATCTTTATATTTCCGCCAAGGGGCATAAGCGAAAGGTTGCTTCCGCCTGTTTCTACCGCCTGTACACCGTTTATAAGCATAGAGGTCTCCGATGCGGCGCTTACGGTAAATTCTGTGCCATACAGTATACCTGTTTCACAATGCTGTACACCGTCAAAATAGCCGTAGCTTACACCTGTATCCACATTTATCTTAACGGAATTTTGTGCGGTGCTTCCGTAGTAGAGTCCAACCTTTATGGTATCATATTCGCCTGCCGATGCACAAAGTGCGCATGAAAGTATTATAATAAGCAATACAATGAAAGTATATATAAGCTTTTTCAAAATATCATCTCCCTACACATTAATACAAATAACATTATAATATTACTTGGTGCGCCCGTCAAGGATTTTAACCAAATCGTAATTAAGTATATTTTTTTCAAAATCTGAATATTAAATAATGATAAAATTTATTATAAAGCATTGACTTAGGCTGATAAAAGTGATATAATCTTCGTGATTAGATAGAGGCGCACTTTTTATAAGTACTGCAGTTTAGGGTATCAGGACCTGCAGGCTGTACGGAAAGGCAAAAGTGCCGAAGTTCTTTTGCACCTGATTGCATGAGTTCTGGTTGCATCGTTAAGAGCGATGTGACTGTCGCATATATGTGTTATATTGCGGAGAGCTACTTGGTCTTGCTCTATGACATTTGCGGAGGGCTATCTGTACCGTATATGTTGCGTGCAGCCGGCTCTTTGTGCCGGCTTTTTGATTGTGAAATTTGCGCTGTGGCGCATTGAAAGGATGATATATTATGAAAAAGTACAATGTTGCAGTTGTAGGTGCTACCGGTATGGTAGGCAGAACCTTCCTTAAGGTTCTCGAAGAGCTTCAGCTCCCTGTAGAAAATTATTATCTCATGGCATCCAAGCGTTCCGCAGGAAACAAGGTAGAGTTCATGGGCAAAGAGTATGTTATAGAAGAGCTTACCGAGAATTCCTTCGACAAGGATATTGACATTGCTCTCTTCTCCGCAGGCGGCTCCACAAGTGAGAAGTTTGCTCCCATAGCTGCTTCCAAGGGTGTTGTGGTTATAGACAACTCGAGCGCATGGCGTATGGACCCCGAGGTTCCTCTTGTAGTTCCCGAGGTTAATCCCGACGATATATTAAAGAACAAGGGAATAATTGCCAATCCCAACTGTTCCACAATTCAGGCTATGGTTGCATTAAACCCCCTCCACCATAAGTACAAAATCAAGAGAATAGTATATTCTACATATCAGGCTGTATCGGGCGCAGGTCTTGCAGGCTGGCAGGATCTTGAAAATGGATTAAAGGGTGAAGAACCCAAGAAGTTCCCCCATCCCATAGCAAACAACTGTCTTCCCCATATAGATGTGTTCCTTCCCAACGGCTATACTAAGGAAGAAATGAAGATGGTTAACGAAACCATCAAAATTTTAGGTGACGATAGCTTAAAGATTACTGCTACCACAGTAAGAGTACCTGTGTTCAACAGTCACAGCGAATCCATCAACTTAGAGTTTGAAAAGCAGTTTGATTTGGAAGAACTCAAGGATGTACTTAGAAATGCCCCCGGCATAGTTGTACAGGATGACCCCGAAAACAATGTATATCCTCTTGCAACAAATGCTACAGGCACAAACGAAACCTATGTAGGCCGTATCCGCAGAGACGAGAGTGTTGAAAGCGGTGTTAACCTCTGGGTTGTTGCCGACAACATAAGAAAGGGCGCTGCTGCAAATGCAGTTCAGATTGCCCAGAAGCTTATCGCTTATTGGGAAAATAACTGATTTCGGAGGAAATTACTATGAAAACAATCGTTTTTACAGGTGCGGCAGTTGCTATCATAACTCCCTTTAAGGAAGACGGCAGCGTGGATTTTGACACCTTTGGCAAGATTATAGAAGACCAGATTTTGGGAAGCACCGATGCCATAGTGGTATGCGGTACTACAGGCGAGTCGGCGGCAATGCCCGACGAAGAGCACCTTAGCGTAATAGACTACTGTGTAAAGAAGGTAGCAGGCAGAGTTCCCGTAATCGCAGGTACAGGCACAAATGATACTCAGCATTGCATTAATTTAAGCCAGGGCGCAGAAAAGCTTGGCGCAGATGCACTTCTTCTTGTAACACCTTATTACAACAAGACCACTCAGAGAGGTCTTATAGCACATTATACCAAGATAGCAAACTCTGTAAAGCTCCCCATAATTTTATACAATGTACCCTCAAGAACAGGGCTCAACATTGCTCCCGAAACCTTAAAGGAGCTTTCCAAGGTGGAGAACATTGTAGCTGTTAAGGAAGCAAGCGGAAACATTTCTCAGGTTGCAAAGATTGCTCAGCTTTGCGGAGACGATATGACTATTTATTCGGGAAATGATGACCAGATTGTACCTCTCTTATCGCTTGGCGGTAAGGGCGTAATATCCGTTCTTTCAAATGTTGCTCCCAAACAGACACACGACATGGTGGCAAGCTATTTGGCAGGCGATGTTAATACAGCATGCAAGCTTCAGCTTGAGGCTATAGAGCTTGTTGATGCGCTCTTTATAGAGGTTAATCCCATACCCGTAAAGGCGGCTATGAACATGCTCGGCTACAATGCAGGCGGTCTTAGAATGCCTCTTTGCGAAATAAGCGATGCAAATAGGGAAGTACTTAGAAAAGCTATGGTAGATTACGGCTTATTAAAGTAAATTTAAGAAGCGGAGCGAATATTTTCACTCCGCTTTTTTAAACATATCGGAGGAAATCATATGACAAATATTATTTTAAGCGGATGCAACGGCAAGATGGGACAGGTCATATCCCGCCTTGTTTCCGAAAGAGATGATATAAATATAATCTTTGGTGTAGATATAAATACTGAAAGCAAATGCGGTTATGAGGTATATCCGAGCTTTGACAATGCACCCCATGGTGCAGATGCGGTTATAGACTTTTCGCATCCTGCATGCTTTGACGGTATAGTAAGCTATTGCCAGAACACAAAAACACCGCTTGTTATGGCTACCACAGGTCTTTCGGATGAGCAGAGAGCAGAGCTTAATAAGCTCTCGGAAAATGTTGCGGTATTTTTCAGCGCCAACATGTCGCTTGGTGTAAATCTTCTTGTAAGTCTTGTTAAGAAAGCGGCATCCATCCTTGAGGATAGCTTCGATATAGAAATCATAGAAAAGCACCACAATCAGAAGATAGATGCTCCCAGCGGAACAGCTCTTATGATAGCAGATGAAATTGCCGATACCCTTTCGGAAAGTCCCGAATATGTGTACGACAGACACAGCGTACGCAAGAAGAGGGGCAAAAACGAAATCGGCATCCACGCAGTCCGCGGCGGCACAATAGTGGGAGAGCACGATGTTATATTTGCAGGAAATGACGAGATTATAGAGATAAACCATAAGGCAATGAGTAAGGAAATATTTGCCGTGGGTTCTATAAAGGCGGCACAGTTTATTAAAGGTAAAACCGCAGGAATGTACAGTATGAAGGATGTTGTAAAACTATAAGGAACTAATTAAGGCATAGCGGTAAATATAAAATATGACAAAGAGGATGTAAATTTATTCCTATACAAAAAATCGAGGCTCAAAATGTCCTCGATTTTTTGTATAGAAAAAGCCTGAACTCATAGCGACTTCATAAACAAATTTTTAGTTGACAGTATTGAAAATATATTTAACGATATCAACTCATACATATTTGAAGCAGATAAGGTGGATTTAAATCATATCTACATTGATGGAACTGGACTTGAAGCCAACGCCGACAAATACAGTTGGGTGTGGAAGAAGTCATGCATAACCAAATGTAATAAAGTATTTATGCACCTTAGTATGTTGATACAATAAATCAGCAACACGGATTTACAGTATTTCAATTTTGAAATCGGAACAAGACGAGAATATTCAGTTGAAAATGTACTTCGTGCGTGAAATATTGCTTTGCAATGTGAAAAACCCATTTTGTTTGACTTCACAAATAAGTACACATCCTTTATGTCTAAAAACATTACCCAAAAATCAACTTTTAACATAAAAAAGTAATTGATTTTAAATAGGAAACAGTATATAATTGTGTTGAAAGAGGTGAGATTATGGAATACCAAAAAATTCTCATAGGGGAGGAACCGTATTTTATTTCTCTTGTCAAAGCATCCTATCCAAACCACTGTCATAACGAAATTGAACTTATGTTTTGCGTTCAGGGTGAGGTCGAGGTAATTAAGGATGAAAAAGAATATTTACTTAAAAAGGGCGATATACTGCTTATAGACAGCCTTTCCATGCATCAGCTTATAATAGAAGATGATTCTGCAATTTTTGACATAGAGTTCGGCTCACAACTTTTGGACTCATCCTTTCACGACTTTGCAAAAAAATCATTTGATGAGCCTCTGATAGTTCACGGAAGCGATAAGCCGTATGCCAAAAAACTCATTGATTACATAAAAAAGATGTACAAGGAATACTTTCATCCCGATGATGTATCCGATCTTGCTATAAGGGGATATATAAATCAACTTTTTGTTATGATATACCGTGTGGTGCCAAGACACATTTCCAGCAACAGAAAAAGACAAAATCAACTTGAAAAGTACATAAAAATGCAAAAGGTGTTTGACTATGTAAAGCTTCATTATTGTGAAAAGCTTATGCTCGATGATATCGCAAAGATTGTGGGTTATGAACCGAATGTTTTTTGCAGAATGTTTAAAAAGGTAACAAATATGTCTTTTCATCAATATCTCAATTTTTACAGAATTACACTTGCAATGCACCTTTTAGAATATAAGACATACTCTATAGGAGAAATAGGTCATCAGGTGGGAATACCTGTCGCCAAGACCTTCAGCAGACTTTTCAGGGCATATACTGGTATGTCTCCCAGAGAATACAGGCAGAAGATAAATGTCGAAATTAAAGAAGATTAGAATTATGTGGTTTGAGGCAGTTTGTAAACAGACATACAAACTGTCTTTTTCTTTGGTTAATTTTTGGGGATAATAAGTCAAATAAAGACCTTGCATTTTACCAAACAAATGCTATAATTGGTTCGATAATTTTATTTGGGAGGGTTTTATCATGTACAGAATAGGAAAAGAAGAAGTAAAGGCAGTAGAAAGGGTTATAAATTCAGGTGAGCTTTTTAAATGCAATGATGCATGTCAGGAGACAAAGCTTTGTGAAGAAAAATTAAAGGAAATGTTTTCTTGCGATAACGCCATTGTTATGACATCGGGCAAGGGAGCTCTCATTTCTGCTCTCGTGGGACTTGGCATTGGCCCCGGAGATGAAGTTATTGTACCTGCGTATACATATATAGCAACCGCTATGTCTGTTGTTGCAGTAGGAGCAATCCCTGTTATTTGCGAAGTGGATGAAACATTAACATTTTCAGCAGAAGAAGCAGAAAAGCTCATTACAAAGCACACAAAGGCACTTATACCCGTTCACATTCAGGGTTTTTCCTGCAATATGGATGCAATATGTGCACTTGCAGATAAATATAGTCTTAAAATTGTAGAGGATGCCTGTCAGGCAGATGGCGGAAGCTATCATGGCAAAAGACTTGCTACAATCGGCGATGCAGGAGCATTAAGCTTTAATTTCTGGAAAATCATCTGCTGCGGTGAGGGCGGTGCACTTTTTACAAAGGACAGAAGTGTATACGAAAGAGCACTTATATATCATGATGCAAGTGCGGTTGCTTACCTTTATAGCGACGGAGAGCTTGATAGCATGACAGAGGAAGCATTTTGCGGTACCGAATACAGAACAAACGAAATCAATGCCGCTATCCTGAGACAGCAGTTAATCCGTCTTGACGGTATACTCGAAGATTTGAGAAGAAATAAAAAATATATAATGAATGAACTTGAGAATGTATATTCCTTTGTACAGTCAAATGATATTGAGGGTGATTGCGGTACAATGCTTGCGTTTAAGTTTAACACCGAGAGCGAAGCAAGAAGCTTTGCCAATGCACAAGGCGTAAACGGAGTGATTCCTATAGATACAGGGAAGCATGTATATAAGCATTGGACACCGATTATGAAGAGAAAGGGAGCATTCCATCCCAAGTTTGACCCCTTCAAATTTGAAGAGAATCAAGGACTTAATATGAATTATTCGGAAGATATGTGCCCGAAAACTCTGGATATTTTGTCTAAGGTTGTTTATGTTTCTGTTAATCCCGACTGGACAAAAGAGGAAATGGATTCTATCGTGTCTGTTCTCAAATCTGCAAAATAGATGGTCGATTTTTGGGTAAAATATTATATGTGATGGTCTTGCCTTTGTGTTATGGATTTATTTGTTTTTATATTCCTCTTTTCAGATGATGTTGTATATACACATATGTTCCGTATAATGCTTCGGTTATCCACGAAAGTACCATTGCGGTATAATACCGTATATTTCAAAAATGCGGAAAGAGTATTATGCGGTATGCATATCTTGACAGCGCATTTACCGCACCTTTGTTGTCGCCTTTGCCAAAGAGCTGAGCTACATACACGGCAGCTATTAAACAAAAGGAATTTTCAATATGCACAAACAAAATATAAAAACGGAAAACGCACCGCAAATATGTATAAATTGTAAAAATATGTAATTTTCGCTTGTAAGTTTAAAAAAAGTATGGTAGAATGTAGATAATTATAATGGCAAGAAAGGGGTTTACTCTAATGATTTACAGTTCAGAAGTAGAAAATATGTGTGTAGTTAGACAGGGCGCAAACCACGGTCCTGCTCCTATTCCCCAGGAAGGTCTCTGGACCAAATCCAAGGAAATCAAGGATATTTCGGGTCTTACACACGGTGTGGGCTGGTGTGCTCCTCAGCAGGGTGCCTGCAAGCTTACTTTAAATGTTAAAGACGGTATCATCCAGGAAGCTCTTGTAGAAACTCTCGGTTGTTCCGGTATGACTCACTCCGCCGCTATGGCATCGGAAATTCTCCCCGGCAAAACAATTCTTGAAGCATTAAACACAGACCTCGTGTGCGATGCTATCAATACTGCTATGAGAGAACTTTTCCTCCAGATTGTATACGGCAGAACTCAGACAGCTTTCTCCGAGGGCGGTCTTCCCGTAGGTGCAGGTCTTGAGGATTTAGGTAAGGGATTAAGAAGTCAGGTTGGTACTATGTTTGGTACACTTGCAAAGGGTCCCAGATACTTAGAAATGGCAGAAGGCTATGTAACAAATGTAGCTCTTGACGAAGATGACGAAATCATAGGCTACAAGTTTGTACACCTCGGCAAAATGATGGATATGATTAAAAAGGGCATGGATGTAAACGAAGCACTCGAAAAGGCAAGCGGTCAGTACGGCAGAGTAGACAGTGCGGCAAAGCTCATAGACCCCAGACACGAATAATTCATTAGGGAGGTTAGTACAATGGCTTTATTTGAAAGTTATGAAAGAAGAATTAACAATATAAATGCTGTTTTAAATGCCAACGGCATTGCTTCCATAGAGGAAGCTAAGAAAATCTGCGATGACAAGGGTATAGACCCCTATACAATCGTTAAGGACATTCAGCCTATCTGTTTTGAAAATGCTGCGTGGGCATATGTTGTAGGCGCAGCTCTCGCTATCAAGAAGGGTTGCAAGACTGCTGCAGACGCTGCAGAAGTTATCGGAGAAGGTCTTCAGGCATTCTGTATAGACGGCTCCGTTGCTGACGACAGAAAAGTTGGCTTAGGTCACGGTAACCTCGGCGCAATGCTTCTTAGAGAAGAAACAAAGTGCTTTGCATTCCTTGCAGGTCACGAGTCCTTTGCTGCTGCAGAGGGTGCTATAGGTATAGCAAAGAGTGCCAATAAGGTAAGAAAAGAACCCTTAAGAGTTATTCTTAACGGTCTTGGTAAGGATGCAGCACAGATTATCTCCAGAATTAACGGCTTTACATATGTTCAGACACAGTTTGACTACGCTACAGGTGAAGTTAAGGTTGTTAAGGAAAAGGCATACTCCGATGGTGAAAGAGCAAAGGTACGTTGCTACGGCTCCGATGATGTTAGAGAAGGCGTTGCTATAATGCACTTAGAGGGCGTAGATGTTTCCATCACAGGTCACTCCACCAACCCCACAAGATTCCAGCACCCCGTTGCAGGTACATACAAGAAGGAATGTGTAGCACAGGGCAAGAAATACTTCTCCGTTGCTTCGGGCGGCGGCACAGGAAGAACTCTCCACCCCGATAACATGGCAGCAGGCCCCGCTTCCTACGGTATGACAGATACATTAGGAAGAATGCACTCCGATGCACAGTTTGCAGGCTCCTCGTCTGTTCCCGCCCATGTTGAAATGATGGGACTTATCGGCGCAGGTAACAACCCAATGGTTGGTATGACTGTTGCTGTTGCTGTTGCAGTACAGGAATGTATGAATAAGTAAAGGTTTAAAACTTAATAACCCAAAAAACCGCCTATCTTTGTGAAGGATAGACGGTTTTTAATTATTAAAAAATTTATCATACAGTTTTTTGGCTTCGGCTTTTATCATGCTGTTATTGTCTTTCATAAGGCGCAGCAAGTCATCTTCTATTTTTTTGTCTGTAGTTGCATCGCGAGACTGCATATTTAATCTTACTATACAAAAATCAATTTACATAACAATTGCGAAAATAAACAATTTTCAACACGAATGTGCAATATTTTTAAACACTTTGTAATATGTTTGAAATTTTTATGGTTGTGTGTTATAGGTCAGTTAGGGTCTCCGTTTTTTCGGTATCTTTTTAAAAAGTATAATATTAAACCAGGGCAATTCCACCCCGAGTGAAATTGCCCTGGTTTATTTGACATGATATGTTTTTAGTGATACAATACTGTTCATATCAAGAGAAATGGCGGTGGTTGTTTTCGAGACCTCTATGAAAAGCGGGTGCTGATATGATAGTAAGAAAATGCGGAGGAACTCAAGTGAAAGAACTAAAAAATATAAATTTTTGTAAAATATTCATGCTTACCATTGCGGGAATGGTAAATGCTTTCGGTATAACTATATTTTTAACACCTGTCAAGCTGTATGACAGCGGCATATCGGGAACATCAATGCTTTTAGAGCAGATAACACCCGAGTATCTTACTCTGTCTGTTTTCCTCCTGATACTGAATATTCCGCTGTTCTTATTCGGGCTCAAAAAACAAGGGTGGCTTTTTACGGTATATGCAACTTATACTGTTGCAATTTATTCACTTTTTGCGTGGCTTATTACCGATGTTTTCCCTATCGATGTCAGTATTGCTTCGCCGCTTGCGGGTACGGATTTACTTCTTTGCGCACTGTTTGGCGGTGTAATATCGGGTATCGGAAGCGGTCTTGCAATTCGATTTGGCGGTGCTATGGACGGTATCGAGGTTATGGCGGTCATATTTTCAAAGAGACTTGGCATTACAGTAGGTACATTTGTAATGGTGTATAATGTCACATTATATGTTATATGCGGAATCATTTTAAAAAGCTGGATACTACCGTTGTATTCCATCGTGACCTACGGGGCGGCACTAAAAACCATCGACTTTATAGTAGAGGGCTTTGATCGTGCAAAATGTGCAATCATTATAACCGACCATGCGGAAGAAGTTTGCAGAGTTTTAAGTGAAACATTTTCAAGCGGTCTGACATTACTGGAAGCAAAGGGCGGTTACTCAAAAGAGAAAAAGTCTATGATTTACTTTGTGGTGAACAGATATCAGGTTGTCGGGATGCGCCACATTGTTCATGAGATTGACTCAAAAGCATATATTATCATAAGCGAGGTTGCGGATGTCTTTTCAAACACTATCAAGAATTAAAAGAGGAGATATGATATGTTAAACACATCGCTTTGCTATATAGAATATGGCGACAAGGTGCTTATGCTTCTTCGCAACAAGAAAAAGAATGATATAAACGAGGGCAAGTGGATTGGGCTCGGAGGTAAGTTCGAAGAGGCCGAAAGCCCCGAGGAGTGTATGCTCCGTGAGGTATATGAGGAAACGGGTCTCCAACTTAAAAGTTGGAGATACCGTGGCATAGTAACCTTTGTGCCCGACAAAAGCGAGGGTGAATATATGCACCTCTTTACTGCCAAGGCGGACAGTGAGTATTTCACCCCTTGCAATGAGGGTACTCTTATGTGGATAAATAAGTCAGACATAGACTCTCTTAATCTATGGGAGGGCGACAAGGTGTTTCTTAAGCTTCTTCGGGAAGAGGAGCCTTTTTTCTCACTCAAACTTGTGTATGAGGGAGACAGTCTTGTCGGGGCTTTTTTAAACGGAACGGAGATAATTAAATGAAAAAGGTAATTATATTTGCAGTTCTCGCTGCTGCAATATTTTTTGCGTCATTTTCTACATCTTATATAATTGTGTCCAATGTCACTTCAAGAGACAAAGGGACTCTTGCCAATTCGACGAATGCAGCCGATAAAGACACTGTCAGGATTACCGTATCGGTGGTAGGCGACTGTACGCTTGGCTCGGATGTGAGCTTTGGCGCCGGCGGAAGCTTTGATAGTGAATTTAGCGCAAGGGGTGGAGACTATTCGTATTTTCTTTCGGGAGTTAAGGAGTATTTCGAGAGTGACGACCTTACCATAGTAAATCTGGAGGGGCCTCTTTCCGAAAGAGGAGACAAGGCGGACAAGAAATACGCATTTCGAGGAAAGAGCGAATATGTAAAAATTCTTTCTATGTCCTCGGTGGAGGCTGCAAATCTTGCAAACAATCACGCCATGGACTACGGAAAGACGGCATATAAAGATACTAAGGATACATTATCAAAAAACGGAATTACCCCCTTTGGTGCAGACGATGTACGGGTGGTGGATATAAAGGGGATAAAGGTCGGTCTTATAGGAACAAGTGCACTTAACTCTTTGCAAAGGGCAGAATTTTCTAAAAACTTGGAAAAACTAAAGTCCATGGAGCCTGATATCATAATAGCGTCATTCCATTGGGGTGCCGAAAAAGCCATCAAGGCAAATAAAGGCCAGATTGCTCTCGCTCACAGCGCCATAGACAGCGGTGCAGACCTTGTTATAGGGCATCATCCCCATGTTTTGCAGGGCATAGAAAACTACAAGGGCAAATACATAGTATACAGTCTGGGCAATTTCTGCTTTGGCGGAAACAAGAGCCCCGACGATAAAGATACCATGATATTTAAACAAACATTTACATTTAAAAAAGGCATTCTCACCGATGAGGAAGAGGTGTGTGTAATTCCATGCAGTATTTCCTCGTCAAAAGGAAGAAACGATTATCGCCCGAAGATAGCAGATAAGAGTGACTACAAACGCCTTGTAAAGAAGATAGTAGGCAGAAGCTCGGATTATACAGGTATCGAAAATGTGAGCTTTAAATAATTAACAAATTTGAAAAAATTGCTTGACTTTTGATTTTGTATATGTTATAGTATTGAGTGCTGATAAAAAGGTCTTTTTTTTGTGTGCAAAAATTTATCGTTAATTTTTCATACATATAATAAAGCAATCTTAGACAAAGCACGAATTTACATTGGGAGGTGCTCCAAGATGAGAGTAAAAATCACTTTAGCATGCAGTGAGTGCAAGCAGAGAAACTACAACACAATAAAGAACAAGAAGAACGATCCCGACAGACTCGAGATGAAGAAGTACTGCCGTTTCTGCAGACAGCACACCATGCACAAGGAAACAAAATAATTTCTTTGGTGTCTGTGCCCGCTATCTTGCGGGACTTTGGTTTATTTTATTTAAAGAGGTGAAGCGTTGTGGCAGAAGCAAATGTAAAGAAGCAGAACAAAATAGTCAAATTCTTCAAAGAGGTTAAGTCCGAAATGAAGAAAGTAGTTTGGCCATCCAGAAAGCAACTTGTTAACAACACTTTAATTGTTATTGCTGTAGTTGTACTTATAGGTATCGTAATTGCAATATTTGATACAATATTCCAGTTTGGATTCTTCAAGTTATTGCTTGGCAGATAATTAAAGGGCACACACAGCCCGCATTTGTATCGGCAGGTATTATTTTGCTTGCCGGTGTATCTGTATGCTTAAAAAGGAGGCCGGAATATGGGCACATTAAAGTCGAACAGAAATGCCAAATGGTATGTTGTTCATACTTATTCCGGGTATGAAAACAAGGTTAAGACCAATCTCGAAAAAGCTATAGAAAACCGTAACCTCGAAGAGCTTATAGTAGATATAAGAGTTCCCACCGAGGATGTAGTGGAAACCAAGGGCGACGAAAAGAAAGTCGTAACAAGAAAGATTTTCCCCGGTTATGTACTTATAAAAATGGTTATGACCGATGATACATGGTACATCGTTCGTAATACCACAGGAGTTACAGGCTTTGTAGGACCTGCTTCCAAGCCGGTTCCGCTTACAGAGCAGGAGGTTGAGTCTCTGGGCGTAGAGGTAAGAGAGGTAAGTGTCGACTATGCAGTAGGCGACAATGTAAGAATTATCTCGGGTGCCTTTGCAAATCAGATTGGCATAGTGGATTCTATCGATACCAAAGCCAAGAAAGTAAATGTCAGCGTAGTTATGTTTGGCAGAAAGACTCCTCTTGAGCTTGATATATCGGGTGTAGAATCATTATAATTGTTAATAGCGGCTAAGCCGATATTATATCCCGGATTTTTTTAAAATCCGCACGGTGCGTTTTGCGCTGTGGACAAGCGCAGGTTTGTTGGAGTGGGAGGATGCGAAAACGCATTCCGATTTATTACCACATTGTTTTTAAGGAGGTGTGCTAAATGGCACAGAAAGTAACAGGTTTTATCAAGCTTCAGATTGAAGCAGGCAAGGCTAATCCGGCTCCCCCGGTAGGTCCTGCATTAGGTCAGCATGGTGTTAATATCATGCAGTTCTGTAAGGAGTTTAACGAAAAAACCGCAAAGGATGCAGGTCTTGTAATCCCTGTAGTTATTACAGTATACCAGGACAGATCTTTTACATTTATCACCAAGACTCCCCCTGCAGCAGTTCTTTTAAAGAAGGCTTGCAAAATTAACAGCGGTTCGGGTGTTCCGAACAAGACAAAGGTTGCTACTATAGGCAAGGATGCTTTAAGAGCTATAGCCGAGCAGAAAATGCCCGACCTTAACGCAGCAAGCGTTGAAGCAGCTATGAGCATGATCGCAGGTACCGCAAGAAGCATGGGTATCGTAGTAGAGGACTAATTTGTTTAAGTAAGTGGGAGGAATTAAGTTTCCGATTGACCACATAAGGAGGAAAGTAAAGTGCGTAAAGGTAAAAAATATTTAGAAAGTGCCAAGCTTATAGAAACAGGTAAGGCATATGATGTGCAGGAGGCATTTGACCTCGTTATAAAGACCTCTAAGGCAAAGTTTGACGAAACAGTAGAAGCTCATTTCAGACTCGGTGTTGACTCAAGACATGCTGATCAGCAGGTTAGAGGCGCGGTTGTACTCCCTCACGGCACAGGTAAGAAAGTAAGAGTACTTGTTTTCGCTAAGGGCGACAATGTACAGAAGGCTCTCGATGCTGGTGCAGATTATGCAGGCGGCGACGAGCTCGTTACAAAGATTCAGAGCGAAAACTGGTTTGAATTCGATGTAGTTGTAGCTACACCCGACATGATGGGCGTTGTTGGTAAGATAGGTAGAGTATTAGGACCTAAGGGCTTAATGCCTAACCCCAAAGCAGGTACTGTAACACCCGATGTTACTAAGGCTGTAGAAGATATCAAAGCCGGTAAGATTGAGTACAGACTTGATAAGTCCAACATCATTCACTGCCCCATCGGCAAGAGCTCTTTCGGTGTAGAAAAGCTCACCGAAAACTTCGAAACTCTTGTTGCAGCTATAGTTAAGGCTAAGCCTGCTGCTGCAAAGGGTCAGTATTTAAAGAGCATCGCCGTTACATCCACAATGGGCCCCGGCGTTAAGCTCAACACATCTAAGTTTGGCAACTAATAAAAAAGCTTGACAAATTCTATAGAATGTGTTAATATAATTAAGTGTCCGCAGACAGCAGGTGCTTTTGGCATAAATCCTGCCGAGGAATAATTCTAAAGTTTAGTTATTTTAGGTTCCTCATGTCTGTGAGGAACCTTTTTTATTGATTATTGTGTTTATATAACACTGTACTGTTTATAGGAGGTGAAAATATGCCAAGCGCAAATGTATTGGAACAGAAAAAGCAGATCGTAGCTGAACTTGTTGAAACATTAAAGTCTGCTCAGGCAGGTGTACTCGTAGATTACAGAGGTCTTACTGTTGAACAGGACACCAACTTAAGAAGAAAATTAAGAGAAGCCGGTGTAGAATACAAGGTTGTTAAAAACACCCTTACAAGATTCGCTGCAAAGGAAGTTGGTCTTGACGGACTCGACGAGCAGTTAAACGGACCCACATCTCTTGCTATAAGCACAGAGGACCCCGTTGCTCCTGCAAAGGTTATTGCAGATTTTGCAAAAGAAAATGAATGTCTTCAGATTAAGGCAGGTTTCCTCGATGGAAACGTGATTTCCTTAGAAGAAGTTAAGACTCTTGCAAACACACCTTCCAGAGATACTCTTATTGCTAAGATTATGGGAAGTCTTAATGCTCCCATCTCTGATTTGGTTAGAACCTTACAGGCTCTCGTTGATAACGGCGTAGAACCCGCTGAAATTAACATAGCTAAGGAAGAAGCTGCTCCTGCAGAGGAAGAAGCTCCCGTAGAGGAAGCTCCCGCAGCAGAAGAAGCACCCGCAGCTGAGGAAGCTGCTCCCGCAGAGGAAGAAGCTCCTGCAGCATAAGAAGCTGCTCCCGAAGCAGAATAATTAACAAGGTACTTTAAGTACCAAATCCAAATTTAAAATCTATTATAATTTACTTATAGGAGGTAAAAAGAAATGGCTAGTATCGAACAGATCATTGCTGATATCAAAGAATTAAAGTTATTAGAAGTTGCAGAATTAGTTAAGAAGATGGAAGAAGAATTTGGCGTAAGCGCTGCTGCTCCCGTTGCTGTAGTTGCAGGCGGAGCTGCTGCAGGTGCTGCTGCTGAAGAAAAGACAGACTTCAACGTTGTTCTTAAGGATGCAGGTGCATCTAAGCTCAAGGTTGTTAAGGTTGTTAAGGATGCTGCAGGCCTCGGTCTTAAGGAAGCTAAGGACTTAGTTGATGGTGCTCCCAGCACAATCAAAGAAGGTATGCCCAAGGAAGAAGCTGAAAAGCTCAAGGCTGAGCTTGAAGAAGCTGGCGCAACTGTTGAATTACAGTAATTTAATTGTAACTTTAAAAGGTCGCTTGCAGATTGTATATCTGCAGGCGGCTTTCTCATATGGGGGAGAAGTATGACATGAGGGTATATGCATTGGTAGGAGACAGCGGCACGGGCAAAAGCTACAATTCTGTGCGGATTGCCGCAAAGTACAAGCTTAGCTACATCATAGATGACGGACTTCTCATACACAAAAATAAGATTATAGAAGGTACTTCCGCCAAAAAAGAGCCTACTTTGGTGGCGGCTGTAAAAAAGGCGATATTTCAAAATGATGCTGATTGCACCGCTATGAAAAATGCCATAAAGAGATGTGAAATATCGGGAGTGCTTATACTTGGCACAAGTGTCAAAATGGTAGAAAAAATCCGGTTGAGGCTCTCCCTTCCTGCGTTTTCACGCATTATACGAATAGAAGAAATCTGTACCGAGGACGAAATATCCAAGGCAAAGCTCACAAGGCAGAGTCAGGGCAAGCATGTAATACCTGTGCCTGTGATGGAAATCCGCAAGACTTTTTCAGGGTACTTTCTGGACCCCTTAAGGGTTTTCAGAAAGGCTGCAAAACGAGATGTAAGTGAGGACAAATCCATAGTTCGCCCCACATACAGCTATCTTGGAGATTTTGTAATAAACGATACAGTGCTCTACTCCATTGCAACCTATGAAGCAATGCGATGTCAGGGCGTGGATAAGATACTAAGGATATCCTTATTAAAGGATGAAGATAAGCTTATGTTTAATATTGATGTTATAATGTTTTACGGCACAGACATCAAAAAAACTTCACAGGAAATCATAAGCACCGTAAAAAATGCAATAGAAAATTATGCTTCGCTTTATATCGACCATATTAACTTAACGGTAAAAGGACTTACCGTGAAAAAAGGGAATGTAAAATAAAGCGCAGACCGCTTATAGGCTTGATTTCTGACATCTCACAGTTTGAAAACATCAAAAGACAATTAATTTTATGTAGAAATCTGCAAAATTCGCAGATTTCTCACATTTTTAGCCTATAAGCTCTAAGCGAACTTCACCTCTCGCCGTGCCCTCGCACGCCTTCGGGTCCCCCTCGCAAGCACGCTTGCTTCGGTTCAGTTCGCTTATTCTGCATCTTATTTTCCTATTCCCTAACCTCAAAGGGATTGTAAAAAAATTCGTTTAAATTTTTTTAGGCTCTATAATAAATGTTGGGGTGTCCAACAAATAGAGCTCAGAAAAAATAAAAAACGTAATATAAAAGGGAGCATATTTGTTCAAAATCCGTTATAATGGAATTGCCTATAAACCATGAACGGAGGAACGAAATATGCTCTCTTGCCATTATACTAAAGGCTTATTAAATTTACAAGATGTAAAAGTCATAAAAATAGAAAATTTTGAAAATGACACCTTGATTTATACACAATTTCCCGTCAAGCCCCATACTTGCCCATGTTGCTCCCATTCTACAGCTTATGTTCATGATTATCGAATTAGAAAAATTAAGGATATTTCTGCATTTGGAAAGCATGTTACACTCATTCATAACCATAGAAGATATGTATGTAAACATTGTGGAAAAAGATTTGCTGAAGATAATTCTTTTGCTCCTAAATATGCGGGACAGACGGTTTAGATGCAAGTTCTGTATAGCAACAGTTCGTATCAAGTTAGAACTTAAAAACTACTCATTGTTCGACTTCTTTTGTCTGTACCCCGTAATAATACCAGCAACAATTGTTCCTACAAAACAAGATATGATGTAGGACATAAATGTAACAAGAATCAAAATTCCTTCGCCCGGAGACCCTTCTTCATATCCAGTTATTGCTTTAAATATCATCAATTCAACGCCAGATTGAATATAAAGAATAAATACAATCAAAGAAATTATAAAACATATTCCAACTGACTTAATATATTTTTTAACGGAATTCTCCACCAGTAGAAAGGCAAGTGCTATACCGGGCACAGCAGGCAATATAAATAACATCGCATTTTGAATTGCGCCATATTTTTCGCTATATTCAAACAAAGGACAATAACGCAATAAATGGTATATCCAAAAATATAACAATGGAGAAAAAATTCCAATCAACAATCGTTTCTTCATATGTCTTCCTCTCTTTCGCCAATATTGCGACATATTCGGTTCATTCGGTGAAAGATAGTTGTTCATGATAAATGTCTCCATTAGTTTTTATTAGTCAAGATATGCATGTTTATAATCGTTATTAAATACTACTTTTTCAGGAGCATCAAGATTTATAAATGTGAAGTTCTGATACTGTTCTCTTGATAAGTTTTCATCCTTGGTGCCCACTGTAATGCAGGTGTTTTCAGACTTGACATCGTTAAACTGAACGTTTAAGAAGCCACAATCTTCAGCTGCTTTTAACACTGCACCATTTTTAATTTTAGCGTCGCGGACTACGATGCTTTTCATGATAGGCTCGCGACCTATAACATCTTCATCTTTCTTTTCGCCTGACATCAACATATTATCACATTCAATATGCTGAATAATAGCATTCATACATCCGCGGTTAACAGAAAGTCTGCCGGAAATTTTAACATATTCAACTCTTGTATTAATCGAAAAATCAAATGTAACATCGCCGTTGACTGTCAAATTTTCCAAAACAACGTGGCCTGCATGATTAAATGCTATGTTACCTGTGATTTCGCTGTTTGTTCCTTCAATGTAAACACGGTCGGTTATAAATGAGAAATTTTTTACAGTTTCGTTCTTTATATCGCCATAAAGGTGAGCATTATCAAAAACAACATGCATTCCGCCGGGAATAACAATAGCAGAATCCGTCTTATATGTTCCTGATAAAATAACCTTTCTTATATCCTCTTTAGCTGCACAGTCTAAGGCTTTTTGTATTCTTTCTCTATCTGTGCCTTCAAAGTCTTCGGGTGTTACATATCCGCGTAATTTTAATTCAATCATGACACACGATGCTCCTTTCCGTTGACGGTAAGTTTTGCTTTTCCTAAGTTTTTGTAAAGCTTGTCAACATTTTCTGTCGGGCAGTTTTCAAATGTGAGGTCAAACTCATCATTTACGTCACAGAGATAACTAATGTCATCAGTATGAACATTTTTTATTAAAATCTCACCCTTTGTTTCAGGCATGCGAACAACTGTAAACGGCGTATAGCCGTCAACCCAACCTCTTTGGGTGTCTGTTTTCATACTTCCGCAGTAAAGACTGTCAACAACAACGTTTTTGAGAGAAGTTCCGAAACCGCATGTGCCTACAGCAGTAAAGCATGTGTTAAAAGTCTTTAAGTTGGTAAATGTAGAATCAGAACATACATCATCCAGACGAACCACCTGAGATGCACGAGAATAAAGATTTTTAGCGTTGATATTACGGCAGTCTTCCTGCTTCGCACGGCACACCTTAGCGTAGAGCGCACCCTGTGTTCCTATTCCGAGAGGTGCAATAGCTTTAGCTTTTGATGCCCAGTGTGATGTGTCCATAACAGTATCAATATTGATATCGTGAACCTGATTTCCGTCCTGTGCTAAAAGACGGATATTAATCATTCTGTTAGCATCAGACAAAACGTTTTTAATTTTTACATCGCAGATATTGGAAGATTTCCCTTCAACAGCTAAAGCTGCTTCAAAACCTGACATTGCAGTAAGCGCGATTGTATCATCACCTGTTCTGCCTGTGATATTTTCGATTTCAAAGTTATTACAGCCAAGTCGTAAATCTATACCGTCCATATTAGGAACGTGTGGAACAGCATAAAAATCAATATTTTTAAGCGTTACATTTCTGCAGTAGACATGGTTCATTGCCCAATGGCGCTGATGCTCTATGTGAAGATTTTCAACGCGCAGATTACGAACATTTACCCAGTAAAACAAGTTATTCAAAAGTGTTCCGGGAAGTCCCCATTTTCTTGTGGTTCTTTCTAAAAGACCGTTATGTACACCGCCTGAAATACAAACGTTTCCGATACCGATGATGCTGATGTCGTGCTGTTCGTTTTCTAAAGTACGCGGTTCTACGCGTGCAAGACTGTTTATAAACATATTGTCAAACACGCCTGTTTCCTGCACCATATAGCAGTTATCTAAAATTATGGTCATTTCACTCGGAACCTCTATTGCCGAGCTGATTCTCCACTCATTTTTGTCTGTACGAAGATTATATCTTGGTATTACTACCTTGCGACAACCGTCTTCTATCGCCGCCGATATGGCATTTTGTATTGTGCCACTGTCACAGTCAGAGAAAAGTTCTCTCTGATTACAAGAAATAAATTCTCTCATAATTCCACTTCCTTTTTTGAAAAAAATATATCTATGATATGTTTTAATTATAACCAGTCGCCCATTGATTGTCAATGTCTTTACATTTAAAAATAAATATTGAATTTATCTTACAATACATAATAATAAATGATATAATATTATTAAAATTTCGAAACAAATTCTGAGGGTGCATTAAAGGCGGCAAAAGACGCTTACATAATTGCACACGCAAGAAGTATACAAATAATTTTCTTCATTTTTGGCATTCTCTCTTTTTGTTTTATTCCTGCTTATAACATCCACTTTACCAAAAGGAATATAATTCGTATCAAGTCAGGAACAAGAACATACTTTCCTTATACATTACAATGATTTACCATTTTAACTTATTATATCATACATTAGGCCAATTGACAACCTTATCAAAGAAATTTGATTAAAAGTAACGGAGCAGATGTTTTCGGCTCCGTTTACTTTTGACACTTGGTTATGAGGTTGTCTGTCCAATGACTTACTATTTTACTTTCGCAATCGTAAGAGCATCTTGCCGTGTCCTCTGATAAGTCCCTGTGCCGCGAGTAAAACACCAAGAGCCAGAAGCCCTGTACCTGTTAAGAACGCAGAAATATCGTCAATAGCTTCGGTTGATGACATTTCCCCCTTGCTGATAAATATAGTTTATTAACAGATCATATTATAACATATAGTATAAAAAATCAATGTTATTTACCAGAGTTGGAATTTTTAATATAACTTTACTTGTCTTCCATTTACCGTGTTTAAATCTTAATTCAAAAATTACTGTTCTTATTACCCAATCAAGAACCATTGCAACCCATATGCTTATAACACCAAAATCAAACAAATATACGCAAAGGTATGCACAACCGATTCTAAACAAAAACATTGAGCCTGCAGCAATAAACATTACAAACTTTGTGTCGCCTGCGCCACGAAGTGCTGACGCAGTTGCAAAGCTCGGCGGATATAAGAAAATTGAAGAGATTACATAAAACACCGTAATTTGTATTGCCCAAATTTCTGATTGCCTTGACACTCCAAAAACTGAAACAAGAGGTTTTAAGACAATAAAGAATACAATTGACATTATAAAAACGAAAAGATGATTAAGCCTCAGTATATGCTTTTTATAACGCTCTGCCTCGGCTATATCTCCTGCACCCATACACCGTCCTATAACCATAAGCATCAGAGCACAAAAGCCATTAGAAACGCCACAAACTATGGTAACCAGGTTTCGCGAAATCTGATCGGCATTTATTGCATCTTCACCAAGACTTGATACCAGTCCTGCAAGTATTAGAGCGCCTAACTGAAACATTCCCTGTTCAAATCCATTAGGTAGTGATATCTTTAAGATTCTTCCGGACATTTTTAAATCGAATTCGGGTTTTAACGGTTTTTCAAGTCTTACAAGATTTTTCTTAAAAGTAAGCCTTATTAAGAGCACAAATCCTATTATACCCATAGCAAGTAATGTTGATAAAGTCGCTCCTATAACGCCCATATCAAGCTTGAAAATAAATATATACTTAAGTCCTAAATTTATTCCCATATACTGAGCAAGTACAACACTTCCGCCTTGTGCAAAAGCAAGAAAGAACTGTTTTGCAAATGTGTCAATTCTGTCTACGAGTGCAACTCCCGCAAGTGCTGTTGTACCAAGCTTTACAGACACCATAAAGGTGTCTGCAAAGCCAAGACCTGCAAGCATAAGCTATTCTAGAAATATCGGCAGAAAAAACACAATCATTGCCTTATTGGAAAACCTAACTCCGTCTGGTTGCGAAAGAAACTTAACTTTGAAACATCTCCTATTTATTCAAACATCTTGTTGATTTCTTTAATAGTCTTACGAACAAATAAGTCTCCGCCCTCGTGTCCTACATTACCACTGCTTATGTATGCACTGTAATGACCTGCCTTTTCCGCCTTTTCTGTAGGAAGATATCCGCCTCTTCCGCATGATAGTTGTACAATAAAGGTCTGCTGAGCGTTACTTCTTGCCTTAATTCTGTTACCAAAGTCAAGGAACAGTTCAAAGGGATTTGTTGAAAACGCAACGTCACCGAATCGAACTATATGAGTTTCAATTGAGAAAAGTTCTTTCGTCTGCTGCGCTCTGTAACGTGCAATGGTTCCTGTGTGTACATACATTTTTGCGCTATCCTCAAAGTTGAAGTGATCCTTATCCTTGTTCTTGGCCATGTAGTACTCAAGCTCTCTCACTGCATGGTCGTAATCCTCGATTGTTGCCTTACGGAGAGGAAGGTCAAGGTCTAAAACCATATGCTTAAATACTGCTGTATCCTTAAATTCTTCTATTTCGTCATAAACAGAAAGGATTTCGTTTGCAATTCTCTTACCTACTCTGTTACATCCTGAAATGTCATACATAGACGGGTCAGCCTTGCGTGTCTTGGGGTTAGGTCTCTTTACGTTGGGGTCATCAATAGGAGTTTCGGGGTCAACCCATCTTACAAGGTCACGGGGACACTGGTCACCACCTGCACCTCCAAGACCTAAAAGATAAATATCTTCTCCAAGCTTTTCACGAATATTTGCCTTTGCTCTTCCCCAGAAGTCTGCTGAAATAAAGCTTCTCTGCTCCAGAATCTGTGCGGGACATGCAATATTTGCCACTACGCCTGTAAGCTTTTTATTCTTGTCAAATGTGTAGATAAGCTCAACACCTGAATCGTTGCCACCCTCGAGTGCATCAAAGGTTGCTGTATCTGCATCACCCCACATCTGCGCACTGCCGTCAGTGTATGAAACTCGTCTGCACATGCCAACTGATGCACGACCGAACTCGTTTGCGTAGAACGCTTCTTCACGGTTTTCCCACGCTTTCTGTGCGGCAAGAGCCATCTGGTCTGTAACGAACTCTGCTGCTTCCTGGGGTTTCATTACGCTGTCATCTGCAGTAACAAGTCTTTCATAGTTCTTTCCTTCCGGAAGGAATTCATTGAGGATCTTTCTTTGTGCAGTTACAGAAGCCCCGGTAGCAGCGGGATTTGCAATTGTATGAGATGTATGTGTATGTGTAGCTGCAATGATAATCTTTCTGGGGTCAAAATCACTCACTCTCTTAGAGAACTTTTCTCTTGCCATTTCCATAATGTAGTCAGGAATACTTGTCATATCTGCAGAAATCATTATCATTTGTTCTCCGTCTGCCTCTACAGCCATTGCAGTCGCTGTAATTTCTGACTCTACATACTCTGATATTCTTTCAAAAAACTGTCCAGCAAGATTTACTTTTTTACCTTCAGGAACAAGAGTTTCTTCTGCCCAACCAATTTTTATTTTACTCATCGTTATTACTCCTATCTTTTAATTCACAGGAAAATTCATAAAGTTTATTAAACTGTGTATATTTTTTATCGAAAAGTTCGCTGTCTAAAGGTTCAAATACCTTTTCGAATTCAATTAATTGTGTCGCTTTTTCAAAACTTTCAATTTTTCCGTCACTTACTGCTGCAATGATTGCTGCACCTAAACAAGCCGCTTCCTTTTCCTTTGGAATCATAATCGGAAGATTCGTTATATCTGCCTGAAGCTGACACCAAACATCACTTTTTGAGCCACCGCCTGTTGCGATAATTGTTTTTATTAAAGAACCGTTTTTTGCAATATATTCACAGTTCTTTTTAAGGAGAAATCCAACACCTTCCATTACGGCATATGCCATATCAAAAGCATCGTGCTCCCCTCTTAATCCCCAGAACACACCAGATGCCCGTGAATCAAACTCAGGAGAATTTGTGCCCACAAGGTAAGGAAGGAATAAAATGTTGTTTCTCTTTCTTTCTTTAGCTGTTTGGTCAATTTCTTTAAAGCTTACATCCTTCATACAGCTTGTTTTAAACCACTCAAGACTTACTCCTCCGCTTTCTGCAACGGGAAGCATAATATGCGTGTCGGGCAAAAATCCGTAATGCATTGCGATACCGGTAATTTCATCAGCAGGCTCCTTTGAGAAGGTTGCCATTGCCATAACGGTTCCTGTTGAAAGGGTTATTTTACCCTCGTCAATATTTCCCGTTCCAATCATTCCTGCAAAGTGGTCAAGTGTTCCGACATTTACCTTTGTCGCGCCTTTAAGTCCCAGTTTATTTAAGATATCATCTTTAAGATTTCCTGCCACTGTGCAGGGCTCTGTAAGAGTCGGAAGCTTATCTTCTGTTATATGAATTGCATCCAGCATTTTCTTCCAGTAACACTTTTTATAAATATCAAAATAGAACGAAAATGTTGCAATTGACATATCTGAAACCTTATTTCCTGTTAAGTAAAACACCACAAAGTCTTTAAGAAGCATATAAGTTTCTGCGTTTTTAAAAACATCGGGCCTGTTTTTCTCAAGCCACAGAATTTTTGTTGCCGGCCAGGTAGGAAGCACCGCCTGCTGACCTGTAACCTTTTCGCACTCTTTTTTAGAAAAAAGTTTTTCAAGCATCAAGCACTCTGAAACCGAGCGTTCATCCATCCACGAAATGGCATTCATAAGCGGATTACCGTCTTTTCCTACAACCACAAGTGATTCAGCCTGACCGGTAAATGCAATTTCAGATACGAAATCCACATTGTTCTTGTGAAGCATTCCTGCCAAAAGGTCAATCAGATTTTCTGTATACTTTTGTGCATCAAATTCCACAAAGCCATTTTCTCTTATATAACTTACCGGGATGCTTTGGCGATCAATCAGGTTCATATTGGTATCATAAAGCGCTGCCTTTATGTTTGTACTGCCCAAATCAATTCCTAAATACATTTTTATATCTCCCGTTACATAACAAGTTCGATGTCCATAATTTTGCAGAAATCCTTGATTTCTTCAACATAATCACCATAAGCAACAAGAACGTGCTGACCTGCAACATTTTGTGCAAATTCCTCAACTGTGCAGCTATCAGGGAACACTTCAAGGCTTGGAAGCTGCGGTGCCGGGTCATCCCATCCGTATTCATTCCATGCAGGAGGATTTTTAGCCTCTGCGGTGTAAACGTGCATCTTATATTTCCCGTTAAGGTAATATATTCTTGCGCAAGTTACATAGCCTGTTTTAACCTTAGAAACATTAAGAAGTGATGAGTTTAAAAGTCCGAATGCTGCAGGAAGAACTGTAACATCACCGTCTGTTACTGCCTTGGGAACAAAGTCAGGAACTCCTATAAGCATACTTTCTTCAAAGAATTCATAATACTCAAGGTAAGGCACAATCTGCTCTGTAAGATACTTCATTGCAAGCTGTGTAACGGCACCCATAATATCATTTTCAGGAACTGTAAGTACACCGCAGTAATGCTCAAGAAGCATAAATACCATTGCAGGAGGAAAGCCCAGAAGCTTCTTCATTCCGTCAACATCGATAAGAGTTATTGCTTCCCAGCCGCGCTCTTTGATTTTCATTCCGATAGCAAGAGCGTACTTGACACCGTTTTCGATAACGCTGTCATCACACTCTTTTTCAAACTTCCAGTTTGATTTTACAAAATCAACACCGTCTTTAATATCTTTTTCCGAAAGTTTTTCAAGGTTTTGCACCATTTCAAGCATTTCAAACGGTTCAACCTCAACACCAATCTGCCCTCTCATACTGTTGCCCTCAAACTGAGTGCCGTAAAGTAGCATATCACGGTATCCCATTGTTCCTACCTTTGCACTTCTGAGAGCTTTTTTTGCACAACAAGCTCTCAGGAAAGCATTGATTTTATTTATGGGATAGTCCTTTCCGATAATGTTGTAAACATATTTGAAAGTGTATCCGAGAGCCTCAAACGCAGGTCTTATTGCAGTTGTACCAGCTTGTTCTGCAGTTGTTATAATTCTGCCGTTTTCTTTCCATCCGCAAAGACCCCACAAAAGCATGGGAATATGTCTGAAGTGGTCTGTTACGCGAACTACTGCATGTGTTGGAACCCATCCTGCCACACAAACAACAAGTGCCGCAAAATCCTTATCAATAATTTTTTCAATTGCCGCATCTGCGGTTTTATATTCGGGGTCATCAATTACAAGGCCACCGTCAAAAACATCATAGCCGAGTTTTTTGATAACTTCTAACCCTTCGTCGTGTTTTAAATTAAGCCTTTCAATGGGAGTATTTATTTCACCAAAACAAACAGAAGCAATTTTCTTATTCATATTTCGTACTCCTTTAATCTATGATCTCTACCGTGTTATCATAGAAAGATTTCAGCGCTGCAGTTGCAAGCGTATGGGAAAGCACTGTTTCTTCTGGGGTGAAAAGTCCAAACGGAACTTCTACTCCTGAATACTCTAAAATAAATGCGGCAATCTGCTGCTGAATGGCATCTGTAAAGCCAAACTCAAAAATAGGACCTGTAATGGTTGGAATCATAGGCTTATAGCCAATGATAATTCTGTTCCAGGATTGCTCCTTACCCCAGGAAGAGGTGTAATGAAAAGCGTTTGCATCGTCACTTGCAAAACGTGCACTGCATTCTGTTCCATAAATCTCAAAGAACCAACGATTGGTTGAGCCCGGTTCCATACGCTTTGTCTCAAATGTAATCGGGATTTCGTCACCGTCAGCATTTAAGGTTGTGCAGAAAATGGTGCAGTTGTCAAATGTGTCGCAGGGTGCCATTCCGCCCTTTCCGTCAGGTCTCTCTTTTATAATATTGCTAAAATGAGCTCTTACCGTCTTTGGCTTAAAGCCCAATCTGAAAGGAACATGCTGGGTATGAATACCAAGGTCACCAAGGCATCCGTACTCACCGTTAAATTTAACCATTCTCTTCCAGTTAATCGGTTTATTCTTATCCATATCACTGCAATGGCAGAAGCCGCACTTAACTTCTAACACCTTGCCGAATTTACCCTCTTTATACCAGTTAATCATTGTCTGCATTGCAGGATAGTAAGGAAATTCACTGCAGCAGCGGACAAAGGTATTGGGATTTTCGCGCACGGCCTCCATAATCTTTTCGTTTGCTGCCTTATCTATACCGAAGGGCTTTTCGCCAAGAAGCGCCTTTCCACTTTTTATGATGTCGATATAAAACTGCTCATGAAGATTGTGCGGAACAGCACAGTAAATCGCATCAATATCCTCTTTATCCAAAAGCTCCTTGTAGTCACTGACAGCATACTTTATTTCAGGGAAATTTTTCTGAAACCACTCCATCTCCTTGGGAACAACGGAGCAGATACCTACTATTTCCGGTTTTGCAATATCATCGGTTAGGTGGCACCATCTTGCCGCCGCTGATGCAAATTCTCTTGCCATAAGGCCACAACCGATCAGTCCAAATTTTACTGTTTTCATAAAAGTTTACCTCTCTCCAAATAAGTATTTTAAGGGTTATTGCAATAGGCAATAACCCTTAAAAACTTGTCTATTAATATCCAAAATGTTTTTCTGTTTCTCTTACTGCTTCTTCAATAATGTCAAGACCCTTAAGTGCAGCTTCGTCGTCAAGAATCATAGGAGGTGACATACGAAGGATGTGACCTGATGGAACCCATGCAAGACCTTTTTCAAATGCTTTCTGATAAATCATTGTACCTGCTTCTGCAAAAGGTTCTTTAGTTTCACGGTCTTTAACAATTTCGATAGCCTGTAAGCATCCGATAGCACGAACATCACCGATAATCTTATGCTCTGCCATCATTTTCTCCATTCTTTCGAGCATTATCTTACCAAGGTGTTCTGAGCGTTCATTGAGGTTTTCTTCTTCTATAACCTTGATTGATTCAAGAGCTGCAATACATGCCATTGGGTTTCCGCCGTAGCTTGAAGAAGCAGAAATCTTTTCAATAGCAGGTGCAAGGTCTTTTGAAACTGCAAGAGCTGTAACTGGGAATCCGTTACCAAAGCCTTTACCAAGTGTGGTAATATCAGCAGTTACATTCCAGTGATCCATTGCAAGGTATTTACCTGTTCTTGCCATGCAGTTTAATACTTCGTCTGCAAAAAGTAAGATGCCTCTCTTATCGCAAAGAGCACGGAGGGCAGGAATAAAGTCATCCGGAGGAATGATAGAACCGCCCCAGCCCTGAATAGGTTCTAAAACGATTGCTGCAACATTCTTACCGCCGTTTGCACAAGCGTTATCAAGCATACCTTCTATCATATTTATGTATGGTGATGAATCCTTCCATGCTTCTTCAGGAGTTCTGCCAAAGAAGTCACGATATGGATTTGGTCTTGGAACAAGCATAAAGCCCGGTGCTCTCATATGAGTGTCAGGACCAACTACTGCAAGTGAATTTGCACCATATGTCTTACCATGGAAATCTCTGAAGAATGAAATAAATTCCTGTTTGCCTGTTGCTGCGCGAGCACATCTTAAACCTGCTTCTACTGCAGTTGTACCTGAATCATAGAACTGGAATCCGCCAAAACGTCCGCCTGTGATTTCATGCATTTTTTCTACAAGCTCCATTTTAACTTTAGTTGTAAAGTCGTGGCAGTTCATAAGCTTTTTAGCCTGCTCTGCTACTGCTTCACTGATTTTTGGATGGCAGTGACCAAGTCCTGTTACATAGATACCTGATGAAAAGTCAAGATATGTATTTCCGTCAACGTCTTTAAGAGTATATCCATAGCCTGATTCAAATGTTACAGGAAACAATTTAACCTGACTTGAATAACCCTTCATATACTTAGAACATCTGTCGTGATATTCTACTGATTTAGGACCCGGAACAGTTTTTGTTACCATATTAGGTACCTGTGATAAATCCATTTTTGCCCAATTTGCACTCATAATAAACTCTCCTTTACATTGAAAATATTTTATGAAATTTTTATTACACTCCTATGATACACCAAATTTTTCAATTTGTCAATAATTTTCTTCGTTATATTTTCGTTTTTTTACGAAACGAAAATATATGTTTTCGTTTTTGTGTTTTATTGACAAAATCGAAAGTTTACTGTATACTAAAACAAAAGTGATTATTTTTACGAAAATAGGGAGAAATATTATATGGTAGCCCACGACAGAAGAAAAAAAATACTTGAACTGTTAAACAAAAACGGAAGTGTGCGGGTGAATGAATTAAGTCGTCTTTTTGACATTTCGGAAGTTACTATAAGAACAGACCTTGCTGATATGGAAAACAAAGGACTTTTAACGCGTGTGCATGGCGGTGCGGTAAGCTCATATAAGCCGTACTACAATATGAATCTCAATCAGCGAATGTCAACCAATCAGGAACAAAAAGAAATTATTGCAAAAAAAATCGCCGATATGATTGAGGACAATGATACAATTATGCTCAATTCAGGAACTACTACACTTCTTGTTTTCCGTGCAATTCCACGCAACCTTAATTTAAGCATCGTAACAAACTCAATTTCAATTGCTCTTGAAGGAGCTGCAAATTCAAATTTCAACATAATTTTATTAGGCGGATTAATCAATACCAAATATCAGTTTACTTTCGGTGATGATGCAATAAGACAGTTAAAATCCTATTATGCAGACAAGCTTATTCTTTCGGTTGACGGAATTGATCCTGAACACGGACTTTCCACCTATTATGATAAAGAAACTGAAATTGACAGAATTATGCTTGAACAGTCAAACATAAATATCGTTGCGGCAGATCATTCAAAATTTAACCGCTGTGCTTTTACTAAAATATGCGACCTTTCGGTTGCTGATTACATCGTAACAGATTCATCTGTTCCAGACACGCTTAAAAATAAGATAACCAAGCATTCAATAAAAATAAGATAAGCAAAATTTCCAATCCCTCACCTGACCAGTATGTGTTCTGTTTAAAAAGGCAAGGAGAAATATCTGATTTAACGCATTCTTTGAGACCGCCGAAAAATTTGTGTAAAAGTGAATAGAGTTCATCCTTTCAGGCAAGTATTGGATATATAAACCAAGAAAACTTGAAAGGATGATTTTTTATGGAATTAACACCAAAGGAATTAATGAAACAGTATGTAGACAGTCAGAATTTTACCAGTACAACCCAAATTATGCAGGCAATGAAAGAACTGTTCCGTGATGCAATTCAGCAGGTTATGGAAAGTGAGCTTGATGTCGAATTAGGTTACGAAACAAGCGAAAGAATGTCGGATTCTGAAAATGATAATTTGTCGAAAAACTACCGTAACGGTTATTCTAAAAAGACGGTTAAAACACAGCTTGGAGAGATTGAAGTTAAAGTTCCCCGTGATAGAAACGGAGAGTATGAACCTAAAATTATCGGAAAATATAATCGCAATGCAGACGGTATGGAAGAAAAGATTTTATCTCTCTACGCTTGCGGTATGAGCCAAAGAGATATTGCTGAGCAAATCAAGAATCTTTATGATGTTGAAATATCTCCTGAATTAGTATCTAAAATTAGTGAAAAGATTATGCCGGAGGTTAATGACTGGCAAAACAGACCCTTAGAAGAGGTTTATCCCTTTGTGTTTATGGATGCAATCCATTACAAGGTAAAAGAAGATCATCGATATATCACTAAGGCAGCCTATGTTGTCCTTGGCATTAATATGGAAGGCGGAAAGGATATTCTTGGTATCTGGATTGGCGAACACGAAAGCAGTAAATTCTGGCTGAATGTGTTAACAGAGCTTAAAAGCCGTGGTGTAAAGGATGTTTATCTGTTTTGCGTAGATGGACTCACAGGCTTCCGTGAAGCGATTGAGGCAGTATATCCAAAAGCAGGAATACAAAGGTGTATTATTCATCAGATAAGGTATAGCACACGCTTTGTAAGCTATAAAGATATTAAGGCACTTATGGCAGACCTGAAGCTTGTATATACTGCCGTTACAGAAGATGAGGCTCTCAACAATCTTATCCGCTTCAAAGAAAAATGGAGCAAATCATATCCGTCCTGTGTAAAAACATGGGAAGATAATTGGGATATATTATCTACATTTTTTGCATATCCTGCAGAAATTCGAAAGATAATATATACAACGAACATCATCGAAGGCCTGAATCGGCAATTCCGACAAATCACAAAGAATAAGCCGAGCTTTACGAATGATGAGTCGCTGCGCAAAATGTTGTATCTTGCGTCGAAAAATATCGTAAAACGCTGGACACAAAGATGTCGAAATTGGGATGTTGTTTTAAACTATCCCAAAGTCATGTTTGAAGACAGGACGGCATAAATTTGCCCTGAAAATAGTATGTCCGAAAACCCGGTGTGGCATTCGCAGAAAAATCTGCGCATTCCTTCCGAGTTTCCGGACAAGGAATAATTACAGGCAAATGTATC
>JAZURE010000044.1:0-11046 GCA_045606045.1 Clostridia bacterium | reverse complement strand
TTTGGGAGCAAGCTCCGCAAATACCTTTGTAACAACATCCTCTTTGGTTATATAACCAAGAGCCTGTCTTCTGGAATGCAATGTATTGGTCTTGCCTAATGTAATCATCTTTTCTGCCATGCTTCTTGTTTCTTTTGCTTTTTCTACGGTTGTTTCGATCTTACCGTTTTCAAGAAGAGATGTAACAAGGTTTCTGAGCATTGCATCTCTGTGATCAGAAGCACGACCAAGCTTTCTTGTACCGGGCATTAGATAAACCTCCTTTGTACTATTGATATATCCTAATTATTCGTCATATTCCTTGGAAAATTCCAGTCCGAGAGAAGTAATCTTGCCCACAACTTCCTCTAAGGATTTTCTGCCGAGGTTTCTGACTCTCATCATCTCTGCTTCAGACTTGGAAACTAAGTCTGCAACCGTGTTGATGCCTGCTCTCTTAAGGCAGTTGAAGGAACGAACGGACAAATCGAGTTCTTCGATTGTTGTTTCGAGTACCTTGTCCTTGGTTTCCTCTTTGGTCTCTACCATGATATCTGTGTTTGCGATATCATCGGAAAGGTCGGTAAAGAGGTTCATGTGCTCTGTTATAATCTTGGAGCTCAAGGAAAGTGCATCTTCGGGAGCTATAGTTCCGTCTGTGAAGATTTCAAGCGTAAGCTTATCGTAGTCGGTAATCTGTCCTACACGGAAATTGGAAACTGTGTAGTTCACCTTGTCTACGGGAGAGTATACAGAGTCTACAGGAATTACGCCTATTACACTTTGCATCTTCTCTTTGTTCTTTTCACTTGTTACATAGCCTCTGCCGTTTTCAAAGACAATTTCCATATACAGTCTTGCCTTATCGCTTAAGGTAGCGATGTGCAAGTCACCGTTTATGATGTCTATTTCATGGTCAGTTACTATGTTTTCAGCCTTAACCTCTCCTGCGCCGTTTGCTTCTATATAAACGGTCTTGGGAGTATCGGTATGAACCTTGGCAATGATTCTCTTTACATTTAAGATAATCTCTGTAACATCCTCTTTAACACCGGGGATTGTGGAGAATTCATGGAGAACGCCCTCAATCTTAACGCTTGTGGGAGCAGCACCGGGGAGCGAGGATAAGAGCACTCTTCTAAGTGCATTACCCAAGGTAGTACCGTAACCTCTTTCGAGAGGCTGTACTTCAAATTTAGCGTAACTGGGATCTGATTTGTCGTCGACTCTTTCGAGACCCGGTTTCACCATTTCGATCATATTTAACCCTCCATTCAAATACCATAATTATTATATATTTGAGGGTAGCCTTATTATTTAGAATACAACTCGACAATGAGATGTTCTGCGATGTCTAAGTCGATGTCGTCTCTCTGAGCCAAAGCTACAACCTTCGCCTGCATGGTGTTTGTGTCAAGGTCAAGCCACTTGGGAACAGCCTTACCTTCGGTTTCTTCCAAAATAGCCTTAATCTTGGGAAGAGATCTGCTGTTCTCCTTTAAGCTTACCACTTCGCCGGGCTTAACGAGGTAAGAGGGGATGTTTACCTTCTTGCCGTTAATCTGGAAGTGACCGTGTACAACGAGCTGTCTTGCTTCTGCTCTGGAAAGAGCAAAACCGAGTCTGTAAACTACATTGTCCAAACGGCTTTCGAGTACCTGTAAGAGGTTTTCACCTGTTACACCGCTTCTCTTGTTTGCAAGCTCGAAATAATGTGCGAACTGGCTTTCAAGAACACCGTAGTATCTCTTTGCTTTCTGCTTTTCACGAAGCTGAAGTCCGTATTCGGAAAGCTTCTTTCTGCTCTGGCCGTGCTGACCGGGAGCGTATTCTCTCTTATTTATTGCGCACTTTTCACTATAGCATCTGGAGCCTTTTAAGAAAAGTTTCTGACCTTCTCTTCTGCAGAGACGGCATACCGCGCCTGTATAACGTGCCATGTATTTACACCTCCTCTAAAATCAGACTCTTCTTCTCTTAGGCGGTCTGCAACCGTTGTGAGGAATCGGAGTTACATCTTTGATCATTGTTACTTCAAGTCCTGCTGTCTGGAGAGCACGAATCGCTGCTTCTCTGCCGGCACCGGGACCTTTAACATATACTTCTACGGACTTAAGACCGTGTTCCATAGCAGCCTTAGCAGCTGTTTCTGCTGCCATCTGCGATGCAAACGGTGTGCTCTTCTTAGAACCTCTGAAACCAAGGCCGCCAGAAGATGCCCAAGAAAGTGCATTACCCTGCACGTCTGTGATGGTTACGATTGTGTTGTTAAAAGTGGAGCGAATATGAACAGCTCCGCGTTCAATGTTTTTCTTTTCTTTTCTCTTACGAGTTCTCTTAACCTGAGCCATTTAATTTCCCTCCTTCTTATTTCTTCTTGCCTGCGATTGTTCTTTTGGGACCTTTTCTTGTTCTTGCGTTATTCTTGGTGTTCTGTCCTCTTACAGGAAGACCTCTTCTGTGACGAAGTCCTCTGTAGCAACCGATTTCTATAAGGCGTTTGATATCAAGAGCTATCTGTCTTCTAAGGTCACCTTCAACAGTATAATCTCTGTCGATGATTTCTCTTATCTTGGAAAGCTCATCTTCTGTTAAATCTTTAACTCTGGTGTCAGGATTAACACCGGCTTCTGCTAAAATCTTGTTGGAGCTCTTTACGCCGATACCGTATACATAGGTAAGGCCGTATTCAACTCTCTTTTCGTTAGGTAAGTCTACACCTGCTATTCTTGCCATTAGCTTTTTTGCACCTCCTGGTTTAATAATCAAAATAACTATATTTCATAACCGAAGGGTTCACAAACTATTGTTCGTGCAGCCGCTCCCTTACAGCTATAAGCCTAAATGAGTTCTTGCTGCTTTGCAGCATAGGGCATTTAAAAATCAGCCCTGTCTTTGTTTGTGCTTGGGATTTTCGCAAATAACCATGATTTTACCTTTTCTCTTGATTATTTTGCACTTTTCGCACATGGGTTTTACTGATGGTCTTACCTTCATTTTGGCTACCTCCTTATGAGTACATTTTTCCTTTGTACTCTAACTTAATAATTAACACATCTATGAATTGATATACTGCAAATTAAAATCTTATTTGGCTCTCCAGGTGATTCGTCCTCTTGTAAGATCGTAAGGACTCATCTCAACTGTTACCTTATCGCCCGGAAGAATTCTTATAAAATTCATTCTGAGCTTTCCGGAAATATGAGCCAATATCCTGTGTCCGTTTTCAAATTCTACCTGAAACATTGCATTGGGCAGAGCCTCAATGACTGTTCCTTCCAATTCTAAAACATCTTCCTTTGCCAAGTACAAAACCCCCTTTATATTCCTATATTTTCTTCTTCGTATTTTCTTACGGCATATCTTACCATTTTATTTGTAATTTCCTGCCCGTTTGAAAGAGCATCATACAGCTTATCTGCCCGTGTTCCCGTAAAGCGCAAATGCTTGGGGTTTTTCTTCTTGGGCTTTTTTACGCCGCGGTTTTTTCCGTTACAAATATAAAGATAATCCATACCGCACGATATTACTATGAAGCACTTTGCGGTGTCTCTTCCGCTACATGCATAAACAAATTCTGCAAGATGAGTTGTCATTTTATACACCCTCATCGCATGCTGTAAGAAGTATGGGGTCACCGTCGGTAATAAGGATTGTGTTCTCATAGTGGGCGCTTAAGCTTCCGTCCAATGTAACAACAGTCCAGTTATCCTTAAGGGTTGTGGTGTGGTAGCTGCCGTATGTTATCATAGGCTCTACCGCTATTGTCATACCCTTTACAAGTCTTATGCCGCGTCCCGCCTCTCCGTGATTGGGAATTTCGGGGTCTTCGTGCATGTTCCTTCCTATTCCGTGGCCGCAGTATCTTCTTACTATACCAAATCCATTATCCTCCACGCATTTCTGGATGGCTGCCTGAATGGAGCCAAGCCTTTCGCCGTGGCGGGCATATTTAAGTCCTTCAAAGAAGCTTTGCTTTGCTGTGTCTATAAGCCTTTGTGCCTCGGAGGATATATTTCCTACGGCAAAGGTCCTTGCGGCATCGCCGTGGTATCCGTCCTTTACGGCACCCACATCAATAGATATGATGTCTCCGTCTTTCAACAGCCTGCCCGATGGTATGCCGTGTATTACCACATCATTTACAGATGCGCATATACTGGCAGGATATCCGTTGTATCCCAGAAAAGACGGCTTTGCTCCTTGACTTAAGATATATTTCTTTGCAATACTGTCCAATTCTTTTGTAGAGATTCCGGGGGAAATGTGCTTTGCCACCTCAGAGAGTGCACCCTGCACAATCATGCCCGAAATCTTCATCTTTGCAATTTCGGTTGACGATTTTATATATATCATATTCGTCCTCCGGTATTACAGGCTCTTAAGAGCTTCCATAACTGCCTCGGTTGTCTCTTCGATTGAGTCCTTACCGGTAATCTTCTTAAGAATACCCTCACGTTCAAAAAATTCCTTTAAAGGAGCTGTCTTCTCGTGATATACCTTAAGACGCGATAATATAGTTTCGGGGTTATCATCTTCTCTTATTATAAGCTTGCCGCCGCATTCGTCGCACACGCCCTCTTTTTTGGGAGGATGTGAAGCTATGTGGTACGGAGTTCTGCAATGAGAGCACTCTCTTCTTCCCGAGAGTCTTTTTACAATAACCTCATCTTCAACCTCAAGAGATAATGCCATATCTATCTTAATGCCGCTTTCCTCCATGGTAACAGCCTGGTTAAGAGTTCTTGGGAAGCCGTCTAAGATAAAGCCGTTTTGGCAATCAGAGAGCTTTATCCTCTCGGTCACAAGACCTATTACCATTTCGTCGGGAAGAAGGTCGCCGCGGTCTATATAGGCTTTTGCCTTTTTGCCGAAGTCTGTGCCCTCTTCTATGGCTTCACGGATTATGGCACCGGTAGATATAGCCGGTATATTTAGTTTTTCACTTATTAATTTGGCCTGGGTGCCTTTACCGGCACCGGGAGCACCCAACACGATGAGTTTCATAATAAGTCCACCTGTTATTTATTCAAGGAATCCCTTGTAGTGACGCATGAGCATCTGAGATTCTATCTGCTTGGTTGTCTCAAGCGCAACACCTACTACGATAAGAAGCGAAGAGCCGCCTATAGCATAGAAGTTGAAGCTTATAACCTGAGAGAGAATCATAGGAAGAACGGCTACTACACCAAGGAAAAGAGCACCTGTTAAGGTGATTCTTGTAAGAATCTTGCTGATGTATTCGCTTGTGGGTCTTCCGGGTCTTATACCGGGCACGAAGCCGCCGTTTCTCTTCATATTGTTTGCGATTTCGATGGGATTGAACTGTATTGCTGTATAGAAATATGTGAAAAATACTATAAGCAGGAAATACAGAATCATGTAAACCCATGAAGTCTGTGTAAATAAGCTCCAGAATTTACCCCAGAAGCCTGCTCCGGGAGTGTATCCTATAAAGCCCATTATTGTAGCGGGGAAGCTCATAATACTCATGGCAAAGATAATCGGAATTACACCTGCCATAGCTACCTTTATCGGAATATGAGTGCTCTGACCGCCATACATCTTTCTGCCTACCATTCTCTTGGCATACTGTACAGGGATTCTTCTTTCTGCATTGTCCATGAACACTACAAATGTAACCATGAGAAGCGAAACAACCACAATTGCAATAAGTGCCCAAATATTAAGTGCACCTGCTGCAAAGTTCTTGGTGATTTCAGAAATCATTGTGGGAATACCGGATACTATACCGGAGAAGATGATAATGGAAATACCGTTACCAACACCCTTTTCTGTAATCTGTTCGCCAAGCCACATAAGAAATGCTGTACCTGCGGTAAATGTGAATGTAATTGCAATGTAGCCCCAGAAGCCGGGAATGATTATATAGCTCTTTAAGAGGAAATAAAGTCCCGTTGCCTGAATGAACGCCAGTATTACTGTACCGAAGCGAGTCCATTTTGCAATAACCTTTCTTCCTTCCTCGCCTTCCTTGGAAAGTCTTTCCAAAGCGGGGATAGCAACTGTAAGAAGCTGCATTATAATGGAAGAGTTAACATAGGGGGTAATGCTCATTGCAAATATTGTAGCATTTGCAAAAGCACCGCCGGAGAATGCATCAAGCATAGAGAATAGGTTGTTGCCGCCGCCTGCTACATCTGCAACAAGGCTTGCAAGCGCGCCTTCTCTTAAGCCCGGAACCGGAATAAAGGAACCGAGTCTGAATACAAAAATCATAAGCAAGGTGTAAAGCATTTTGTGTCTTAAGTCCGGGATAGCCCAGGCATTTCTAAGAGTTTTAAACACCTTACATCACCTCAGCCTTTCCACCTGCTGCTTCTATCTTAGATGCTGCAGTAGCTGTAAACTTAGCTGCTTTAACGGTTACCTTCTTGGAAAGCTCGCCGTTACCGAGAACCTTAACACCATCCAATTTCTTAGAGATGATACCGGCATCTATAAGAGCCTGTGCGTCTACAACTGCACCATCTTCAAATTTGTTTAAATCAGAAACCTTAACCTCTGCATAAGCTTTTGCAAATATATTTGTAAAACCACGCTTAGGAAGTCTTCTGTATATAGGCATCTGTCCGCCTTCAAAACCGATTCTTACACCGCCGCCAGATCTTGCGTTCTGACCTTTGTGACCGCGGCCTGCTGTCTTACCGTTACCTGAACCGTGACCTCTGCCCTTTCTCTTTGAATCCGTAGTGGAACCTTTTGCGGGAGCAAGTTCAAATAATTTCATCTAAGGCACCTCCTTTAAGATTTATATTTCTTCTACACTGACTAAGTGGCAAACCTTTGCTACCATACCCTTAATCGCAGGTGTAGCTTCGTGAATCTTTTCGTCTCTTATCTTCTTTAAGCCAAGAGCTGCAACAGTTGCAATCTGATCCTTCTTGGAGCCGATTGTGCTCTTTGTCAAAGTAACTTTTATTTTTGCCATTGTTATTTCCTCCTAATATTAATATTAACCGAGGAGCTCTTCAACGGTCTTACCTCTGAGAGCTGCAACTTCCTCAGCAACCTTAAGGCTCTTTAAGCCTTCGATTGTTGCGTTAACAAGATTGTTAGGAGTATTGGAACGAAGAGACTTTGCTCTTACATTGTGGATGCCGGCAAGCTCTAAAACTGCTCTTACACCGCCACCTGCGATAACACCGGTACCTTCGCCGGCAGGCTTTAAGAGAACCTTTCCTGCGCCGAACTCACCAATAGTTTCGTGAGCGATAGTTGTACCTACTCTGGGAACAGCTATCATGTTCTTCTTTGCAGAATCTATAGCCTTTCTTACTGCGTCCGGAATTTCGGCAGCCTTACCTGTGCCTGCGCCTACATGACCGTCTCCATCGCCAACTACGACAAGAACACTAAATCTGAAGGTTCTACCGCCCTTTACAACCTTAGCAACACGATTGATGTTGACTATTTTTTCCTTTAAATCTAATTCATCTGGATTAAATTTAACCATAAAAGCTTTTACCTCCTTATTAGAATTCTAAGCCGCCTTCTCTGGCGCCTTCTGCGAGTTGTTCTACTCTACCGTGGTAAACATAACCGCCTCTGTCGAACACTACAGCCTTTATGCCGGCATCGAGTGCTCTCTTAGCTACAAGAAGACCTACCTCTTTAGCTGCTTCTTTGTTACCGCCGTAAGAAATCTTTTCCTTGATTTCTTTATCGAGCGAAGATGCGCTGACAAGTGTCTTACCTGCTACGTCATCTATAACCTGTGCATAGATGTTGCTAAGACTTCTGTAAACGTTTAATCTGGGACGATTAGGAGTACCGGAAATATTTTTTCTGACTCTTAAGTGTCTTTTTATTCTTTGTGCATTGCTGCTTTTCTTACTTATCATTATCGTTTACTCCTTTCTTATCTTACTTCTTAGCGCCAGTCTTACCTTCTTTTCTTCTGATTACTTCATCAGCGTACTTAATACCCTTGCCCTTATAAGGTTCAGGCAGTCTCTTTTCCCTTACGACAGCTGCAATCTGACCTACAATCTGCTTGTCTATACCCTTAACAATAATTGTGTTGGGATCGGGAACTTCGAAAGTATAATCGTCGCCATCTTCCATTTCTACAGGATGGGAGTAACCTAATGTAAGAACGAGCTTTTTGCCCTGCTTCTGGCATCTGTAACCAACACCGTTTATCTGCAGAGTCTTGGCATAACCGTCTGTTACACCAACAACCATGTTGTTTAAAAGTGTTCTTGTAAGACCGTGAAGTGATCTGTTTTCTTTCTTGTCATCCGGTCTTTCTATGATAATTTCGCTGCCTTCCTGCTTTATTATCATATCCTTGTGAAGCACCTTGGAAAGTGTGCCCTTGGGGCCCTTTACGGTAACTTCGTTATTTGCACCTATTTTAACATCAACACCCTGGGGTATTGTGATAGGCATTCTACCAATACGTGACAATTATTTCACCTCCCTAATTCTTACCAAACAAATGCTAATACTTCGCCGCCGACATTTAACTTTCTTGCTTCCTTATCGGTCATGATACCTTTAGAAGTAGAAATGATGGCGATACCGAGGCCTCTCAAAACTCTGGGAAGCTCGTCTTTAGAAGCATATACTCTTAAGCCCGGCTTGGAAACTCTCTTTAAACCGGTAATAACCTTCTGCTTGTTAGAAGCGTATTTGAGGGTAATTTTGATGATACCCTGCAAACCGTCGTCTATAACTTCATATCCGTTGATGTAGCCTTCTTCATTTAAAATTCTTGCAATCTCAATTTTGAGCTTAGAAGCAGGAACATTTACAGACTCATGCTTTGAAGAATTTGCGTTTCTGATACGAGTGAGCATATCAGCGATAGGATCTGTAATTTGCATAGTGCTACCTCCTTTTTTATCTTTTAAATCTTACCAACTTGCTTTCTTAACACCGGGAATCTGACCTTTGTATGCAAGCTCTCTGAAGCAAATACGGCAAATGCCGAACTTTCTTAATACCGAGTGCGGTCTTCCGCAGATATTGCATCTGGTGTATTCACGGGTCTTGTATTTCTGCACTTTCTGCTGCTTAACTTTCATAGAAGTTTTTGCCATTTACTTTTCCCCCTCTCAAGCCTTTGTAAAGGGAGCACCCATAAGAGAAAGGAGCTCTCTTGCTTCTTCGTCGGTATTTGCTGTTGTAACAAATATGATGTCCATACCTCTTACCTTGTCGATCTTATCGTAATCGATTTCGGGGAATATAAGCTGTTCCTTAATACCCAAAGCATAGTTACCTCTGCCGTCAAAAGCATTGGGGTTTATGCCTCTGAAATCTCTTACTCTGGGGAGTGCAATGTTGAATAATCTGTCTAAGAATTCATACATCTTGTCGCTGCGAAGTGTAACCTTGCAACCTAAGTTCATACCTTCTCTGATCTTAAAGTTAGCAACGGACTTCTTTGCCTTTGTTACTACAGGCTGCTGACCTGTAATGGCAGCCAAATCTGCAACTGCGGATTCGAGTGCTTTTGCATTATCTTTTGCTTCGCCAACGCCGATGTTTATAACTATTTTATCAAGCTTAGGAATCTGCATAGGGCTCTTGTAGCCATACTTTTCCATAAGAGCTTTTCTAACTTCCTGTTCGTATTTCGCTCTCATAACTGTCATTGCGAAAATCCTCCTTCCTATTAGTCATCTAATACTTCCATGCAGTTTTTGCACATTCTGGACTTTGTGCCGTCTGCCATAATCTTGTAACCGATTCTGGTAGGCTTGCCGCACTTTTCACAGATATGCATTACCTTGCAGGCATATATAGGAGCTTCCTTCTGAACAATACCGCCTGTTTCACCGGCTCTTCTTGCCTTGGTGTGACGGGTAGCCATGTTGATGCCTTCTACAAGAACTGTTCTCTTAGCTGCACCAACGGACAATACCTTGCCCTTCTTGCCCTTGTCCTTACCGGAAATAACAACTACATTATCACCTTTTTTGATATGAATTTTGTTTTTCATACGTGCCACCTCCTTAAAGAACTTCAGGTGCTAATGATAAAATCTTCATATAATCTTTGTCTCTGAGCTCACGAGCTATAGGTCCGAATATACGAGTACCCTTGGGGTTTTTATCATCTCTGATTATAACTGCTGCGTTTTCGTCAAATTTAATGTAGGTTCCGTCATTTCTTCTTAAGCCGTTAACAGAACGAACGATAACTGCCTTAACAACTTCACCCTTCTTAACAACACCGCCGGGTGTTGCTTTTTTAACGGAAGCAACAACAACATCACCGATATTGGCATATTTTCTTCTGGAGCCGCCGAGCACTCTGATGCACATAAGTTCCTTTGCACCTGTGTTGTCGGCAACCTTTAATAAAGTCTGCTGTTGAATCACTTAAGTTCTCTCCTTCCCGTAAAATTACTGAGCTTTTTCAACAATCTCAACCAATCTCCATCTCTTGTCCTTAGAGAGAGGTCTGGTCTCCATAACTTTTACCTTGTCGCCTATTTTAGCAACATTTTCTTCGTCATGGGCCTTGAGTTTATAAGTTCTTTTAACGATTTTACTGTATAATTTGTGCTTAACATTCTCTTTTATGGCAACTACGATAGTCTTATCCATCTTATCGCTTATTACTGTGCCGATACGAGTTTTTCTGTAATTACGTTCCATATCTTATAGCTTCTCCTCTCTAATCAGGCAATCTGATTTAATTCTCTTTCACGAAGGATTGTTTTAACTCTCGCAATTGTTCTCTTTACATCAGTAATTACTCTGGGGTTATCGAGCTGATTTGTAGCGTGCTGGAATCTTAAGTTGAAAAGCTCTTTTTTAAGTTCCTCTAATTTCTGATTTAATTCTTCATTTGTGAGATCTCTTATTTCATTGATTTTCATTTAGAATCGCCCTCCATTTCCTCGTCTTCGCGGACAACGATTTTGGTCTTTATCGGGAGCTTGTGAGCAGCAAGTCTTAATGCTTCTCTTGCAATTTCTTCCGATACACCGCCTACTTCAAACATAACTCTGCCGGGCTTAACAACTGCTACCCAGTACTCAGGTGAACCTTTACCGGAACCCATTCGAGTTTCTGCAGGCTTTTCTGT
>JAZURE010000043.1:0-4048 GCA_045606045.1 Clostridia bacterium | reverse complement strand
CAGCATATGTATTAAGCACTTTAAGCTTAATCTCAATGATTAGTGCTTCACTTGTAAAGGGCGAACGCATAAAGACAATACTGCTACTTGTGTTCTGCGGAAATTTTCTGGCTGCCACAAGCTACCTTTTTACAGGAAGCGGAATAAACGGTGCGGCAGCGTGCTATCTTGGAGCTCTTCAGACCATAATAAACTACTTCTTTGACTCCAGAGGCAAGAAGCTTCCGCTCTGGCTCAATATAGTGTATGTCATAGCAATAATTGCGCTCAACATAATAGTCGCAAAAGGTGTAACTGCACTTGGAGTTCTTGTGATTATTGCATCGCTCACATTTGTTCTTTGCATCGGTCAGGAAAACGGCAAAATGTATCGCTTCTGGACCATAGTAAATATGCTTTTGTGGTGTACATACGATATTTTCGCAAAGACATATGCACCGCTTATGCAGCATGTGGCACTTCTTGCATTTACAGTTGCAGGCATGATTATACACGATATCAAAAAATCAAAAACAGCATAGTAAAGGGGATGTAAAATAAAGCGCAGACCGCATATAGGCTCCATTACTGAACTTCTATGGTGACAAAATTGCAAAAAACACTTGAAATATGTAGAAATCCGCAAAAATTGCGGATTTCTCATGCTTTTTAGCCTATAAGCTCTAATCGAACCTCACCTCTCGCCGTACCTTTGTACGTCTTCGGGTGCCCCTCGCAAGCACGCTTGCTTCGGTTCGGTTCGCTTATTCTGCATCTTATTTTCCTATCCCCAAGGGGGTGTAAATCAATTCTTGCGAATTAATTTACACCCCCTTTTTTTATTCTTTGGAAAGTACATATACCTTTCCGTCTATATAATTGTATGCCAGTATTTCGCCATCGGATGCGCTTTCATATATCCACTGCTTTTCCCAGTATTTTCCATCGTTACTGTGATAGTGGATACCGTCTTTTAAACGGAAATACTCTCCCTCCTCAAATGGCAGAGAATATTTACTGCCAAGCTCATCGCCATCTATGGTATACTCTACATAGTAGCCGTCTTCATCCGAGAAACGGCCTTCCATCTTTTTTACCGATTTAAAGGAGTCTTCTTCCTTGTTTTTGTTAAGAAGCCACTCTTCACATTCGGTAAACTGCTCATTGCTGTCATTGTATCCGTCCAGAGAATTAAATGAAGCCATTGCCCTTGTATACTGCGAATCCTTTTTATAGTCAAGCGCTATGCAATACTCACATTCCTGTGCCATATCCCTTTGGTCTATGGCAAGGAAGATTTCCTTTGCTTCTTTATAATTACCGTCTATATACAAATCCATGGCAGTCTGATGCTTCTGCTCTTTTATAAGTTTATCGGACTCATCGTTTTGTCCGTCTATGCTTTCAAGAAGTTTCATCGCCTGCTCGGTTTCGCCTTGCTTTGTAAGCTCTCCTACCTTAACTAAAAGTGCCTTATTCAAAGCATCCTTTGCGCCCTCGTAATCCATAGCGGTAAGCTCTTCGAAAATCTTAATTGCCTTATCAGTTTTTCCGTCATCAAGGTAGCCCTCGGCTTTGAGAAAATCGCACTTGCTCAGCATTTTGTCCGAATCCTTGTACCAGGAAATATCATTAAACATTTCTACGGCTTTTTCTATCTTACCGTCACGCATATACCTTTCGGCTCTTACATATGTATCATTGAATTTAAGATTTAAGCAGAACACCAAAATTGCCAGTACAACTATGCCTGCGCCTATACCTATTCCCGCAAAATGTAACTTCCTGACTTCTTCATTTTCGGGCAAAGGTTCTGCGCGGACAGGTCTTGGTCTGCGTTGATAGTTACCGTCTGCCAGAAGCATAAGTTCCTCTAACATATCCTCTGCATAAATGTATCTGCGGTCAGGGTTGTACTCACAAGCCTTAAGTATAATGGCAGACAAGAGTGCATCTGCATTCACCGGAGCAGAGAGCCTTATTCCGCTTATTCTCAGCTTATATGCACTTGCAGCAGAATCGAAATCCAAAGCATTTCTGAAAGGCTCAAGACCTCCGTTTAATAGCTTATACATTATAGTGCCCAGAGCGAAAATTGCAGGGCCGTCTCCGTCGAGCTTTTCATAGGCTTCAGGCGCTGTATAAAGCTGCACAAGATGCGAGAAACGGTCGCTCTTTTCGGGCGGGCGCTGTGGGAGCGAGCCAAGCCTGAAATCACCGTTTGGCGTAACATATATATCCGTGGGAGTAAGAACTGCACACTTTGCACCGCCGTCTCTTAAAGATATGAGTTGTTCGAGTACATCTATACCGAGCTTGACCACACTTGTGCGCGTGGAGTATGTTTCCATAACACTACTGAGTCTTATGCCCAGAGATGAGGAATTTATTTCATTATTAACAGCCATAATTACCTCCGTAAAATAGACTATATCTATATTATACAACTCTTTTTAATCAAAATCAACAGAAAGTATATCATAATTCGACTTGTATTTTACAAAGTTTTGTATTACAATATATGTACATGAATTTTTGGAGGTAAAAATTATGGAAAAAACAAATTCCTGGGCAAAGCTCCCTCATGCTGATGTAATGGAGTTTTGCGGTAAATACATCGACTATCTTAACTCATCCAAAACAGAAAGACTCTGTATAAAAAATGCAGAAAAAATGGCTCTTGATGCAGGCTTTGCACCCTTTGACAGTGAGAAAACTTACAAAAGCGGAGACAAGGTATACATCAAAAACCGAGAAAAGAACATAATTCTTGCAGTTATAGGCAGTGAGGACATATTAAACGGCACCTCGATAGTTGCCGCACACATAGACAGTCCCCGTCTTGACCTCAAACCCTCGCCGCTGTACGAGGATTCAAACACCGTGCTTTTTAAAACGCACTATTACGGCGGAATCAAAAAATATCAATGGACTGCAATTCCACTCTCACTTATAGGTGTGGTAGTAAAGCCTGACGGGACAACCATTGATATTAATATAGGCGAAAACGAGGGAGACCCTGTTCTTACCGTAACCGACCTTCTGCCCCACTTAGCGCAGGAGCAGATGACCAAAAAGCTCTCCGAAGCCTTTACGGGAGAAGACCTCAATGTTCTTATAGGCTCCATGCCCTCTGACAGAGAAAAGGACAAATATAAAAACACAATAATTGATTTGCTAAAGAAAAAATATGACATAGACGAGAGGGATTTTGCAAGTGCAGAGCTTGAGATAGTACCTCAGTTCAAAGCTCAAAGCGTGGGACTTGACTCATCGCTTGTTGGTGCCTACGGTCAGGACGACAGGGTATGCGCATATACCTCTCTTATGGCAATACTCGAGACCAATGCACCGCAAAAAACTTCCATATGCTTCCTTGCCGATAAAGAGGAAATCGGAAGCATGGGAAATACAGGTATGCAATCTAAATTCTTTGAAAATGCCCTTTCGGAAATTATATCAAGCGTCAAGGGTGAATTTAATGATTTGTACCTTAAAAGATGCCTTTCTGCTTCTATGTGCCTTTCATCCGATGTAGCGGCGGCTATGGATGCAAACTACAAGAGCGTTTCGGAAGAGATGAACAGTTGCCACCTCGGCGCAGGAATATCCATCTGCAAGTATACGGGTGCAAGAGGCAAATCGGGTACATCCGATGCCAATGCAGAGTTTGTGGCTCTGATACGCAAAATCTTCGATGACGGCGACATAGACTGGCAGATGTGCGAGCTTGGCAGAGTAGACCTCGGCGGAGGCGGTACTGTGGCACAGTTTATCGCTAATCTGAATGTAGACACGATAGATGTGGGTGTGGGACTCCTATCCATGCATTCTCCCTATGAAATAGCAAGCAAGGCGGATATATATACCGCGTACAAGGCTTACAAGGCTTTTTACAACTACAACGCATAAGAAAAAAGCTTGGACATTTTGAACTGCACCATTTTGTGCAGACAGCACAAAAAAGACTACTACGGTAGTAATTATTAAAAAATCATGCGACATACTGACATCGTTTTTCATGTGGTGTCAGTTTTGTTTTTAATTGAATTCTTTCATTGTTATAAAA
>JAZURE010000042.1:0-12996 GCA_045606045.1 Clostridia bacterium | reverse complement strand
AGAGAGCATATGCCGATATATATGTTCCTGTAGCAGATACAAAGATAGTTTCCGATTTCCCCGTGCTTTCGGTACGCTACAGCCCGGGAGCAAAGAATCAGTTTATATACTTCTACGACCACACCGAAGAAAGAAGCAAGCAAAACTTTGAAATAAAGCTTCAGCCCGGCGGGGTGAGTATTGTGGATGTGATAACGGAGAAGCAATAATAAAACCTTCTCAAGGTTCGAGTCCTTTCCAATCTATTCACAAAAAAAGAACCGTACTTTCGTACGGCTCTTTTTTTGTGGCTGGGCTAGAAGGACTCGAACCTCCGAATGCCGGAATCAGAATCCGGTGCCTTACCAACTTGGCGATAGCCCAATATTTTGAACACTTAGATATAATACCAAAAAATATCTCAGTTGTCAATACTTTTTTTAAAAGTGTTCAAAAAATCTCTATTTTTCGTTTGTAATATTATCCGATGGAAAAAGCTTTATGTGTTTTCCCTTTAATATTTCCTCGTTGCATCTTTCAAATTCTGCCATAATCTTATCTTTTTCCTCGCCCTTTACAATCTCGCGAGTATTTCCTATTGTTTTAGTAGGAATAGGTACTGCCTCATGTGTTTCGGTATCATAGCTCACCTTAAACGCAGTGTAGCACACGGGCGCTTTCAAAAATTCATAAGGCGTGTGCTACGGGACACCGCATATTGTGCGAGCGCACAGCGGAGGTCATCCGATAAGTTGCACATTACAAGATTTTTATATCAAAAAAGGGCGGTAAGCCCTTTTTTGTGTTATTAGTTATTATTTATTTTCTTTATTGTTTCTTTTGCTTTGGCATCATCTATCCAGCCTGCTTCCATAGTAAACTTGAGTGTGCCGTATCCATCCAGATACTTAAGCTGACCGTTTTCCTTAATATACTGATAGCCTCTGTGCTCGCAGGTAGAGGGGAGTACCATACCCATAGCATCCTCTGTTTCGTATCGGGATATCCAGCGTATAGAACAGGGAAGAGCATCTGTGGGATGACATACATAGCATGCACCCTCGCCCTCTTTGTACTGAAGCGTATATCCCTTGTCTCCCTCGTATATCATGGTGCAGCATATTTCGGGCTGATAGAACTGTGCGTCCTCACCTACTGTGTCAGCACTGTGGATGTCCTTTTCGAGTCTGTCAAGCTGTGCAATAAGCTTCTTTTTCTTATCGGGGTTCATATCCTCGGGTATTATTCTGTGTACGGTCTTGCACTTTGCATTGTAGTGAAGCTTTGCGCCGTATATGGGTGCAAAGTTAATATGGCAAAGATATGCGTATTCAAGCGGGTCTTCTCTCATATTCTTAAGCTCTACATCTATCTTCATGGTAGTGGCATCGCTTGTAAGGGTGCACTTGGGTGAGAATATGTATCTCTTTACAAACGACACATTGTAATCCACACTTCCGCCTACTGCCATGTAATCCTCGCCTATTTCCATGTAAGCGCTATCGTATTCTATATTGGGAATTTCACCATGTTGGAGGTGGTCCGCATCGGGCGCACCTACAGATGTGATACCGCAATGGAGTAAGAATCCGCCATAGGTTTTAAGGAAAGCCACATTCGGTATCGGCTCAGCTTTCATAGTCTTCATGGTAAGCTCCCTGCCGCAGAAACATGCTCTCCATATCTGCTGTCCCTGGAAAGGCAGGATTATAAAGTAGCCGTTTTTATTTTCCACCTTGAGTGCGGCAACACCTGTAGAATACTTAAAGGCAGTAGCCTTCATATCCTTATTTTCTGCAAGAACATATTCAACATCTGTGAAAAATTCTTTTTTAAGATTTAATATCATAGCATTTCCCTCCTTGTATTGCTTAATATTATACATCTTATGGCATTTGTTGTCAACAAAATACAGAGTGCGCAAAAATGCACTCTGTATTTTAAATCATATTTCTATCTGTATATCAGGTGTTTTAATTGACTTTGCTATGGCATCTCTTATCTTCATGGCGTGCAGGGTTTCGCTCGGGTCAAAGGGCAGAACACCTGTATTAAAGAACTTTAAGATTTCGTCTGTGAGATTTACAAAGAAATCAGATTTGATTTCACTATATACAGACTCACCCTTATCATTTGCTGCACATATTGCAAAGGGCATAGCGGGCGCATACACCATTGTAGCCTTTTTGGCATTTTCAAAGTTTACTGTGCATATAATCTGCTCACCCTGAATGGTGCTCTTTAAGCTTACGGGCTTGTCGGCAATAAGCTTTACAATCATTTCAAGAAGATGTATGGAGTAATCCACAATATTTGCACCGCCGCCCATGGCTATAACGCCGTTATCACCGTTAAGACCGTTAAACTCGTCTGCATAGCGAAGTGAAGATGTGGTAAAGAATTTGGTGCCGTACTCATCTGCAATGTCAAATATCTTTTTGGCGGTAGAATAGTCGGGAGCAAAAGTCTTGTCTATATATGTGGTTTTGCCATACTTAAACACCGCCTTTGCATACTCGAGGTGCTTTTCGGGGTCGTCGGGAGCGAGGATGAATATGTAATCGCTCTTTTCGCACAGTTCGTCTATGGTAGCACACTTCTCCACGCCGAAAGCTCTGCACCACTCGTCTGTATTTCTGCCGTCTACGGGGGATTCATACTTTTCTGCCCATGCATAGCTTACACAGTAGTCATCGCCTGTGCGCTCGCAGATTTTTTCTATAAATGCAGGGTAATTATTTGCGTGCCACTCGCTTAAGTAATAATCTACAAAACCAATCTTTTTCATATAAGAGAAACTTCCTTTCCTTGCTTGGAGGACTCGTAAAGGTTATCGAGAAGCTTCATGCTCTCCAAGATATATTCTATATTGTTCTTGCTCTTATTACCTGTACATACAGATTCGATAAATGCCTTGTCTTCGCACAGGAACATATCGGGAATGTCGTATTCGGGGGTTATGGTCTCGAGGGTTTCGCCATCGTAAATCTCGAACTTACCGCCATATGTAAGGCGTGCACCTGCCTTGTCGCCCATAAAGTCTATGAACATCTCTTCCTTGTCGATATTCTGTGCCCATGCACCGTTAAAGGCTATGCTTGCCTTGTCGGTACGAATGTAGCCCGATATAAGCTCTTCTACATTGTTTGTACCGTTTTCCATATCGGCTGTATCCTCCGCCCACATGCCGCTATATCTATAGGACTTCATATCCTTGGCAAGCTCGCAGTATGCATCGCAGGTTACATTCTTAATCCTGGCACCGCCCAGTACATAGAGAATAAGGTCAAGGAAATGTATACCCCAGTCTATAAGCACACCGCCGCCGGACTGACTCTTGGTGGTAAATGCACCGCCAAGACCCGGAATGGAGCGGAAGTTACGGAAGGAGCAATAAACATGGTATATATTGCCAAATCTTCCCTCGCGGTTCATTTCTTCAAGAAGTTCTACGGATTTGTTGTGTCTGTTGCAAACACCGATATTTAAAATCCTACCCTGCTTTTTGGCTTCCTGCGCCATTTCTACAGAAAGGTCATAGTTTACAGTGATAGGCTTTTCGCACATTACATGCTTTCCTGCCCTAAGCGCCGCCATGGTTATTTCGTAGTGGGAGTGGTTGGGTGTAAGTACCCATACAGCCTCTACCTCGTTATCGTTTAATATAACCTTATAGTCAGTGACAACCTGTTCTACCATAGGATACTCGTCTTTAACCTTTTGTGCTTTTCCTTCTATAATATCACACACATATTTAATTCTGACATTGTCCATCTTGGAAAGTGCAGGCATGTGTGCAAAATTGGCAATTCTGCCGCAACCGATTACAGCTATAACTGTTTTCATAATATAACCTCCTAAAATATTATATGGCATACTGGTGTATACTATATTATACGGCTTTTTTTAACCTGCAACAATGTCTATTCTTTGGATAAAAATATTGCTTTTACCAAAAAGATGTCATTTTTTTATATTTTTTCGAATTTTAAGGGTTTTTGACAAAAAAGTGTTGATTTTGTTTTGGTTTTTATTTATAATATATATGATAGGGTGGTGATATAATGCAAAAAAAGTTTCATATTAACTTCAGTTTCGTAGACGATGCCATATACTATAAGGACACAATGCTCGTACAGCTCGGCAGGCTGTACTGTTCACCATCCGAAAATATAGAAAAACACGCCCATGTAAACTGGTACGAGCTAACCATTGTTACCGACGGTGTAGGCACTATATATACAAACGACACCGCCGCCGAGGTGAAAAAGGGCGATATATATTTCTCTCACCCCGGAGATTTCCACGAAATACAATCTTCGGAGGACAGCCCTCTCAAATTCGACTTTTTTGCATTCAACAGCCGTGACCCCGAAATAAGCAGTGAATTTAAACGCATGGTTGCAAATATGTTCTCATATGAGCAGAGAGTTTTTCAGGATTCGCAGATTACAAATGCCGTATCTACCGCCATAGCAGAATTTTCAGGCAAGGCGCACTACAGCACGCAGATTCTCTCCTCTATATTTGAGCAGATACTCTACCTTATAATACGCAATTTCAACATACCCGAGGATGCAAATTCCGAAAAGCGCTCCTGCGCTACAGACGAACTATGTCTGCAGATAATGCATTATATAGATACACATATATATGCCATAGGGTCGCTTAGCTGTCTTTCGGACAAGTTTTCATATAATTACAGCTATCTTTCCAATGTGTTCAAAAAGAACACGGGCATGACAATACTGAGCTACTTCCAGACAAGGCGTCTGGATGCAGCAAAACTGTTGCTCAATGAAAACAAGCTCAAGGTAAACCAGGTAGCCGAAATGCTTAAATATTCTTCACTTTATTCTTTTTCCAAAGCATTTAAAAATAAATACGGAATATCGCCAAAGCATTATGCAATGCAGATGGCAAAGAAATCCAAATAAAAAATCCACCTCGGTGGATTTTTTATTTGCTGTCAAAACTATTTTGTGAGTATCCATGCCGCCATTTTAGACTCCTCTGTCCACTTCTTTCCTGCAGACGAGTAATCGGTAAGAGTCATACTACCCTCATCCGTAGGCACTCTGACCTCTAATATATGCTCATAAGGCGCTGTATCCTTGTCGGGTATAACTGCATCTACATAGCCGTTCTGGTCTGTAATGATTGTTACGGGGTCATCCACGCTGTATCCCAGACGGTTTTCCTGTGCCAGAATTACGGGACCTCTGCGGAGTGCAATATGATTTTTGGCAATGGGGTCCTCCTCGTCATATGAGGGAATTACATAGTTGTAACCCCATATTACCTCGTTCATAAGCACCTGCGAGCCATATGGTACGGGGTATATTGCCTCGGTACGCATATCAAGTGTGATTTCTACCATGTCATCGCTATGCCATGTGCGGTTTATATGTATATAGCCGTCCTCTGCTTTAAATGGCTCTCCGTTTACGCTGACAGATGTGGTCTTGCTCCATGCGGGGTTACGGAGCATAAGGGTAAATTCTTCTTCCCCGTCCATAAGAAGCTTTATATTTATTTTGCCATATTTGGGATACTCGGTATCGGTAACGAACTTAATCTTTCTTCCAAGCGGGCTTATGGATTCTATGGCTCCGTTTATATAAAGGTTAAGCACAAAGCCGTTTTCGGATGTAAGAAATGCCATCTTTGCGGCAAGACCAAGCCCCGCAGCACCGATGCACGCACAACAGCCATAGTAATTGCCGTCGCCAAAGGGCATGAGTCCTCCTATTCCGTTACCCCTTGTGCCTGCAGTAAGCGGACTGTAGCTGTCGAACGGAAGAGGCTTGAAATTAAGATTGGGATGCTTTTCCATCATGCGCTTTTCGGTAACCTTGTCGGTATTCACCGCGCCAAGATACGCATTGTAAAGCGAGGTTTCAAACGCATCGGCATACCTGGGGTCGCCCGTCATAAGATTTAACTGCCAGAAGAACTTCATAAGCGTAACGGTAACGCAGGTCTCCTGCGCTATTACACCATTTGTTGTGTTTGCCTGACGCACTTTTGAGTGATCAAAAAGCTCGTGAGTGCATCCGCTTGTGCCTATTATGGTAAATTCGTCCTCTAATATGGCATTTGCAAAATTTATTATACTTGTTTTGTATCTCTCTTCCTTTGTAATTCTGTAGTACTCCAGAAGTCCCTCAAAGCAAGATGTCATTTCATAAGCCTTGGTGGCCGGGTACTGATAGAGCTTTAGCTTGTTTTCGTAGGCGAGCGTGAACACATTTGCCACATCCATACCGCCTGCATCCACAATATACTTTGCAAAGTCAAGATATTTTTGGTCTTGTGTAATGGAATAAAGTCTTACAACAGGTTCGAGAATCGAAGACGAATTAAGCCCTCTCCAATGCCTTGTAGCAGAGGTAATTGGCTTTTTGCCATCCTCTTTGGGACCGATTTTAGTCATTATATAGTCAACCTGTGCGCACATGCTCTTTACTATTGCGGTACAAAGCTCTTCCTCGGTGCACACCTCAAGAAAATACTGCATGCCCAGAAGAACATACTTTCTGCCCCATATATCCCACGCCTCGAATTCGTGATTTACTGCATAGGTGCTTATTCTGCCCGGAGAGTCCTGTGTATCCATAATGTCGCACACGGTCTTTTTCATTACATCATAAAGCTCTTTGTTTTTGGTATACGAATACACAAAAGCCGCACCGCGCATGGTCTTGCCCCAGAACTCACCGCGCCATCCGCCCTCAGCATCGGCATCTTCCTCACGGAAAAGGTTTACAAAGGATTCCCAAAGTCCGCTATCGAGCGACTGAAATGTTTCTATGTATTTTATGGTTTTATCCAAAAATCCCTTAAACTTATATTCATTGCTGTAATCTGTAAAAAAGACATCGGAAGAGAGTCTTGGGTAATTGGCTGTGTTTTCTTTGTATATCTGTCTCATACGAAAAAAACTCCTTGTACCTTATTTTTATACAATATTAGCATAAAAAATATTTTTTATCAATACAGACATAAATACTCACAAAAAACTAACAAGTATTTAACAAAAACCTCTCAAAAAGGTGATGACTATACCAATCTGAGAGGTTTGTTTTTTTATAGCTTGTTTCTTATTATCTTGCCGCTTGTTGTCTTGGGCAGACTCTCGCGGAATTCTACAATTCTTGGGTATTTATAAGGTGCTGTATGCTCCTTAACATAGGTCTGGATTTCCTTTTTGAGTTCTTCGCTCGGCTCTGTGCCCTTAGTAAGCACTATGCTCGCCTTAACTACCTGTCCCCTTATTTCGTCGGGAGCAGCTGATACACCGCACTCTAATACATAAGGAAGCTCCATGATAACACTTTCTATCTCAAAGGGTCCTATGCGATAACCCGAGGACTTGATAACATCATCTATTCTGCCTACATAGAAGTAGAAGCCGTCCTCATCCTTATAGGCAACATCGCCTGTGTGATACAGACCGTCATGCCATACCTCGGCTGTCTTTTCCTCGTCTTTATAATATCCCTTAAAGAGACCGCAGGGTACTTTTTCACTCGTTCTTATAACGATTTCACCGTTTTCACCCACATCCACGCTGTTTCCGTCGGGGTCTACTATGTCTACATCATAAAGCGGTACGGGCTTGCCCATTGCACCAAGCTTATACTCTCTGCCGTGGAGATTTCCTATAAGACAGGTTGTTTCCGTCTGACCGAATCCCTCCATGATTTTAAGTCCCGTAAGCTTTTTGATTTGCTTGAATACCTCTAAGTTGAGTGCTTCGCCCGCGGTATTTGCGTGCTGTACCGAGCTCATATCGTATTTGGATATATCCTCTTTTATGAGCATTCTGTACATGGTAGGCGGTGCGCAGAAGGTGGTAATCTTGTACTGGGCAAAAAGCGGAAGAATGTCTGCTGCATCGAACTTGTCGAAATCGTATACAAAAAGCGGTGCCTCGCAAAGCCATTGTCCGTATATCTTGCCCCAGGCAGCTTTTGCCCAGCCTGTGTCGGATATTGTAAGGTGGAGTCCTTCGGGGTCTACACAATGCCAGTAGTTTGCGGTGTGGAAGTGACCGAGAGGATACTTGTAGCTGTGAAGAGCCATCTTGGGATTGCCTGTTGTACCCGAGGTGAAGTACATGAGCATATCATCCTCGCCGCAGGGTGCATCGTCCTTGCGCTCATATGTGTCGGGGAAGTTCTTATATTCCTCGTCGAAATTTCTCCAGCCGTCACGGCTTGCACCTACGATGATTTTCTCCTTAAGGCAGGGTGCATTCTTACTGCCAAGCTCTGCCTGATTGGCTATGTCGCCGTCCGCACTGCAAAGGATAGCATCTACCTCTGCCGCTTCATAGCGGTACGCATAGTCATGCTCCTGCAAAAGATTGGATGCAGGTATTGCAACCGCGCCTATTTTGTGGAGTGCAAGTATGGCAATCCAGAACTGATAGTGGCGCTTTAATACAAGCATAACCTTGCTTCCTTTGGTGATGCCTATTGACTCAAAATAGTTTGCGCATCTTGCAGACTCCCTCTTGAAATCAAGGAAGGTAAATCGTCTTTCCGTCTTATCCTTGGAAAGATGAAGCATTGCAAGCTTATCTGGCTTGCGGTCTGCGATTGCGTCTATAACATCATATGCAAAGTTAAATTTATTTTCATTTTTAAAGCTTATGGATACAAGCGAGCCGTTTTCGTCTTCAACTGTATCAATAAAGTCGTGATATACTCTTCTGTATGGCTGGTGAGGCTTGAATTTGCTGTTTTTAATAACCTCTTTTTCTTCATCATGGACAATCTTTTCCTCGCCGTGAAGAACTATGGCATAGAACTCACAGTCCGTACCGCCTACAGCTATCATACCATGGGGCGTAGAGCTGTCGAAATACACAGAGTCGCCCGCATTTAACACAACACTGTGCGAGCCTATCTGCACCTTTAAGCTACCCGTGAGCACGATATCAAGCTCCTGACCTGCGTGGGTAGTAAGGTCTATATCCTTGCGCTCCTCGTTTTCGTCATATATGCAGTTTACATACAGTGGCTCAGACACTCTGTTCTTGAAGTTGGAGGCAAGGGAATGATACACCATGCCGTGCGCCTGGTCTATCTTCTGCCCCTCGCCTCGTCTTGTAACGGTAAAGGATTTAAGGTTGGCGCTTTCACCCTCTATGATATCGGTCACACCCACCTTAAAGGCAAGCGCGCATCTGTATATAAATGCAAAGCTAAGGTCATGACGCCCTTCCTCGCAGTCTATATACTCCTCGCGGCTTACGCCCGTAAGCTTTGCCATGGTTTCTACGGACATGCCCTCTATCTGTCGCATCTCCTTGATTCTGGCAGCAACCTCGTTGATTTTAAAATCAAGCCCTGTCATAATTTCATCCATTGTGTGTTTCTCCCTTCAAATTCTTTGAGAAAACAAAAAGTCGCCCCAAAGATAACTAAAAGTCTTTGAGACGAGTCTACTAATACCCGCGGTACCACTCAAATTGCATCGGCAAAACCGATACCCCTTCAGGCTCCATCAAGCCCTATGCACTTACGCAGCATTCTCGGAAAGGTTCTACTTGCCTGAAAGCTTTCTTCCTTCCGACTCGGGAGCTACAGCTACCTGCCTGTCCTTAATGGCTTGCACCGACCGCCACCTCTCTAAAAGGCATCAGCAAGAGCACTCTCCTTCAAAGTCTTTAAAATATTCAAATTCCTATAAATAATAACATAATATTGTAAGTTTGTCAATCTTTTTTGCAAAACTATTGATTTTTGCCCCGTAAATGCTTATAATATTTTTTAAAAGGAGTGACCGTAATGAAAGAAATACTTGATTTATATATTGAAAAGGCAGATGCCCTTATATCCTCGCTGAAACCGCTTGCAAATACAGACAGCATATTTGATGCGGTACATGCTCTCGTAGCCGAAATGCAGGACAGAGCAGAAACCTGCGATGATGAAATCCTCTACCCCACGCTGTACAACGCAGCAGCCACCATTGCCACAGCGCCCGAGGGTTGCTCTGTGCGTCAGCTGAGGGAAGCTCTGGAAGAGGCAAAAGCAGAAATGGAAGTAATGAAAGAATATATGTAAGCATTTAAAATGCGCAGAGCCTCGGCTTCTGCGCATTTTTGTTAATCTTTATTAATAAGGTTTCTCTTAATCTTGTTTGAGGAATTCTTTACAAAAGCTTCCTCTCTTATCTTTATCTTGGATATCTTTTTGTATATAGGAAGCACCTTGGTAACCTCAGTTATATCCTTGCGGAGTGTTTCCTCAAAATTGGGGTTGTCCTTTACGAGTGCGTGTTCGCTGTCGGCGAATACCTCTGCACAGAGCGCATCCTCAGCGCCTGTTTCGTCCTTTACGGAGTAAACCACAACTTCTTTTACATAGTCGATGCCCTGTATATAATCCTCTATCTCCTCGGGGTATATGTTCTTGCCGTTGGAGAGGACGATGATGTTCTTCTTTCTGCCTGTGATTACAAGAAGACCCACCTTGTTTATATAACCATAGTCACCTGTGTTAAACCAGCCGTCCTCTGAAAGAACCTCTCTGGTTAATTCTGGCTCTTTGTAATAGCCTTTCATAACCACATCACCCTTAACACAGATTTCGCCTATTCCGTCGGAGTCGGGATTTTCTATCTTTATCTGTACGCATGGAAGAAGCATACCCACGGTTGAGGGGTCGTTACACTCCACTCTGTTTACACTTACAAGCGGTGAACACTCCGTAATACCGTAGCCGTTTAAGAGGATGATGCCTATGCTGTCGAAGAACTTGCCAACCTCGGCTCTTATAGGTGCGCCGCCGCATACGATTTCTCTTAAGTTTCCGCCAAAATTGTCTATAACAGACTTAAAGAGCTTACGGCGTACATCAATTCCTACCTTGCGCAGACCATTACTTACAGCTATTAATACCTTAAAAAGACCTGCTATTTTCTTTTCATTCAAGGTTGCCCATATCTTCTTGTAGAAAAGCTCTGCAAAGGCAGGTACAAGGTATATATATTCGGGCTTAAAGGTCTGAAGATTTTTTAAAACATTTGTAAGCTTATCATTTATGCAGAGCGTAGCATGGTGGTGTATGGCTACAAGTATGCCCGGAACCGCCTCATATGTGTGGTGATATGGAAGTACGCTAAGGCATGAATCGAATATGTTTGCAGTCTGCAAGCCGTAATAGATGCCGCTCTTTAAATTGTGTTCGGTAAGCATTACACCCTTGGAGTTGCCTGTGGTACCTGAGGTATATACAAGCATCTTTAAATCGTGGGGGTCGCTGCCTGTATTTTCAAAACGGCGGTCGCCTGCCTCATAAAGTGCCTTGCCTTTTGCAAGGAATTTATCGTAGGAAAGGAATTCGCCCTCATCTTCCTCGCGATCAAGACCTATGAAGTATTTTACATTGGGGAACTTGTCTCTGTTTTCTTTAAAGAATGTTTCAAACTTTTTGGCATAGAACACAATCTCTGCTTCGCCGCCGTTTGCAACATTTATGATGTCTGTTTCAGGAAGCTCCTTGTCTATGGGGAGATACACTCCCGAACTCTTTAAAACAGTAACATATATGCAGATCCACTTAAAGCTGTTTACGCCTATGTTGGCTATGTGCGCTTTCTCGAACCCAAGGTCGCATATTGCAGTACCGAGGTACTCTGTAAGAAGCTTAAACTCACTAAAGGTAACTTCTTTTATTTCCTTCTTCTCAATATACTTATATGCAATTTTATCCCCTGCTTCTTCTACGGCAAGGTCGAGCATATGACGGATGTTTTTAAAATCCTTTACGGGATACGGCTTTAATTTGTTTGGATTCATAATGTCCTCCTGAAACAATTATATTTTATGTATCTAATGTTAAACATTATTATACATCATCCATTGAATTATGTCAACAATTAACATTACTATTTTGTTGATATTTAACATGTCGGTGGTAGAATATTGCCAGTTTTCGGGATTTGAAAACTCGAGGTACAATATGTTTGACGGTGCCTCCATGGTGATAGTGCCTCCCCCGTGTGATTATGTAAAGAGTCCAAATGCCTGATACACGGCGGATTTTCTGCAGGAAACTTTAAAGATCTTACCCGTGTAGCCGCGCTGAACGAGGATATGTGGACAGAGCTTTTTCTTGAAAATGCAAAGTATCTCTCATGGGAGATAGACCGCATGGCAGATGAACTCAAAAAGTACAGCCACGCCATCAAAAACGGAGATGCAGACACTCTCCACAAGCTTCTCGAAGAAGGAACTATGCTAAAGAAAAAGTCGCTTCAAGAGGAAATTCGAGAAGAATAAACACCATTGGGCACGGCTGCAGCAAAACCAATATTTATATAAACCATTCGTGCCTAAAAAAGGTGCTGTAAAAACAAATTGTTTTTACAGCACCTTAATTTTATAATTACACTAATTCAATGATTGCCATTTCTGCAGCATCACCGCGTCTGGGTCCTAACTTGAGGATTCTTGTGTAGCCGCCGTTTCTTTCTGCATATTTGGGAGCAATTTCATTAAACACCTTTGTAACAACATCTTCCTTGGTGATGTAGGAAAGAGCCTGTCTTCTGGTGTGCAATGTATTTTCTTTGCCTAATGTAATCATCTTTTCAGCCATGCATCTTGTTTCTTTAGCCTTTTCAAGGGTTGTCTCTATCTTACCGTTTTCTAAGAGAGAGGTAACCAGATTCTTAAGCATAGCTTCTCTGTGGTCGGAAGCACGACCAAGTTTTCTTGTACCGGGCATCAGATAAACCTCCTTTGTACTATTTATATACCAAATATTTTATTAACACCTATGATTACTCGTCGTAATCCTTAGAGAATTCCAAGCCTAAGGATGTAATCTTGCTTACAACCTCTTCCAAGGACTTTCTTCCTAAGTTTCTTACGCGCATCATTTCCGCTTCCGACTTGGATACCAAATCAGCAACTGTGTTAATACCTGCTCTCTTTAAGCAGTTGAATGAACGAACGGACAAATCAAGTTCTTCGGTTGTTATTTCAAGAACCTTATA
>JAZURE010000041.1:0-6946 GCA_045606045.1 Clostridia bacterium | reverse complement strand
CTTATTTTTAACAAGGTCAATGATACCTACGAATGTTTCCTCAGCACCGATAGGTAACTGAATCGGAACAGCGTTACACTTAAGTCTTGTCTTCATCATGTCAACAACATTGTAGAAGTCTGCACCCATGATGTCCATTTTGTTTACAAACGCCATACGCGGTACGTGATACTTATCTGCCTGACGCCATACTGTCTCTGACTGAGGTTCTACACCGCCCTTAGCACAGAAAACTGTTACTGAACCGTCAAGTACACGGAGTGATCTTTCAACCTCTACAGTAAAGTCAACGTGTCCGGGTGTGTCGATGATGTTTACTCTATGATTTTTCCACTGTGCTGTTGTAGCAGCTGAGGTGATTGTAATACCACGCTCCTGCTCCTGCTCCATCCAGTCCATCGTAGCGTCGCCGTCATGTGTGTCGCCGATTTTATGAATACGGCCTGTATAATACAATATTCTCTCGGTTGTAGTTGTCTTACCTGCGTCGATATGAGCCATAATACCGATATTTCTTGTTTTTTCAAGTGTAAATTGTCTTGGCACGTGATTGCCTCCTTTCCTTCGTCTTTTTCAAAACTTAAAAAGTTTATTATTATATTTCCTAAATTACCAACGGAAATGTGAGAATGCTCTGTTCGCTTCAGCCATCTTGTGTGTATCTTCACGCTTTTTAACTGCTGCGCCGGCATTATTTGCTGCATCCATAATCTCTGCAGCCAATCTCTCGCACATTGTTCTTTCGTTTCTCTGACGTGCATAAAGTGTGAGCCATCTCAAGCCTAATGTCTGACGTCTCTCAGGTCTAACCTCGATCGGAACCTGATATGTCGCACCGCCGACACGTCTTGCTTTTACTTCGAGAACAGGCATAATGTTTTCCATCGCAGAATTGAATACTTCTACTGCATCTTTGCCTGTTTTCTCAGCGATGATTTCAAATGCACCATAAACGATTGACTGAGCTACACCCTTTTTACCATCAAGCATTATATTGTTGATGAGCTTTGTTACGATTTTATTTCCGTATACCGGGTCTGCCAGTACTTCTCTCTTTGCGATAAAACCTTTTCTGGGCACTGTCCTTCCCTCCTTCATATAAAATGATTTCACAGGTACTCGAACTTTTCTCAAGTCCGTAAGTGCTCAATACTGAATTATATATAAATTCCGTATTGCCGCACTACTTACCTTCTTAGTAAGTGTCCAACATACTGGATATTACTTACCTTTTTGTTTTACTGCCTAAATTACTTAGACTCCTTCGGCTTCTTAGCTCCATACTTGGATCTGGACTGGTTTCTTGCTGCAACGCCTGATGCATCCAGTGTTCCACGGATAATATGGTATCTTACACCAGGGAGGTCCTTAACTCTTCCACCTCTTATAAGAACAACGCTATGTTCCTGAAGGTTGTGACCTATACCCGGGATGTAAGCTGAAACTTCAACACCGTTTGTAAGTCTTACTCTGGCCATCTTACGGAGAGCTGAGTTAGGCTTTTTAGGGGTCATGGTTTTAACAGCTGTACATACACCTCTCTTCTGAGGAGCACTCTGATCGGTAGCCTTCTTCTTTAAAGAGTTGAAACCAACCTGAAGTGCAGGTGCTGTAGACTTCTTTACGGATGTCTGTCTGCCCTTTTTTACTAACTGGTTAAATGTTGGCAAATGTATTCACCTCCTGTATATAATGTATATATTAAACGCCATGGGCGGTTAATAACTATTTTGGCAATACTGCCACCGATGCATCCACATCTATTCCGCATGCCCTGCCAAGCTCCTGCTTGGTAGCCACAAGCTCTATATCGACCTTGTGCGCCTTGCAGGCATCGAGAATTTTGCGGGTGATGCCCGGCTCTACATTGCCTGCTATAAACGCCTTTTGAGCTCCACCCGATTCTATGAGCTTAAGCGCACGGCGCATGCCGACAACTGCCTTTTTTCTGCGAACTTCGTTTAGCATTATAGTCCTCCTTGGAGAAATATAAGCATAAATACACATAGTAACACATACTATCGCATAATCATACTCGTATATTATATAACAAGGCTCATGGTATGTCAAGTGTTTTTTTAAAAACAAAAGAGGCTTAAAGCCTCCCTTGTCTTTTGTTATTGTTTTAAGAAATCCTCATACGGCATGGATAGCGATTCATACTTGGACTGAGCCAGATTATTGTACTTAAGCCTCTCGGTGCAAACTCCCAGTTTTTTCGCAAACTCCTCTGTTGCCGAAAGGTTTTCGGTGTCATCATTAACCCCGGGGATTACAGGTATTCTTATTAGAAAATTCTTTGTGTACCGGGAAAGCTTCTCAATGTTTTCAAGAATGAGATTATTAGGACACTGTGTACACTCCTTATGGACATCCGAATCCATATGCTTTATATCTATATAAAACATATCTGTATACGGGATTACTTTTTCAATATTTTTCCACGGAACATTGAAAGCACTTTCCACAAGTGTATGTATTTTTTCCTGTTTGCACTTTTTTAATACAGCTTGCATGAAATCAGGAAACAAAAGGCATTCCCCACCCGAAAAGGTAACACCGCCGCCCGATTTTTCATAGTATTCTCTGTCTTTTAATATTTCTTTCATTATATCGTCCTCACTCATTTCCCTTCCTGCAACAGAAAGGGCGTTTGCAGGACAGGCATCTGCGCACTTGCCGCAGGCAATGCATTCATTGCGGTCTATGATGCCCTTGCTTATATTGGTACATATGCTTGTGCATATATTGCACCCAATACATTTTGAAACGGTAAAGATAATCTGCTTTTCGCTGCTCAGGCCCTCGGGATTGTGGCACCAACGACACCGCATATTACAACCTTTGAAATACACAACGGTTCTTATACCGTCTCCGTCATGAAGCGAAGTCCGCGTAATACTGAATATAAGAGGTTTTACATACATCTGTGTTTCGTCCTTCCGATAATATGGTCCTGAAGTCCTTTCCCAAGCTGATTGAACTTCTGACTGAAGCCTGAAACCCTAACTGCAAGATTATTGTACTTATCGGGGTATTTCTGTGCCTCGATGAGAGTGGTCTCATCCACAACATTAAACTGGACATTGCTTATCCCCTTTTCGCTTGCAGCAAGCATTATATCTACGAAACTCTCTATGTTTTCATCTGTAAAAAGCTTGGGGTCTACCTCAACTATTGCAGATGTTGTACCCGGTGTACGCTTTGCAGGCAGTTTGCAAAGCGAATTTAAAAGAGCTGTAAATCCTGAAAAATCCCTTCCCTGCATAGGGGACACGCTATATGCAATAGGCTCGCCCTTTCGTCTTCCGTCAGGCGAAGCTGCAGACTCTTTGCCATGGTCTATCATCCACCAGAATGTAAACGGCTGGGCATGAAAATTCATGCCGTATTTTTTACTCATTTTTTCTAAAATATCACATCCGATTTCCGTGATTTCGCATGCGATTTCATCTACCTCATCAATATCGTTGCCAAATTTAGGGGCTTTATTGAGAAGCTGAAGACGGATGATTTCGTCCGGAAAATCTTCCCTTAACTGATACACGATTTCTTCCAGAGTATATTTTTTGTCCAAAAAAACAAATTTATTTAGAGCAACCAAAGAATCTGCCAGATTTGGTATTCCGCAAAACATGACCTGATAATAATCGTAGATAGCGCCTTTATCGTTAAAATCTCTGTTTGTTTCCAAGCACCCCTCTGTAAGAAGAGATTTGTATGGCTTGGGATCATTTTTTCCTTTTGTTTCAATGATGAGTTTTATGTTTTTGCAACATATATCCATCATTTCTTCGATTTTTTTGTAAACCTCTTTTTTAAGCTCTTCAAAATTTGTTATTTTTTCGGTTTTGCAAGTGACATCATACTCGGGATTAATAAGACTTCTGCCTCCGCCAAGGGTGTATTCCAATGCCTTTAAAAAATTAACCTCGCCCGTTACCGCATGAGGATTGGACTTTCCGGGAATGGTAGTTTCCACACATCCCAGTTGTGTGTAATTTCTTGCATCTTTTTCTTCTATCCCCGCATTTATAAGTGAAGGTATCATTACCTCATCGTTAAAAAAGAATGGTACGCCCTTTTGAAGATGTCCCACCACCTCCAGCGAACGTTTCATAAATTCTCTGTCTGTATTTTGGTCATAACGCACGGAAAGACATCTTATAAAATCAAGTTCCTCGGTGGCATCGAGCATCATAAAAGACAATTCGTTCACTGCACTTGCTCCGTCCTCGGTGCATCCGCCCAAAGCGCTCTGCTGAACATCGTATGAACGATAAAGTTTAATCCACAGACAGCAAATAAGTTCGAACGCAAATTCCTTTGTTATCCTTCCTTCTTCTATATCCTTTTTATAGTAAGGATATAAAATCTGATCAAGTCTTCCCAAAGAGTTTGCATTGACTCTGTCTTCCCATGTGTTAAATATATGGGCAAACCACAGGCTCTGAACTGCTTGCCAAAAAGTTTCGGCAGGCTTTTGGGGTACCCTGTCGCAATTTTTTGCTATTTGTTCAAGCTCACCTCTGATTTCCGCAGGCACTTCGCCGCTTTCAATAAGTTCTCTTGCTTTGTCTGCATATCGCCTGCCAAATAGACATGCCGCTTTGCAAATTTCCTTTGCAGATGAATACAGCTTGGATGTACCATTTAATTTCTCGTACTTTTCTATCTTTTTCAAAAGTCCCTCAAATCCAAATTTAAGCACATTTTCGTATCCTATTACCGAATGGCTTCCTGTAATACATCTGCTTATTACAGCCCACTCTTCCATAAGTTTCTTTTCTCTGTCTGTGAGCTTATAATCTTTTAAAAACAATTTTTCATTTTTGGCTTTTACAATTTCAAGGTTGTTTAAATATTCGTCCAATTTTTCGGGCATATACTCCTGCATGAGTCTTATATTTGTATCATCCCAGAAGCTGTCGTATTTATCGGTATAATTATAACCTACGATAAGTTCTCCCTCGGATATGTGAACAAGACTGTTTTGCATAACACTTACCATACCTGCGCCCGTAAGTTCTGTTATACTGTTTTTACGGCAGGATGCCATCCCCTTTGTAAACCAGTACTCTTTCTGCAGGGTAAGGATACCCTCGTCATTGGTCTCTACGGCATTTTTTCTTAACTGTTCACAACGGTCGGACAATTTATACATTTTGTTTCTCCTTTCTCTGTAGACATCCTCCCCTTCTTTGATTTTGTTTTTGTACTCGCGGGGCAATACACCGAATTCCTTTAAAAAAGCTTTATTAAAGCCTCCCGGGGTGTCATATCCGTATTTATTTGAAACATTTATTATCTTTTCACCATTTTGTATATCCATAGCAGCATTTTGCATTTTATAGTAACGAACATATTCAACAAAAGACTTGCCTGTGAAGCTTTTAAACCTTCGTATAAAATGCCACTTGGAATATCCGAATTTTTGTGCGGTTTCTGTCACGAAAATCTTTTCCGTGATATTATTATGAATGTATTTTAATACCGAATACATTTTAACCACCTCTAAGTATAATTGTAACAAATATCTGCAAAAAAACAACTCTAAAATTGCTTTTATAAAAAAACACACGGTTCAATGACTGAAGTAGTCAATACTTTGTAGACACAAAAAAGAATATTTTAAGCTGCCTGTTCAAGTCTGTATTGAACAGGCGGTTTTCTTTTTAGTTTTCTGACTGGTTTTATGTAATTGAAGTAATACACGGTTTCATCAATGACATTCTTCAAATCGTCACTTTTCCAATATTGAAAATGTGAACGCAGAACATCTTTGAATCTTCCAAAGAAAGATTCGATAACTGCATTATCTCTTGGTGTTCCAGCTCTTGACATACTTTGAATTACATTGTATGATTTAAGTAGGTTACAATAACCGGCTGATGAGTACTGAACACCCTGGTCGCTGTGGAAAAGGATTTGGGTTTCGGTGCTCTTTGCTTTTTCAAGGATTCTTTTTGCTGGTTTCATAACAAGAAAATTATCAAAGGTATCGCTTAATTCATAATCAAGTATTTCATTGTTATACAAATCTAAATAACATGCAAGATAATGCCATTTCCCTTTGTGTTTTATGTAAGTTACATTTGTTACTACTTTTTGCATAGGTTTATCTGCATAAAATTCTCTATTCAATATATTTGCATATCTATTATGTTCTGAACCTTCGGTTTCAGGATTTTTTTGTTTACGCACATAACCTGTAATTCCCAACCGTTTCATAGATTTCCACACTGATATATCAGAAATAATCCAACCATACATATTGAGTAAGGTATCGGCTATTGTCCTGTATCCTTGTGATGGGTAATGTGAATGTATGTCTGCTACATAGTAATCTAATTCCTTTTGCTGAATTTCATACCTGTTTAATGTTCCTTTGCGATTAAGCCATTTGTAATATCCACTGCGTGAAACCTCGTATACATCACATAACTCTTTAACTGAATGATTGGCACTTTCTTCCTCGATACAAGCATATATTTGCTGTATTACTTTCTTCTGGCATCGCCCCTTTCTAGTTCTATTGATTTTTTTAAGCGTACAATTTCTCCATTTTTCTTTAAAAGTTCGCGTTCCAACAAAGCAACTTTGTATTCAAGTTGCTCCATAGGGGTAAGCGTTTTCTTGCGTTCATATTTAGCAAGAGGATTACCTGGTTTTCGCTTGTTTACGAGAGCTTCTTCACCGCCAGTTAAATATTGTTTTGTCCATTTCGAGATCTGCGAACGATCTATACCTTTTTCTCTGCCTATCGCCGCAGTGGTTTCACCATTTAAAACCCTTTTTACTATTGATAATTTCTCTTCTTTACTATGTGTTATGTTTGTCCCACCTTTTGGTCTGCCCATAAAATTCAACTCCTTTATTTTATAATAGCATAAAAAATGATGGTAGACACTGTTTTTTTAGTGTCTACCATCATTATACTACTTCA
>JAZURE010000040.1:0-41907 GCA_045606045.1 Clostridia bacterium | reverse complement strand
CACCATTGGATATCAATTTCTCTATTGCAAACCCATTAATAACATACTTGCTATCGATTGTCACTACAAAACCATCGGAAGTATCAAAGGGAACCTTCTCCGGCATTGTTGCAGGGTCAAAATAAACCATAAAGTCATCCGGAGCCACACCGCAGATAGTTGCACTTACAGATTTTACTTCTCCCGCATTGGGTGAGGGATTTAAAATCTGCACAGTTTTTCCTACCAGTTCTCTAGCATTATTTAAATCCAAAAAAAACTTTGGCACTGCACCAACCTTGGATGAGTTACCTGCAGAACATGTTACCTGACTTGCATCCATGCTTAATGGTCCGAAAGCGGCTGACATTACTTTGTTACCTGGAGCATACGTGTAAAGGTATGGACTATCCGAGTTGATTTCAATTTTCGTTTCTGCGACTGTGCCATTGTTGTTTATTTCAACAGATACCTCATTGCCATCGTGAACTTCTACGCCATCATAAAAATCAATGCTACAAGTACGAGGGTTACCCGTTGTAACAATTTCCTGCTGTGCCAGTATTTTTTCATCTGTGTATAATGGTATGTTTTTGAGTAACTGATTCACTATATCATACTCGGGTGTATCGGGCTCGGGATTCTCCACCTCAAGACCTTCGAGTACGGTACCTGTGCAAAGGGTTGTATTCCATTCGGGGTCTTTTTCGCCGTCTGCATCCGTTTCTATGGCACAGACGATGAATTTAACCGTGCCCTTATACTTAAGTGCCTTCCGGGACAACTTCCAGGAGAAGTGAATTTTATCGCCATCTACGGTTACATCCTCTGCATACCATCTATCCTTGTCGCCGTTGGCATTCTGATAGTTTATATATACATTTAGCTCTGTAAGGTCTATGTTATCCCCTACATACCTTGGGCACTCAAACCATATGCGCTTTGAATTAGAATCCGACTCAACACCCAGATATTTAAAATCATTGGGCGGTGTTATCTTTCGGGTTGCATCGTCTATGGTGAAATATTTATTGCCCGTTTCATCAGCGTTACCAAGTATTTTTTCAAGTTCTTGGCTATAACTCATCGGCTGTCACCTCTCTCTGCAAGCTCTCTTGCAATTTTGGTACATAAATCAGCCAGTTCAGAACATTTTTTGCATGCCTGAGTGGCCTCCTCTGCAGCTCGTTTACATTCACTCACGGAAGTATCCAGTAATTCCTTAATCTGCTTGTATGTTTTATCCTCCATTGCAATCACCTCCTAAAAAACGTACAAATCCAGTTCTATATACTTATTTGCTGGACTGTCAATTCCGCTGCTCATAAATTGTACCGTTAATATTCCATCTTCGGATATGTTCACTAAATCCACACATATATCTCTGCTTGCTGACCCAGATGATGTGTATCCCGGTGACAAACTGAAATCCCTTCTGTCACCTACGCCTAGGTCACCTGAGGGTTGCAATTCATTCCAACGTGCGACGCTATCTACTGTCGTAATTGAACTGCTTCTGTGTGCATATGTGTATCGGCAGGCACCGGTTTCTAAATCTATAAGTGCCCATGAAGTAAAAGTCCTCCAAACGAACAACAAATATTTGAAATTATTGCCGCCCAAATCAAAATTATGTGTATATCCCCAGCCGTTCAAATAAGGACCTACTTTTTCATCAAAATAAAAAGATTCATCAATACTTATCTTTTTTGACTTGTTATAATCACTCACCATACCGGGAAGCTTAGCCCTGGCACTTTTGCGTACATTGCTCACAGTACCGTTTGCAAGTATCTCTGCAAGAGGAAGATACGAACCGCTTGCAGGATATTCTGCTGCACATATAAATTCCACTTTATCGGTCAGAGAGTTATGCATCCAATATACTTTCATACCTGGCTCACAGTCGAAAGACTGAATATTCTCAATGAATATGTAAACACCGTTATCAAGAAAAGCCATGCCGGGATTAAGTAAATATCCGGTGTTAGTTTTCTCAACAAGCATTGATTTGCATGTTTCCGGTATAACCCCGTCTTCTGATAAAAACTGGATGAATCCATTTATATTGAAGGCACCTATGTCACTTTCATCCTCCGGGAACGGATAATCGACAATACCCTTTGTTACAAGCGAACGCACTAAACGATTCATGTGTTTAACACCGTATGTATTATCAGCTAAAAAGCCTGCTTCAAAATTCATATCTAAACCTCCTTAAAAATAGGCTGTTCGCCTATGTCATTATTCTCGTACCACTTATTTACTCCCGACACGGTAAGCTCACCTGTAATCTTCCAGGTGCCTTTTTTAAGCTTAATTTTCAGCTTGTCACCGATTTCATAATCAGTACCATGCTTTTTTCTTCTGGTTTTAGATGTGATTTTCTTCGTCCATTTCTTTTCTGCCAAAGCACTTTTGGCTTCGGTTTCATTACTGCCGGACAAGGCACATTCCCATCTTTTTAGAAGATTCTCATCTTCGGATGCAGTAGAAACATAAATATCCATGTCCTCCTCATCCTCGGAAGTTGCTCTTTGAGTATACCAACCACCATTGCAGTAGGACAGAGCATCCTCGGTGTAATTTGGCTCATATGCGGTCAAATCATCCTCGGACAAGGTAAAGTCCCTTGTTATTCCTTTGTACACTTCAAATATCCACTTTTTAGCTTCAAAATCAATGTACAATTTATGGCATGCGCCTTCACGCTCAAGAATGTCTGCAACCGTCTTGAGGCACTCCGCCCGGGTAACAAGCTCAAATACCTCAGAATTGGTAAAGAGAGTAATATCTGCTTCCTTTACCGCAAAGATACCTGCAGCAATCTCATCAGCAAATGCTTCCTTAATAACAAATTCTGCAATCAGATTGGTATTTGTTTCCAGACTAAATGCAGAATGTGTTCTCTTGGTAAGCAGGAAGTTAAGCGTTCTTCCGTATATGGTGCCTGTTCTCACATCCTTACCGGTTATGATTGCCTGCTCATTACCTTGAACTGCAATTATATACTTTTCATTCATGAGCCTTGCAAAAAGCTCATGCTTGTAATTAATTTTTGCTTGGAAGTTTCCTACGGCATTTCCGTAGATTGTCCAATTTGAAGATAAGGTCTTTACGGAACCCATTAAATTCAAATCCCAGTCATAAAACTTAAGCTCACTCATTTATAAGTCGCCTCCGCATAATTATTTTCATATTCGAGCTGAGTTGCAAGGTTAATATCTGTATTGGTGTTTTCAATACTTACGGCATTTTCACCAAGTTGCAGCCAAAAATCCGAGAGGAATGAGTCGCCGGATAGCCACTTATCAATCTTTCCGTTAATATTGGAAGTGACCGTACGCTCGTATGTATTAATACATATTGTTTCACCGGCAACAGGTCTGTAATTCTCAAGCGTGATAAATTGCTTTGTGGAATCATTCTTGAGTGTGATATGCGTATCACCTTCGGGAGCATCCAAAAGGGAATGGATAGCAAACATACTGATTTTAGGTCTGCTGATTTCATCGCCGGAATTTATAATCTTCATATCGGAAGTTCCTCGGGTACTCCATACTGCAGGGAGCTCTACGATGCCTCCTGCAGTTGGTGTAATAAGGTCAATATATTCGCTCATGTCTATGACTATGGGATTAAGGTCATTAAACCAAGGCTTGTCACAGATAAGCTGCAAGGTAAAATATGCAAAGAGATTTCCGAAAGTTTCTCCCGGCTCATATACAACCTGATTGACTTTGATTTTGCGTGATACTCTGTGAGTATGTACCTCAAGAGTAAGCGGAAGATGATGCATTATACGGTGCATGGACCGTTTTAAATCTTCAAGCAAATTGTTACCACTTGCCCTAATGGTGCCTGCTATGGTTATAGCCCTTGCTCCTGTAACGAAAGACTGAGAGTGTTGCCCGTCTTCATCGCTGTATGTAATTACATTAAATGTCTTATTTACGGCTTCCAGACCGGTTATTTCTCTTATCCTGTAATTATGTTTATATCCGAAATCTATTTTGCCGAATTCGTTGTACAATTTAAGCATTTTAATCACCCTCTCCCGATAGTCTTCTGAATTCCTCATCATGACGGATAGCCTCAAGGCGCTGCTGTGTAGTTTCGCCGGAGCTTCCGAGCTGATATGTATTGTTACCATAATACTTGTATATGGTAGTTCCGTGCGAAGCTTTGTCTACACTTACATCCACATCAACCTTTATCTTTGTTTTAAAGCTTTCGATTTTCTGCTTTATTTTGCCAAGCTCAACATCTATCTCCTGAGAAAAAGCCTCCCCGAATTTAGATGCCGCATCCACACCTGCATCAAAGAAAGTGTCAGGTATTTCAAAACCTGCTTCTTTGAGCTTCTCCTTCATGTACACAACGCTCTCATCCACGGCGGTATCCATATCGGACTTATACAAAGATGCCGCTGCCATATCAGCAAAGGTTTGCCTTTCTTCGTATGCTTTGAGATATTTATTCAGTTCAGCATCGCTTGTTTTAAGCAGAGCGTTAAGTACACCAATACCCTCATCAATATCATAGTTGAGAAGTTCACTAAAGAAGCTGTCTGCAGCCTTATCGGATATACCACTTTTAAGAACCTTTGCTTTGAAAGAACTCAGAAGGTCATTGTAATTTTTCAGGTATTCTATATCTTTAGTAAAGTCTGTAAGTCTATAGTATACAATGTCCGGCTTATGCTTCTCATTTAATATTATTGTTTGTTTACCGGCTATTTTGCGATGAGATTTGAGCTTGTTTGAATATGCTTCCTGCTTTTCGATTACAGCATCTATCTTGTCAGATGTGTACTTAAAGATATCGTCATAGGTTTCTTTATACAGCTCTTTTTCTTTTTCGAGGAATTTCTGCTGATATTCGTATATTTCCTCGGTAGCACCAAACCACTCATCCGAATTTTTAACAAGAAATTCATCTCTTAAAGCCTCTGATTTTTTATAATACTCATATTCAGAGAGCTGCCCGGTTTCGTGCAAATGTTCAAGAAGCCTCTTTCGCTCTTCGTATTCCGAATTCGTGGCACTTACTCTTTGCGCCCCTCCGGTTCTGACATATTCGGTTTTATCCGTTTCAGTTTCTTTTACGACTTTTCCGCCGGCTTGAGTGTACTTTTTTGTGAGTTCTTTGGCTTCTGCAGAATATTTTTGGAAATTAGCAAAATTCTCTTCTCTGCGTTTTTCTATGGCATCGTATGATTTTTTTGCCTCTTTATAAGCTGATTCAGCGCTATTTTTGGCCTCGGTTAAGCTTATTACTTCTCCAGCATAAACGGGAACTTCGTAGGTAACTCCATTGCGTGTGCGCGTTTCTGTTATAGCGCTTACTTTTTCTAATTTTGCAGAAGCATTTTTTCGATTTTTTTCTGCCTTGTCAAGAGTTTCCTTGGCTTCGATTATATCTTTGGCATCTTTGTTGAATTTTTCTTCATAAGCCGTGGCCATTGCTTTAGCAACCGCTAAATCGTAATAAGATGTCACAAGTGCATCTACAGACTGCCTTTGAAGATTAATTTCCCCTGTTTCATCATACAATGCCGATGTAATACCTGGTATGAGTTTTTCAAGCTCAGAAGCGACACTTTTAAACTCTGATTTTCTTTCGGTAGCTTCTTCATCTGATAAGGCTCCGCTATTGATTTGCTTTTCAAGTTCATAAAGTCTATCCTTAAGAAATACTGCAGTTTCAGCTTCCGTCTTCTCCGCTTTACAATTTTCATTTATGGCTTTATACGCTTCTGCTCTACTGTTGTTTAAATCCTCAACGGATTTTCTTACTTCACCATTTGTTTTAACGATTTTTTGTGTAACACTTATTTCCTTGTTTTGAGTGATTATGAGAGTGGCAATTGCTGCAGTAAGCCCAATAACTGCAGCTATAACTAAATTTGTGGGGTCTGCCATTTTAACCCTATTCCACAGTTCGTGAGCCGCAGTAGCAAGTGTTATTTTTCCTGTAAGCACACCTACAACAATCTCTTGAGCTGACATTGTTGATGTAAGCAGAGCAGAGATTGTTATACCTCTGGCTTCTGCTGCGGAGTTGGCAGTAACAGCAAGTGTGTATGCATTAAGCGTGGGGGTTGCTGCTGCAAACCATGCTCGCACACTCTGAATAATTGCATACCCCTTAAAAGCGGCCACAGAACCTATAGCAACTGAGGTTATAAGCCTTATGTTTTCTGCTAAAAAGCCAAGAGTACTTATAAGCGGCGGAAGGACTGCAGTAGCAAGGTCAATTCCGCCGTCTATAAGAGTTATAATAAGCTCGCCCGTATCCTCAATTGCACTCTTAAGCTCCGGCTGTGCTATTGCAGAACGCAGCTCCGTTGTAGCGCCGCTAAGCTCCTTAAGTCCTTGGGAAGCGATAGGAAGGAGCATATCACCGAATTCTGCTCCAAGCTCTGTTACATTAAGCTTAGCAATCTTAAGCTGATTTGCAAAAGAGTCGCTTGTTCTTGCAAAGTCTCCCTGCGCATCAGCTCCTGCATGAAGCAGATAGTTGTATCTTAAGGTTGCCTGCTCTGCCTGGCTCATTGCATTGTACGCCTTTGTAATGCCCTGGCTTAATGCAAATGCCTCCAGATTGGCAACGCTCATATTGATACCGAGCTGCTTTAGCGGCTCTGTTTCACCGGATATACCTGCACGGATTTTATCAAATGCTTCCTGATGCTCCAGGTTATAGAAAGAGGCAAAATCCGCAGCGAGTCCGGTAAGTGTTGTACTCATCTCCAAAACTGCAGAGTCCGTAAGTCCCATGGACTTAATCATGGCACCCATGGTACCGTTGAACTGTTTCGCCTGCAGCTCGGACAGACCGAATGCAGATGCAGCATTTTTTGCCCATGCTTCTATATCTGCAGCTCTGTCGCCAAAGGTAACATCTACGACATTCTGAACCTCCTGCAGGTCGCTTGCCAGATTAATAGCAAATCCGGCTGCAGTTGTAAAAGCTGTTCCCACTACAGCCATACTTTTTATAGCAGTAGTTTTGAGCTTATTGATACTGCCTTCAAACTTACGGTTGTCAATAGATGTATCAAATTTTATACTACCGTCATAATGTGCCAACTTGTTTCACCTCTCGTATATGTGAATTCCGTCGGCACATAATGGCTCTACCCGGTTATCTTGATTTCAAATTCTTTTTTGCAGTTTCGCCCTTTGCATTTCACGGTAAGACCTTTGCAAACGGCATTTTTACCATAAAAAATAGGCATTAAATAGCCACAAAAAGGGCATTTAATGCGTTTTAAAAGTGTTTTTTCAATTGTTAACACCTCTCTTTACCACAGCATTGCGGCAAAATCGCTTTCCTTTTCCTCCTCGGAACGCATGTCCGGGAGAGCATATGCATTTTGCAGCCTGAGCACATGGTTCCTGCGCTCCTGGTCTTTAATTTGCGATACATCTGTTGCACGAATTTCCATAATCTCACGGATTTTTGTGTTTCCTGTGAGCCCGGCAAAAAGTGCCTTGAACTTCCACCAATGGAGTCTGCACTCTGTAAGGTCTATGCCATACTGTTGTACAAAGGCAGCATAGATGTAATCTGCATCATGCTCATAGCTGAAAATCTGTTTTTCTTCTTGTTCGTCCTCCTCATCGCAGTCCTCTTTGGTGTGCTTTGTCTGTTTGCCCTCAAGCTCCGATACATCTCGCATGCCGCAGTAAAAAGCAAAAAGCACGCGAAGAGTTTCAAGCCATGTAGGAGGCAAAGAATGTATTTCTCCGCTTATGCCTCTATAAAAACAAATATCGCATGCCTTAACAAAGGCATCCATAGATTTCTCTTTGAGTTCACTAAGAAGTTCTTCGAACTTAATCCACACTCTGAAATCTGTGTTAAGCTGATAGAAATCCCCCGAGCTGTCATATACGCAGTTTGGAAGACCTTGTGTTATGATGCTCATTTTACAAGATTAGGTCCGCCGCGTCTTTCTTCACGGTTACCACGGAAGGATTCGTACAAAGCCTTCTTATTTGCTTCAAATTCATTGCATGCAGACGAAATATAGCAGATGACATCACAAACATCGTGATAAGATACTGTGCGATTCTTAAATAACTCTGCAGATGTACCTTCACCAAAAGCATTGTCGATTTTAACAAGTGCTTCCTGCATTACACCTTCAATTTCTTTTTTGTCAGCTTTTCCGCTCATTACTTTTGCGCCGAAATCGGATATGAGCTTGTGAGCTGCGGAAACTTCGCACTCAGCTTCGGCAGCATCTGCCTTAAGGGTTAGACCAAGCATTTCTATAGTTATTTCATTATTCTGAAATTCAAATTTCTTCACGATAAATACCTCCATATAATATTGTCGACAAGCGGAGAACTATAAGCACTCCGCTTGCCTTGTTTTTATTCCGCAGGTGCAAATGTGCATGTAGCCCATTCGTCCTCTGTTGTTGCAGTACCCACAATGATATCGGACTTAACCTTAAAAGTACCGCTGTAATCATAACGGTCAAGGTTGCCGCCTTCATCACCGGGAACTACAGTATAGCTTCTGAGTCTTGCAGGATACGAAGCTGCATTATCTGCTACAGCAGCCGAACGGTCAACTACAAGGATGGAAACTACAGCATCATCGCCGAGCTTCTCCTTGTTGTATATTTCCACAAGCTTCTCATGCACAGGATTATCTGTGTGCAAATCGAAGCCGTAGGAAATAGATTCTGCATATCCTACGATATCAGTCTCTTCAAAATCCATATCCACATACTGTGAAGTATGCTCCTTGGGATTTTTCGACTTAGACATCTGTGAGAACTTAGTCATTCTTGCAAATGACGGCTTATCTGCCGTGCCTACATCCATAAATGCAAGCATGGCACTTCTTTTTACCTTACTCACTACAAATCACTCCTTAATAATCTCTTTCATATATTAACCTAAGGTTAATCTGATATCTCGCCTTGTTTCCTGTGGCATCCTGCAGATAACCTCCGGTCATTACCTCATACTCTACAGGCTCATAGCCCTTTTCAAGCTTGGGTAAATTGTTACTTTTATTCTGCTTATCAATCCAGTTTTCCAGAGCTTCGTAAAACTCCTGTGTTTTGAGGTTCTGTTGCATTTCTGCATCAAAGAACTCTCTGGTAGCAATGCAGAATGTTATCTGTCTTTTGCTTCCGCCGTCCGTATACTTTTCAAGTACAGGTTTGCACGGTGTAGGCTCGATTACACAGGCCTGAGGCTTTTCGCCAAGGCAGTTTACATTGAGCTTTTTTCCTGCAAACAAAGTACACTCTTCTTCAAAATGCTTCTTTATAGCATCTATAATCATCTTTCAGGTTCACCTCCTGCAATTTTGGCAGCACCGTCCAGAAGCTCATCCAGACGGTCCGCCTTCATTCTTTCAAAGTAATTAGGTCCTCGGAGGCCCTTGGTAGGACCATGGTGCAATCTCATGTGGGCATATGGTGTTTCGACATTAATCTCGCCGCTGCCTATGTCGGTAGAACCGTACATGGATTTTATCATCTGCGAGGTGTCGAGCTGCATATATGGCTCCATGAGCCTCATGGTCTCACTGTCTATGTACTTTTGTACCTTGCCCTGAACTTCAAGACCCCTGTCCTTTAGTATCGTTCTTATACTGTTGAGCTTTACGGTAACACCTACATTATTACTCATAACACTCAATCCTCCAATGCCGCATCCTTCGTGAACCGAAACGGTTATCACCAAACGCCATAACCTTTAAACATTTGCTTTTGTCAAGCTCTGCATCCGTAAGACCAAGGTAGATATAGTCGTCTGTGGATATATCTATCCTCTCCATGGTGGGGATGCGTATCTTACAAAAGCCCTGGCTTATAAGGTTGCCGTCCTGCGATACTGTCTTGGCTCCATGATAGATGCTTGCGGTAGGGTATTGAGTAGAGTTGTATGTACCTTCGTCCTCATTGTAGTGATAGATGGTTACGCTTCCGTTAGCGGTTATCATCATATCACCCCGATTCCTCTGTAAAGAAGTCCTGTGCTCCCGAGGTATCTGAGCGCAATGGCATATGCTTTGTGCTCTGTCATCCTTGCACTAAAGGCATCCTGCACATAGCTTACGGAATATCCGTCATTGTTTTCGGAAGCAATGCCCTGCATTTCGTCACAGGTATAATAGCAATCTGCTATCTCACAACATGCATTTTTTACTGCTTCCGAATAAGGCTCCTGAGGCTTACTGTGTACAAAGACAGAATCAAGAAAGGAAGATGCCTTCCTTAAGTACACAAGCCTCTGCGTGTTCGGAATTGGTATTTCCTGCAGCGCATCATAGTAGGTATTTGAGTAATAATCAAAGTCCGCATATAACGGCATAAGCATCCTCCTTACTCAAAAATTACGCCTTTATATCGGCATGTACATAACCTGCAGCAGAAATCTTGTCATCGGTTACTTCTACAACCTCAATTACTGCATCCTGCTTAGCGGTAATCTGTGTCTCGCCGGATGTGAGTTCAAGGAATCTTTCATCGACTTCCGCGCCGTGCTTAGCTCTCACAGAAGGATTGATTCTGTAGTAGAGTGTACCTGTAGCACCGGTTACGGTTACTACGGTATTACCCTTGGTTGCTCCGGGGTCGGAATCAACCACAAGCACCTTGGGAGAGTATACCGAGCGTATAGCTACAGAACGGAGTACCTTATGTGCGTATACCATTCTACCCTTAACAGCGGACGCACCAACATGAGCTGCAGAACCGTCAAGACTCACAACCTTAGGCTTAACAGCGAACTCTTTTGCTCTTGTTGCAAATCTGGGATGACCTGCAAGCATTGAGAGTCCCGGAGTGGAGTCATTCCAGGGAATAACATTAAAGCCGGCAATCTGACCGAGAGCACCACTCTGCTTTATATCATCACCGAGGTTAGAAGCCGCGATGAATTCAGGGCTCTTGAGCACCAATGCCTCTGCATCGGGAGTAACGAGAAGATATCTTCTTCCGTCATTGGGTATATTTGCTGCGTTCATTTCCTTGCGTATATCTACAATAACACCATAGATGTTGTCCTTGGTAAGAACCTCAACACCCATAGGAGTAGAGCCTGCAAGAAGAACATTTCCGCCGTCAGTATCCATTGTAAGTGCAAGAGAGTAGCCTGCACTGTCAAGTCTTTCGGCAATGAGGTTGTCCGGAACTGCTGCAGCATCGTATCCATCTATAACCTCATTTACCGCTTTGTCTCTGTCTATGAGGATAGTCTCATAGCCTGTAGAACCGCTTGTACCCTTGATACCGTTTACCTTGTCGTAATCACTTACGATAACCTCGGTATCTCTCACCGGAATTTTAACTGCTCCGGCAGTAGGCTTGCCCTCGTAATCGTTGTTGAATACAACACCGTCCTTGAGCTTGCAGTCCTGTCTGATTTTAGCAAGTACAAGCTTGCTGTATCTTTCCTGTGCTTCATGTGCCATAATTTATGACCTCCTTAATCAATTTTTAATCCCGGGTTTTTGTCCAGGAATGCTTTTTCTACCGGGTCAAGCTTTGCTTCGGGATTGCCCTGAGGCATACCGCTTGCACCGGGTACTGCAAACAGATAATCATTTTCAGCCTTGATGGTCTCAAGCTGCTCATCGAAGCCTGTAAGACCATCCTCGCCAAGCTCAATCTTATCCATATCAAGTAAGCCCCTAAGTGCTTTGGTATTTCTTGCACCGCTGGATGCAAGCTTAAGGTCAAGAGCAGACTCAAACTTATGCTTGGCAAAATCCTTTTCGAGCTTTTCTTTGTCGGCCTTAAGAGTATCGTACTCAGAGGTGTCTACCAAGGACTTACCCTCCGGTACTGCCACGGCTTCTTTTGCCTTTTTGATTTCGGCTTCATGTGTAGCTTTTTCTACATATGAACCGTCGGCAATGTTGACAAGCTTAACCTTGTCATTGCCTTTGAGTTTTTCGGCAACCTGATTGTACAGGTCTTCGCCGAGGATTTCCTTTAAGAATTCCATTTTTTAAATTCCTCCTGTCTTAAATTTTTGTACTAAAAAAACACCCTGCACTTATAGCAAGGTGTTTAAGGCGGCTTTCGCCTTATCATAGGAAACACTCCCTTCGAATATTTAGTTTTCGTTCGGACACTCAAATATGTCGCAATGAGCTGCATCATCTTCTGTGCAGTCACTTATGTCTTCGAAGCATAAGCTGTATGCTATTTGCCTGAGCAATTTTGCATCCTCATTCGTAACCGTCTTGGTGTCCGCTATTTTTATAAGAGCCCTTCGGGCTTCACCTTTTGTCATTTCTTAATTTCTCCCACTAAAAAGGCTCCCCTGTGTAAGGGGAGCTGGATTTGCGTTGCAAAGACTGAGGGGTTGTTATATTTAACCTCTAATAACACTTTCGATATCATCTATTGTGATTTCGATTGTATCCCAATCTTTAGGGGAAGAACCAACATCAGCCAAAAAGACTTCTTTATTAAAGATTTCAACGATTGCAGCTGTTCTTCCATCTTTTAAAACAACATTATCATACAGTTCAATTTTCACTTTTGGACCTCCTTAATGTATGCTGATGTGAGATGTATGCCATTATTATCTAAGCACCAACTTGCAATTACATTTGCAGGTGTACCATTTTTCCCATATATTATCATCTGCTGGTCATATTTGTCTCCAAATGTGATTTTGCCCTTGAATCTTGCAGGATATTGACTTGCCTTTTTTAGGATTTCTTCTCTTAACTCTTGCCAATTATTTATGCTGTATCCGAGTCTCTTCCTAAAATTTTCACCTTTTGCAAAACCGGATGGATTATTTGGATTAAATAGATATTTTACAAATTTATCTTCATGTGCCGTAGCACTTTCAACATTTGGAAGTAACAACTCTTTATTATTTAGCAAAGCCGTTTTTCTGTTATAATCCAAAGATAAAAATTTGTAATATTCTTTATTATTGTACTTCAGCTCATAATACTTGTCAAGCGTTTCGGGAGCATTATCAGCACCAACAACAGAAACAAACTCTTTGTATCTCTGCTTTGCAGCATGTACGGATTTCTGACTCACACTCTTACCAAAGCCCTTGATACCGTTTTCGGTGGTAGTAGAGAATACCTGCTCTCTGAACTTATCACGGTTAAGTCCTGTCTGCTCACAGAAGTCCTTGAGCTTAGCCTCCTTGCCCTTGAGCTTAACTGCCTCATCATTAAATGCCGCCTGCCACTGTGCACGCTCTTCGTCTGTAAACACATTCTTTCCGGCTTCGTCATACGCCACAAGTAGCTGCTTACTGCTTCGTATGCTTCGCTCCATGGCTCTCTGTTGGTCTCTTGCCTGCCATACGGCAAGCTCCTCGCCGTTGTATGTAACCGTCTCATTGGCAAATGCCTCCAGCTGCTCCTTGGTGTATGCGCTCTTAGATATTCCCTCAAAGTATAGATGCCAGTTGTGTCTGCAGTTTGCACCCATAAAGCCTTTGACTTCACCATATCCGATTTCCGTCAAAGTAAGATAACCGGCTCTTCCTGAGCGGGATACAACCTTGCCCTGCCAGGCGGCATGCTCGGGACGGGCTCCGCTATGAGCGGTTATCTCCATGAGGTCTACATTCATATCGTCGGCTCGCATCTCCTGCAACTTACCTGCCGTCTGATTTGTGCCGGTTAGCACCGCACGCCTTACCGCCGCATCCAGACTTGTAACCTTTCCCGAGGGATATATTATTTTTATACTTTCTTTGGCAGCACTCTTTATTGCATTTTTGATTGCCTCTTGATATGTAAATGCACCGCTTGTAATCTGCATATGCGCCAAATCACAGCTGCGGATAAACAAGTTTTGGGTTGTACTTGCGGTTGTCATTGTAAGATTTCGGACTTCTTTTGTGGTTTTCTTAAATGCCGCATTAAGAATCTTTGACATCTTTGGCGATAGTGTTTTAAATTCCTCAGGTACATATCCGGCTTTTTCGAGAACCTCATCCCCGTAATCGAATACCTCCACCTTTGCATCGGCAAACACCTTGCGGATATCCTCGGTGCTTTTCTTTGTTCGCTTGCTTACCTCGGAAACAATATCGCTGTACACCATACCTGCCTGCTGCAGCTTCTCTGTTTGCCAGGCAGCAGTATCGGACATGTTAAAATCTGTTTTTATAAGCCTGCGTACAACATCACGGATTATGCTCTCCTGCAAATTCTTGTGTGTCTGCAGATATCCAAGCTCGGAAGTGAGCCAATCGGGAGTAATCATATGTTACACCTCCGGGATATCCTCTTGCACTACTGCACATGCAGCCTTTGCAGCTTCTTCGGTTTCGCCAAGCTCATATGCTCTGAGCTCCCAAGGAGCCATTGCCTGATTTGTTACAAGCTGAACTCTGCGCGTGAATTCTGCATTTCTGTCCTCTATGATACTGTCGTCAAACTGCACGGATATATCCGCATCGGGGCTATACTTAAGTATATCAAGAATAGCTCTGACCGCGCCGATGAGAGCCGACTTAACCACAATCTCATGCTTTTTGAGGTTTCGGAACATATCGGAATTTTCACTTATTACCTCTGTAGCCGTTTTTGCAGTACCGTTTGCAAATTCGTATTTATCCTTACCCAGACCGCACTTATCGGACAGTAGCCCCAGATGAGTTTCAAGCGCACTCTTGTGTGCATCGTTGCGAAGCTCCATGTTTATTTCCTGCAGCTTATTGTCGGGGTTCTCTGGGTTTCCGGGAATGGCATAAAACACAGTATCGTTTGAATCAAATATCGGTGTTGAGTCTCCGTTATCTTCCATACTTCTCTGTGTCATTGACATGGGCACAACAAGCCTTTTCTTTCCAAGCTTGAATTCATTAAGGTAGCTGTCGTATATAAGGTCAACTCCCTTAATCTCATCTATGGCATTGGCAAATACCGAAATGCCGAGGGGACTGTATTCCTCAATGTTGTTTGTTACATTGGGGCCGATTATCTGAAATCGGGGTATCTTTGAATTTGTCGGAACAATTCTTTCCACACCCTCAGGGAGATTTACTTCTTTGCCGTCCTCCTTGGTAAACATACGATTTTGGATTATGTATTTGCCGTAAGTATCCTTTATATGAATATTAAGATAGATGTACGGTACACCGCCATATACCTTAATGCTTCCGAATGCACATTCCGTTATCTTCTTGCCCTCCCAGGAGATGGGGTATATCATATCGCCGGGGATAAAGTCCATAACCGCCGAGCCGTCCCGGGAATTGTATTCCACAAAGGCACCGCTTCCAAAAGCAAAGGATTTTTCAAGAAGCTGATTTGCTCTTACATAAAAATCATTGTCATCAAACACTTTTTTAAGTACTTCATTTACGCTATCATCACCGGTATTGATTAGAACCTTTTCGTTTAATATAAGGTTTGACCAGTCCTCGCATACACGCTTAGCCATTTTAAGGCCTGCTCTCTTTTGCTCCGTTCGTACTTTTCCGTTAAAAACCATATATCTGTGAAAACTTTCATAATAGCCTTCATACCATAACTTCCATTCTGCTATATGAGGCTGCATAGATGTATCACATCTGAATCCGGCATTTGACAGTGCCGTTTCTACACTTATCAATGTTTTTCACTCCTTTAACCAACTTCAATAATCGTGCTCTGGTCGTACTCTGTAGAATACTCGCAGGCATCCAGAATATCTATCTTGAAAGTACCGTTATCAAGTCTCTCGGTCTTGTCTGACTTGGAATTCCACTCCGCCGTTTTGTATGCTTCTATTAGGTTCTCACAGTGCTTAAGCACCTTGTATCTTCCTTTGCTCATAAGCATATTGTAGAAGCGTATGCGGTCAATTATCGGACCTTTTTTAGACTTGATTACTTCCACTCCAAGCATATCCTTTGCAGCCCTTGTGCGAAGGCCTTTAATGAGCGTTGTTTCCGCATTGTCCGGGTAAACAGCGAACACCTTGTATTTCTCCTTGGCATTGCGCACAAATTTAACAAATTCATCTTCAAGCTCTCCGGGGCTTATTTCTTTTTTCAGATACCACTCATCCAGAGTGATTACATCTTTATATCCCTTGGTAAGACCGTTCAGGACAAATGCATGAGCCGAACCATTACCGCCGAAGTCTATGCCCACGGTAGCATACATTATTTCTCCGGGGTTTATGTAATCAATAATGAACTTTTCGGGGTTGTTTGCAAATATCGGATATATAACACCCTGAGCTGCAGTCCACTTGCCGAGAATAAATCGGTCATAGAACACACCCACATACTCTGTCTTGATTTTTGCAACATATTCAGAGTCGAGAAATGTATTATCATCTATCAGATACTTGATGTTGAGTAAATCAATCTCATCCTTACGATTGATGTAGTCTCGCATCAGCCAGTGAGTAGGATTGTCCGGGTTGGTAGTTCCGAGCAGAAAAGCTTTGGGTACCGACAGACGAGAGAGAAGCATACGGAAGAAGTCTTCATCCAGAAGCGTAATTTCATCACAGTAAGCTCCTGCAAGTGTCATGCCTCGGATTTTGTCTTCTGATAGTACATTGTCCGCACCTTCAAGGTAAATCTTGCGGCCGAACAATACCGCCTCTTTATTCGAGGTTGAAAAACTGAAGTTATAATCACCCACAAGCTCCTGCAGAAGCTCAAGGCAGTTACGCTTGAGGGTAGTCATGGTTCTGCCGACCATGATAAACTTGGCATCGTAGTCACGCTGAGCAACCATAAGAGCCCACATTATAAGCGATATGTATGTCTTACCGGAACGCACAGAGCCGTCCAGTATGTTAAGACGCTTCATTTCGCCGTTTTTAATCATATCAATGCTCTGCTTTTGCTTCGGTGTAAATACATCCTGCCAGTTGGTATCACTGCGAACTGCACGGAGAATATCTTCCATTTTGCCATAATGATTAAAGTCCTCATCATCTTTCCTCTGACCTTTTGGATTTACACCAAAAATATCGGCAATTTCGGCACCGTAATCTTTTTCAATTTTTAAAACTGTATTTTTCCTAAAAGCTCTTGACAGAGTTTTTATACTGTTTCCCTTGAGGTTTAACAATTTCTCACCGCCTTTTTGCCGTTTTAAGCATTTTTACCGTCTCAAATCATCAAGTTACACCCAAAAAACTTTTTAAAAGAATTTAAACGGCTTTTTTTGGGTTTTTAACGACCTCACAACTGAGACCGAAACCAAAAAAGCCGTTTAAATTTTAAAAAAAGCAATTTGAGAGACTTTTTTAATCAAAAATAATCAAATTGGGGCATGCTGCGCCATTTGGGATTTTTGATTTTAAATAAATTTTTAAAAAGCTTTAAAAACTTATTTAACACCAAAAATATCCATTGAGATTTTTATGTGTCCGGGAGCTTCTCCCCGGGACGAATCAACCGGGGAGTGTACATCCTGGATTTGTATATTATGGAAGGAGTAGCCTTATCCTCTGTATCCGAATGTAATCGTATGTACCTTATCGAATATTCTTATTGTTGCCGTAATCCTGCGGCGGTGCTTGTCCACCCGCTTTATGATAGCCTTGCGTACAAATGGTGAATCAAATGTAAGTACGGGAATTGGTTTCCCATCGTTTGCCAAACATTCTACAAATCTCTCATCATCGGGAGTAATCGGTGAGGGGTTTCCTCTGCCAAGCCAGTTTGTAACGCCGTATGTATTCTTTACCTTGTAATATATGCTTGTGTTGTATTTGCACTCCAGGAACACATACCCGGGAATGAGAATTTTTTCTTCCTCATGCCATGCTCCGCCTCTTCTTATACAAAGCATATTGGTAGGCAGTATAGCGTGAACCCCATCTATCTTGTTAAGCTCATCTCTGGCTTTGTACTCTTTGCCGCCTGCTACACTTACAACATACATCATATTTTATTCCCCCTCTGAAACCTCTTTTTGCTTTTTATCAATAAAGCGCTTGACTCTTTCATAAAGTCCGGGGTTTTCCTCTGACATGGATTCAAATATCATATCCTTTACATATTCAAATCCACGCTCGAGCTGATTTTGGTTGTCAATATCAACCTTTGATTTGTATGCCGCAGCTCTGGTTAATGCAGTTGCTTCCCTCATAAGCTTAACAGGGTCCATGTCTTTCCACTTTTCTTCCGGGACCGAATTAATCGCCTCCAGGGTGTAATTGGAAAGAAGTCTTATAATTCCCTCGGTGGTGTCAAGATTAGGATACTTGTCAAGCTCTCTCATCATCACCTTAAAATTTTCCTGAGCCATCTGCAGTGTGCTTGCACTCTCATTCAGATTGGCAGCATGCCTCTGAACCGAGGACAAGGATATTTCATATCCTTTGTTTTGGATATATTCTGCAATTTCTCTATAGGTAACTGTAGGATTAAGCATCATTTGCTCCACGGCATCCTTTACCTTAAATGGCAAGCGGTCTATCTTGGAGCATTTTCTGTTCTTCTTGCCCATGTGCTACACCTCAACCATTCCGTCTTCGATTTGACCTCTTAGCACGCTTAGTCCTTCCGCACTAAGCCTCGCTTCACATTCCTTGTATGAAACATCCGCAAGGTCTGCTACAATCTTAGTTTCAATTTTCCTTACCTGTATGTATCCTGCAAGCATCAAATAATTAAGTGCTTCCATTATTTCATCAAACTTAAGTCCGGAGCCGGCTGCTATACTGCACAAAACCTTAAGGTCAATAAATTTACCGCTTAATACATTTATGGTTCTTAATACTTCACCATTTGCCTTTTTAGCTGCAGCATCAGCTACCGCTTTTAATGTTGCTTCCTTATCCATGCTATATCATATCCTCTCTAAAATTTTATCAAGCTTACTGCATGTCTCTCTGGCGTTTCTGTCTATCTTGTCCTCAAGCCTTTCGAATTTGGTATCTATCTCTGCCATCTTGCGGACGAAATCCTCTTTCTTTAAAAAATCATTTGAAATACCTTTAATATCCTTTTTAACATCATTAATCTCGGTTTTTATCTCCCTGATGTCCTGCTTGTGTTCCTCGGCAGATTCATACTTATCAGGGAGCTTATTCAGCTTGTCCTCGCACTTGGACACACGGCCGATGGTTTGCTTTAGGAAATATCCTATTATAGCAATTATCGTAGATATTATTAAACTCACGATACCTGTAATTACTGCTTGAATTATATTTTCGAACATAACGCGCTCCTTGTACCTCTTTTCTATAGTCGAATTCTAACATATATTTATACAAGCGGATTATTTAAATATTTAAAGAATTTACTTAAATAAAAAAGAAGAGCCGCATCAAAACGACTCTTCATCAAACATTGTTATTTGGTTTTCTGCAGGGCGGTATATGTTCGCTGTACCGCTTTCTTTAACTATGGCGCGCACATGTGTTTCCGTAAGTCCGTATTTCTGAGCAAGTACTTTGTAATTTGCACCGTTGAATTCTTCCACAATCTTCCTGTTGCGTGAAAATCGCCTGAGAGATTCAATTTTTGGGAAATATACATACTCACCGTCAAAGGTTTCGGCAAGCAGCACCATGTTTTCAAATCCTATAAGCTCGGCTATGGTCTGATATACCTCCGGAAGCTCCGAAAGCTTAATCTCATCCGCTTTCATTGGCATCACTCCTTACCGACTTTGTTCTTTTCGGTTGCTATGTATCGCTTGAGCATTTCTATGACATCATTGCCTTGCTTTTTGCCGAGCCATACAAAAGGATTTTTTCTGCTGCAGGATACTCCGGTAACCTTGGTCACAATTCCTGCCATCCGTTCACCGTCCGAAGCCTCGGAGGGCGAGAGCTCCTTGAGCTGATAAAAGAGAGCCCATGCCTTAGAGCGTTGCCCGGCGCTCATTTTGCTCTCGAGAATTTCGCTCTTTCTGAGTTCTTTTATAACCGCCAGAGCCTCTGTGTAGGATAGCTCTTTAACGGAATTCTTTCCTGTGGTCCTGTGTATAAGCAGGTGGAGCATATCATTCTCTCTGTCAGTTCGGTCGCACATACCAAGCTTGTTGCCACTTGCATATATTGACTTAATCTGATTCGGCTGTATCGGTTTCATCGTATGTCACCTTTATTTTTTCCGTCTTTACAGCAAGAATGGATTTTTTCAGCTCATGCACCGCCTTATCAAAATCACTACCGTATTTTCCCTGGGATATGAGGTCTGCAAATTCATCCTTTGTAAATGCTTCGGATATGAAGTATGCAAAATATTCTGCATTGTCCTCACTGAGACCTCCAATATCCATAAGAGCTTTTTTGTCTTTATCGAAACTGCCTTTGCACTTGTTGAGAAGTGCTTGCGATGTTCCCGTTTCCTTGCAGAACTCTCCGATAATCTCCTTTGCCGTACTCTTAATATATTCCCCGTTGGCAATACCGCCCAGAGTCCTTTTATGCTTTGCTCCCTTTACGGAATATGTAACCTCTTTTTTTACAACCTCGTCATACTTGTCTTTTCCGAGAAGCTTCTTAAGAAGCCCTGTATGCACAATCTCAAGCGATGTAGATGTTGTAGCTGTTACCATGTTATTTCCTGTACCTGCATACTTGATACTCTTTGTCTTTTTACATTCAAGGTCGCCCTTTGCTCTCACGGTGAAGAAGCCCGAAAGCTCATCGGCTTCTTTTTTTAGCATTGCTATCTGCTTTTGCAGAGTGCAAAGCTTGTCTACCTTTGACTTAATTTCATCATTGTGTATAGTCATTTTGCAAGCTCCCTTCTGCAGCTCTGGCACACGGGATACTTCTTGTAATTTTTAAGATTATCCTGCGAACCACAAAAGAAACATTGCGGTATATGCTGCATGATATTTATTACCCAGTTGCCGTTAATCTCGCACACTTCCACATCAACTGCATCGTGAGCGCGAAGACCTGTTAAGTACCTTATATCCTTTGTGAGCGTTATGGCTCCCGTCTTTGTAAGTCTCTTTACTGTCTTTTGATATTTTGACATGTCATTAACCTCCTCAAATCTTAAGCGAAAGCTTTTTCGCAAGCTCTGTGAGCTCATCATATGTGCTTACGCCTGCATCCAGGGCATTCTCATAAAATACCCTTGCACCTCTTATACCAAGTGAAGACCTGCAGACACCAAGCATAAATCCCATTTTCATATCATCACCGCAGAAACGGGGAAAGAGCATTTTTGCATCATTTTCCGTAACATCTTCCGTATAGTATCTGCGGTTAAGTCTTGTGCGGTTTACAATTTGAGCATAGTCGGCCCTCCTGTTTCCGTTGAAGTTCTCAGCGACCTCAAGATTACCCACAAACACAATACCAAGCGTCTGCCCCTGCGAGTAGAAATAGTCCGAAAACGAACGGAGCATTTCTATGGTTTTAAGAGGAAGGTGCTGAGCTTCATCAAATATGAGCACCATTTTGTCACTCATTTTACCTACGAGTCTGAACCACATTTCATCGGCAGCACATTTCCCTATAGAGAATTTTTCACAAAGCTGCTTTAAGACGCTTTTAATGCTCTTTGTACATGCCGTTACGGTTATGACCTTTGCAAGTGACGGGTTTTCCTGTGCGAATTTAGTCACCGCCATTGTCTTACCGATTCCTGCATGTCCCGACACTGCTGCCAGACCACCGTTGAGCTGACAGTTCTTAATAACTGCGCAAATCTCCTCGCTTATGGATGTAGGCATGTAGCCCGTTTCTTCTGCAGGAACTGTAACTACTTCCTCCGCATCCTCCCTGGCACTAAAATATTTGTCAAGTATCTCAAACTGTTTGTCGGCATCACCCCTGTAGTTTCCGGCTTTCAGTCCGGAAATAACCGGTGAAGACACGCCGACCAGAACAGATGCCTTGTTCATGCTTCCTTGTTCCGATGCGAAAGCCTCAAGCTTTTCTAAAATTCTTTTTCTCGCTTTTTCATCGTAATGCATTACATACACTCCTTATCATTTTTTCAGTCTGTTAGCTGCGTTTTTGTTCATCATTTCAATATCAAGCTTTACAACATGCGATTCGCCGACTGCAACCTTGCGCTCAACCGTTTCATCATTTGCACTGACAGGCAATATAACCTTTGGTGTGTTGATTGCAAATTCGCCTTTCTGTCGTTGTGCCTTTCGTATTTGCATATCAAGCATGTCTATACGCTTTTCGGGAGAGAGCCGTTCCTTGTACTCTTTGTAGTCTTTCTTAATGGCCTTGTGCACCTCGCGGACCTTACTCATAGCCAGAGCTACATCCTCGCGCCCTGCATCAAATGCTATAGATGTTTCACGGCTGAGAGCTACCGTGCGTATAAACCTGTCTGTTTCCGCTTCGTACAAGCGTACTTCCCGCAGGTCCTCGGGGTCATATCGTATGTATACCCTCTGACCGAATAGGAGATATGTTTCATTGTCCCAGTACTCAAGCTTCTCTCCGGCGATATTAAGATATACTCCGTTTCTGCCTACCTTTTGTGGTAATGCAGTTCTCATAAGCATAAGGTTTAAATCCTCCGGACTCACAGGCTGGCGTACTACCGTGCGGTTTTCATTGTATACATCAATCCTGCGTTTGCCCTTATCCTTGGTAACCTTACCGCCATAGGCTCCCACATTGTACACATTATCTATGAGCTCACCGATAATCCTTGTAACCTCGCTGTCGGTGGGAACATCTCCATCCTTGAGCACATGCTTAAGATTTTCGGGTCTTTCCAGTATGTTACCGCCGCAGAAGGTCTTAAAGCCACGGCTTATGTCATTTTTAAGAGTTTCAAAGTATCTTTCTATAGGCTTTGCCTTTGCGTTTGTTACCAGGGCATTTACAAGCTCTATACCAAGTCTGTCAAATACGGGTTTACTTACAAGAGGCTCTTCCATGCTTTTTCGTCTTCTGTGTCCTCTTCCTGCAAGGTCATGCGTAAGGAACTCTGAGCCGTTGTCAAAATACGCCTTTTTAGGTATACCGCATCGCAGTATTGCTTTGCGAAGAGCAAGTATCGTACTCTGGCTGCAGGGGTTGTCCGTCACATTCCAACCGACCACAATACCGCTTCTGGCATCCATAAATGCCGTAAGAGATAACCTGTGCGTTTTATCGGTACCGTCATATCGGCTTATGATATCAAGGGTGTGGTTGTCCGCAATCCATATATCATTGGACTCAAGCTCACTGTAATCTCTGTTTATGTACGGCTCCACCTTGTCCGCACAAGCCTTTTTGCCCTCACGGCCGAGAACCTTAACTGCCTCGGGAACCTTTGCGAGCCTGCGGTCAAATGTAACACGGCTCGGAAAGTTATCCAGGCATTCGGGACAGTGCTCTCTTGCATATTCCTTGGCAAGCTCATAGCACCTTGCCACCTTTGGCTGATTTTCATTGAGATAGATGTACAGGAAGTAATCCCACACTTCGTCCGGGATGGAACTTTTTCCACGGTTAGAACCTCCGCGCCGTTCAATCAGAGCATCTATGTCGCCCTCATCCAGAGCTCGCTTCTTGCGGTAAAGTGTACCCACACTTATGCTTATCTCTCCGGCGCTCTCGAGCTCAAGCATTCGGATGAAGCATACATCAGCATCACCCTTGCTTCCGTTGTAGGCAGTACGCATCATTTGCCACCGTTCGAGGCATTCAGTCCACCATCGTATCTGACCTCTTTGGTCCTCTGTGTATTCTTCGAGGCTCTTTTGACTTATGGGTGCAGATGTGGTTTCCGCCTTGAGCTTGCGGTAATATTTCTTTTTGAGGTTGTCGGGAAGCTTGTCGACGGGGAAACGGTATGTATAGTCTTTCGAATTGCGATGCTCACATGCGGCATATATTTCCCCAGATGTTGCTTTTCGTCTGATAGTTCTCACACTATCACCACTTAAAACTGACAGCTCTTCAACTGTTAAATAGGTCATTTTTTCACCTGCTTACTGTGCTTTCTTCATGTCTTTTTCCCACTCATCAAGTACATCGCCTGCAACCTTGCGGATAGCCATTGCCTGCGGTCCGAAGGTCTGTTGCAGAACAATCCTTGAGAAGTTGGATGCTGCCAGAGTAGGATACCCTCTCTTTTGTACCTCATAGAGTAAATCTGTCTGTGTTTTTCCAAGCATTGTAAGCCTTAATTTGAATATATTCTTTCCCATGTCGTACCTTCTTTCTTAATTAACATCTTCCCAAAGCTCTTTTACGAGAGGCATTATGTATCCAAAACGAGGTCCTTTATTGGCTTCTATCCTCTCTCTTAGTGGCAGAGAATCTATATTGTTGTATTGTTTACCCTCAAATAACACATGCTGCTCTCGAATTTGCACTCTTGACGATGTATTCGATATCCTGTGCACTTCCTTGAGTTTCTGCAGAGCTCTTTCAAGCTGTACCTTAAGCTCATCATTTTGCCTCTTTTGATATTCATACAATCCGCGCATATTGTTGCATATGCCACGGTTAAGCTCGGATACATCCTTGCACTCACCGCCTCCAATATTTACAAATCCGTTAAGCAGGAGCTCCTTCATCCGTATGCCTCTGCTTGCATCTACAAACTCTACATCACCCGTTTTGCTATTATGCATTACATAAAATCTTATATTTTTATTCATTTTTTAACTCCTCACTTATCAGTTGATTCTCTATTTTATCCCAACAATCTCGGCATCCGCACCCAGTGAGTTACATCTGCATAGTATACTTTTTGTTTGTCGCCCAGGGAGAAAAAGCGGGTTCCGTCAAAATATGCAAGTATTACTTTCCATGGCCCTTTTCTGTGAATGGCAAATTCCACATATTGACGACTCTCATCATCAATCCATACATCCGGTTTTTTCTCCTCAAAATCATTCCATACACAAAATCTTTCCTCTATAAGAACAAGATTCTTTTCCTTTGCTTTTTCGGCAATTCTCTCCGCGGTTTTATTTGCCAAATCAAGCGACAAAAATCCGTTCAAAGCCTCTTTAACAATACTTTCAATCTTTACCACAGTTTTGAAACCTCCTTAAAACGCTTTTTAATACGAATTAAATTCCATATAGTAATGAGTATTCCCACGGCGAAAATACCGGCTATAACACAAACTACAGTATCAATAAATGGATTCGCATATCCCGGACATATAATCCCGGCCATGATTGTAGTTACAATCAGCGCTATGCACATGACTGCAACCAGTGCCAAACACACAATCGCAAACCATATCCTCATTTTTGTTTACTCCTTTCCGTTTCCAGTCCAATTTTCGCAAGACGAACTAATGGTGCAAACCAAATCAAGTTTTTTAAGAGCTTCCATCTTAGCGATGGTATTCTCATGTTTTCATATTGAACAGATAATATACTAAGTTTCTCATCTGCAATTTTCAAAGCATCTTCATAATTCATGTTGTACCTCCAAATTATATAGTTTCCTCCCCAAGAAGTTCCTTTCCCATTCTGAGAAGCAACTCTCTAAACACGGGTAAATCACCATAATTTGAATATCCAAGGGAATATGTATATATCCTACAATCGCTACAATTGTGAGCTTGATAATCATTTCTGTATCTTTTAGCTTCATCCAGGATAAAAAAGAATGCAACGGGTCGATAGGACTCAACTATTCTTCCTTCATAAGCAGAAATATCATAAGCCTTTATATAATCAGCTCTGCTCCAAATTTCAGTTCCATTAACTTCCTCATACTTTACATCATCATAATCGGGCAAATCGGGAATTTCTTCCCTAAGTGCATCAATCAAATCATCAAAGCAGTAATAACACTTTTCGTCATAATACCAATTTCCTTCATCGGGAACTGGTACAAACTGCTTAACCACTCTTTCTACAACATGTATTGCATCTCTCGTGCCAACATTATCTTTAGCGCCGGAGTGCTGCTTTTCATAAAATTCTTTCAAAAACTTCTCTTCCTGTTCACTAAATTTAAGCATTTGTTATCCCTCCAAATATATAGATTTATTTAACAAGCTATGCTATAATCACCTCATAGAAAGGTGGTGATACCATGAAACTTAATCCCGATTGTATTCGAGATATTCTGCTTACAGTAGAAGCAAACGAAGATATGGAATACCCCGGTAAATATGAATTGTTGGATAAATACGACTGCCAGGAAGTTATTTATCACTTGAAACAATGTCATATGTCCGGATTGTTTTCAGAGATGAAAGAATATTTTTTTGACGATTACACCATAGAAGATTTATCGCCTAAAGGTCATGACGCAGTCGCCAAAATACGTTCTGAAAAATCATGGAAAAAAGTACTAAAAAAGTTTCTTGAAGTCGGCGTATCCATTAAATCACTTATTGACATTATTGGAACACTGCAAAACCTTTAAATTCCATATCTCGTTAACTTTTTAAATTCTTCGATGCACTATTTATGTAGTGTATCAAAGTAATTCCTAAGCTCCTCGTGTCTTCTGAGACATGCATCTAATTCTTCATCAGTTGGTTCTTTATTGGTATTGTATGATATCCATAAACACAAAGCTTTCGCCATCTTTCGCCACTTGAGCCATTTTCGTATGCAAGCATATAGCAACCATAATACAATACAATTTATTGTTGTCATATAACTCCTCCATATAAAAATTACCTATTCCTAATTGCAGTTATAATTCCAAGAATAAGAGATATCCCCGCAAGTACTAAAACGATGTTTTCTTTCATCTTCGATTCCTCCCTCCAAAAAATGTAGATTTTCTATTAATTCTGTGGTACAAACACATAGAGGTGATATACTTATGAAAAAATTACACTACACACAAGTACTTGAAGACATTACAAATCACATTCAAGAATGTTGTATTCTAAACAGTTCAATTGATGATTTCCTTAGCAATGAGACACTATCAACATTTAAGTCCTCGTATCTATACGACTGTAAAAACAGTGAAAGTATAGATGATTTTATTAGAAATCTTTCCAAACAAACTCGTTTCATTGTATCTAAGAAAGGTGAAAATCTCTTGCATGCTGTAATAGCTCGAATCATCGGAATTCGTTATCTGTTTGAAAATAATCGGCTCACTCCATATGTAACTGTACCGGACAACATAGATGAGACTCTATGTGTTATTTTGATTGAGTTTTGGGAAGACTTGAGACCTGTTTTAGAAACTGAGATTTAGCATTTTGAAAGAATTTTTCCAATCTTTCTTCTCCCAAATCTTTTTCGCACTCTGATTTAGTTTTAATTTTCACACCCAAAAGTGCTGTCACATTCTGATAGCGCTTTTCTTTCATCTTCGATTCCCTCCTCAAAAAAATCTTGAATTCCCACCACACATATGCTAATATGTAGGTGGAATACTTTTTCGCATACGATGTTGATGCCTGCAGTGCATCCGTCGTATGCTTTGCTATGGTTTTGTTTGATATAGATATATCGTTATCAATTAAGTATATTATATTCTCAAATATGAGAAATGTCAATAGTTTTTTCTCATATTTTCTAAAAAGCGAGGTGAATTTTAGGTGACTACTCGTATTGTAAGCAAAATAAAGGAAATGGGTCTAAGTTGCAGTGCCGTAGAGAAAAAATTAGGATTTGGTAATGGCGCAATTAAGCGATTTGAAATCAGTTCTCCCTCTATTGAGAAAGTCAAAGCTCTCTCAGATTTTCTAAATGTATCTTTGGAATGGTTAGTTTTTGGTAAAGAAGCAGAAAGCATAACACTAACTGATAATGAAAGAGAAATTCTGCGAATATTTAACAAGCTTAATTCTGAAAAGGACCAAGCAAAGCTATTGGGATATGCAGAATGTTATGTGGATACAATTTTACATAGTGCTTCTGCTGATGAAGGAGCCGATGCGCAGCAGCGACTTGATAAAACCAGTTAAAAGAATAGGGAATATTTTGTACTATTTTTAACTATGGTATACAAATTGCACTTTAGGAGGTGATTTTATTGATTATATTGTTAATTTTATTTGCTATAATCTTAATTTGGAGCGTGCTTGCTTCTCAATCTAAACAAACTCAAAAAACATCAATATCTGTACAACAAACAGAATTACAAAAACAATTAGAATCACAAAAGCAATATTTTGAATTTCATAATAATCCTGTTCTTACTGAACACCATAAAAACATTGAAGAAATTGAGGCAAAATATTCTTTGCTATATAATCTTAAAAAATTTGATAGTCCAGAGATGGATGAATTAATTGAGCAATGTAAACGGGATATATTTATTGCGGATGAGTATGTATCATTACATAAGCATTATGGTGCGGAAATACCGCCTTCATATGTTACCTTCAAAAGACTTGCCATAATCTACGAAAAAAGAGGGCAGATAAAAGAGGCTATTGATGTATGTACAGAAGCTATCGAGCTTGGCTTTACAGACAAAGATACCATGTATGGTCGCTTAGCAAGATTGCAAAGAAAATTAATTCAAAAAACGCAGTGAGGTGTTCAATTAAATGAATGAAATAATTAAGAAATTTATAGACGAAAAAATCAGCGAGGAAAACGCAAAACACGAAGCTGAAAAAAGCACTACATTATCTAACCTGGGTTTATATGAAAAGGTATACTCCCCAGACAATAAATATAGTGCCGAATATTCAGTATCTGAATTAGATAGTGACAATAATTTTAAGTACTACAAAAATAAACCTATTGAAATTTCAGATGAAGACTACGAAGAATTAAAAAAACATTTAGACAAAGGAGAGCATAAAAAGCATAAAACTATAGCATTAATTTTGACAGTTATTGCATGGATTGTATTTGTCGGTGGCTTTGTTGCAGGTATATCTTTTGCTAATATAGTAGTTGACCCTTATGATGTTGTAAGTGGCACATATTTCTCATTTTCGATTGCTTTTACATATTGGTCTGTTTCTCTGATAAGCGGAACAATCATTCTTGGTTTTGCTGAAATCATTAAAATTCTTGATGATATAAAGAAAAACAGTTTTAAAAGCAGATAAGTACATAAATATTTTAATAAAATAAAAACAAGCAAATGCCCGTAAAGTATCATAAATACTGGCAGTTTGCTTGTTTTTTCTCATTTTATATATTTTTGCATTTTGCGTATTAATTCTTGTTTTCAAATTTACAAAACACCTCTCAAAACCGCTAAAACACTATCGCGGTCATGTGTCCGCGACTTTTTGTAAAAATGTCCGCGAACTTGAAAACCTTTTATTTTTTAAAAACATTGTTTTTAACACTCTTTTAAAATGCTTTTAAAAAGGTTGTAAGAATGCTTTTAAAAATTGTAAACACCTCGCAAACCCTCATAATACCTAAAAAAGACGGTCTAAAGGTTGTCACACATACAACTTTTAAAACCGTCTTTTAAAACTTTTTAAAAACTCTTTTAAAATTTTAAAACATCGGGCACATCGGGACCAAAATTCTCCCAAAACCCCTAAAATTTATTAACATCATCATTTTGCATGTAAATTCACTTACACACCATTAAAAACCGCTTAAATACTGCCTTTCCTCATGTTTTTTCGGAATAAATCACCTTTTCTCACATCACACTTATTTTTTTCATTCTGTGTGTTAATCTACATTTAGTAATTAATATGACAAGGTACTTTCCAATATCTGTGTAAACACTTCCGCCATGTTAGATGCGGCTTTGTTTGTGTATATGCACGATGTCCTCTTAAGACCGCTTTCGATTCTTAAGAGCTTTATATCCTCATTTATATGTGATTTCCACGAAACTGAGGGGAAGAAGGTCACGCCAAAACCCATTTTAAGATATTTTTGTATATACAAAGGGTCATCACACTCGATTACTATTTCGGGTGTGATGTTTTTTTGTTTAAAATAGTCCTCCATATATTCTCTCATACAGCTTGAACGGGGCATACATATAAACTTTTCACACTCTATATCGGAAGTGGCTGCACTTACTTTCTGAGAGAGTGGATTATCCTTATGCACAGCAAGGTATATATCTTCATTAAGCCATTCCTTTTTATTAAAGCGTTCGGATTTTATATCTCTGTCGGATATTACAATATCATAATCATTTATGGTACCTTGTTCAAAATCATTCTGATGCTTTATGAAAAAGGACACATTCGGATATTTTTTTTTAAAAAGCGATATCGCCTCGGTGACATTTTGTCTGTTTGTAAGTATAAGAAGCCTAAGCTCGCCAAAGGGCGATTGAGACATGTCAAAAATATCCGATTTTGCTTTGCGCAGTATGTCCTCGCATTTATCCAGCGCATTAAGCAGTATACGCCCATATTCGTTTAACCTTATTTTGTTTACGCTCCTTGTAAAGAGCTTTACCCCGATTTCCTCTTCGAGCTTTTTTATACTTATCGATACAGAGGAGGTGGGTACGCGGAATTTCTCCGCCGTATGCGAAAAATTTTCTGTCTTTGCCGAATGGCAAAAGTATTTAAGCTGCAATAGTTCCATATTTTCAACCTCATTTCAATCTATATTTTACTATATATTTTAATATAAAGCAAGTGTATATTATGTTATTATTTACTATAATCAAGGCAGGTGATAGAATATAGGTGTATTCATAAGGAGGAATTTAAACATGAAAAAAGGTATATTCTATGCTGTAATGACAGCAATACTCTTTGTAACCTTAGAGCCTGTAAGTAAGCTTATAGCAAATGATGTAAATCCGTATGTCATTACATTCTGGCGGTTTATAGTAGGCTCTGTTATTCTTTTGCCTGCCGCACTTGTAAAAATCAAAAAAGACAAGATACACATAGGCTTAAAGAATTTACTTATTATGGCAGGGCTTGGAGTACTTGTTATATGCATAAGTATGATTGTACTTCAGGTAGGTGTAAAAAAGGCAGATTCACCCTCGCTTATTGCCATAATCTTTTCTGCCAACTCCATATTTACCATTGTTTTTGCGCGCATCATTCTAAAGGATAAGCTTACCAAAAATAAGATAATTGCACTCTGCTTTGGTATATTAGGTGTACTTACTTGTGCTGATTTTTCTTCGGGTACAAATCTTATATCGGTGGTTTATGCTGTTGTAGCTGCATTGAGCTTTAGCCTTTATACTGTATTAACCCAGAAGTATACCAAAAAATTCGGCGGAATAGTTCAGACAAGTCTTGTGTTCCTTACGGGCAGTGCCGTACTTCTTGTGGTTTTGCTTTTTGCAGGAGTGGATATTACCCCTGTGTTTACAGCCAATATTCTTCTTACGATTTTTTATCTCGGTTTATTTGTTACAGGTATCGGATACCTTTGTTACTTCAAGGCAATAGAAAAGGGCGGGGCAATCATGGCATCACTTGCCTTTTTTGTAAAACCCATTCTTACGCCCTTTGTTACATTTTTTATAAACGGCATAGTACCCGATTTCAAGGTTTTTGTTGCGATTGGTCTTATAGTAGCCGCATCGTATTTTGCTACATATAAAAAGTTATGATTATTCCATAATTTTATTGATTATTCCATTGACTTGCATTTATGAAGATGATATTATCTGCTTAGGGTGATGCATATGAAAACGGCTAAATACGAGCTTGATATGACCGAGGGTCCTATCTTAAAGAAAATACTAAGATATGCAATTCCGTACATGCTTACAAGCATGCTTCAGCTTTTCTACAATGCGGCAGACCTTGTGATTGTAAGCCGATGGAGTGGAAGCGATGCAATGGCTTCGGTGGGTGCTACGGGAGCTGTTACAAACCTTCTTTTAAATTTGTTTTTGGGTGTATCGGTAGGAGCAAGTGTAATTATATCAAGAGCCTACGGTGCGCACGACGATGAGAGGCTGCACAAAGGAGTGCATACCGCAATGATGTTTAGCATCATACTTGGCTTGGCTTCTCTTTTTATAGGTCAGATTTTTTGCAGACCGCTTCTTGTTGCCATGGGTACTCCCAAAGGCAAAGTGCTTGAGGGAGCAGTTCTTTATATGAGGATTATCTTCATGGGCACTCCTGCAACATTGGTATATAACTTCGGAGCAGGGGTGCTGCGGAGTGTGGGCGATACCAAAAGACCTCTCTACATACTTTCGTTAAGCGGAATTGTAAATGTGGCACTCAATGTTTTGTTTGTGGTTGCATTCAATATGGGTGTTGCAGGCGTAGCAATAGCAACTATTGTTTCAAAATACATTTCTGCCGGTGCAGTTGTTACAACTCTTCTTACAACAAACGAAAATTACAGTCTTAATGTAAAAGAGCTTCGTATATGCAAACCTGACCTTATGGCTATGCTCAGGATAGGCGTACCTGCAGGTCTTCAGAATACTGTTTTGAGTTTTTCTAACACCATAATACAATCTGCTGTAAACAGCTTTGGTGCTGCGGCAATGGCAGGCGCTTCTGCAGCGGCAAACATAGAAAGCTTTGCATTCTCTGTAAAGGATTCATTCAGACAGGCTACCGTAACGGCAATAAGCCAAAATTACGGTGCAGGAGACAAGGATAGAATGAACAGGTGCTTTAGAATGTGCCTTTGGTGCATGCTTTGCGGCGGTGCTGTTATAAGTTTTATAATGGTAGTATTTAGAACGCAGCTTCTCGGAATTTATATAACAGATTCTCCCAAGGCTCTTTCCTTCGGACTTGAGAGAATGCTGATTACGGGACTTCCGTATTTCTTAAGCGGAATTATGGATATCTATACAGGCTATCTTCGTGGATTGGGACATTCAGGCCGTACTACCGTGAATTCTTTTGTCGGCATATGCGGTTTCAGACTTTTGTGGGTTTTTGCAGTATTTCCGATGCACAGAACTTTTTCGATGCTGTACCTTTGCTGGCCGATTTCGTGGATACTGGTTGCTATAATGAATATGATAACACTTCATTTTGTAAAGAAAGAAATCGACATATAAAATTAAAGTGCATAAATCCTTTTGATTTGTAACAACATAAATGTAAAAAAGAAAGGATTTCACGAAGATGGTAGAGCAGGATACAATAAAACTTTTAAGAGAATGTGATGCAGGTGTCAAGATGGGTGTTTCGTCCATAGAGGATGTTTTGGACAATGTGACAAGCCCTAAGCTAAGTAAATTACTTACCTCATGTAAGGCAGAGCACGAAAAACTTGACAAGGAAATACACTCACAGCTAAATAAATTTCACGATTACGGCAAGGAACCCGAGCCTATTGCAAAGGGAATGTCATGGATTAAGACAAATGTAAAGCTTGCGGTAAACGATACTGATGCTACTGTTGCAGATCTTATGACAGACGGATGTAATATGGGTGTTAAATCTCTTAATAAGTATCTCAATAAATACAAGGCAGCAGACGAATTTTCCAAGGATATAACAAAAAGACTTATAAACCTTGAGGCAGAGCTGGCGATGAATATGAGAGCATTTTTATAAAAAATAAAGGGATGTAAAATAAAGCGCAGAGCGCTTATAGGCATGATTACTAACAGTCCTCAACATTAAATATCAGTAAAACAATTTATTTTATGTAGAAATCTGCAATTTTTGCAGATTTCTCATATTTTTAGCCTATAAGCTCTAAGCGAACTTCACCTCTCGATGTACTTTTGTACATCTTCGGGTACCCCTCGCAAGACAAGCTTGCTTCGGTTCAGTTCGCTTATTCTGCATCTTATTTTCCTATCCCACGAAAAATGGGTGTGTAAAAAATTCGTTTGAATTTTTTACACACCCATTTGCTTACTCAAATAAGCAACCAACAGATCTATTATATCATATACATTTGCGGCTTGTAAATATGAAATTTACATTTTCTGTCATATGCACAAAAAACGCCTTTTTGATTTTTATATTTTGTCAATTGAAATGCGGTGTTTCGTATGCTACACTATAGGTGAAAGAAGGAGGTAAGTCCAATGTACAGGTAAAAAAAGCTTTTGGGCGAAGATTAATAAGCGATGGCAGAAAAGGTAAATTAGGTTAAAGATAAGGAGAATGAAACACGACGGTGTATAAACGGATTATATAGATAATGAGTGTGTAATATAAATATCGCATTATAAATCTTCGAGTGAAAGCACAGAGGAGAGCGCATTTTGAAAGAGCCTTAGAACTTAAAACACAAGCAATTTCGCGTAGAAAAAGAAGTTAAGGAAAGAGAGTTAATCTAAGTTGGGGATATCTTAAAAAATGCAGATTAGGAAAGAGAGGATAACAAAAGATGTTAGATATCAAGAGTGAACAGAAATGACCCCGCTGCATGCAAGAGGCAGACGGGGTCATTTCTTTTTGTTTTTGATGCACTTTTTTACTTTTGTTTTAAAAACAGTTGAAATACACAATTTATGTGGTATAATAAACACAATCAATGTGCAAAAACTAACGTTTTTGTTCCGATGTGTTTATTGAACCGGTGTGAAGCAAGCCGTTAAAAAGGCTTGCACTTATGGTATAATTGTTCTAAATTTATATGGAGGGCAGAACATATGGACAGAGTACAAAAAGCAATAGACAACCATAAAAAAGGATACAACTGTGCACAGGCGGTAGCTTGCGCATTTGCAGATAAAACGAGCTTTACCGAGGATGAACTTTTTCGTCTTTCCGAAGCCTTTGGCGGAGGTATGGGAGGTACAGGCGGAGTGTGCGGTGCGGTAAGTGCAATGGTGCTTCTTTCAGGAGAAAAAACAAGTCTCGGCAAGGATGCCCTGCCCGATACCAACAAAAAGCACAGCTACTGTGTAGCGGGTGAACTCATGCGCAAATTTGAGGATAAGAATACCACCGCAATCTGCTCGGCTTTAAAAGGCGAGGGACTTCGCTCGTGCGACGGATGCATAGAGGATGCAGTAAGAATTCTCGAAGAAATATACAAATAAGAGGTGCAACATGAAAGATTTTTAGCAGGTAGATAAGAATTTTATTTCGCTTAACAAAGATTATGATGACATAAAATTTCATAATGTTTTAAGTGAGCCTTTTGTTCTTGAGGGCTTGCATAATCCCGTGGAGACGGGAGTTTTTACAAGACTCCCCATGGAATTTAAGGAAAACATCGAATTAAACGATACAGCCAAAATAGTTATGACAAATACGGCAGGAGGAAGAGTCCGTTTTGTAACAGATTCTCTCTACATAGTATTATATACTGTTCTTGGTGAAGAATCCTATGTGCTTCACCATATGGCAAATACGGGAGTAAGCGAATTTGATATGTATTGCCGTGACAAAGGCTCGCATGAGGAGATTAATTTTGCCAAGGTGTTTATTCCCAAGGTGAATCCAGATAACAACAGCTACACGGACTCGTACGAATTCAAAACGAGAAAGTTAAGAGAAATTACAATCAATTTCCCGCTTTATCACAATGTAGACAAGGTGTGTATAGGACTTAGTGAGGATTGTATATTAGAAACAGCACCCGAGTACGAAACACCAAAAAGTATAGTCTTCTATGGCTCTTCCATTACTCAGGGCGGGTGCGCATCAAGACCGGGCATGGCTTACCCCGCAATACTCGGACGCAGATTAAGATGCAACACCGTAAATCTTGGTTTTTCGGGAGCAGGGCAGGGAGAACAGCTTGTGGCAAATCATATAGCGGATATGGATATGGCTGTATTTGTTATGGATTACGACCACAATGCGCCTTCTGCAGACCATTTGGAGAGGACACATTATCCGTTCTACGAAACTATAAGGAAAAAGAACCCCGATATTCCGATTATAATGATGAGTGCACCCGTAAGTATGCTCGATATTTATAATCCCATCATCCCCGGCATGAAAAAGCGGAGAATGATAATAATGGAATCGTACATAAAAGCAGTCCGTTCGGGCGATGAAAATGTGTATTTTGTAGACGGTACCACGCTTCTTGGTACAGACAAGCCATACAACAGTACGGTAGACGGCAACCATCCAAACGATTACGGCTTTTGCAGTATTGCAGACAGACTGTATCCTATATTGGAAAGACTTCTAAATAGATAAAAATACGCTGATAACTTGTAAAGAGGGCATCTTAAGGTGCCCTTTTTGTGTTTTTGGAAATTTATGAAAATCGTCACATTTTTTTATGCATATTAACAATAAAACCGTTGACATCTATGATGTTCTATGTTAAAATTATACACAGAAATGATGCTCTGTATTATTGGAGCAAAATTGCAGAAAAGGAGGAAAAACCGTGAACAATACGATTCTTGAAATGAAAGAAATTGACAAAAGATTTTCGGGAGTTCACGCACTCAAGGGAGTTAATCTTGAGTTGAAAGCGGGTGAAGTACACGCACTCATGGGTGAAAACGGCGCAGGCAAATCCACACTCATGAAAGTACTGTGCGGAATCCATAAGCGGGACGGCGGCGAAATTACCCTTTTCGGTCAAAAGGTTGATTTTGCAAACATCAAAGAGTCGCAGGACGCCGGCATAAGTATAATACATCAGGAACTCAATATGATGAATCACCTTACGGTGGCACAGAATATTTATATAGGCAGAGAGCCTATGATAAAAGGAGTGTACATTGACGATAAAAAGATGGAGGAAGACGCAGCAAAACTCTTTAATAAAATAGGAGTTAAGATAGACCCCTCCGCAGTACTCGGTACTCTTACCGTAGGTAAACAGCAGATGGTCGAGATAGCCAAGGCTGTATCCATGGAGTCCAAGATACTTATCTTAGATGAGCCTACAGCGGCGCTCACGCAGGTAGAGGTAGAGGAACTTTTCAACATAATGAATGACTTAAAAGCCAAGGGCATAGGTATGATATATATATCACACCGTATGGACGAAATAAACAGAATTTCGGACCGCATTACCGTAATGAGAGATGGTGAATATGTAGGCACGCTCATCACCAAGGATACCACCAAGGACGAAATCGTTAAGATGATGGTAGGCAGAGTAATCTATGGTGATAAAAAAGAAAAAAGCAATGTTGCACCCGATGCCCCCGTGGTACTCGAGGTTAAGAATCTTTGCAGGGGCAAAGAAATCCGCGATGTAAGCTTCAAATTACACAAGGGCGAAATTCTCGGCTTCTCGGGACTTATGGGCTCGGGCAGAACAGAGATTGCAAGAGCAATATACGGTGCAGACCAGTTTGACAGCGGTGAGATTTTCATAAACGGCGAAAAGGTTAAAATTAAGACACCCGAAGAGGCAGTTAAGAGAGGTATATGCTATCTTTCCGAGGACAGAAAGAGATACGGATTGCTTCTTGATAAATCCGTAGCGGAGAATTCGGCATTAAGCTCTCTGGATGATTACATAAAATTCGGCTGGATAAATGATTCCAAAATCGAAAAAGATGCCACAAGAGAAAACGCAAAATTGAAAACAAAGACACCTTCCATAAGACAGCTTACGCGTAATCTTTCGGGCGGTAATCAGCAGAAGGTTATTATAGCAAGATGGCTTCTTAAGGATTCGGACATATTTATATTCGATGAACCCACACGAGGCATAGACATCGGCGCCAAGAGTGAGATGTACACGCTCATGGAGGAGCTTGCTTCACAGGGTAAATCAGTAATAATGATTTCTTCCGAACTGTCCGAAATACAGCGTCTGAGCGATAGAGTTGTAGTAATGTGCGAAGGAAGAAAGACGGCAGAACTCGACATCAAGGATGCTACACAAGAAGAAATAATGAAATATGCTACTATGAGGGAGGAAGAATAAAATGGCAAATCTCGCATTCAAAAGAGGTGTAAGAAGAGCTAAGACAAAAGCCGTTGACTTCATGGCTACAAAAGGCAAGCAGAATATGATTATCATAGCTGCTCTTGCTGTTCTTGTTTTAATCTTCACACTTCTCAATCCAAACTTTTTGGGAAAATACAATATCGTAAGTATGGCGCAGTCACTTGCACCGTACGCATTTTTGGGACTTGGTGTTACATTTGTTATAGCAACAGGAGGTATAGACCTTTCCATAGGAACGGTTTGTATAGCAGCAGCAGTTGTGGCAGGTAAGCTCTACATGGGCGGAATGCCGCTGTGGGCTACAATCCCTGTGATGATTGCAATAGGTACTGTATTTGGTTACATAAACGGACTTCTGGTAGCTAAGCTTAAGCTCCCAGCGTTTATAGCAACACTCGGAACAATGATGTTTGCAAGAGGTTTAAGTGCTATTATAGTAGCTATACCAAACATCTTTTTCCCCAACGGAACATGGTTTAACAAGGTGTTCTCCAATGCAGACGGAGTTCCTACAGGTCTTATATGGGTAATTGCATTTGCATTCATTTGTATGTACCTTATGTATAAGTGCAAAATCGGAAGATACATCCTTTCTATAGGAAGTAATGAGGAAGCCACAAGGCTTTCGGGTATAAATACCGATAAGTACAAGATTATAGCATATACCTTCAGCGGTATGGGTGCAGGTATTGCCGCAATATTCTGGGCAGCATCATTTGCAACCGTAGCAGCAGCTACAGGTAACGGTATGGAGCTTGATGCGATAGCAGGTGTTTACATAGGCGGAACAAGTGCTGCGGGCGGTGTTGCATCTGTAGCAGGCACAGTAATCGGTAATATGATGCTTGTTATTATAAGAAGCGGTCTCAACTTCGTGCTTGCTAAATTCAACCTCAATCTTAACTCTACATATGTAACCTATGTTCTTACAGGTATCATAGTTGTTGTGGCAGTTCTTATGGATGTTATAAAGAATAAGAACGCAGGCAAGGTTAAGATAGAAAACGAAAAGGAAAAGGCAAAGAGACTCCGCAAACAGCAGATACAGGAGATTGAGCAGGAGATAGATGCAGCACTCTCTGATTCAAATCTTGTAGGCGCAGACAAGGATGTTAAGATAAAAGAACTGGAAGCACAGCTTTCCAAGCTTTGATGTTTAAAAACGGGGTAACCCGTAAAAAATAAAAACAAAAACAGGAGGTAATATTTATGAAAAAGTTTTTGGCATGTTTAATGGTAGCAGTTATGGTACTTGCATTATTTGCAGGTTGCGGCGGCGACAAGGGCGGCGAAAAGACAATCGCTGTGGTTGCAAAGGGTGAGTCCCACGCATTCTGGCAGTCTGTTAAAGCAGGCGCAGAAGCAGCAGGCGCAAAATATGGTTACAAGATAACCTTCAGAGGACCTGCAAGTGAATCCGCAAAAGACCTTCCCTCACAGAAGGAAATGGTACAGACAGCACTCTCCAACAACGCATCTGCAATCGTACTCGCTACAATAGGTGAGGGCTTTGTGGATATGCTCACACAGGCAAAGGATATGGAAATCCCTGTAGTACAGTTCGACAGCGGTATCTGGGCAAACGATGTAAAGGCTCTTGACGATGCAGGCAAAAACCCCATAATCGCATCCGTTGCTACAAGTAACTATCTTGCAGCAAACACAGTTGCAGAAAACTTCTTTGCAGCAATCAAGGACGATATAGCTGCAGCAGATAAGTATATCGTAGGTGTTATTCAGCATGATGAAACACAGACAGGTATAGACCGTGCACAGGGCTTCATCGATAAGTTTGAAGAGCTTGCAGAAGCAGACGAAGCTACAAAGGGCAAGGTAGAAATTGCAAAAGAAGTTAAACCCGGCGATGCAGACAACGCTTACAAGGCAGCGCTCGAAGCACTTCATGAAAAAGGTGCAAAGGGCATATTCATGTCCAACGAAGGTGTTGTTAAGCAGGTTTACGATGCAATCGGCGCTGCCGGTACAAAGTACGATGCAATCAAATTCTGCGGATATGATGCAGGTACAAAGCAGATTGAATGGATGAAGAAGACCACAGGTCCTAAGCTCATAGGCTCTGTAGCACAGGATTCCTACCAGATTGGTTATCAGTCCGTAGAACAGGCTATACTTGCTTTAGAAGGAAAGGAAATCAGCGAAAAGGTTGATATCTCCGGTGCATGGTGGAATGCAGAAAATGTTGACGATATGATTCAGAAGAATCTCGTTTACGAAGGCTAATATATAAACGAAAAAGGGGACATTTAAGGTTCCGCTGAAATCGAGGATGAAAGTCCTCGATTTTTTGCGGAAAAATACTCTTTAATTTTATTTGTGTGTATAGTATAATTTATATATCTTAAAAATATATACGGAGGATGAAACAATGGAAAAATTATTTAAGCTAAAAGAGCACGGCACTAATGTGAAAACAGAAATTATTGCCGGTATCACAACCTTTTTGGCAATGTCCTACATCTTGGCGGTTAACCCCGGTATGTTAGGACTCATTCCCGACGGACCGGGTGCGGCATCTATTTTTATGGCAACAGCGCTATCGGCTGCAATAGCTACAATATGTATGGCATTTTTTGCCAACTACCCTATAGCTTTGGCATCCGGCATGGGACTTAATGCATTCTTTGCTTACACAGTATGCTTAACCATGGGTTACTCATACAAGGTAGCTTTGACAGCTATTTTACTGGAAGGTATTATATTTATGGTACTTTCTGTCTTTAAGTTCAGAGAAGCACTGGTCAATAAAATTCCCAAAAACCTAAAACTTGGTATTACTGCGGGTATCGGTTTGTTTATCACAATCATTGCACTGATAAATGCCGGTATTATCGTAAACAATGATTCTACCCTGGTAGGTCTTGGCAACTTAGGTTCACCTCAGGTTGTTCTGGCAACTGTTGGTCTTTTAATTATAGGCGTACTTCATCACTACAAGGTCAAGGGTGATATTCTTATTGGTATTTTAGCTACATGGGTACTTGGAATTGTGGCAGAATTAATTGGTTGGTATGTAGTAGATGTTGAAGCGGGTATCTATTCTTTAATCCCTTCTCTTTCATGGGAATCAATCAAGGCAAATTTTGCTGCACCGGCATTGTTCCAGTTTGACTTTGGTTTTATTACAGAAAACTTTACATCTTTTGCCGTTGTAATGTTTACATTCCTATACACAGATATATTTGATACAGTAGGTACATTGATTGGCGTAGCACAAAAAGGCAATTTATTGGCAGAAGACGGCTCGCTTCCAAAAGCAGGTGGTGCTTTGATGGCAGATGCTGTTGGTACAATGGCAGGTGCATGCCTTGGCACATCTACAGTTACAAGCTATGTAGAGTCATCGGCAGGTGTAGTGGCAGGCGGCAGAACAGGTCTTACAGCCTTTACAACAGGTATCTTGTTCCTTCTTGCAATTCCTTTTGCTCCTATTTTCCTTGCAATTCCCGGATTTGCTACAACACCCGCTATGCTATTTGTAGGTCTTCTTATGCTTTCGGCAGTAACGAAGATGGATTTTGATGGCGATGTTGCAGATGCTATCGGCGGTTTTCTTGCAATTGTTATGATGCCTTTTGCGTATTCTATAGCTACTGGTATCATGTTTGCCATGATTTCCTGGGTTGTATTGAAGCTATTAACAGGCAAGGCTAAAGATATTTCACCTATTATGTGGATTTCGGTTGTGCTGTTTGCAATCTACATCTACACAACAATAGCATAAATTATAAGACCTGCCAAATAAACAAAAAAGTACAGCCGATTAGGCTGTACTTTTTTGGGTGGTGCACCTGAGGAGACTTGAACTCCTATGCCGTTGCCGGCACACGGACCTGATGATAGCGTCAACTCTGTGAAAATCTAAAAACCGCATAAAATCAGGGGTTTTAGACTAACGCAAGTAGAAAAAACTTCTGATTTTTTATGCCAACTTCATTCTATGGAATTGGTAGAATGAAATTGAAAATGAAATATAATTAAATCAAAACGAATTAGTCGTATCGAAATGATGCGGCTTTTTTAATTGCAGAAACGGAGGAATTATAATGCCAAAATTAAAAGATAATTTTACAAACATACTAAACAAACTTATCACAGATAAAAATATCTCTAAAGCAGAATTTCGCATACTGTGTTATCTGCTTATGAGAGCCGGGAACCAAGATGTTTGTTACCCATCTCTTAACACGATAGCCGCAGATACAGACATCGGCCTAAGCACAGTTAAAAGAGCAATACCTTCACTTGCGAAAAAAGGATATCTAAAAAAGATAAATCGCAAAAAGGCTAATGGTGCTGCCACATCAAATCTTTATCAGTTCACGGATAAGGTTTACGGAACGGACTAAAAATATGGTGGCTCAAATTTGACTGAGG
>JAZURE010000039.1:0-8445 GCA_045606045.1 Clostridia bacterium | reverse complement strand
ACCCCTCACCCAATGCGGGAGGAGTAAAATCTGTAAGTGCAACTATCTGCGGTGTGGCTCCGGATGACTTTATGGTTTATTTTGACCCTGCATCAATGCCGCAAGAAATGCCTTTTGATGTTTCCGACGGCTTTACTGTTGTGTGCGACGGTGCAGGAAACGGCGGTGTGAGCATATATTCCACACTTGTTTTGGGTGCAAATGCCTACGGCGTTACCGAGGTTACAGGCGGCGGTCTTGAACACATTGTAAAGCAGGTTGGCTCAGGCGGTACGGCAGACCCGCTTAACCAGAGGGCAACAGCCGGCTGGAAGGGAACAAAAGCTGCAGAGCTTCTTGTGGATAACTACATTGTAAGAATAGAAAGCTCTTCCACCTTTGCAAGCAATGCGAACTGATATAAAAAAGGAAAGGAATGATGCAAATTGAGTACAAAGACAACTGAAACAAAGGCAAAAGATACCGTTAAGGTAAAGAAGACCGATGCAAAATCATATTATAATGAAAAGGTAACTGTTAAACTCTTCAAAGATAATAGCAAATACAAGGACGATGTATTTGTGGCAGTAAACGGTGTAGGCATGATAGTGCCCAGAGGCGTAGAGGTAAAGATACCACGAAAGTATGCCATTGCACTTGCAAACAGCGAGAAACAGGCAAGCTTTGCCGTTGAGTATCAGGCAAAGCTTCAGAGTGATGCTTCTGCAAATCTGTAATTAAAAAGTGCAGGTGACAGCTACGGCAGAAAACTGGGACATCATAAGGGAGGAGTACCTTTCTTCGTCTGCGAGCTACAGAGAGCTGTGCGCCAAACACGGTGTTTCCTACGGCTCGCTTTCAAAGGTGGCTGCCATGCAGGGTTGGCACAGGGAGAGAAAAGAAAGCGTGTCAAAGGCTTTGACAAGACAGGATAGAATTCTTGCCATAACAGATAAGCTTCTGGACAAAATAGAAAAGTCTATCTCCGAGCTTGACAGGTGTATCGTAAAAAATAAGGAGCGTACCAAAACAGTAGAGTACGATTACGATACAAAAAAACCCTTAACCGAAACGGTGGAGGAAAAGGAAGATATAAAAATTATAGACGGAATGATAGATAAAATGGGGTTAAAACAACTTGTGTCAACCCTCAAGGATATTAAGGACATCCATCTTGGTATGTCAGATGATACATCAGGAGAGGACGAAGATGGAGGAATAATAGTTTTAAGTGAGGTAACAGAGGGCTTTGAGGATGAAGAAGAGTAGGAAAACCATATGGACTCCGCAGGAAAAACAGGCAGTTTTTCAGTCGCGCGGAGAATATGAGGCACTATATGGCGGTGCGGCAGGCGGCGGCAAGTCCGATGCACTTCTTACAGAGGCGCTCCGTCAGGTACATATACCGCACTACCGTGCTCTTATACTTCGAAAAACCTATCCTCAGCTCTCGGAATTAATAGACAGAAGCCGTACTTTGTACAAGGCGGCATATCCCAAGGCAAGCTACAATGACAGTAAGCACTTCTGGAGCTTTCCGTCGGGTGCTAAGATATATTTCGGTGCAATGCAGCATACCAAGGACAGAATAAATTATCAGGGAAAAAGGTATGATTTCATAGCCTTTGACGAGCTTACTCACTTTACATGGGATGAGTATTCCTATATGTTTTCCCGAAACAGACCGTCGGGCGAGGGTACAAGGTGCTACATAAGAGCCACTACAAACCCGGGAGGTATAGGGCATAGCTGGGTAAAGGAAAGATTTATAACCTGCGCTCCGCCGCTTACTCCCGTAAAGACAAATATGCAGATTACCGACCCTGACGGAAATGTTATAAATATGGAACGAAAGCGGATTTTTGTTCCGTCTACGGTGTTCGACAATGCTGAACTGCTTAAAAACGACCCTAACTATCTTGCCAATCTTTCGCTTCTTCCCGAAAAGGAAAAAAGAGCGCTTCTGTACGGTGACTGGGACAGCTTCGCAGGTCAGGTCTTTTCTGAGTGGAAAAATGACCCCGCTCACTATGAAGACAGGCGGTTTTCGCATGTCATAAAGCCCTTTGCCATACCAAAAAGCTGGAAGATCTACCGTGGATTTGACTTTGGGTATTCAAGACCCTTTGCGGCAGAGTGGATAGCCATAGACCACGAAGGCAGAGCATATGTAATAGCAGAGCTTTACGGCTGCACGGGAACACCCAATGAGGGTGTAAAATACACTCCTCAGCAGATTGCGGGCGCCATAAAGCAGATGGAGAGGGAGCACCCCAATCTAAAGGGCAGAAGAATCCGAGGAATAGCAGACCCCGCCATATCCAAAGCGGAAACAGGCGAGAGCATAGCGGATATGTTTTCAAAAGAGGGAGTATTTTTCGATTTTGGTGACAATGAACGCCTTGCAGGAAAAATGCAGTTTCATTACCGCTTAAGCTTTGACAGCGAGGGCATACCCATGATGTATGTATTTGAAAACTGTGTAAATTTTATAAGAACAATACCCGCTCTTGTGTACGACAGCGTAAATGTGGAGGATATCGATTCCTCGGGAGAGGACCACATATATGACTGCGTGCGTTATGTTCTTATGGAAAACCTTATAAATCCTGCGCCAAAAGTAACACAGTCGGGATATGGCGACAATCCGCTTAATATGTCTTTTGACCTACCGCAATACAATAAATACAGCTTCTACGGAATATAGAAGAGAATGTTAAAAAATGCACAGAGCGTTAAGCGGCATGAATGAAAACATTCTTGGATTGAAAACACCTCAAAGGTGTTTTAGAAAATGTAGAAAACCGCGTGAAAACGCGGTTTTCTTTGCGTTTATTTGCCGCTTAACTCCGGACAAACTTCACCTCTTGACGTACCTTTGTACGCCTTCGGGTACCCCCAAGCAAGGCTATGCCTTGCTTGGGTTCAGTTTGCCCGTTCTGTACTATTTTTAAACATTCCCAAGGCGCCCTTTCAACAATGTAAATTTTTTAAAAAAATCTTAAAAAGTTGTTACATAACCGATTGACACAGAGTATATGGTGTGGTACAATATTATAGTCGAAAAATAATAGAAATTGGTGATTTATTTTGAAGTATTGGAAGTATATAAAATACATATCGTGTTTTTGTGTTGCTTTTAGCATTATGCTATCTGCAACTTTTATAAAGTCCGACGAAGTTTTGGGTTCTCCGTATACCGATGTAGGCATGAATGCATGGTACAGCGAGGCTGTAAATACTCTCTATGATGTAGGTATTATTCCCAGAGGCAGCACAATGTTTTATCCCGATGTACACGCACAAAGACAGGACATGGTTCTGTATCTTTACAATCTTGACCGCACCTGTTACAGCATAGAGGAAACTATGTCGGACGAGCCTCTTCCCTTTACAGATGTTAAAATGGACGATAACACATACTATAAGCCAATACAGTGGGCGTATGAAAACGGCATAATCACAGGCCATCCCGACGGAAGATTAGACCCGTTTGGCACCTGCTCGAGAGAGGCACTTTGCACCATGGCAATGCGCTACCTCACATACAGAGACATAAGCCCCAAGGCAATAGGAAATACAGACCCGTTCAGAGATTCCATGACTATAGGACACTATGCACGCTCATTTGTTGTGGCATCCAAGCTTTCGGGATTTATAAACGGCAATTCTGACGGCAACTTCCGCCCCAAAGACCCTATTAACAGGGCAGAGCTTTCGCAGATTATATACAAGATGTATAACTCTGCTCTCGACCCTGTATCTGAGGGCGATACAGCCGTAAGTACAACGGCAGGTGCATACGACAGTCTCTATGGCAGCTATCCCGAATATATCAAAAAGAACTTCCATACTGCATATGTAGCCGAGAGGGCTCGTGTTGACTTATCATATTTCAATGATGCGGTATTTGTAGGCGATTCGGTATCCATGTCGCTCCAGTTCTACTGCGCATCCACCAGGGCTCTCGGAAATGCTACCTTCCTTTGCGTAGGAAGCTTAAGTCCCAAAAATGCGCATTGGCCTTTAACTGCCGATTCGCTGCACCCTGTATACAAGGGCGAAAAACTCACAGTAGAGGATGCAGTAGCAAAGACAGGTGCAAAGAAAGTATATATTCTTCTTGGTGTAAACAGTCTTTCCTTCGGACTTGATAATTGTGTAAATGATATGGTATTACTGGTGGAAAAGATACAGGCAAAATCACCCGATGCCAAGATTATAATACAGTCCGTAACACCTATGACATCTGACAGCCCCATAAAAGGCGCTAAGCTCAACAACACCGTTATAGCACAGTACAACGAAAGAATTCTTGCTCTTTGCCAACAGCGAGGATGGTACTATGTGGATATAGCACAGGCAGTATATGATGAAAACAAGGACCTCAGAAAGTCCTATTGCAGCGACCCTGCGACTATGGGCATCCACTTTAATTACGAAGCAGACAAAGCATGGATAAATTACCTTTTGACACATGCTCCCGAGATATAAGAAAGGGTATCAAAATATGAAAAAATTAGCATTTCTTCTTGCTGCAATCCTTATGTTTACATTTGTGTTTGCAGGTTGCGGCGAGGACAAACCCAAGGAAATCGAGAATATAACCCGTGAGGAAAAAGAAGAAAAAGAAATAGTTCACGAAAAAGAGCCGGAAAAAGTAACGGAAGAAGAACCCGAAAAGGAATCCGAGAAGGAACAGAAAGAGGAAGAACAGCCCAAGACTGAAACAAAAACTCTTGCGCAGATAAGCGCAGAAATCAAGTCGGCGGTATCCGCATCGGGCGCATTGGATTTGGATGCGTCTGCAATAGCCTCTCTCTACGGCGCAGATATGGGAGATATGCTTCAGGCTGTAGGATTTGTGGTTATGGAGGGCACTTTCCCCCACGAAGCAGTTATGGTAGAAGCCAAGGACAGCGCCGCTGCCTCCAGAGTGGAAGCGCTTTTAAAGGCAAAGCATTCAAGCTTTACAGAGCAGTCCAAGGGTTATGATGCCGAGAATTATGCACTTGCTCAAAAATGCAGGGTAGAACGCAGAGGAAACCATATTTCCATGTTCTTAACACCTGATTTTGAAGCTATGAGGGCAATTTATACAAAATACATTAAATAATAAAACATATTTGCCGGACAGTCTGAAACTGTCCGGCATTGGAGATTTTGATATGGTTTTTTCAAGCCTCATTTTTCTGTTTATATTTTTACCTGTAGTTATAATAATTAATTATTTGCTTCCGCAAAAATTCAGAAATGCGTTTTTGCTCATAGCAAATCTTATTTTCTATGCATGGGGAGAGCCTGTATATGTTCTTCTTATGTTTGCTTCTATTTTGGTAAACTATGTGTGCGCTCTGCTTTTGGATAAGACAGTATCAAACAAAAGAAGAAAGCTCATCCTTACAGTAAACATTGTTTTGAATCTTGGTGCTCTGGGATTTTTTAAATACACATCGCTTGCTTTGGATACATTAAGAATAATTCCCGCATTCAGCACTCTTCCCGTTGCAAAGATTGTACTTCCCATAGGTATATCATTCTATACCTTTCAGGCTATGTCGTATGTAATAGATGTATACCGTCGCTCATGCCGAAGCACAAAGAACTTTGTGGATTTTGCCGCATATATCTCGCTTTTCCCCCAGCTTATAGCGGGACCTATAGTCCGCTACTGCGATGTGGAGCGCAAGATGCGCGATAGACATGTTACTTTGGAGATGTTTTCAAACGGTGTTAAGCTCTTTATAATAGGTCTTTGCAAAAAGATTCTTCTTGCAAATCAATTCGGTAAGATATGGGACACCGTGTTTGCAGATACCGCACTCTTTGGAACAGGCGGAGCATGGATAGGCGCCTTTGCCTACACACTTCAGATATATTTTGACTTTGCGGGATATTCCGATATGGCGCGCGGTCTCGGTAAGATGCTTGGATTTGATTTTTGCATCAATTTCAGCTATCCCTATATATCCAGAAGTATTACAGAATTTTGGCGCAGATGGCATATATCTCTTAGCACATGGTTCAGAGATTATGTATACATACCACTTGGCGGAAACAGAGTAAGTGTATTAAGGCACGCAATTAATATACTCATCGTGTGGGCGCTTACAGGTCTTTGGCACGGTGCAGGGTGGAATTTCGTTGCATGGGGTGTGTACTACGGTGTCCTGCTCCTTTTGGAAAAGTTTGTATGGGGCAAGGCACTCTCCCGAATTCCCAAGGTTATAAGGCACATATACACACTTGTTATAGTTATAATAGGCTGGATATTCTTTGCAGCCCCCACCTTTACGGATGCATTTAATTATCTTAGTTATATGTTTACTTTCCGCTTGGGAAGCATAGGACAGCTCGTACCGTGGCTTGGCACTTTTGTGGTTGGTATAATAGGCTGTACTCCTCTTATGGCGGCGCTGTGGGGTATGATGAGGATGAAGCGCAAGTGGAATTTTGCCGAAGCTCTGCTTTGCATTATAGGCTTTATTCTCTGTGTGGCAAGTCTTGTTACAGAGACCTACAATCCGTTTTTGTATTTCCGTTTTTGAGGTAATATGATATGAAAAAATTTATAAAACATCCGTTTCCTGTTTTGTTTATGTGTTCGATAACCCTTATGGCACTTTGGACATTTTTCGGACAAAGCAAAACATATTCGGAAAATGAAAAGAGAATACTTGCCGAATTTCCCCCTTTTACATGGGAAAGCATAGCTTCGGGTGAGTTTCAGGACGGACTTGAGACCTATGTGAGCGACCACATATCAGGGCGCGATTTCTTTGTGGGGCTAAGTGCCTATTTCGATAAGCTCATGGGTAAAAATGCTTTAAAGGATATATATTTTGCAAAAGACGGATATCTTATAAATGCTCCCAAGACTGATGCCGATACATCGTTTAGAAAGAATATGAATAATATAAGTGCATTTACGGCAAAAAGCGGTATCCCCTCCACTCTTATGATAGTTCCCTCAGCAGGATATATTATGGAGGATAAGCTTCCTTTAAATCATAAGAGCTACAGAGATGATGAACTTTTTAAGACAGCATCCGACCTTACCCAAAATATAAGATTTTTTGATACAAGAGTAATCATCTACGATAGCTACAAGGCAGGCGATGATGTATATTATCACACCGACCACCATCTTACCTCTCTGGGAAGCTATACACTGTACGGAGAGTATTGCAATCTTATGGGTATTGATTATCCCGATAGGGATGACTATACTGTGGAAACCGTCTCAGGCTTTTACGGCACTACTTATTCGGGCAGCGGATATTTTATGGAAAAGAGCGATGCTTTAGAAATATGGGATTTGGGTCTTGATGTTAAGGTAACCTTTGAAGACGGCAAGACAGCGGATACAATGTTTTTTAAAGACCATCTTAAAAATATGGATATGTATCCTGTGTATCTTGACGGAAACCATAGCTATGTAAGGATAGAAAATCCCAAAGCCAAAGGCGGAAATCTCCTTATAATAAGAGATTCCTATGCGCAGAACATGGCACCGTTTCTTGCATATAATTACAAAAATATCCATATGCTTGATATGCGGTACTACCGTGCCTCTATGAAAGAGTTTTTAGAGGATAAGGATATAGACGAAATTTTGTATCTTTACGGTATAGATACTCTCATAACAGACGAGAGCACTTCGTGGCTTTTAATATAATTTGAGGTGATAATATGGAATACAAGATTAATATTGCAGGTGTAGAAAGAAAGCTATCGCTTTTTGAAGTGGCAGATGACCTCTATATTGCCGCATTTATAATGCTTGGCGATGTGGAAATTACTGAAAAATCCGCATCAGAGCTTCTTAAGAAAGCTCCCGAATTTGATGTAATCCTTACAGCAGAGTGCAAGAGTATTCCCCTTGCATACGAAATGGCAAAGCAGGCGGGATGCAGATATGTAGTAGCCCGAAAGGGACTTAAGGTGTATATGAAAAATGTAATAACCGCCGAGGTAAACAGTATTACTACCGCACATCCACAGGTACTTAATATTGATGAAACAGCCACATCCGAGCTTTGCGGCAAGAGGGTACTTATAGTGGACGATGTTATAAGCACGGGCGATTCATTAAAATGCCTTGAAATTCTCTGTGAAAAGGCAGGGGGAATTATAGCAGGCAAGATGGCAGTTCTTGCGGAGGGCGATGCAGCCAAAAGAGATGATATAATATATCTTGAGCCGCTACCTCTTTTTGATAAAAACGGAAACAAAAAGGAATGTTAAAAAATGCACAGAGCGCACAGCGGAGGTTATCCGATAAGTTGCACTTGCGTATTTCAAGATAAAACAGATGCCTTAAATCAAGCAAAAAAACGGAGCAAAATTACCGAAAATCAATTTCCGCTGCGGTTCGGTAATTTTAGCACTGCCGAGCTCTGAGTGAGCGAGTCAGTGCGGCTCCGTTTTTGCGTAGATTTAAGACATATGTTCTTGAAATACGCA
>JAZURE010000038.1:0-12741 GCA_045606045.1 Clostridia bacterium | reverse complement strand
TGTTCGATTTTAATAACAATTACATCTTGTAAATTTAATAAATCTTTAGTATAATGGCAAGAGAGCATATCTCGTTCCTCCGTTCATGGTTTCTCGGCAATTCCATTATAACGGATTTTGAACAAATATGCTCTCTTTTTTATTGTCTTTTTAAAATTTTGTTGAGCTCTATTTGTTGGACACCCCAACATTTATTATAGAGCCTATTATAATAGCAAAACCCCGCTTTAAGCGGGGTTTTGTGTTGTACACATTTCTATGAATTTTTCAAAGAGTGTGTCCGTGTCGGGTCCGTAGGGCATATCGGGGAAATCGCCCCGCATGCGTTCAGGATGCCATTGGAAGCAGTATATCGGAAGTGTTTCGTGCTCATATGCTTCGATTACACCGTCAGGAGATAAGGCAGATACTTTAAAACAAGGTGCAAGCGTTTTTATCTTAACATTGTGAAGACTGTTTACAAAAAATTCTTTACCGAAAAGGCGGTTTATAAGGGTGCCCTCATATGTTTCTATTTTGTGTGACGTAAGGTTGTGTTCAACTCCGTATTCAAGCTTAAAGTTTATGTGCAAATCACCGCCGAAAGCACAGTTTATCTGTTGCATACCCTGACATATTCCAAGCATAGGTTTGCCTTTTTCAGCTACGGCTCTCATCATCTTGTGCTCTCTGTCAATTCTTTCTGCTTGAAGCGGTTGCATATTGTGAAGTGATCCGGGATTGAACTCGTGTGTGCCAGTAAAAACAAAACCATCACACATTTCTATGTAGTCCTCTTGTGCATAGTTATCAAGGTCCATGACGGGTATTCCTCCTGCAGCAATAATTGCTGTGGAATAGGTTTTATTAAGCATTCTGCTTTCTTTGTGAAAGATGGGGTCATATGCAGGACCGCCAGTTACGAGTATTAGTGGCTTTTTCATTTTGAACCTCCCTTGCACATGGAAATGAAATGTATTAGCATTTTTTCACTGATGATGTCATCGGTCTCTTTGTGTTCAGGGTGCCACTGCACAGCGAGTACAGGCAGAGAGGTATGAGCTATTGCTTCTATTGTGTTATCCTCTGCAAAAGCCGTGACAACCAGATTTTCACCTACTACATCCACAATAGCAGTGTGAGCGCTGTTTACTTTGAATTGAGCGTTTGGCATTGGGTTTGTAGAGTTTGTATTTATGACATGATACGCAAATTCCGCTTTTGTTTCTTGGAAAAGCGCGCTGTGTAAGGGGAGGTTTTCATGTTCCTTTAAACTTCCTCCGAAAAACACATTCAAAATGTGCATGCCTCTGCCGATACCAAAAACAGGTTTGCCTTGTCTGATAAAAAGATCACATAACATAAATTCCATAGCTTCACGTTCGCGACTGAGAACAGGAACAGTTTCTTCGGGGTGATAATATTTTCCGTATTTTCCGCGGTGTACTGCGGGACCGTCTGTAAGAAGAAGACCATCTGCCAGTTCGCTGTATTCATGGGCAAGTTTTGTACCCAGTGCAACAATGGGAAGACCACCTGCATCTGATACTATTTTTCCGTAATCGGTATTTATCATAAAATGGGGAATATTTTTGTGAAAACCGTCAGATGCAATTGTAAGAATTTTTGGTTTCATAACATAACCTCCGTCAATAGTATCCACAATTGTAACATGTGGACCTTTTTGTCTATAGTAAAACAGTAGAAAAATTTTTAAAAAGCAGACGTAGAATTCAGCGTTAAAAAATCGCACGCAAGGTGACAGAATTCTATTTTAGTTCTTATTTTTTAATATCACAAACACACTAGTAAGCACAAACAACACCCCAACAAGTGACGCTATGGTAAAATTTTCGTTTAATATTGCATAGCCAACCAAAACACTTACTGCAGGCTCAAAGGTACTTAAGATAGACGAACGCTGACCGCCTATTACAAATGTCCCGTGTTGGAAAAGTGTTACCGCACCTGCGTTTATAATTGTTGCAAATAAAAAAGCATATATCCACCCTGTTAAATCATGGGGAAGGGAAAGATTTCCATACAGACAGCATAACAGAAGCATTATCACCGAGCAAAAGAGTGACAGATAAAAGTTTACAGCAATTTCTGGTACCTCTTTCTTTCTTAGGACAGTAAGAAGCATAATGTATATCGCATATGTAACGCCTGAAAGCAGGGCAATAGCACTGCCGGTAATGTTGATTTCTTTGCCGGGTGTGTAAAACAAGCAAATGCCAATGATACAAAGCACGAGCCCTACAAGGTTATTCCTTGTTACAGCTTTTTTCAGTACGAAAGCCTCCAGAAGCATAACAAATGCTGGATAAACAAAGTGAAAAACAGTGGCAGTTCCCGTGTCTATGTGCTGGTACGATGTAAAGAGGAGCACTGATGTAAGGCACGCACCAAAAAAGGTTGTAATTATAAGAGGGAGTATATGATTCTTTTTAATGACAAGAGTTTCCTTTTTCATCCCTGCTATTACTGCTATGGCAGGAAGTGACAGGAGGTTTCTTAACAAAACAAGTGTCATGGGAGTAACCCCGTTTTCATAAATGAGTTTTGCCATTAGTGGCATAAATCCGTATATAACTGCACTTATTATTACAAATATGTATCCTCTTATTGTTCGGCTTGTACTCATGTGGGCGTGTCTCCTTAAAACTATAGTGCGATTTTAGAATTATAGCACACAAATATTTCTGAGACAACACTTTTTGCTAATTATTCTAATTTTTTTTGAAAATGTACTTTTGACACTAATTTTTTTAAAAAAAGTCTTGATTTTCCATTTATCTTGTGGTAAACTATTATGCGGTTAATACACACATACATGGATGATTTTGGGTTTTGCACGGGAATCCGACATAGTTTCTGTGTCCCAAAAGCAGTAGAAGTGTATGGAGGGTAACAAAAATATTGGAGGTGTTTTATATGTCAGTTATTTCAATGAAGCAGTTGTTAGAAGCAGGTGTACACTTCGGTCACCAGACAAGAAGATGGAATCCTAAGATGGGCGAGTATATCTATACCGAAAGAAACGGTATATATATCATCAATCTTCAGAAGACAGTTAAGAAGATTGTAGAAGCTTACGATTTCATCAAGGAAATCGCAGAAAGCGGTGAAAGCATCCTTTTTGTAGGTACCAAGAAGCAGGCTCAGGATTCCATCAAGGAAGAGGCTGAAAGAGTTGGTATGTACTATGTAAATGCAAGATGGCTCGGCGGTATGCACACCAACTTCAAGACAATTCAGAAGAGAATTGAAAGATTAAACCAGCTTAAGAAGATGGAAGAAGACGGTACATTCGACCTTCTCACCAAGAAAGAAGCTACAAAGCTCAAATTAGAAATCGAAAAGCTCGAAAAGTATCTTGGCGGTATCAAGGATATGAAGAAGCTCCCCGGCGCTCTCTTTGTAGTTGATCCCAGAAAAGAAAAGATTGCCGTAGCAGAAGCTCATAAGCTCGGTATTCCCGTAGTAGCTATCGTAGATACAAACTGCGATCCTGATGAGGTAGATTATGAAATCCCCGGTAACGACGATGCTATAAGAGCAGTTAAGCTCATAGCTTCCACAATGGCAAATGCTATTATCGAAGGTAACCAGGGCGAGGATGCTCTTCCTGTAGCAGAAGAAGCGGCAGAAGAAGCACAGGAAGCTGACGCTGAATAATATATATACGGAGGTAATTGTCATGGCTAATTTCACAGCACAGGACGTTAAAGATTTAAGAGAAAGAACCGGTTGCGGTATGATGGATTGTAAGAAAGCTCTTACAGAATCAAACGGCGACGTAGAAAAGGCTATAGAATTCTTGAGAGAAAAGGGTCTTGCTGCTGCCGCTAAGAAAGCAGGCAGAATCGCAGCAGAAGGTCTTGTAGATGTATATGTAAATGCAGATGCAACTGTAGGTGCTGTTATCGAGGTTAACTCCGAAACAGACTTCGTTGCAAAAAATGCAGAATTCAAGGAATTCGTTGCAAAGCTTGCCCAGATAGTTGCAGAACAGAATCCCGCAGATGTTGATGCACTCTGTGCACTCACATACGAAGGTGATATGACTGTAGAAGCTACTTTAAAGGACAAGATTCTTACCATCGGTGAAAACATGAAGATAAGAAGATTCCAGAGATTTGAAGGCAAGGTTGCTGCATATGTACACGGCGGCGGAAGAATCGGTGTACTTGCTAACATCGAGGGTGAAGATGTAAATGCTACAAAGGAAGTTTGCATGCATATCGCTGCTATCAATCCTCTCTATCTCTCTCAGGATGTGGTTCCTGCAGAAGATGTAGAGAAGGAAAAGAAGATTATCATTGCACAGATTAAGGAAGACCCCAAGAATGCTTCCAAGCCCGACAACATCATCGAAAAGATGGTTGGCGGAAAAATCAATAAATTCTATGAGCAGAACTGCTTGCTCCAGCAGGAATTCTGCGTAAACCCCGACTACAAAGTAGAAAAGTACCTTGCTGAAAATGGAATTAAGCTCGAAGACTTCGAAAGATTTGAAAAGGGCGAGGGTATCGAAAAGAGAGAAGATAACTTTGCAGACGAAGTTGCAAGCATGATTAAATAATTTCATACAAAAGTCAGTCCCTCGCAGACAGTTAGTCTGTGAGGGCTTTTTGTTTGACAAAATAATACATTTTTGATAAACTCATATAAAAGAGGAGGAAATATGTACATTAAATTAAAAGACGGAAAGTCCAAGGTTCTTACACTAAGCTATGATGACGGTGTTGTTTTTGATAAAAGACTCATAGAAACCATGGACAAAAATGGTATCAAGGGAACTTTCAATATCAATGCAAATCTTTATCAGAGCGAAGACAGAGAGCGAAAAGCAGGTGAGGATCGCCTTACACTTTCTCAAGCTAAGAGACTTTATACAGAAAGTGTTCACGAGGTTGCGGTACATGGATACAACCACACCTTTTTGGATTTAAGTGTTGAATCGGAAATAATATATGAGGTTTCCAAAGACCGCGAAGCGCTCGAGAATACTTTTGGCACAATTATAAGAGGTATGGCTTATCCTTACGGTACATACAACGATAAGGTCATAGACTGTATATCCCGTTGCGGAATATGCTACAGCAGAACAGTGGAGTCTACAGGTAACTTTTCATTTCCTGATAATTGGCTCAAATGGCATCCTACCTGTCACCATAGTGCATCTAATCTTATGGAGCTTGCCAAAAAATTCGCAGAAACAAAGAGCCGTTATCCTATGAGAAATGAGATTTTCTACCTTTGGGGACACAGCTATGAATTTGACAGAAATAATAACTGGCATATCATAGAGGATTTCTGCGAATATATGGGCGCAAGAGATGATATATGGTATGCTACAAATATAGAAATTTATGATTATTTCAAGGCTTACAGCAGTCTTGAGGTAAGCTTCGACTGCAAAATTGTTCATAATCCTACAGCTACGGATGTGTGGTTTATGCACGATTACAAAACCTACCTCGTGCACGGAGGCGAAACAATAACTCTTTAAAAAACTAATATTTTTCACTCATTTATCGAACAATAGATTTGATAATGAGGAGGAATGTTTATGTCTATTAAAAAAATCGGTATTTTAACAGGCGGAGGAGATTGTCCTGGTCTTAATGCAGTTATAGCTGCTGTAGTTAAAACAGCAGTTAATAAATACGGTCTTGAGGTAGTGGGTGTCAAAAACGGCTACAGAGGACTTTTTCTTGGCGAAAGTCAGATTATACCCTTAAATGCCCAGACGGTAAGCGATATTATAGATGATGGCGGTACTATCCTTTATAACTCCAACAAGGACAACCTTTTCAAATATCCCAGACGCGATGCAAACGGAATCATAAAAGGTGAGGACGGCAAACCTATCTATGATAATCTCTCAAATGTTGCAGTAGATAATCTTAAAAAATTAGGTATAGATGCTCTTGTTATTATAGGAGGAGACGGCACTCTTACATCTGGAAGAGATTTTGCAAGACTTGGTGTTCCCGTAATAGGCGTGCCCAAAACCATAGACAACGACCTTAATTCCACAGACAGAACATTCGGCTTTGACACTGCTGTTTGCCGTTGTGTAGAGGCTACAACAAGTATAAACACAACGGGACTTGCTCACCACAGAGTCATGGTTATAGAGGTTATGGGAAGAGCCGCAGGTCATATAGCTCTTCATGCAGGTATCGCAACAGGCGCCGATGTTGTGCTCATACCCGAGATACCCTACGATATAAATAATGTTGCTGCAAAAGCAAAGGAAGCCTTAAAGGGAGAAAGACAGTACTGTCTTGTAGTTGTAGCCGAGGGCATATCTTCACCCAAGGGTGACAAAACAGGGGTCAAAACCGACCTTTCTCCCGATGGCTTTAAATTCAAGGGTGCAGGAGAAGCAATAGCAAGTGCCGTGCAGGAAATCTTAAATAATGACAGAGATGAAAACGGATATGCAATAAGCGAAACCATAATGGATGTAGAAGCCAGATGCTCCGTTTTGGGACATGTTCAGCGTGGCGGCTCTCCTACGGCATACGACAGAATTTTATGCTCCAGATACGGCAAAAAAGCTGTAGAAGCCTTATTGGATGGGAATCACGCACACATGGTTGCATTAAGAGGCTCCACTCTTGTTACCGTTCCTCTCGAAGAGGTTATACCAACCGATGACATGGATTCCAATTTCCGCCCCGTAGATGTAAACGGTGAGTTTGTGGAGCTTGCAAGAACACTTGGAATTTCTTTTGGTGATAAATAGTCTATTCGACTAAAAGTGCGTTGAATTATAACTCAAGATGATTTATAATGGTGTTAAACTATTTAAGGAGGCAGACAGCATGGAAAACTATATGGATATATACAAAAACTGGTGTACAAATGACTTGGTGGATAAAGACACAAAGAGTGAGCTTTTGGCACTTAATGACTCACAAATCAAGGAGAGATTTTACAAAGAGCTTGACTTTGGAACAGCAGGCTTAAGAGGTATTATCGCTGCAGGACCAAACTGCATGAATATATACACCGTGCGCAAGGCTACACAGGGACTTTGTGAGGATATATTAAATGAGGATGCGCTCCTTGCAAAAAAAGGCGTGGTAATAGCCTATGATTCAAGATACAAATCCTATGAATTTGCTCTGGAGAGTGCAAAGGTGCTTGCTGCCAACGGAATTAAGGCATATCTTTTCGATGAGCTTCGCCCCACACCCGAGCTATCGTTTGCGGTGCGTTATCTTGGATGTGCAAGAGGTATCATGATTACTGCAAGCCACAATCCCAAGGAGTACAATGGCTATAAGGCATATGGACCGGACGGCGGTCAGCTTCCGCCTGAATCTGCCGATTATGTAGCTTCTATCATAGGAAAGCTTGATACCTTTGCAGGCGTTAAGGTAATGGATGAGGCAGAGGCAAAAGAAAAGGGTCTTATAGAGATTGTAGGAAGCAGGGTAGACAGCGTTTACTACGAAAATGTGCTTAAGCAGTCTATAAACAGTGAGGCAGTATCCTCATTAGGTGACGATTTCAAGGTAATATATTCACCATTCCATGGTACAGGCAATAAGCCTGTAAGGGAAATTCTTAAGAGGATAGGTTGTAAAAATGTCCGTGTGGTAAAGGAGCAGGAGAAACCCGATCCCGATTTTTCTACTGTTAAATCCCCCAATCCCGAGGATAAAGAGGGTTTTTACCTTGCTATAGAAATGGCAAATGAGGACAGCGCGGACATAATCTTTGCCACCGACCCCGACGGAGACAGAATAGGCGTTATAGTTAAGGATAACAGCGGAGAGTATCTTAGCCTTACGGGTAATCAAATAGGCGTACTTCTCAGCGAATTTATAATGCGAAACAAGAAACTAAAAGGCACACTTCCCCAAAACGGCGCAATCGTAAAAACCATAGTTACAACAGACATGGTAAAGGCTGTTGCCGCCGATTACGACATAAAAATATACGATGTCCTCACAGGCTTTAAGTTTATAGGAGAGAAGATAAAGCAGTTTGAAGAGGGTACTCTCGATAATGAGTATGTATTCGGATTTGAAGAGAGCTACGGATATCTTTCGGGCACATACTGCCGCGACAAGGATGCTGTGGTTGCCGCAATGCTTGTAACAGAGATGGCGGCAGACTATAAGACAAAGGGAATGACCCTTTATGACGGTCTTATGGAGCTTTACAAAAGATACGGCTTCTACATAGAGGATTTAAAAACATACACATTTTCGGGCATTGACGGTATAGAAAAGATGAAATCCATTATGGATAAGCTGCGATTAAATCCGCCTGTAACCATTGCGGGTATGAAAGTAGAAAAAATCTGGGATGTCTTAAAAAATATTAAGATAAATAAACAAGACGGCACAGAGGAAACATTGGGACTGCCCAAATCGAATGTTCTCAAATTTGAACTTGAGAATAATTCATGGATAGCAGTTAGACCCTCGGGAACAGAACCGAAAATTAAGTTCTACTTTGCAGTTAAATCAGACAGTATTGATAGTGCAAGAGCCAAAATACACGAATGTATAAAAGAAATGGAAAATTTAATGTAATTTAGTAAAAATAATGCTTGCATTTTGGAAAAAGCTGTGTTATAATGGTTTAGTCGTAAAATGAGAAATAATGAAGCAGAGGTGAACATAAATGAAACAGGGTATACATCCCGATTACAAACCCACAGTAATCAAGTGTGCTTGCGGTGCTACTTTTGAAACAGGTTCAACTAAAGAAAATATCAATGTTGAAATCTGCTCCAAGTGCCATCCTTTCTACACAGGTAAGCAGAAGCTTGTAGATACAGGCGGCAGAATCGATAAGTTCAAAAAGAAGTTCGGAATGGACAAATAATGAATTTTTAAACCCCTTCACATCCGAAGGGGTTTTCGATTTTGAAAGGATTGAGTAATTATGAACGTTAGAGAAAATTTAAGAAACATAGCAATTATCGCCCATGTAGACCACGGCAAAACCACTCTTGTAGATGCTCTTTTAAAGCAGAGCGGAATTTTCAGAGAGAATCAGCAGGTGGACGAGCGTGTTATGGACAACAATGACCTCGAAAAAGAAAGAGGTATTACAATACTTTCCAAGAACACCTCGCTTAGCTACAATGGTGTTAAGATAAATATAGTAGATACCCCGGGACACGCAGATTTCGGTGGTGAAGTAGAACGAGTATTAAAGATGGTAGACGGTGTTTTGGTATTGGTGGATGCTTTCGAGGGCTGCATGCCGCAGACAAGATTTGTATTAAAAAAGGCACTTTCTTTAAATCTGCATCCTATAATAGTTGTAAACAAGGTAGACCGCCCCAATGCACGTCCTTACGAGGTGGTAGACGAGGTGCTTGAACTCTTCCTTGAGCTTGAGGCTACAGACGACCAGTTCAATTCGCCTGTAATATACGCTTCAGGCAGAAGCGGTTATGCTACCCACGACCCCGAATCGCAAGGCAAGGACATGAAGCCACTACTGGATATGATAGTAAATCATGTTCCCGCACCGAAGGGTGATGCCGATGCAAGACTTCAGCTTCTTATATCCAATATAGACTACGATGACTATGTTGGTACCATGGCAGTGGGCAGAGTAGAGAGAGGAACCGTAAGGGTAGGACAAAATGCCGTAATATGCAAAAAGGACGGAACTACATCAAATATCCGCCTCACAAAGATGTATATGTACGAGGGATTAAAACGCACAGAAACGGATATGGCTACCGTGGGCGATATAGTGCTTATGGCAGGTGTTGCCGATGTTAAAATAGGCGAAACCATATGCGATGTGGACGCACCCGACCCGCTTCCTTTTGTGGATATAGACGACCCCACAATTTCTATGACATTTTCCGTAAATGACTCTCCGTTTGCAGGAAGAGAGGGTGAATTTGTTACAAGCAGACATCTTCGTGACAGACTCTACAGAGAGATGATGACAAATGTAAGCCTTAAGGTCGAAGATACCGAAACCTCCGAAGCCTTTAAGGTTTCGGGCAGAGGAGAACTGCATCTTTCCATCCTCATAGAAACTATGAGAAGACAGGGCTATGAATTTCAGGTGTCCAAGCCTGAGGTAATAAACAAGGTAAAAGACGGCGTGGTATTAGAGCCTATGGAGCTTCTTATAGTGGATGTTCCCGAGGAATATGTGGGTACTGTTATACAGACTCTTGCAGAGCGTAAGGGACAGATGCTCAATATGACAAACGGGGCATCGGGATATACCAGACTCGAATTCAATATACCATCAAGAAGTCTTATAGGCTATCGTTCTCAGCTTATGACCGATACCCGCGGAAACGGTATTATGAATCATATTTTGAACGGCTACGAAGAATATAAAGGCGATATTCCCATGCGTTCGCGCGGCTCCCTTGTGGCATTTGAGGATGGCGATTCAATAACCTACGGACTTTTCAATGCACAGGAGAGGGGAGCTCTCTTTATAGGACCCGGTGTAGAGGTTTATCAGGGAATGGTAGTTGGTGAAAACTTAAGAGTGGGCGATATAGATGTAAATGTATGCAAGAAAAAGCACATCACAAACACCCGTGCCTCAGGCTCGGATGATGCGCTAAGGCTTGTACCGCCCGTTGTTATGTCGCTTGAAAACTGTATAGAATTTCTTGCAGAGGACGAACTTTTGGAAGTAACCCCAAAGAGCCTCAGAATACGCAAGAAGATTTTAGATAAGACCTTGCGTGCCAAAGCAAAAGCCCATAACAAATAGGTGATATAGATGGTTGATTTTAAAAACAGCTGGAACGAAGTCTTAAAGGATGAATTTTCTAAGGATTATTATCGTAAGCTTCACGATTTTTTGAAAGAAGAATACAGCACAAGAATTATATATCCCTCCATGTATGACATATTTAATGCCTTAAAGCTTACAGCCTATGATGATGTAAAGGTTGTCATACTCGGTCAGGACCCCTATCATGGAGAAGGCGAAGCCCACGGGCTTGCCTTCTCTGTAAAACCCGGTATAGATATTCCGCCGTCACTTAGGAATATGTACAAAGAGCTTCATGATTCTCTGGGATGCTATATACCAAACAACGGCTACCTTGTTAAGTGGGCGAGACAGGGTGTACTGCTTTTAAATACTGCACTTACGGTTCGCAAGGACCTTGCAAATTCCCACAGAGGAAAAGGGTGGGAGAACTTTACAAGCGAGGTTATAAGAAAGCTTAACGAGAGGAAAAAGCCGGTTATATTCTTGCTTTGGGGCAACAATGCCAAGGAAAAGGCAGAGCTTATAGACAGCAGTTTTCACTATGTGCTTACAAGTGTCCATCCAAGTCCTCTTTCTGCGTCAAGAGGCTTTTTCGGATGCAATCATTTCAAAAAGGCAAATGAAATACTTGCAGATATTGGTGAAAAAGAAATTGACTGGCAAATAGAAAACATATAGTTCTGTTTTTTCCATGTCGTTTGGATTTTTCTATTGACTTTGGTGTTGTAAAATGGCATAATACATCCAAATTGATGTTTTTCGTTGGGAGGATATTTTATGGAAAAGGTAGCATATTTTTTTGTAGATGATACTATATGGTGTCTTAGGGATGTAGCAAGGCAGAAGCCCAAATCAATTTTTGACCAGTTCTTTTTCAAAATGCTCAAAAAAGGACATGATGAGTATGGCATGACCGCACAGCTCAACCTCTTTTACAGAACAGATTTTTTCTATGGAAGTGATGAATTTACTCTTGCTGATATGCCCGATACATACAAAGCGGAATTTGAGACAAATTCGGATTGGCTTCGTTTTGCATTTCATGCAAAGCAGGAATTCCCCGATTATCCTTATGTAAATGCCACATATGAGGATGTCAAAAAGGACTATGAGACTATCATAAACGAAGTTAAGCGCTTTGCAGGCGAAAAATCGATTGCACACGCAGTAGTACCGCATTGGCTTCCCATAAGTAAAGCAGGTTGCAAAGCACTCCATGATTGCGGTATTAAATTCCTTTCGCCAAGTACAGGTGACAAAAGAGAATTCACAGGCGATGACAGCGTTCTTCCTTACGGTCATGCTGCAAGACTTAAGCACAACCGCCAGCCCGAAACCATGCTCTTTACAAGACCGGGCAGAAAGGATGAAGTTGCTTCTTCAATCTGCGCATACAATCATATTTCCGAGGAGCAGTCCAAGGAAATTCTTTATAAACAGAAATCCATTCTGGACGAAGAAACAGGCATCCGATTTAGAAATATAGGCAGAGGTCCGTGTCTTAACACCAACACCAAGGAGTCTATATCCAAAAGACTCGAAGAATTAAACGGAAGCGAATACATAGGTACATGCGTTCATGAGCAGTATTTCTATCCCGATTATTTTAACTATCAGCCCGATTGCGAGGATAAGTTCTATCTGCTCGGAAAGACATTAAAGGAATACGGCTACAGATTTATAACTGCAGACGAAATGAAATAAGTTTTTACTGTAAAGTAGTGCACTTTTTTTAGATTGCAATATTAAAATTTTGTTGAGCTCTATTTGTTGGACACCCCAACATTTATTATAGAGCCAAAATAAGTAACAAGCCCGACTTACTTGGTGAGTCGGGCTTGCATATTATGAAGAAAAATGCATGTTTTACTGAAAAATGTTGTGATACAATTGATGGGTGACAAATAAAAAAGAAAATAGACTCCAAATATGATATAATGTTTAATGACCAAAAAAAACATATGTCAAAGGAGCTATTTTCTTATGAATCAAATTATAGCATCAGAAGCTAAG
>JAZURE010000037.1:0-65678 GCA_045606045.1 Clostridia bacterium | reverse complement strand
GTACCATTTGGAATCCCAGTCCTTGATAACGCCTACTCTTAATCCGTGTGGATGTACTTTCTGACCCAAGGTTCTTTCCTCCTTTACATTAATCTCTTTCTTTAAGCACGATAGTGATGTGGCTTGTTCTCTTTCTGATTCTGAATGCTCTGCCCTGTGCTCTGGGCTGTACTCTCTTAAGAGTGGGTCCCTGATTTGCAAAAATCTCTGCAACGTAGAGCTTATCTACATCCATTTCGTGATTGTTTTCAGCATTTGCAATAGCGGACTTTAAAAGCTTTTCCACGATTTCGGCTGCTGCCTTGGGGGTAAGCTTTAAGATTGCCATAGCTTCACCGACATTTTTATTTCTGATTAAGTCTATAACTACTTTAACTTTTCTTGAAGAAATACGAGCATAGCTAACTTTAGCTCTTGCTTCTTTCGCCATGTTTTCCATGCGTGAATCCTCCTTCCCGGATTGTAAACTGTATTTAATATTATCTTACGCCTGTAGTCTTTGCACCTGCGTGACCCTTAAAGGTTCTTGTGGGTGCGAACTCGCCAAGCTTGTGACCTACCATATCTTCGCTTACATATACCGGAACGTGCTTTCTTCCGTCATGAACTGCGATTGTGTGGCCAACCATGTCCGGGAATATTGTAGATGCTCTTGACCATGTCTTAACAACGATCTTTTCACCGGAACTGTTCATATCAATAATCTTCTTTAAAAGCTTTGCATCAACGAAAGGTCCTTTTTTAACTGATCTTCCCATTTTGTAAACCTCCTCCCAAAAATTGGAATGTATTTACGGATAGATTATCTACCGTTTCTTCTCTTAACAATGTACTTGTTGGACTGCTTGTTCTTCTTGCGGGTCTTGTAGCCAAGTGTGGGCTTACCCCAAGGAGTAACAGGTCCGGGCATACCGATAGGTGACTTACCTTCACCACCACCGTGAGGATGGTCGCAGGGGTTCATAACAACACCACGAACGGTAGGTCTCCAACCCATGTGTCTCTTTCTTCCTGCCTTACCGATGGAGATGTTGCCGTGGTCAACATTGCCAACCTGACCTACAGTAGCTCTGCAGTTTAAAGCAACCATTCTTACTTCACCGGAGGGAAGTCTTACCTGTGCGTAGCCATTTTCCTTAGCCATAAGCTGTGCGGCATTACCTGCAGCTCTTACAAGCTGAGCGCCTCTGCCGGGGAAAAGCTCTACATTGTGAATGAGAGTACCAACGGGGATATCCTTAATTTCGAGTGCGTTACCGGGTTTGATATCGGCATCTGCACCGGAACGGATTACATCGCCAACCTTAAGGTCAACGGGAGCTATGATGTAGCTCTTAACGCCGTCTTCGTACTGGATTAAGGCAATGTTTGCTGTTCTGTTAGGATCGTACTCGATTGTAAGAACATTTGCATTCATGCCGTCCTTGTTTCTCTTGAAATCTATAATTCTGTATTTCTGTCTGTTTCCGCCGCCTCTGTGACGAACTGTTATTCTACCGTAAGAGTTTCTTCCGGCATTGCTCTTCTTAGGTTCGAGCAAGGATTTTTCCGGAGCAACCTTAGAAAGTTCTTCAAAGGTAGAAACTGTCATAAATCTGCGTGCGGGAGATGTAGGATTAAATTTTTTAATTGCCATTCCTTTTCACTCCTTAATTTCTAATAGGTTTATTACGCCATTCCGTCAAAGAACTCGATGGTCTTGCTGTCGGCTGTAAGGGTAACAACTGCTTTCTTCCAGTCTGCTCTCTTACCGAAAGTAGCACCCATTCTCTTAACCTTACCGAGAACTCTCTGGGTTGTAACACTTTCTACTTTAACGCCGAAAATTTCTTCTACAGCTTTCTTTATTTCGATCTTGTTTGCACCAAGAGCAACCTTAAAGGTGTACTTCCTGTCTGCGGACTGATCCATACTCTTTTCAGAAATGATGGGTTTTATAATGATATCGTATTTATTCATTATGCGTACACCTCCTCAATCTTGGATACAGCGTCTTTGGATATAACCATTACATCATACTTTAAGATGTCATATACATTGAGGCTGCCCATAAATGTAGTAGCAACACCCTGTATATTTTTTGCTGACCTAACAACATTGTCGTTCTTTTCGTTTGTAACGATAAGAGCCTTGGATTCAACCTTTAAGTTCTTAAGCATGCTGCAAACTGCCTTTGTCTTGATTTCGGAAAGTGCTATTTCGTCAACCACTACAAATGCGCCCTCTGCTACTTTGGAGCTTAATGCACTCTTAAGAGCTATTGCTTTAAGCTTCTTGTTTACAGAGTATCTGTAATCTCTGGGCTTGGGACCTAATGCTATACCGCCCTTGATCCACTGTGTAGCTCTTATGCTACCCTGTCTTGCACGACCTGTTCCCTTCTGTCTCCAGGGCTTAATACCGCCGCCGCGAACTTCGGAACGAGTCTTTGTGCTCTGTGTGCCCTGTCTCTGGTTTGCAAGGTAGTTCTTAACTACTTCGTGAAGTACGCTCTTGTTTACCTCGCAACCGAAAATGCTTTCATTTAATTCGATATCGCCAATCTGGCTTCCTTCCATATTATATAAAGCTACTTTAGGCATTGTTAGTCCTCCTTCCTACGCAATTACGCCTTAACTGAGTTTTTGATAGTTACAACGCCGCCCTTAGGACCGGGAACTGCACCCTTAACAAGGATGATGTTCTTTTCTGCATCTACCTTAACTACATCTAAATTCTGAACTGTAACCTGTTCAACACCCATGTGACCGGGAAGTCTCTTGTTCTTCATAACTCTCGAAGGTGTAGAGCAAGCACCCATGGAACCAACGCCTCTGTGATAACCGGAACCGTGAGTCATAGGACCTCTGTGTGTGCCCCATCTCTTTACTGTACCTGCATAGCCGTGACCCTTGCTGATGCCTGTTACATCAATCTTGTCGCCTTCTGCGAATACGTCTGCTTTGATTTCGTCGCCTACGTTGTAAGCCGAATCATCTTCTAATCTGAATTCCTTAAGAACTCTCTTACCCGCAACGCCTGCCTTAGCAAGGTGTCCTTTTTCAGGTTTTGTAAGTGCCTTATCCTTGGCATCTACATAACCAACCTGGATAGCATTGTAGCCATCTGTTTCAACTGTTTTCTTCTGAACGACTGTAACAGGGCCGGCTTCGATAACTGTAACAGGTATTACAAGGCCGTCTTCTGTAAAAATCTGAGTCATTCCGATTTTCTTTCCTAAAATTGCTTTCTGCATTTTAGCTTTCCTCCTATTATGGTTATTGGTTGAAGCTAAGGTGCCTCAACATGACCTGCTGCCAACGACGGTGACAGCTCCCGAAGAAATGCGTGAGCGCGTTTCTTTTGCAGATTACATCTGCTGGATTTCGATATCAACGCCTGCAGGTAATGTAATCTTGAGCAAGCTGTCGATAGTCTTGGCTGTGGGATCCAATATGTCGATAAGTCTCTTGTGAGTTCTTAATTCGAACTGTTCACGGGAGTCCTTATACTTGTGTACCGCCCTTAAGATAGTAACAACTTCTTTCTTAGTGGGAAGCGGAATAGGACCTGCAACCTTTGCACCGGTTCTCTCTGCAGTTTCTACAATTTTCTTTGCAGACTGGTCGATTAACTGGTGGTCATAAGCCTTAAGCTTAATTCTGATTTTCTGACTTTTAGCCATGAGATAGTACCTCCTTTTGATATTCTTGGTGCCATTCCGGCAGTCATGAAAACGTACACCCAGCCGGGTGTGTCGTACTCAATGCATTATAAAACCCGGCAACTTAATTAAAACTTAAGCTATCCGGGGCATAATACACCTATATCAAGTGACCGTGCCGCCCGAATTCACGATTCGGACATTCTCCGTGGAAATTAACCGCAAGGTCCGTTACTTCCTGCGATTGGTAACCTCCCACATCATCGTATGTCATGCCACGCTTGACTATTATATAATATAAAGAAGCGATTTGCAAGCATTTTTTTCTGGATTTGGTTTATTTTGAGTAAATTTTTAAAAATTCGTGAATGTTGCACATGTATAAGCACATTTGATTGTGCAACTTGTACATGATATTTTGCACAGCATTTGGGTAAAAACGCCACCAAATACGCTTAAATACTCACTTTGCGCCTTAAATAAGCATAAAAATGCATTATGTAAACCTGCGCAAATATAATCCGTTCTGATTTATCACTATATATAATAGGAAGAAATCCGTCACACATATCCCCAAAATGCATAAATACCAAAATAAAGTATATCCAAAACTTAAAAATGTGCATTGATTTTGCAAACGTTTGCGTGTAGAATGTTTATAAGTAATAGTGTTCTAACATTATAAAGGAGCGATAGAAATGGATAAGAGACTTAAGATAGGTGTAATGTGACTTGTCCGCGGTGACTTTGCATTAAAGGGCTGTCTGGCATTTTCCGACCGTGCTGTTGTAACTGCAGTATGTGAAAAAAATGAAAAACAGGTGGAAGCTACAAGACACCTATTTGCACCCGAAACAAAGGTATATACAGATTTTGACGAATTTATAAATTCAGGACTCGATGCGGTAGTTCTTTGTAACTACTTCGACGAGCATGTGCCCTACGCCATAAAGGCTATGGAAGCAGGTGTTGCCGTAATGAGCGAGACTATAGCTGCAGCATCACTCGGAGAATGTATAGACCTTGTGGAAGCATATGAGCGTACACGCGTTAAATATATGCTCGGCGCAAACTGCCCCTACTTTAAGGCTGTACATGCCATGAAGGACAAAATTGCAAACAAAGAGTACGGCAGAGTAATGTATGCAGACGCAGAGTACATACACTCGAGCGTTCCCGGTGCCGACTTAAAGCCTCCTGTAGACCTCGATAACCTGCATTGGAGACAGACTCTTCCCTGCTGCTACTACAATATGCATTCATTAGGACCCCTTATGTACATAACCGAGTCCGTACCCGTAAAGGTACTTGGAAAAGGTGTGCGCATGGATTCCCCCGGCGCAAAGAAAGTAAGCGATATGCGTAAGAGCTTCTGCATTACCGAAATGGATAACGGTGCAGTATTTAATACAACAGGTGTTGTAAACGGCGGTACAATAAGCAAGTGGTTCCGTGTTGCATGTGAAACAGGTACTATGGAAACCATGAGAAACGACTGGAGAGAGGAAATCCTCTTAGAGTCGGGCGTTGCGGAGAATGAATTTAAGAAAACTCTTCCTCCCTGGCCTCTTCTTACACCCGAAGAGAGCAAAAAATACGGCCACATGGTAGACGGTGTGGGTCACGGCGGAATAGATGCCATACTTATGCTCGACTTTATAAAGTTCTTGGAGGGTGAAAAGGAAGTATTCTTTGATGTATACCGCAGTGCTGCCCTTGCCGCAGCAGGCATACTCACCTGGTACAGTATATTGGACGGCTCAAAGGAATACGAAATTCCCGATTTCCACGATAAGAAAGCACGCGAAATCTTCCGCGGAGACTACAGAAAGCCGTTTGCAAAGTCATATAAGGACCTCACGCTGCAATGCAGAATTAATCCTGATGACCTTGAAGAAATGATAAATATACAAAAATAATGAACATAGGGAACTGCACATGTTCCTCCTGTTCCCTTTCGTCCGCTATGAAATGTGCGGGGAAAGCAAAAATATAAAAGGCAAAGCTCTATCGCCGTTACGGACGCAACAATTTTGTTGCTTGTCCTCACTAAACAGCAAATGCATAATGGAACTGAATTATTGCGTTTGCCGTTTGCGATAGCTTTGCCTTTTCTCTTTTCCTTTCTAAACCCCGCAGATTTCAATGCGGATTACAAGGGAGCACGAGGAACATCGATAGAACACTTTGGACTTTTAGGCAAAAGTCTATAGTTAAATTCAGAAATAAAATGTCGAATTTTATAAGTTTTTTCTCATTTGAGAAAAAACCGTTGACGACATGGCTTTTTTGTGTTAATATTGACTCAAAGAAACGAGGTGCAAAAAAATGATTCAACGAAAAGAATATTTAGATAATTTGGCAGCACTAAAGGATAAACAAATTATCAAGGTTATTACCGGTGTCAGAAGATGCGGTAAATCAACCTTATTTGAATTATATATTGACCATTTAAAGCAGACAGGCGTAGAGGACAGTCAAATCATATCGGTTAATCTCGAAGAACTTGAAAATGCCGATTTGCTTGATTATAAAGCATTATACAGCTATATAACTTCAAAACTGGTTTCTGACAAAAATAATTACATTTTCATTGATGAAATTCAGAAGTGTAATGGATTTGAAAAAGCGATTGACAGTCTTTTTATAAAGAAAAACTGTGATGTTTATATCACAGGCTCAAACGCTTATTTGCTGTCGGGCGAGCTTGCAACATTGCTTTCAGGAAGATACATTCAAATTGATATGTTACCTTTTTCTTTCAAAGAATACTATGAGGCAACAAAGGAAAGCGGCAAAAGCAAAAGAGAAATCTTTGATATCTATTTAAGATACGGCTCATTTCCCTATGTTGCATATCTTGAAGATGATGAAAAGATTATAAATCAATATATTGAAGGCATCTACAATACCATTCTCTTAAAAGATGTTGCAACAAGAGAAAAAATTAATGATGTATCCGTATTGGAAAACATTTTGAAAACTGTTGCCTCAAGTATAGGAAGTCCTGTCTCGACTAAGAAAATAAGTGACACACTTATATCAAGCGGCAGAAAAATTTCTCCCAATACCGTTGAAACATATTTAAGAGCATTGACAGACAGCTATATTCTTTATAACGTAAAAAGATACGACATAAAGGGCAGGCAGTTCTTAAAGACTCTTGGTAAGTATTATTTCGTAGATAGCGGAATCAGGAATCATATCATAAGCCAATCATCAAGAGATTTGGGACATCTGCTTGAAAATGTGGTTTATCTTGAGCTTCTGAGAAGAAAAAACAGAGTTAATATTGGTAAGTTAGCTGAAAAAGAAGTAGATTTCGTCACATCTAATATGAACGAAGTTGAATATTATCAGGTTTCTGCAAGTGTGCTTGATGAAAGGACCTTAGAGCGAGAGTTGGCACCCCTTCAGGAAATAAAAGACAATTATCCAAAAATCCTGTTAACCCTTGATGATATCGGAAACGGAGCAAATTATGAGGGTATAAAGCAAATAAATTTAATTGATTGGCTGTTGGCATGATATGCAGCTTTAAAGTCCACAGCAGATGAAGAGGGAAACAGGAGGAACATCGGTAGAAAAGAGCAAAAACTTTTGCATATTACAAAATGCGACATGTTTCTCGGTTGACTTTTAACTTTGTATATGATAATATAAGCATGCTAAACAAAATTTTTTAATAATAACCATAGCAGCATACATTCGTAAAAAATGTATATGCTCTATTTCTGTTATGGTATTATTATAATGGATTTTGTTTAGCGACTTTCGGAGCTGTACGTTTTTGTGCGTCGGCTCTGCGCCGGCGCATTTTTTAATTTATACTAAAACAGAAGGGAGAAAAATGCCTTGGAAGACTATAAGAAAATGTATTATGAGCTATTTAACAAAATAACAGATGCAATAGAAAACCTTAAAAAAATTCAGCAGGAAGCAGAAGAAATATATTTGTCTGCCGATGAAGACAAATAATCAGATTTGTGCTTTGGCGCAAATCTACCTTATACTGTTTCCGCATTGAAATATGCGGGGTTTAGAAAGTGAAAAGAGAAAAGGCAAAGCTATCGCAAACGGCACTTGAAGTATTTCAGTTCCCTTATTCAAGTGCCGTTTAGTGAGGACAAGCGACTAAATTGTCGCGTCCGCAACGGCGATAAAGCTTTGCCTTTTATATTTTTGCTTTCCCCGCAGATTTCACAGCGGACGGCGGGGGATGGTAAGGGGAGCCGCTGTTGGCTCCCCTTACGGTTTATCAATCCAAAAGACTCTCCAGATACTCTTTTCGTCCATTTTCATAAAGATTGTTCCCCTCGCTGTCTATTATAACAACCACGGGGAAATCCTCTACCTCAAGCTTTCGTATAGCCTCGGGTCCCAAATCATCGTAGGCTATTACCTCGGCTTTTTTTATACATTTTCCAAGGAGCGCACCGCAGCCGCCTATAGCACCAAAGTACACCGCACCGTGCTCTTTCATGGCGGCTATTACACTTTCATCCCTTTTGCCCTTGCCTATCATTCCCGTCTGCCCCAAAGCTATAAGTGTGGGACTGTAAGCATCCATTCTGTAAGAGGTGGTAGGGCCTGCAGAGCCTACTATCTGCCCCGGCTTTGTAGGGGTAGGTCCTACAAAGTATATAATACTGTCGGTAATATCAAGAGGAAGAGCCTTGCCCTCGTCGGCAAGAGCGCACAGTCTTTTGTGTGCAGCATCTCTTGCAGTATATATTGTGCCTGTTATAAGGCAGCTGTCTCCCGCCTTGAGCGAGCGTGCCTTTTCCCTTGTAAGAGGTGTTGTAAGCTTAATTTCCATTATATTACCTCCGTCTTATGTCTTGTGACATGGCAGTTGATGTTTACCGCCACGGGAAGCCCCGCTATATGAGTGGGGAATTTTTCTATATTTACACAAAGGGCGGTTGTTCTGCCGCCAAGTCCCTGAGGACCTATACCGAGGGAATTTATCTTTTTTAGAAGCTCCTCTTCCAAATCGGCATAGAATTTTTCGGGGTTTGGCTCGTCGGCATTTCTTAAAAGAGCTTTCTTTGCGAGATATGCCGCCTTGTCAAAGGTGCCGCCTATACCCACTCCCACCACAACGGGAGGACAGGGGTTGGGGCCTGCTTCTTCTACGGTTTTTACTACAAACTGCTTTACTCCCTCTATGCCGTCGGATGGCTTAAGCATTGCTATACGGCTCATGTTCTCGCTTCCGAAACCCTTTGGCGCTACGGTTATCTCCACCTTGTCGCCTGATGTAAGCTCAAAATATATCATGGCAGGGGTGTTGTCGCCTGTGTTTACTCTGTCGAGGGGGTCGCGGACTATACTCTTTCTTAAATAACCCTCACTGTAACCCTGACGGACGCCCTCATTTACCGCTTCGGTTATGTCGCCGTCTATGTGCACATCCTGTCCAATCTTAAGGAACACACACGCCGCACCCGTGTCCTGACATATGGGCACATTTTCGCTGTCTGCTATGCGGTAATTTTCGCATATTCTGCCGAGGATTTCTTTAGCACCCTGCCAGCTTTCTTCATCATACGCCTTTTCCAGTACGGACTTTATATCCCTGGGAAGATGGCAGTTTGCTTCTATGCAAAGCTTCTTTACTGTCTGCGTTATTAAATCGGCACTTATTTCTCTCATGTTCTTACCTCGTAAATTCTGTCTGTAATTTCGCCATAGCGCGATACCACCTCTGCCACAACTCTCTCACCCTTTGCAAGAGACTTGGGTTTACCTGTTATGCGCTCGGTCTTCTCCTTTAATATTTCGATGTCGACTACGGGAAGTCCTTTTTTCTTTAAATTTATTTTTAATTCTTGGTTTTTGGGGTTTACCGCTATACCGCCCTGCGTTACAAGCACATCTATATCCGTTCCCGGTGTAGATATGCAGTTTACCCTGTCTGTAATAATGGGCATTCTTGCTCTGAACATGGGTGCAATTATCATAGAGAGCTTTGCACCTGCGGCGGTGTCGCTGTGACCGCCCGAGCCGCCCATTATATATCCGTTTGAATCTGTATGAACATTTACATTGAAGTTAGTATCTATCTCGGTAGCTCCGAGGATTACCACATCGAGACTGTCCACCGCCGAGCTTCTGCCCAGAGGTGCGGCATACTGCATTGAGGATATCTCCATGTGATTTGGATTCTTGCGTATGGACTCTACGGCATCAAGGTCGAAGCACTGAACATCAAGAAGTCTCTCAAAGCAACCCGAATTCAGCATATCCACCATGTAGCCTGTGATACCGCCCATACCGAAGCTTCCTTTGATACCCTTTTTAAGCATTATATCCTTAAGGAACTTTGCCGCCGCAAGCGAAGCACCGCCTGCACCCGTCTGGAACGAAAAGCCATCATTAAGAAGTCCTGATGCATCTATAACCTTAGCCGCCAAATCCGCCATAACAAGACCTACGGGGTCTCGGGTTATTTTTGTAGTGCCCGATACGATACCGCTTGGGTCCCCTATGGCATCCACATTTACCACATAATCTATATAATTTTCGGTGATTGAGGCATCCGCAAGGGGATAGGGCATGAGGGTATCTGTAATTACCACTGTCTTTTTGGCATACATGGCATCGGCAAAAGCATAACCCATGCTTCCGCAGGCGGATTTGCCGTATTTGCCCGAGAGATTGCCCATGGGGTCGGCACAGGGTGCAGCAATAAATGCTACATCTATGGGTGTGTTGCCAAGTACAATGTCCTTAGGTCTTCCGCCGTGAGTGCGAAAGCTTACGGGCTTTTTCATAATCCCCTGAGAGAACATTCTGCCAAGCAGGGGGGATATATAATCTGTAATTACCCCCGTAACCACACCGTTTTTTATATGCTCGCAAAGGGGCATATGTACATCAAAAAGCGAGCTTGCATTTACTGTTATGTCCTTTATACCGGCTTTTGCAATCTCCGCCATTACCATGTTCAGAACATAGTCACCATTTCTCAGGTGATGATGAAAGGATACGGTCATGCCGTCTTTCAGCTCCGAGAGAATGATAGATTCTCTTATACTTTGTACAAGCTTATTCATCCGACACACTCCTTTCCATACCAAGCGATTTTGCAGTGTCTATAACCTTTTGCGCCCTTGCTACTATGGGTGCATCTATCATCTTGCCTCTTAGTGCTATAGCACCCTTGCCCTGCTTTTTGGCAAGCTCTATTGCAGAGATAACCTCATAGGCATAGTCTATCTCCTCAGCCGTGGGGCTGAATACGCTGTTTATGGCATCTACATGTCTGGGTGAGATAGCCGCCTTACCGCTAAAGCCAAGGCTCTTGGCAAGATAAGCATCGTCATATATGCCCTCATCGTCATTTACATCGGTAAAGGGGGTATCGTACACCTCTATACCTGCCGCGCGTGCTGCCGTAACAAGACGGCATCTTGCGTACTCTATCTCTCTGCCGTCCTTTGTACGAACACATCCCAAATCTGCGCTGAGATCCTCCGCACCAAGAAATAGTGCCTTTACTCTGTCCGAAGCCGTGGCTATACCGAAAGCGTTTTCTACACCGAGAGCGGTCTCTATAAGTGCTATAAGTCCCACACTTGCGTGCTCCATACCCGACAAGGCTTCGCACGAAGTTATGTACTCATCCGCCGCTTTGATATCCTCGGGAGTGCTCACCTTGGGAAGAAGAATAAAATGAGGTGCATACGGCACAACAGCATCTATATCCGCACAGAAATACTCTGTATCCGCAGGATTTGTGCGGACTACGGCTTTACATCCAAGCTCGGTGTACCTTAAGGCATTTCGTACAAGAATACGCGCGCTGTCCTTTTCCATGGGCGATACAGCATCCTCAAGGTCGTATATTACCGCATCAGCACCAAGATAGGGTGCGTTTATGAGCATGTTGGGGCTGTTGCCGGGTAAAAAAAGCAGGCTTCTCAGCATCATTGTGCCCCCTTTGCACGGAAAAGAGCTGTTTCCACTCTTGCGCGGATTACACACTCGAGTGCACCTCTGTCCGAAAGGCGTACCCTTGCGTTTGAAACGCCGTGCTCCTTTAATACGGCTTCTGCAGTCTCAAGTATTTCGTCGCCGAACTGTTCCTTTACTACAGATTCCACTTCAATTACATTGCCTTCATCGCAAGGCTCGATTTCCACATATACATCGCTGGATTCCAAGGTTCCCGCCACAGCTTTCTTTAATATATCCATTTTAGAATTCCTCCTATTGTACCTTTTTGACAAAAGGTATAGTAACAATTAAGTATATTATATAACACAATTTTGGAAAATGCAAATTTTTCTTTGCAAATTTATATATAATGTTGTATAATAATTTAAAAGAACATATCGGAGATGTGCCATGTACACAGAAATTCTTTCGGATTTACCCAGGAAAAAATTAAATATATGGACTTCTTTTCTTGCCGATGCCTCACTAAAAGCTGAAGATATTCCCGAAAAAACCGTACTTGTGTGGGATGGGGATAAGCTCATAGCCACAGGCTCCCGCGTGGGCAATGTGCTTAAATATATAGCCGTAGACGAAAAAAGGCAGGGCGAAAACCTTGCCGCAACAGTAGTATCAGAGCTAAGACAAGATGCATTCCGAGAAGGCACCGAGCACCTTTTTATATACACCAAGCCGAAAAATGAGACTGTTTTTTTACCTCTTTTCTTCTACACGGTTGCACGCACAGAGGATGTGCTCCTTATGGAAAGCAGAAAGGACGGCATAAAAAGCTACCTTAACTCTCTGCCACAAAAGAGAGAGGGCATATCGGGTGCTGTAGTTGCAAACTGCAATCCCTTTACATTGGGGCACAGGTATCTTATAGAAAAAGCGTCAAAAGAGTGTGACACTCTCTATGTGTTCGCTCTGTCCGAAGACAAGAGCTTCTTTAGCGCAGAGGACAGGCTTACCATGGTTAAGGCGGGTACAGAGAATATACCGAATGTCATTGTAGTACCAACAGGACCGTATCTTGTATCGTCTGCCACCTTTCCGACATACTTTCTTAAGGACAGGACAGATGAGGCAAAATGCGGATTGGATATAGAGATATTCAGTGCGCTGATAGCTCCGAGGCTCGGCATCACAAAGCGCTTTGTGGGTACAGAGCCATCATGCCCCCTAACCCGAAAATACAACGAGGCATTGAAAAAGAGTCTGCCGCTTTACAATATAGAGACTGTGGAAATACCAAGGCTCGAATGTGAGGGCATACCTGTGAGTGCAAGCCATGTTCGCTCTCTTATAAAAGAGGGCAAATCTACGGAAATTAAGAAATTTGTACCTTATAATATATATGAATTTATAACGAGAGGACGATGAACATGCAGGAACGCCAGCAAAACCATATTTTAAGCAGTTATTTTGCTCCCCGAGGGCACCACAGAATGTATGCTCTGGGTATGCAGCTTGCACAGCTTTACCTTTCGCCCTTTGACAAGCTTATCGGCATAATAGGCGAGGCAGGCTCGGGCAAGAGTGCACTTCTTCGCGGAATGTTTCCCGGGCTTGAGCTTACAAATGACGATGACGGTGTATATGTGCGTCCGCTTCCTCTTCTCGACGGTGAAGACGGTTTCTTTTCTCCGCACACCTACCATGTGGACATACGCTTTGAAAACGGCTTCACACAGATGAGCGTGCTTGCCGATGCCATAATAGAAGCTCTCCACAACGGAAAAAGAGTTATAGTAGAGCACTTCGACCTTGTGTATCCCCTGCTTGGGTTTAATGCCAATCTTCTCATAGGTGTGGGCGAACAGATACTCATATCACGCCCAACACTGTTTGGTCCCGAGCCAAATGAAATTCGCGAAAAGGTGTATGAATCTCTTGAATATCGCCTTATGGCGCACACCGCCGAAGACCTTTGCGAGCTTTGTATGCCAAAAGAGGATATGGAAAGATGCGGTCACGACGATGTAAAGCACGGCTTTGTAATATCCTTCCCCGAGACAAAGCCTGAGTTTAACATTGAAGACATAGAAAACAAGGTTAAAAATATGATAGAACAAAATCTGCCCGTTACATATGCGGACAGTAACCACATTTCCGTAGACGGCAGATTGCATTTTTGCACAGGTCCGAGAATTCATGTATCTCATACGGGGCAGATAAAGAACTTCCACCTACTGCATCACTTTATATATGACCGATTCTCCCGAAGATATCTCCTTGTGGGATGCGTGGGTGACGGGGCGGAGAAAAATCTCCAAAAGCTTGATGACCAGCAAAAAAAAGCAGTCGGAACTTACAATGTAATTTGAGGTAATAGCATGGTTACTGTAGAACAAATTCTAAAATCCCGCGAAGAGCGTGCCCTGCTTCAGAGCACGCTTATTTCGGATTTCGGATATCCTGTTGTAAGCTTTACCATGAATATAGCAGGCGAAACCAAAAATTCGCCTCTCATACGCCGTGCATTTTATGAGGGGATATCTGCCCTTTGCGATGCGCTGGGTAAAAATAATATCATGTGTGAAAATACCAAAACCGCCCCCACGGGTTGTGAATTTGTTGCCGCGGTAAAAATGGATGCACATAAGATAAAAAAAACATGTGTGAATATAGAAGAAAGCCACCCTATAGGGCGGCTTTTTGACATGGATGTTATAGACACCGACGGCACGCACATGGAAAGACAGACTCCGAGAGGATGTATAGTGTGCGGCAAAGAAGGTCGCTCATGTGCAGCAAGGCGGGTACACACGGCAAAGACGGTGTACAATGTGTCCCGAAAGCTTATGAAAGATTACTTCCTAAAAAAAGACGCCCAAACCATAGCAGAAACAGCCGTACAAAGCCTTAAGGACGAAGCATACACAACGCCCAAACCCGGGCTTGTGGACCGAGACAATCAGGGAAGCCACAAAGATATGGACTTAAATCTCTTCCTGAAAAGTGCCTCTTGTCTCAAAGAATACTTTAACACAGCCTTTATAACCGGCTATGAAAACAGACATCTTGACACACAAGAAATTTTTGACATACTAAAGGGTATCGGCATAAAAGCCGAAAAGACCATGTACTCTGCCACAGGCGGAGTAAACACCCACAAGGGCATAATCTACTCCATGGGCATACTATGTACCTGCCTGGGCATGGCATACACCCACACAAAGCCCATGGCAAACCTTACCCGTGTGCTGTCGTACTGCTCAGCCCTTGCAATATCCTCATACGGAAAAAATACTGAGGAAACCCGAAGCGATGTTATAAAAAGGCTCTACGGCCTGGACGGCATACGGGGCGAGGCGGCATCAGGCTTTGAGACGGTGCGCTCTATTGGAATTAAAGCTTACGAAAAGTATCTTAAAAAAGAACTTTGCCCCAACGATGCAGGCTCATGCACCCTTGTAGAGCTTATAGCCTGCACCGAGGATACCAACCTCTACCACAGAGGCGGTGCAGAGGGTGCAAGATGGGCAAAAGAGAGCGCGCAAAGCTTGCTGAAATCATACAAAGTGCCCTCTATTGACAAAATACGGGAGATTGACAAGGAATTTATAAAAAGAAATCTTTCACCCGGGGGATGTGCAGACCTTCTGGCTCTGACATACTTCCTATGCAGACTCAAAAACTAAAAAATACTATTATTTTATACTGTTTACCCAAAATATTTTAGAATTTTGCACATTGGAAAAATCGTATTGTTTTTGGGTTTTCTGTGTGTTATACTGCGGATGGAAAGAGAGGTATGTACCATGATAAATGACAAATATCTCATATGGAGCTATTTACGATGCTTCGACCATGACAAAGCCGATTACGGCGTGGCGGAATATCTTGAAAGAGTGGGCACAAAGCCGTACGGCATAGCAGGTCTTGTGTATCACCCCGATTTTGTGCATCTTCATAAGGGCATGGAGGAGGAATTCTCTGTTCCTCCACAGATGTTCGGATACCGCGGAGACCCCAGACGGCTCTCTGAGGAAACCTATCGCAAATATACATGGACAAACTATCAGATAAAAGGCCTTGTAAACGAGCTTCACAAGCATGGTGTCAAATTCCACCTTAGTATATTCGGTGCATATTATAAGGATGTACTGCATAAGGAGTGGCTTGGTCAGCATAAAGAGCTTCTTATGAAAACCATAGACGGAAGAGTGGAGCACCTTGTAGCACTCAAAAGGTTTAAAGACGGCACATACTATGAGGACTTTTTTATAGAAAAGATTACTAAGACCCTGTCCGACTACGGAATGGACGGAATTCACCTGGGTGATGCTTTCGGACCGCTTTCCGAAGGCCTTGCTCTTGGAGACTACTCTGCAGACATGGTAGAACAGTTCACAGAATACACAGGCATAGACATACCCGATGACATACTTACCGCAATGGATGATGAATCTACAGACGCCCTAAAAAAGAGGCAAAAGTGGATATGGGGTAATTTAAGGGAAGAATGGATTCGTTTCTACGATGCCCGCTGGACAAAATTCTACGAAAAGCTCTGCCCCGCAGTTCATAAAATCGGATGTGAGGTATCCAATCTCGGCATGTACATAAGCGATACTCTGCGCTCCATGTACTCCATGGGTACCGATGCGGCACACATTACCGATGCAGGTGTGGATTTCCTCACCCCAAACATTCTGCCTACAAGCGTGAGGATGAATGATGTATCAGGAAAATGCACGCATTTCGGACACTCGCTGTTTCACAGATACATGACGATGATACCTGCCCTTAAGGCACAAGCACCAAATTCAAAGCTTTTTCATATGCTCGGCATTCGTGACGAAGAAGAGGAATGGGATGTACTCTACCACGCACCAAATGAATTTGAGCGCGACCTCTTTACTGCCATGGCATATCACCTTGTTAAAAAGGAAGGCATAGAACGGTGTATATCCAATCACTTTTTAACCATAGGCGACTCCATAAACAAAGCCGACTGGGAAAGGGTAAATAAGCTCATGGAAGCCGCATACTCACTTAAGCCCGACAAGGTGGTATCTCCCGTACTCTATTGGTCGGATGCGGCAAACCACGCACTCCTCACAGAGCACATAAAGACAAGAAGAGCATCCATGACGATGCTTCAGGGACTTATACAGGAAAAGGGTGCTTACCTCGGCGGTGCCATACGAAGCGAGGATATAGATAGCTACGAGGGTGTACTTTTTGTACCCTCCTTTGACCTTATAACAGATAGCGAAAGAGAGAGCCTGAAAAACCGAGCCGTTGTGGCTATTGCTCCCGCATCCTATGATGTATCGGAATTTAATCCCACAATATGCTTAGGGGATGCGAATTCAAACTATCCTCATAAGGTGTTTATGCTGAATATTGAGCCGCCAAAGGATATGGATGCATACAAACAGGCACTAAATATACCTGACACAACCCCCGAGCTTGCATGCGAAAAAGAGCTAAGGGATGACCTGCTTAATGTGATGCACGAAATGTATATCCAGAAAGTGTCCGACGGATTTTCGAAGGCGGCGGCAATGCTCCTTAAGTACGCAGATTCTCTGTACAATCCGTTCAGTTCCGACTCGCCCCTTATGGTGTTCAGGGACAAAGACGGCTCCTACAGAGTGTACCTGTATTCAAGATACAATGAGTGCTATGACAGAACGCTCCTTACATCGAAGATACCTATGAAAAAGGTTACAACTCTCGGAAGCTTCCCCTACAAAAATGTAAAGTTTGTAGACAGCGTAGTATCTCCCACCGAAACATGGAAGGTGGCTAAAGGTCTTGATGAAGCTACGGGATGTTCGTTCCAGCTTAAAATACAAAAAAGCGGAGTAAGTGTATTCAAAATAGAAATATAACAATAATGCACAGACCAAACGGTCTGTGCATTTACATTATAAGCTCTCAAGCTCCGACCTTACTGCTTCGTTCCAGTCGGGCTTGGGACTAAATATTTTGTTTTTATCCTCAAGCTTTTTGAACTCATTATAGTAGCGTATGCCGAATTCCCTTAATGACTTGGCGTTGAAATGAAGTCCATCGGGGTTTGGGGTGAGCCCCTCTGCAGATACAAAGCCTGTCATATCGGTTTTGTCTGCGTAGCTTTTTAAAGCGGCATTTATGCGGGGACTGTTTGCAAAGTGATATTCGTCGCCGTCCTTACCTCGGAAATTCTCTATGAAGTCGCCGAGACCGCCAAGGATAAATGGCACATCATTGAGACCTAATCTTTCGCGGAAGGCTTCCATTATTACAGAAAGCTTCTTTTCGTACATGGGATATGCGCTGTCTCCGCAGTCTGACTCGCCCTGATGCCACAAAACCGCCGCAATGGTGGATGTGCGCATAGCAAGCTCTGCCATATAGCATGCATGGTCGAAGAGGAGTCCGCCCACCTGCCATTGGTCAAGACAGGTGCCCCCGTCTGCGCAAGGAATGAGTCCCACATCTGCATCGTGCTCTTTTGCATACAAATCTGCAAAGCTCTCTGCAAGACTGACTCCTGCCGTTACTCTGTCGGGATTTACGGGGGTGTACATATCCCACCATCTGCCGTTTCTCATTACCTTGATTTTTTCGTTATTTATAGGCTCTACCTCATTTGCAAAGCCTCTTCCTGCCATGTTGGACTGACCTATAAGCAGAATTGAATGTATCATCTTTTTCCTCCAAACAATATTTTACTTGTCGATATTTTTCTTTTTTCTGTCGTGAATTATCATGCCCACTACAGTAAACAGAAGCTGGGGTATATGTGTTGCAAGTGCATTGTATGCTGGTGCAAGTATATCGTGGGTGCACCACAGAAGCATATTTACTATTGTCCAGAATCTGTACTTTGTGCCATTTGTCTGCCCTATGCACATTATAAAGCTTAGCGAAGCTATTATTACAAGCATTCCAAGAAGAGATATTCCGCCTGCCACCCATATGTTAAGCACAATTATAGCTATTACATATATGGCTATGAGCCATTTGGGAATAGGCTTGTTCTTTGAATCGAAGAAATAGTTTATAAGCGTCATAACCGCACCGAGATAGCACGCTGCAGCACCGTTTATACCGCTGCCGCCCACGAGATAGCTCGTAGCTACAAACAGATTTGCACAGAAAACCAAGAACAGAATGGCTTTCATTTTGTTGCCCTTTATAAGTGAGGCGGATATTATGCATATAAGTCCTGAGATACTTAATATGTAAGATAGCAGTTGCATTGTTTTCTCCTTTATTAACGGGAATCGAACCGCGTATGCAGGTTATCGTATTTGTCCGTTGCCTTTTATGATATACTTATAGCTTGTAAGTTCATTAAGTCCCATAGGACCTCTTGCGTGAAGCTTTTGTGTGCTTATGCCTATCTCTGCGCCAAAGCCGAATTCAAAGCCGTCTGTAAAACGAGTGGAAGCATTCACATACACCGCCGCCGCATCTATACATGAGGTAAAAAGCTTCTGTGACAAAGCATCCTCGGACACAATACACTCCGAGTGCATTGAGCTGTATTTGGAAATATGGTCTATTGCTTCATCTATGGTCTCTACTGTGCGCACGGCAATCTCGTAGTCCAGAAACTCGGTGGCAAAATCCTCATCCGTAACGGAGCGTACGCAAGTGAGCACATCCTTTATATCATCTGTCCCATATACCTTAACTCCCTTTTCTTCAAAATGAGGGTTAAGCTCTGTGCAAAACTCATCTGCCACATCCCTGTGTATGAGAAGAGTCTCTATGGCATTGCATACCGACGGTCTGCTCGTTTTGGCATTTACTACTATATCCACAGCTTTTTTAATATCGGCATATTTATCCACATACACATGGCAGTTGCCCACACCCGTCTCTATAACAGGCACGGTGGAATTATTTACCACAGCATTTATAAGACCTGCTCCCCCTCGGGGTATGAGCACATCTATATAACCTTTAAGGCGCATCATCTCATTTGCGCTCTCTCTTGAGGTGTCCTCAACAAAGCCTATGAGGTTTTCGTCTGCACCCATACTTTTAAGAGCATCGCGCATTACCTTAACTATAGCGGTATTTGTATGGATTGCCTCTTTTCCGCCTCTTAATATTACCGCATTTGATGTCTTAAGACAAAGCACGGTAGTATCCACCGTTACATTTGGGCGGGATTCGTATATTATGCCTATAACACCAAAGGGTACACGCACCTTGTCTATATTAAGTCCGTTAGGTCTCACGACAGACGAGAGCACCTCACCCACGGGGTCTGCAAGCTTAGTTACCTCAAGCACCGCATCGGCACAGGAAATAATCCTTGCTCTGTCAAAACGAAGTCTGTCTGTCATGGCATCGGATATTCCGTTTTGCTTTGCGTTTGCAAGGTCTGTAAGGTTTTCATTCTCTATGTAATTCGCATTATCCTTTAATGCCTTGGCTATCTTTGTGAGCATAAGATTTTTGTAAGCTGTATCCTTTTTTGCAATAAAGGATGCGGCTTTTTTTGCATATATGCCTTTTGTAGTTAAATCTGACATAGGGTTATTCCTTTCTTGCACGGAAGAGTGTGCCCACCTTGCCGCCGTCTGCAAGCTCATATATTATGTTGGGGTCCTTGCCGTTTAATATGAACATATCCACTCCTGCCGCCGTTGCAATCTCTGCGGCGGATATCTTTGTAATCATACCGCCTGTTCCCCTCAATGTGCCTGCACCCGAGGCTACTTCCTTAATATCGTCTGTGATATCCTCTACAAGAGGTATAAGCTTAGCATCGGGGTTTACGGATGGGTTTTTGTCATAAAGACCGTCTATATCCGAAAGGATTATAAGCATATCCGCATTTGTAAGGCTTGCCACTATAGCAGAGAGGGTATCGTTGTCGCCAAACTCTATCTGCTCTGCACTTATGGAGTCATTTTCGTTTACGATGGGTACTGCGCCGAGTGAAAGCAGAGTTTCAAAAGTATTTTGTGCATTGTGCTTTAATACCTCATCCACCACAACATCCTTTGTAAGAAGAAGCTGTGCTACGGTATGATTATAGTCGGAAAAAAGTCTGGAATAAAAGTCCATAAGCTCACACTGACCTATTGCGGCAAGTGCCTGCTTGCCCCTCGTCTCCTTTGGGCGCTCGGTTATGCCGAGCTTTCCCATGCCTATGCCTATGGCACCGCTTGTTACAAGGATGATTTCCTTGCCCTGATTTTTTATATCGGATAGCACCCTAACAAGCTTTTCGACACGGCGTATATTTATACCGCCGCCCTCGTATGTAAGAGTGGAGGTACCCACCTTAAAAACTATTCTCTTTGCATCTTTGAATGTCATATCATATCATCCCCTTATTAAAAAACTGCAGCAAATTATGTCAAAGGTCGCCCCTTGCATAGCTTACCGCAGCCTTTTTGTTGTGTTTGTGAAATTACTGACGGAGATTTTCTCTTCCCTGTCTTAACTTGTCGCCAATGCTCTTAACATCGCCCTCTACTCTTTCAAGAAGCTCGTCTGCAAATTTGATGGCTGCAAGCTTGATTTCTCTGCCGTCCTTTTGCGCCTTGGATATGATATCGTTGGCATTGGCAGTAGCCTGTCTTGTGATTTCGTGCTCGTCTACAAGACCCATGATTTTGTGCTCTGCCTCTTTAATCTTAGCATCCGCCTGTCTTTGTGCATCGGCAATAATTTTCTTGGAATCCTCTGCAATGGACTTTGCTACTCTGAGCTCATCGGGAAGCTGGAGGCTTATGTCGTTTATAAGGGACATTACGGCTTCCTTGTCGATAAAGGTCTTCTTAATAATAGGTATCTCGAAACCTTTTTCTATAATTTCTTCAAGTTCGCTAAGCATTTCTATAACATCCATCTTCTGTACTCCTCTCATACAAAAATTTATAATTATTATTTATTATCAGGGTGAAAAACCTGTTGTGCTTTTGCAACAATCTCATCCTTTATGCACTCGGGCACAAGTCCGTCCAGAGATGCTCCGTGACGGGCAACCTCTTTTACTATGCTTGAGCTTAAGTACTGATACTTGGCACTTGTCATCATAAAGAGAGTTTCTATATCCTTGGAAAGCTTGTGATTCATAAGAGCCATCTGGAATTCGTATTCAAAATCCGATACTGCTCTTAAGCCCTTTATGATAAATTTGGCATCCTTCTCTTTCATATAATCTACCAGAAGTCCCGAGAAGGTACCTACCTCTACATTGCCGAGTCCCTCGGTTGCTTTGCGTATCCATGCCATCCTCTGCTCTATAGTAAATGCAGGCTTCTTGGCGCTGTTTACAAGCACAGCCACATACACCTTGTCAAATGTTCTTGCGCTGCGGCGGATTATGTCTATATGTCCGTTTGTTACGGGGTCAAAGCTCCCCGGATAAACTGCTGTTCTCTCCATGTATTATGCTTCCTCCAATACCAAAAGCCTTACCTTGCCGTAGGTCTTGTCCTTTATGACGGTATAGCCGGTTAAAGATGGTGTATAACCGCTATGACACTCGCACACCGCCACTCCGCCCGGATTTAAAAGACCTCTGTGTCTTATGATATCGAGTGCTTTGTCATAAAGCTCCGACATGTAGGGCGGGTCCAGAAATATGATGTCAAACTTCTTTGGAGTTGAGATAAGAAAAGAAAGTGCATCGCATTTTTCCAAAGACACCTTGTCTGCAAGACGAGCCTTGGTGATATTGGCAGTTATTACCTTAACAGCCTCGGCAGAATTGTCCACAAAGGTGCAGTCCCTGCCGTACCTGCTCATAAGCTCTATGCCGAGAGCACCGCTCCCTGCAAAAAGATCCAATCCCTCACTGTCTGGCACCTTATCGAAAAGCATGGAAAAAAGCGCTTCTTTCACTCTGTCCAGAGTGGGTCTGGTGTCTGTGCCGGGAAGGCTTTCCAGCTTAAGACCTCTTAATGAGCCGGAAATAACTCTCAATGCAATACTCTCCTTTGTACCCATATATAGTTATTATATAATTAATGTATGCTCTTGTCAAGAGAAATTAAAACATTCCGGGTATATTAAGTCCGCCTGTTATAGAGCTCATTTTGCTTGCGTTTGCACTGTCTACCTTGGTGAGAACATCGTTTACCGCAGTAAGAATGAGGTCTTCGAGCATTTCTACATCATCGGGGTCTACTGCCTCAGGCTTTATGCTTACGGATGTAAGCTCCTTTTTGCCCGACATCTTTACAGTTACTGCTCCGCCTCCTGCACTTGCCTCAAATTCTTCTTTTTCGATTTCCTCCTGCATCTTGAGCATATTCTGCTGCATCTTCTGCGCCTGCTTAAGCATATTGTTCATATTTGCTCCGCCCATGCCCATGGGTATTCTTGGTTTTGCCATTTTTGTTTCCTCCTGTTATTTCAAATATTCGCCGCTTGCCGCGTCGTAATAATAGGTATTGCCCTTATTGTCCTTTATTCTGTAGTACGGCATTGCCGTTGCCCTTATGTGCTCCTCGCTTCCGTAAGGAAGACCTGCAAGGTAGCCGTAGTCTATGTCCGTTATTTCAAAGGGTGCATTTTGCATAATATCCTCATTTTGCAGCATATTCACAAGTACACTTGTAATATACACCGTGTTTCTCTGACGGTTCTGCGAGCGCACCTTGTGGGATTTCGGCTCGTACCATCTGCCGTTTATAATGTATGAATCCTCGCTCCTCGTTACTTTGATACGGCTGTCGAATATGGAATAATCCCCAACACAGCAGATTATATACCACACACCGTCCTCTTTGGCAGAAGAGAACTTCATATGTTCTGTGTCAAAGCCGTTTTCCTCAAGAAAACCAAGCACCGCCTTTTGGGGCTCTGCCGTCTTATCCGTGGGAGTGAACATACATGAAAATGTGTTGCCTTTTGTTTTGAAGCCGTTTTTACCGCCTTTTACAAATTCATTGGTGTACACAGTATTATCGGTATCTATACCTCTTAAATTTACTGTATAACGGGGCATTACACCCTCTTTAAGCGTTACGGAGTTTTCGCCGAGCACCTCAATGCAGTCGGATACGGTATCCTTGTCCAGATAAAAGCGTGTTGTAGAGAAGCCTGCGGCTATAAGATATATGTTTATACCGAGAAACAGGATTATAAGAAAGGTCTTTACTCTGCCCAGATTCATCCTTCCACCTCGCTAATCTTTTATGATTCTTGTTTCATTCTTGGCGGTTGTGGCTACCCAGCATGGCTTGCAGATTCCGCCTTCCGAAGCAAAGTATGCTCTGTAGAGGCTTGTTATATTGTCGGATTTTATGCTTTCGTTTGCCATGAGGGTGTCGAGAGCCTCTATAACTCCGCTGCACGAGGTTATGTCTCCTGTGGAACGGTATCCGCGCACCGCCTGTCTGTATGATGTTATCTTAGAATTTGTAACCTCTATCTCTATGGCGTGATTAAGCGCACTGTGTGAGTCTGTGGCATCTACACGCGTTACAACCTCCATACCCTCTGCATAATAATCTATGGTTATAACAAAGCTGTTGTCCGCATCGCCCATCTTTACAGAGGAAAGATTGATGTCCATATTCTCCTCGAGACATGCGGTATCCCATACATTATTTACAAATTCTATGCAATCTATAAAGGTATCGTAAAACTCAACAGAATTTCCTGTTTCTATACCCTTTGTGTTATTTAGCGCCTTAAACTCCATAAGTCCGTCGGGGTGCATCTTTATGGTGCCGTAGTTTTCGGCAAATATTATGGTTTTGTCGAGGGTTACGTTCTTTCGCAGGTTTGATGCGTTAAAGCCGAATGACCTCAGAAACTCGGTATAGAGCTCCTCGTTTTCGGCTATGCTTTCGAAATAATTTATCTCCGATACAGCAGAGGCAGTAATAGGCTTTATGGAAAGGATAACCTGCGAATCTATAGTCACCTTTTGCTCCTTGTTTTCGCCCGCCTTATCGAAATTCAGCTCAAATGAATAGGGACATTCGCCCGCCGAGGAAAGTGCATACCTTTCTATAAGTGCATCTATCTCTAAACTGTCGCCTGAAAGGGTGATATCTGTGTGAGAATCCTCGTCCGCCGATTTAACAAAAAGGTGTGGCTTGCCCGTGATGCTGTCGCCCGATACAAGCACAAATTCCTGCACATTTCCGCTGCCGAGCGCATTTATGGGAGTGTCCAATATGGCAGAAAAGGTCTTGGTGCCGTAAGGCACAGGGTAAGAGAAGTATATAGACCTGTTTTTAAGCGCGTTCTTCCATTCATCAGAAGTACCGTAGGTTATGCCGTCCTTTTGTCCGAGTCCCGATTTGAGATGCTCCTTTACGGTATTTACCATGTCATTGAAATCCGCAGAGGAGTGTGTGTATACATTACGAAGGTCGCTGTTGTTTACAACTATCTTGGCAGGGTTTGACACATTTTCCTTAGAAAGATAATAGCTCTTGTCATTTTTGGCTATGGATAAATAATTTGCTAAATTAGAAAAAAAATTATAGCCGTCAGGCCATAATTTTTCACTAAACCAATTATTAATTGTAAGTACAATACTGCTAACTACCAGTAAAGCCAGAACTGCGGTTTTAATGGTTTCCTTTTTCATAACAAATCACCCATTACGGATTAAGTATGCTCTGCCAGAAATTTCTTATGGTGTCTATAAGATTATTCTTTACAAGTGTTACTTCCAGTCTTGCAGTTTCAACAGAATTTCCCGAAGAAGCAACAACAAGGATGTTGTTACTGCCGTATGTAAGCTCAATATTCTGTGCATAGAGACCTGCGGCACCCACTACAGATTCGAGGGGAGCGCCATCTGCGTACATCTTGACATATGTACCTGTTTCTGCATTGTATGTATATAGCGTAACCGTGGTTCCGCTTGCTGCAACCGCCGAAATAACGCAAGCCTTGTTTGCGGTGGTGCTGGAAGCAACCTCGGGGTTTTTGATATCTATAAGCTCTGTGGTGTTGCCCGCATAATCGGCAGGAAGTGTCTCAGCCGAGGCGAAAGCCGTAAGCGGAACAAGACACAGCATGATTATGAGAACTGATGTAATTAATTTTTTCATTGTAATCACCTTTATAAAAATACATTGCGCATATGCGCTGCCTATTATTCTAAATATATTATATAGCATAATTGTTACAAAACAATTACAAGCGTTTTAAAAGCGCATAACATTTACATTTGTTCTGCACCCAGATTTTCAAGAGGCAGGTTTATGATAACCTCTGTGCCCTTGCCAACCTTGCTCTTGATTTCTATAGTACCATCGTGTGCCTCCACTATCTCCTTGGCAATGGCAAGGCCAAGACCTGTGCCGCCCATCTCCCTGGAACGCGCTTTGTCCACACGGTAGAATCTCTCGAATATGTGCTCAAGGCTGGCAGAGGGAATACCTATGCCGTTATCCGTTACCTTAATACATATGGAGCTGTACATATACATGGTGGTTATGAGTATTCTGCCGTTTTGGGGTGTGTATTTTATGGCATTTGTAATTATGTTTATAAGCACCTGCTCTATCCTGTCGGGGTTACCGTGGTAGAGGGGCAGAGCATTTGTAGGCTCATATATGAGGGTCTGCTTCTTCTCGGCTGAATTTATGGTGAGTCTTTCCACAAGGGATTTTATCATCTTGGATATATCAAAATGCTCCTTGGGCATATCCCTTAAGGAATAGTCCAGTCTGGAAAGCAGAAGAAGGTCCTTTACAAGTCTTGTCATGCGGTCGGTTTCGTTGTTTATTATCTTTAAGAATGTGCCGAAAAGCTCAGGCTCCACGCTTCCGTCAGCAAGGACATCGGTAAGGGTTTCCGCATAGCTTTTTACCGTGGTAAGCGGTGTCCTTAATTCGTGCGATACATTGGCAACGAACTCTCTGCGCGCTTTATCTAACTTGCGCTGTTCGGTGATATCCTGTATCACGGCTATTATGCCCTCGGACGAATCTGCCGTGCGTATGGGGGCAAAGTGTACTATAAGCTCGTTTGTATCGGTGGTTATGTTGCGCTCTGCACCCTTAAAGTGCGGAAGAAAAAGCACCTTTTCTACCGATACATCCGTAATCTCACCAAATATGGAATTAAAGTTTATGCCTTTTGTATCGGTAATCTTAAGTAATTCCTTTGCTGCGGGATTTATGTGAATAAGCTCTCCGAATTTATTGAAGGCTATAACGCCGTCTGTCATATGGAGAAGAATGGTTTCGGATTTGTCCTTTTCGCTTCGGATTTCGTAAAGTGTTTCCTTAAGCTTTGACGCCATAAGGTTGAAGGTGTTTGTAAGACGGCCGATTTCATCTACAGAGCGAGTCTCTATTGTTTCATCGAACTCTCCTTCGGAAATCCTCTCTGCCTTGGCGGTAAGCGACTGTATGGGCAGAATGATGGTTTTGGAAAGGAGTATGGACAAAAGCACCGACAGGCTGAGACCTATAAGAAGTGCCTGCACCATGATGGAAAAGATGGAGCTCATTACACTTGTAGTCTCTTCTTTGGTGTCTCTTACATACACTATATACTGCACCTTGCCGTCCTTTTGTACAGGTACGGCATAATCCATGTAGCCTGCGCCCGAAAGGGTCTCGGTACCCGCCCTGCCACTCATGGCGGCTATGATATTGGGCGATATTTCAAGGGTTTTGGAAAGCTCTGTGTTTGTGGTTAAATCCTCTATGGTTTTACCTGTCTTGCCGTCTAAAAAATACAGGTTACGGAATGAGTCCACACCTATCTGGCTGGAATACACAGTAATGCCGTTGTATATTTCTCTTGCATCAGCATCGGCTGATGCAGACAAATTGAGCTCACCAATATAGTCCTCGCTGAATACCGAGGACATAAGGTCTCTGAATTCATTTTCATAAAATGCTTCTATGCTCTCTGTCATAAACGACCCTATAAGGATGATAATCGATATGGTAAGAAGCACAAACATCATGGCTATCTTAAGACTTAAGCTTTTGAACATTTCTTACGCTCCAAAATAGTATCCTACACCGCGCTTTGTCATAATATATGTGGGGATGCTGGGGTTGTCCTCGATTTTCTCACGGAGACGGCGGATGGTAACATCCACAGTACGAACATCGCCGTAGAATTCATAGTCCCACACTTTATTTAAAAGATTTTCTCTGGAAAAGATTTTGCCCTTTTTGGTAGCAAGAAATTTAAGAAGCTCAAACTCACGGAATGTAAGCTCTATTACATCGCCTCTTTTGCACACCTCGTACTTTTCTATATCTATGGTAAGGTCGCCAAAGGTAAGGATTTCGCCTGCGGCTTCGTCCTTTGCGGAAATCTGCGACCTTCTTAATATTGCCTTGACTCTGGCTATGAGCTCGCGTATGGAAAACGGCTTTGTCATGTAGTCGTCTGCTCCAAGCTCAAGGCCCAAAATCTTGTCCACCTCTTCATCGCGTGCGGTAAGCATTATTATGGGCACGGCAGAGGTTTCGCGTATTTTTTTGCATACAGAAAAACCGTCCTGTCCAGGAAGCATTACATCCAGAAGTATAAGGTCAGGCTCCTCGGAAATAGCCTTTGATACCGCCTCTATTCCGTCATAAGCTTCTATAACACGGTATCCGTTTTTCTGAAGATTTATTTTTACTATGTCGACTATCGGTTTTTCATCGTCTACCACAAGAACCAGATTTTCCACAGTTCAACACTCCTTTATATTACAATTATACACAATAATGATATCACAGGGTGTGTCAAAAGTCAAGCACCGCACCGACTTATATGTGCGGCTTGTTGACATAATATTTTAAAAAATGTTAAAAAACTCTTTACATTTGCCATGCGTTTGTGATATAATCATTTTTGCCGCCATTAAAAAGGCGCACATTTGGAGGTGTTTTTATGAATGTTGCAACAGGTTTCATAGGCGTGGGAAACATGGGCGGCTCCGTGCTTTGCGGTGCCATAGCAAGCAAGGCTTGCTGCAGAGAAACCACATACGCCTGCTCGCTTGCCTTTTCCGACAAGGTTAAATCGCTTAATATAAATGTAACAAATCTGGAAGAATTGGTTAAAAAATCGGATTACATAATATTGTGCATCAAGCCCGACGGCTTCCAGAAACTTCTTAATGACATAAAATCCGTAGAGGGTTACGAGAGCAAGGTGTACATATCCATTGCTGCAGGTATAACCATAGATTATATAAAGGGAATACTCGGAAATGTAAAGACAATCCGCACAATGCCCAATCTCCCCCTCTCCGTAGGCGGCGGAATGACGGTAATAGCACCCGACTCTCTTGTAACAGAAGATGAGCTTGACTTTGCAGAAAAGATATTTGCAGGCTCGGGAAAAACCTTAAGAGTGGCCGAGGACAAGATAAGTGCATACACCGCACTTAGCGGCAGCGGTCCTGCATATGCGTTTATGTTTATAGAGGCTCTTGCAGATGCCGCAGTAAGAGCAGGAATACCCAGAGACAACGCATACACCGTTGCTTCGCAGACACTTATGGGGAGCGCTCTTATGCAGCTTGAGACGGGCATACACCCCGCCGAGCTTAAGGACATGGTGTGTTCTCCTGCAGGCACTACCATAGATGCGGTTGCTTCGCTGGAAAATGATGGCTTTAGAAAGACTGTTATGAACGCAGTCGATGCTTGTCTTAAAAAAGCAGAAAAAATGAAAAAGTAATTGAATAATTCCTCTCCGCTTTACATAATTTGTAGTGGAGAGTGATGATATGAAAGATACTTTATCTCCGCCTGTAAGCCGTTCGGCTATTGCCGTGTGCTTCTCACTTGTGGGAATATTCATATTTTTAGGCTTACTCGTTTCCTACCGTACGGCAGGCGGAATTTTTGCACAGAGCGCATCCGACATACGAAATCTGTCTGTCGAAAATGCGCTTTTCGTACCGAGCTTTAAAAAAGCTTTTACAAACGACCTTGTTTTTTGCGCGGTAATCCTGCTTTTTGCATCCGCATACCCTGTATCCTTTCTTTCGGGGGTTCTTCTGCTTTTTAAGGGCTTTTGCCTTGGGGCAGCGGTGGGACTTGCGGCAAAAAACTGCGTGTTAAAAGAAGCAATGGGTATTTTCTTTGCGGTTTTTGTTTCAAACTTTTTAGTGTTGCCGCTTAAGGTGCTTTTGTTTCTTACGGCGGTAAACTTTTCTTTAAGAAGCTGTGAGCTCTCAAGCACGGACAAAGCCGTAAAATATTTGGGATTTGTGCTCAAAACCTTTGTTTTCTTTATTCTTATGTGTATATCGGAATGTATTCAGCTCGGCATAGGTGTCGGGGTGTTTGGAGGGATAAAATGAACGCACTGATGTGTGAATTTGTAGACTATCTTGAAAATGACAAAAAAGTTGCAAAGAACACTTTGCAATCATATACAAGAGACATAAAGCAGTTTTCCGACTTTATATCCTCGCGCAAAATCGAGGTGGAAAATGTGGAAACTGCCGATGTGGAAAGCTATATTACATATATGCAGCTCGGCGGCAAGGCAGTATCCTCTGTTTCGCGCTCGCTTGCATCGGTAAGAGCTCTTTATGCCTATCTTCACTTAAGGGGTTTTGTAAAGTTTGACCCCACATACAAGCTGAAGACCCCCAAGGCGAAGAAAAAGCTTCCGCAGATACTCACTACAAGCGAAGTGAATATGCTTTTAAAATGCCCCGACACCTCTACGGACAAGGGCACCCGCGACAAAGCAATGCTTGAGCTTTTGTACGCTACGGGCATAAAGGTGACAGAGCTTATAACGCTTAACAAAAGAGACCTTGACTTAGATTTCGGTTACATAAAATGCATCGGTGAAACAGAGGCAAGAGTTGTCCCCCTGGGCAAAACCGCCATAAGAGCGCTTCGCGAATACATATCGGGAGCAAGGCAATCTATGATATTAAAACCGGATGAGGCAGCTCTCTTTGTAAACTGCAACGGCTCTCGCATGACACGTCAGGGCTTCTGGAAGCTTGTAAAATCCTACGCACTTCTTGCAGGCATAAACAAGGACATAACTCCTCATACGCTAAGACACTCATTTGCCGCGCATCTTTTAGAAAACGGCGCCGACCTTGCATCCATACAGGAGATGCTCGGACACAAGGATATAGTGTCTACGCAGGTTTACACTAAGCTTATGAAAAATCATATAAGAGAAGTATACAATAAAGCTCACCCACGAGCATAACAAAAACCGCATTTTACAATGCGGTTTTTGTTATGCTCGCGGGTATTATATTTGTATCACAAACAACGGGAGTTATTCTCGTTCAGGCATCCCTTTTCGGGCGGGAAAAACTCGTCTATAGGGAAGCAAAGTCTGTCGAAAAGCTCACAGGGGTTGTTTTCGGAAGAAACAGCAGAACATTCATCATTGGGAATACAGAAGTCAATTACAGGAATGATGAGCTGAACTTTTCTTATCAATCTTACGATTGTAAACAGACCAAGGGTAACGAGCACCTTGCGAACATCCTCGCCGCCTACGAGGTTTTCTTCAAATATAGAACAGATGCACTCGGGAACGGAGTTTACATCTGTGTCACAACCACAGCAGCAACAGTTTTCCTGAGGCTCTACGATTCTTGCACCAAGCGCTATGGGGTCAACCACTTCTGTGTGTGCCAACGGGTAATAATATAGCAGAGGAGCTCAACAGCGAGCCCCTCTGCACTCCCCGCCGTCCGCTGTGGACTTTAAAGCTAAAAACCCCAATTAAAAACGCATATACTACCGCCGTTGCGGAAACGGAAATCTTTTCCGTAAGTCCTCACTAAACGGCGCTTGCATAATGGAACTGATTTTGTGCAAGCGCCGTTTGCGGTGTCTCTGCGTTTTTAATTGCGGTTTTCTTTACGCTCCAAAGTCCAATGCGGATTTATTAGCGTCACCAAAAGTTTGATAACAAAGTGTAAAAAAGTTTTGTATCCTACAAAATGCGACTTTTTTCACGTTGACTTTTAATTTTATATATGATAATATAATCTTGCCAAGCAAAATCACATATTTGCACTATATGAACAGAACTGTATGTTTAGTAAAAACGTACATGCTCTGGTTCTGTTCATTTGTGCATGAATCGATTTTGTTTGGCGACAATAAGGGCTGTACGCTTTTCGTGCGTCGGCTCTGTGCCGGCGCATTTTTTAATTTATACTAAAATTAAGAAAAGGAGAAATGCCAATGGAAGATTATAAGAAAATGTATTATGAGCTATTTAACAAAATAACAGATGCAATAGAAAATCTTAAAAAAATCTAACAGGAAGCAGAAGAAATATTCATCACTTCCAATGATGATGTAACTACTGTTTCCAACAATTAAAATAGTTTGCTTTGCGAAAGCAAAGCTACCTTATTCTGTTTCCGCATTGAAATATGCGGGATTTAGAAAGGAAAAAGAGAAAAGGCAAAGCTATCGCAAACGTCAAATGCAATATTTAAGTTCCATTATGCATTTGCCGTTTAGTGAGGACAAGCGACTAAATTGTCGCGTCCGCAACGGCGATAGAGCTTTGCCTTTTATATTTTTACTTTTCCCGCAGATTTCACAGCGGAAGGGCGGGGTCAAGGGGCATGCTCAAATGCCCCTTGGGGTTTGCTTCTTTGACCGCAAAGAAGGGTTTTGCTTCTTTTACCCAAAAGAAGAGAAGCCTTTTCATACATTGCATCATCTATTATTCTAAGCTCTTCTCTTACGTGATAATACCTCTCATCACTCGGAACTTCGTTTCGTATGCCGAGAAGAAAGTCCTTTGTTTCTGTCTTGTTATTTACAAGCACGCCTTTATATATGGGATTTATAAGAATCCTCTTTATCCCCTTGGGATTCCACTCTTTTCCAAGCTTTGTGGGAACAGCTTTGGCATTAAGATATGCCGCTATCTTTCTGTAACCCATACCCTCTTTTGTATACATACGAAATATATCCCTTACCACATGTGCTTCCTTGGGATTTACGCAGAGGGTATATGTATCTATCTTGTCGTAGCCATATATGATATTCGGCACTCTGCCGCCCTTGGCACCCTGCTTTTTACCGAAAATTATCCTCTTTGAAAGGGCGCAGGATTCCTCCTGTGCCAATGCAGCAAAAAGAGTAAGCACAAATTCGGACTCACCTATGACCTTTTGATTTGCGCCTATAAATATAACATCCACACCCTGAGCTTTAAGTGCACGGATGCCTGTAAGAAAATCCAGAGTGTTTCTTGCAAAACGGCTTATGTCCTTTACAAGCACGGCATTAAATTCGCCTTTTGAACTGTCCTCCAAAAGCCTTTTAAACTCCGTGCGGTTTTCCATGCTTTTGCCGCTTATTCCTCTGTCGGCATATATTTGCACAAGGGTATCGCCCCTTGCCTTTACATATTCTTCAAAAAATTTCTTTTGATTTATAAGGGAATTAAGCTGTTCGTCGCTGCCTGTAGAAACCCTGCAATATGCCGCATACCGCACATAAATCACCTCATATAATTTATATGAAGAATTTATGAAATAAGACAAGTTTTTTACAGATTGTTAAACTCGATTGACACAGCGAAAATGCTATGGCATAATGTAGGTATAATTTTATAAGGAATGATATATATGAAAAAGCTACTTTGCGCGTTTCTTGCGGGAACGCTCTCGCTGTCGGCTGCTTTTTGTGCCGATGCAGCGGTGCTTCAGGACGGTGGCGCAAGCTTTACTATTGACGCAATAAGACATGACCGAAAGTCCTCGGAGCCTATTACCTTTTCGGTCACGGTTCCAAATACATACGAGGGCGGGATTCTGTTTGCAAGCTTTTATACAGACGGCGTTCTTACAAAGACTATACCTCTGGATGTATCTACGCAAACGAGTTTTACAAAGCTTCAGTTTCAGGCCACCTACAAGGATGGTGACAGGCTGCCTCTTACCCCCGACCGTATAAGGCTATTTACATGGAGTAGGAATAACTTAAAGCCCTTAACCCTTGCCGATGATGTGCTTACCGAGGAGGTTATAACCCAAGCCAACGATACTACGGTAAGCGACATATTGGATTATCTTTTGGGAGAAAACAGCAGACCGAATATAATTGACAAGATGCGCATCAACATAATAGGACAGCCCTACAACTCCGAAACCCAAAGTCCTCCAAGCATAAGATTCGCCAAGGTGATAGAGCTTTTGGATGCAATGAAAGATTGTGCACGCATGGCATATGACAATAGGACAACAATGCTTCTTACAAGCGAAGCCACCAAAAGATTACTGAACGAAAAATTCAACTCTCTTGAATCGCTTATCGAAGAAGTAAAAAACACAGATGCACTCAAAGACGAGCTTATAAGAGCACTGGGGACCCTTACAGATAGGCAACAAAAAGTGATAACGGAAAAGCTTGCTCACTTTTTTGACATTGACCTAAAAGCATTTATAAAATAATCCTTTGTACAAGAAACGGCTTGACTCAAAATTATGAGTCAAGCCGTTATTTTTATTCCAGAAAGCCAATGTCACCCGTGCCGAATTTAATGTTTATACCAAATATCGTAACAAGTTCGTCTATTGAGTTAAGTTTCATAAGTTCATTTTTTATATCCTCGCCCTGTCCTGCATCCTGCAGTGCAAGGTAGATAACTTTTATATCTTCTGCATCGGATTTATACATTTCCCTAACAAGCTTCTTTGTCACAAGCACGCTCTGTGATTCCCAGGATGAAACCTCGGGAAGCGCGGTTTCAAAAAATCTCAGGATGCCGCTTTCTGTTGCGATAGGCATAAGGTCCTTTATGTAATCTATTTCGGATATTGCATCATTTATCCAATAATATGTATCATCCGCTTCATCTGCCATGTCCTGCCATACTGCGTGGTAGGTCTTATTGCCCTCGCTGCCTGCGGGTATTGAGGTGACCTTATATTCGTCCGTTATGATAATGGTGTCCTTTACACCCTTAAAGGTCTGCGCCTCATACCAGCCTAAGAATTCCTCGCCATCGTCTCTTGTAGGGGTGGGGAGCACATATTCCTCATCATACTGACAATATGACTTCTTCTGTGTTCCGTCAAGCTTACCAAGGATTGTCGGGTCGTCTTCCTTTTCGTATTCAGCGGGATGAAGAACATAATTTATTGTATAAGATTTTGCCCACTTAGCATAATAGGTCTTGTTGCCCGAAGAACCCGATGCAAGCTTTGTTACAGGCTCTGCGCTCGCAACATCGGCATTCTTGTCCTCAAACCATCCCATAAATTTATATCCGTTTCTGGTCGGTGTGGGCAGAGTATAGTCCGCATCCGAAGATTTGTAAGATTTCTTTTGATTACTCAGTTTTCCGCCGTCTGCATTGTATGTAATGGTGTAGCTTTTTTCAGTTGAGTCGTCCGAACCGCCTATATCCTCATACTCATCAGAATCCTCTTCTCCGCTTGGAGAATCGCCCGAAGGAGTAGAAGGCTTTGGCTTTTGATGCTCCTCTTTCTTATCCTCTTGCGGTTTATCCTTGTCTGTATTTTCCTCGGGAGCTTTTACGGTTACAAAATCATCTATTGTAAGCGCAAGCTCACCTCTTGTCATATATTCCTTTGCACGGAACTTGCCGTCTTCTTCAAGAGGCATATATCCAAGACCAACTATGTTTTCTACAGCGTCCTTTGCCCATGAAGAAACCTTATCTGTAATTTGCGGTTTTGTCTCGGCTTTCTTGTTTACTATTCTGTCAAGAATTACGCAAACCTGCTCTCTTGTTATATATCCGTCACCGCCGAATGTACCGTCGCCATGGCCCTGTATGTAGCCATAGTGGATTGCAATGACCACCTGTACATAGTACCAGTTTTTGGGGTTTACATCCTTGAACTTATTGTCTGCCTCTTGGGTATAGCCAAAGGTTGTATTTATCATCTTGCAGAACTCACCGCGGGTTATGCTTTTGTCTGCGCGGTAGGTATATGTACCGTCGGCTTCCTTGTAGCCGTTTATTACGCCTGCATCATAGAGCTTAAGCACACTCTCGCCAAGCTCGGTATCCACGCTAAGGTCTTTCATGGGGTGCTTTGCCTCGGGGGTTGTCTGTGCTTCTTCTGTAGCCTCCTGCGTTGTTTGTGTAGTGGCAACAGAGTCTGCGAAGCAGATGTTCACCGAAAACACAAATACCATTACTATCGCAATAAGCGATATAGCTTTTTTCATTTTTCATCTTCCTTTCGCTGTTTAAATATCTCTGCACCAAAAAGGTGCAGAGATATTTTGTCGTTCACTTATAATACTTTTCCCGTGTGCAAAAGGTTGCAATTTACTCAAAATATCTGTGGAGCTTAACGGTGTGTGTACCTGTTTTAAATCCCTTGATTTCTTTTGAGGGCACTGTCACCTTGTACGCATTTCGAATGATTCTAAGTGCGGATGCAATGTTTTTGTCTTCAAATCTATTGAGTCCCGATTTAATCTTATTCATAGCCTTCTCCAGTGCATTTATGCCATGATAATTGTCGGAGTCGTCTATGGCTTCTGCGAGGGTGTCAATATTGAAGGCATCATCTTTGTCGCTTATTCCAAGGAGAATCTTGTATACGGGATATGCCTTGCCGTCTGCGTACACGCTGAGGCTTGCAAGGTCTATAACCTCTGTGTAATCCTTGTCGAGCTTTTCGGTGTAGAATTTCTTCATCTTGTCTACAAGCTCAAGGATTCTGTCTTCGTTTTCGTAGTACTTATCCTCTACCTTGTCGTAAGCATCGTCAATCTTATCATTTACACCAAGAACTCTATCCAGAATTTTGTCTGCGATTTCATAAGGTGTATAGCCCTTGGGGAGCTCGCCTGTCTGAATGTAGTGCATTATGATGTCGTTTGCCTTATTTGCATATGTACCCATAAGTGCAGATACTGCATCGAGCTTAGCTTCCACAGTAGCTTCGCCGTAGTAATCGCCATACCACATTACAGCATCATAGAGAAGAATTGTGTTTTCCAGAACGATATCGATATATGTCATAATCGGGCTTCCGGTCATGTCATATTCTTCATCATACTCGCCCTTCTTTATGCTGTAGCCGCTAACTTTCTCACTAACCTTGGTGCTATCGTAATCAAGAAGCTCTGTAATCCAGTTCTTGTTTATAAGCTTCTGAGCGTAGGGATTTACAGCTATAAGCTCTTTGCTGTTTAATTTGTCTGCCACCTTGGGCATAGCCTTGTTGTACATATCTACCACAAAGTCATCCATGATGTAAACTCTTACTCTGGGTGTAGTAGTAAACTCATACTCGGTGCCTTCGATATCATTATCAAGGTCTGCCTGAAGCTTAGCTTCTGCATCCTTTATACCGCCTACAAAGGTATCAAGAAGAGCGTTTACATACTTGGCAGCAAGGTCGTGACCAATCTTGTTTGCAAGATTTGCTACCTTTTCGGGAGCAAAGTCTGCCATAATCTTGTCATAGTCATATTCTCCCATAAGAGAGGAGAGTATGGATATGAACATTATGTTGTCTTCGTTTACCCTTACGCCGTTGCCAGATGTGAAGTCAGAGATTGTATTCTTGAATGCATCGGTTGCTTTAAGAGTATCCACAGCATCCTGTGCATAGGTGGGAATAAGCTCACCAAGAGTCTTTCTTGCATCGTTTTCATTGCTTATGTAGTCTTCTACAAGTTTTTTCATGTAGGAGTCTATTTCGGCATTTATGAGTCCTTCAATATCGGGATCGAGTTTTCCGTCCAGATAATCGTCTACTATGATACCTATATTTTCTTTTATGGTGCCATCTATAAATGTTTCCATGTCAGAATCAAGCTCATCGTTTGCATACTGCTTAATGAGCTTTGTTCCCTCTTCTTCGATGAGGAGGTCTACACTTGCCTTTATGGTAGAGCCTTCTTCGTAGTACTTCTGCCTTATAACATCCGGGAACTGCTCGTGCAAGAGCTTATATATAGTATCTGCAAGGTCCTCATTTTTTGCGGCAAGTTCGCCGCTTGTATACTCTTGTACCATCTTATTGGTGTACGTGCGGACATATGTCATTACAAGATCATGGAGGTCTTTATTATTCCAAGCCTTTTCTGCCACTTCGTGAACATGAGTATGATAGTACGACTCAAAGAGTGCATTAAAGGTGTCGGAGTTAGTTGCATTGGGGCCAAGATGATCCTCATAGAAGGTATCAAATACATCTTTATCGCCTGCAAATATGTGTATTGCATCGCCAAGGTTGCCATCATCTGCAATGTAGGTTTTGAAAGCTGTCTTTAAGTTGGCTTTGTCGCTCTTAAAGATGTTGGTTACTGCGGTTAAGCCGTCGGGGTCTGCAATGTAGGTATTTACAGCAGATATGAGGTTGTCATCGTCTGCTATATAAGTATTTACAGCCTCTTCAATGTCGGTGTCCGTTGCAGTGTCTACAAATATTTCTATAGCCTGAGCCAGGTTATCTGTGTTTTCTATAAACTTATTCACCGCGGTTTCTAAGTTGTTTCCTTCGCCAACATACTTATCGAACGCACTTGCAAGCTTAGCAGAATCAGATACATAGCTTGCGTATGCCTTATCGAATACTTCGGGGTCTGCATAGAGCTTATCAAAGAGTGTATCGTAGGAAGCATTGTAGAAGGTATCAAAGTTTTTCTCTATCATTGTGCGAACCTTTGTATCGTCTGCAAAGAAGTCATTTATTTTACCCTCTATTTCTGCTTTCGCATTGTCATCTATCTCGTTTGAAACATACTCTTTTGCATATGTTTTCGCATCATCATCTGAGATTGAGGGGTCACTCTCCTTGATGGCAATTATAAGAGCATCTTCATTTTTAAGCACTGCACTCTTGATATCGCCGTTAACAGACGAAACATTTGTACTTATCCATAATTGTGCCTGGGTCTTAACCTCGTCATTTTCCTTTACGAGAGGCTTGATTTCATCCTTAATGCTATCATTTTTGCTCGCATAGTCCTTAACATATCCTTCGATAGCACTGCCGGCTGTCACTGCCTCAGTAAGTATGGAATTTCTTAAGGGTGAATTCGGTGTTGTGATTTGTGTTTTGGCAGTAGTTATAACAATACCCTTTAGCTGAGATTCATCGGAGTTAAAATCCTTGGTAATTGCTTCTATAACAGTACCTCTCAGTACAGAAGCCGAGCCAAGCTCAAGATCGTCCTTAACTGCTTCTATAATCTGTGACTTAAGCGCAGAGCCTTGCTTGCTAAACTCTGTTTTTACAGTAGTTATAACAACATCTTTGTATTTAGAGTTTGCGGATGCAAGGTCTGTCTTCAATTCACTCATGATGTCATCCATGATGTGATCGTTTTTAAGAATAGCATCTATTATTGCATCTATCATAGTGTCGCTGGCGCGGATAGTCTCATAAACCTCTTTCTTGGTATCAGCTGAAGTTTCGGGCTTGTCGAGGTCTGTAAGAAGTATTTTGAGTTCATCCCTGAACAGTGAGCGAAGCTCGGGCTTAGACTCTATGTCTGCAATGAAATCATCGTCGTCAAGAACTCCATCAATGTAAGTTATAAGCTCCGGTGCGGAAACCGTATTCTCAAAGTAAACATCTATTACAAACTCAACGCACGCATCGAGAATCATATCGTGATATTCGTTCTTATCATAAAGCGCCTTAAGGTCATCAACGATATAATCAAAGGGAGCTTGACTTCCGATAAATTTATCCTTAAAAGTCTGGTTTGTAATAACATAATCTATGATAATGTTGGAGCCATCAGGCTTGTTTCCACTTTTGATAATATTTTTGATAGTAGCGGTTGTAAGAAGCTTGTTTCTCATGGATTCATCGCTAAGCACCTTGTTGCGGATGCCCTCGTCCTCGAGGAGCATGTTTACAACGGTATCATTTCTTAGGATTTCTGCAATGAATTCCTCGTTGTTTATGTTTGCATCGATATAGTTATCGATCTGCTTCATAATAAGCTCTTCTGTAAGAAGCTTATGAAGCGGAACGGGAACCTCGGGATTTAAGATGTTGCCGTCTTCGTCTACAATGCCGGTCTTTGCCGCCTTTTCGAGCATAGCAGAGAACAGATCCACATCCAGCGCGTACTCTACATCGTAAAGAGTACTTGCAACAACATCTCTTGTTTTGGTAAGGGTATCCATTGCGGATTCCCAAAGGTCGGTATTGGAATCGTAAGGAATTACGATTTCCTTCTGAGGAAGCTTGATACCTCTGAACTCAAAGTCTGTATCATAATATGCTGCCACATATCTTGTGAGAAGGTATACATCTGTATCCTTTACAATCTTTACCTTGTCGGGCACGAATATCTTCCAGTCGTCTCCGTCCTTGTACCAAAGCTCGGGAGAAATCTCGTGTACTATACCGTCGCTGTTGGTATAACCCTCTTGTTTATTGTAATTATCAGGAGAGCCAAACTTTTCCTTTACCTGTGACTCTGTTACAACGTCTCCTGATTTTACCTCAATACTGCCCTTGTTATCGGTTGTACCCTCGTAGAAGGTTACGGTGAACACGTCGGGTTCATCATCGATTTTTTCCCACTTAGCATACAGGGTTATGTTTTTCATGGTTTCTTTGGATATTGTGCTTCCTGCAGGAGCAGGCTCCTGCCATTTGCCCTCATCATAATACCAGCCTGCAAAATCATAACCTTCTCTTTCGGGAGTGAGATTTTTTACAGTATAGTCTTTTTCTACTGTATATGCTTTTTCTTCAACAACTGTATGTTTGCCATCGGCAAATTCACCGTCTCCGGCATCGTAGGTAACACTATAATATATAATTTCATCATCAGGTTCTATATCCATGCTGTCTGTAACTATAGTGTCGGCATCAACTTTGGTTTCTGTGCCCTTAATCTTAAAGCCTTTGTTTTCATATCCTGCTTTGGGTTTGTAATTTGCCATTACATCAGAAAGCTTGGTGCCGTCTGTTGCCTTTGCATCACCGAGATTTCCTCCCGCGGTTACAAAATACTTTGTTTCGTTAAAGTCTATGACGCAGGTCTTGGCAAATGTAATTTTGCCATCTTCCAGCTTATAGCCTGTTCCCTCTTTAAAGTCAGAGGATGCAAGTGTTGTTTTATCTTTATTATAGCTAAGGATTATCTCTTCGACAGAGGGGAACTCATCATAGGGGTATACTATGGTGAAGAGCACTCCGCCTTTTTCGTTAAGCTCTTCGGGTGTGATAGAGTCATTTTCGTTGTACCATGTGAGTACTCCGTCTTTGTTGTTGTGTATAAATGTCCCGCCGAAGGTTGCACTCTTTGTTGCCTTATCCCATTTGAGATAGGAAGGAGTCTGTGTATAGTGTATCTCAATAGCTGCAAGATTATCTATATTCTTGGGAATGTTGGTGAGTACTACTTTAACCGTAATGGTTTTCTGCTCCTCGTTATTTTCGTGTGTGAATTTGAGGACTGCTTCACCCGTTCTCACCCACTTAGCCCAGAACTTCTTGGTGCCTGTAGATCCTTTTTCGATTTTGGTTATGGGTGTGCCGTTGAAATCTTTGTTGTCGTACCAATCCACGAAATCAAAGCCTTCCTTTTCAGGTCTGGGCAGGATATACTCCTTATCCGTTGTGTACGTGGTCTCTGCGCCTTCGGGAACAAAGGGTTCCGTAGCGGAGGTGTAGTATATGATGTCATACTTTTTGAGTCCATATTCGGCAGAAATTTTCAGGCTCTTTGTAACATCATAATCCTTTTCAAGATCAAGTGTTATGCCTGTATCTGTGGTGTATGTCCACTCATAGCCCTCCTCGGTGTTTTGTGAGTGTGCTTGGAGAGCCGCTTTAAGGGCTGTGCCCTGCTTGCCGTCGCTTCCGAGAAGCTTATGTCCGTGGAGGAAATTGTACACATCGCCGTTAAATTCCGCGGTGTACTTATTTCTGTTGTAGTAAACTACAATTTCAAGAGTACCGTCGTTTTTACCGCTTAAATTGGACTTGCTTTCGTCTATGGTAAAGCCTTCCTTGGTGACATTGTAGTTAACAAGCATATCTTCCTCTGCTCTGCCTGTTGTGTATGACTCTGTGTAGGTAGGCACAGCATTGTAATCATTGGTGATGTCTTGTTCATATGTAATTATGGAATATGTTACATTAAAAGGAATTGAACCGTCGAATATTTCATACTTTGTGGACTGCGTATTGTCCTTAGCTTTAAGAACAGTTCCGTTCTCTGTGTATTTGAATATACGCTTACCCGAAATATCCTCATTGAACTCAAACACAAGCTTAAAGAGCTTACCGCCGTTAGCCTTAAGCTCAGCAGTGGTTATAGGTTTGGTGTGGTTCGACCAGATTACCTTGCCATCCCTTGCCTCAAAGCTCTCTGCCTCGAACAAAGGCTCAGCGCTCACAAATCTGAAGGGCAGATTGCGTGTGAAGGGGGAAATCTGTGTGCCGTACCAATAATCAAGCTCGATATAAGCAAGCTCGTCTATATCGTAGGGAACTTCGGTAAGTGTCATGTACATTACTGCGGTGTTGGCATCCTCGTCCCTTTCGCCTGCAAAGAAGCCGAGTCCCTGCTTGGGTTTAGCTTCCCACTTTGCCCAGAATGTCTTAGGTCCTGTCTGTCCTGCGGGAATCTCTGTAATCGGCTCGCCGCTGAGCTGTTCGTTATCATACCAACCCTTGAAATCATAATCATTTTCGGCATCTGATTTGTATACATGTTCCGCTGTGGGCAGGGTAAGTGCTTTGTCTACGGTATAGGTCTTAAAGGAAGCTTCGTTAACTCCCTGCTTAAAAATACCGTTGTTTAAGTTATATTCTACGGCATAGGGGATAGCAACATATTCATATGTTACCGTCATGTCTGCAGTTGCCTTTGTATCGAGGGTCACTGTTTCTGATACATTATGATAGGTGCCTGTAAACACTGTTTTCTTGCCGTTTGGCTGGGCATCTATTACCGCCTGCATAGCTTTGGAAAGTTCATCGTGTTCAGAAAATTTCTTGTTTTCTTCCAAGATGTAATCTTTGGTGTAGTCCTTTCCAGCAAGGGTGATTTTGTAAACCTTGGTCCAGCCTGCATATATTGTTATGCTTGTTTCTGTCTTATTCGAGGGTAAGTAATTTACGGTATCGCCTACAGGTTGGGTTGCCTGTGCATCCTTATACCAACCCGCGAAGAGATAACCATCCCTTGTGGGGATAAGGTTTTTATCTATAGCATGCTTATCTTCTACGGTGTGTACCTTATCTTTAGTGATCGTGGCTCCTTCACCGTCAAATATACCCCCGTTGGCATTATAAATTATATCGTATTCTATTATCTGCCACTTGGCGTATACTGTTACATCGCCCTTTGTGTTCTTGGCTATTTCGGTTATGATTTTGGAGGGGTCACTTTGCATATACCATCCGTCAAACTTATAGCCTTCATATTCAAGATTGAGTTTGTCTTCGCCCAAAAGGGTATACTTTGTTTCGTAATCGAAAGCATTTTCAACTGTATGAGCCTTCTTACCATTTACAGTACCTTCGCCTGCGTCGTAGGTTACATCAAACTCTACAAGGTCGGTATCTGCAACAATCTTTTTAAGTGTCATTCCCGAGGAGACAACATCAGTCGCTTTTACCTCTTTACTTTCATCGTTGGCATCTACGAAACCATTGAATATGTATATTTCGTCGTCAAGATTATCCTCGTAATCTTTAAGTGCATCAGAGAGCTTGGTGCCATCCTTTGCCTTGGCATCGCCGATTGTTTCGCCCTCGTACACCAAGTAGGTTTTTTCGTTAAATTCTATTTCATATTTGTGAAGACCTGTAAGTGCATTTATGGTAGTAGAATTCTTGTTGTAACCTTCTACCGCCTTGCCGTCTTCCTTAATAACAACATCGCCAAAGGCAAAGGTTACATTATCGGTATAGTCTTTTGCCTTGGTAAATTCTATTGTAAAGAGCGTACCGCCCGCTTTTATGCTTACACCGACGAGAGTAACTCTGCCGTCTGAGCCGTTTAGTGTACCGCCGTGCGCAGAGGTTACCTTATCATAAGCAAGTTCAGCTTTGACATCAGTGCCTTCCTTTACGAAAGAGTACACTGCATCGATATAGTCAATCTCGCTTACTCCGTAAGGAAGCTTATCCATTACTACATCTATTGCTACGGTATCCTCGTCGGACTTTGCGCTGTTGTACACGAATGTAAGGTTTACATTCGGCTCCCATCTTGCATAAAGAGTTACATCCGCCTTAGTGTTTTTGGATATCGTGCTTCCTGCGGGCTTTAGCCATGTATCCTTATCGAAATACCAGCCTGCAAAAACATAGCTGTCTCTCTTGGGAACAAGAGCCTTTACGGTGTAATCTGTATCTGCGTCATATGCATCCTCGTCCTTATATGTGCTTTTGCCGTCATCAAATACACCTGCGAGTGCATCGTAGGTTACATCGTATTTTATAGGTTCCCACTTGGCATAAACTGTTACATCGCCTTTTGTATTCTTGGCTATTTCGGTTATGTTTTTGGAAGGGTCACTTTGCATATACCATCCTTTAAATTCATAGCCTTCGTACACAAGAGCCAATTTGTTTTCATCAAGCAGGGTGTATGCTGTTTCGTAATCGAAAGCATTTTCAACTGTGTATGTCTTCTTGCCGTTTACAGTACCCTCGCCTGCGTTGTAGGTTACATCAAACTTTATGAGGTCGACATCTGCAACAATCTTTGTAAGTGTCATTCCCGAGGAGACAACATCAGACGCTTTTACCTCTTTGTCTTTGTTGTCGGCATCTACGAAGCCATTGAATATGTATATTTCATCATCCAGACCGCTTATGTAATCTGTGAATGCATCAGCGAGTGTATAGCTCTCGTTGCCCTCTTGTCTGGCATCGCCGATTTTTTCGTTTTCATACACTATATATGTCTTATTATTAAATTCTATTCTGTGTGTCTGCAAGCCCGTAAGAGCATTTATAACGGCAGACTTTTTGTTGTATTGTGTAACGGTTTCGCCGTTCTCTTTTATAGTAACGGTGCCAAAATCGAATTTAACATTTTCTGCATAGTCCTTTGCTTTGGTAAACTCTATGGTAAAAAGTGTACCGCCCGCAGTTATGCTTACACCGTCGAGAGTGATTTTGCTCTCTGTTCCAATGAGTGTGCCGCCATGTGCAGAAGTTACCTTGTGATAAGTAAGCTCTGCTTTCTGCGAGGTTCCGTCCTTAAGGAATGAATACTCGGCATCAATATATGTAATAGCATCTACTCCGTAAGGAAGCTTATCTATTACCACATCTATAGCCACGGTGTCCTCGTCGGACTTTGCGCTGTTGTACTTAAATGTAAGGGTTGAATACGGCACCCATTTTGCATAAAGGGTTACATCAGCAACCTGTCCCGCAGGAATGGTTGTTACAATTTCCTGTGTGGTCTTATCTATGTACCATCCTGCAAATGTATAATTGCCTTCGCCTGTCCATACAGGTATAGTTGCGAGGAGAGTGTAGGATGTAAGCTTATCGAAGGGGTAATCTTCATCCTTATAAACAGATGCACCGTTCATGGTACCGCCGTTGGCATTGTATATGGCATAGAGTACAGTGAGCTCATCTATGGGCTCAATATCCACATCGCCCAGAGCTTCTGCATCAAGGTCAATGTCCTTTCCTGTAGCCTTATCCTTAAAGCCCTTGTTGGTATATCCCGCTTCGGGCTTGTAATTTGCTATAGCGTCGGAAAGCTTGGTGCCGTCTTCTTCTGCCTTGGCATCGCCGAGTTTTCCGCCCTTGGATACATAATATGTTGTTCCGTCAAAGGTTATGGTGTACACTTCTTCTCGGGATATACTTGAGCCGCCGCCTGTGGGCTTCTTTAAGAATGTGGCTTTAGTGCTCTGGATGTGGTCTTTGAACACTGACTCGCTTTCGTAGTTCTGGAAGTTTACTACGCCGTTAACATCATGGATGATTACAAATTCTCCGACTGTGGTCTTGGTAAGTTTGGCTGTGCCACCACCACGGAAGAGAATTCTTCCCGAAACCTTGACATTTTCCAGTGTGATACTATCGCGTCCAACACCATCTGCTATGATGAGGTCGCCGTTTATAACAAGATTCTTTAAAGTAAGATTAGGAGTTCTTACCACTGTGGTGCCAAGGGTTGCATCGGAAAGAACAGAATTATACCCGTTTATATACTGCTTGAATATATTATGCATTACCTGGGCAAATTCTTCTCTTGTTATATAATCCTTGGGCTTTAATCTGTTTTCGGTATTACCGTTTACATAACCGCGGTTTACAAGTGCCGCTGTGTAGCCGCGTGCCCATGACGAAACAGAGCTTTCGTCCGCAAAGGTCATAAGCTTGGATTCGTCTGCATCGGAAAGCACAAGAGCCCTTGCAAGTATGGTGAACACCTGCTCTCTTGTTATGTATCCTTCGGGGTTGATTTTTGTGGAGCTTACGCCCTCAACCGTGCGCATATTGACTGCCTTTTGCATCTCGGCATAATACCACTTGGACGGAGAAACATCGGTATACTGCGATATGTCTGCCCTCACGGTGGCACCGAATGCACGATTTATTATTGTGGCAGTTTCAGCCCTTGTGATATAATCCTTGGGGGCTATTGTGCCATCTCCTTTTCCTTGGATAAGTCCGTTGTTTACGCCTGCTCTTAAGGCGGCATCGGACCAGCTTCCCGCAGGGAAGTCTGTAAAGCTTGTTACATCTGCTGCAGCAAACACGGTTGCAATACAGCACACCGTAAGAATGACTGCTATAAGTGTTGTAACAAGTTTGAATGAAAATTTCATCTGCAATCTCCTCCTTGCCTTATTTGTAATCTTCATCGTTTAGTTTGTTTAGGTAATATGTCTTTTTTAGGCTCTTTTCATCATAATAATACTTGCGGATTTCTTTTACTACAGAAATGTCGCCGCCTGTTTTAGTAAGCTCCGTTTCAAGCTCGGTGAGAAGCCCCCTGACCTTTGTGTCACACTCGCGCTCCATTTTGTTGACCTCGCCCGTGTAGCTTTCTACTATATCCATAACCTTGGAACGGTCATAGTTCTGTGCCTTGTAGTCCTCGTATGCTCTGTCGCCTACTGCCTCAAGCCTTGTTATAAAGTCTGCCTGCAAAACATAAAGCTCGGCTATGATTTCGGATGCTCTGTCCTGCTTTGGTGCACCCTCCTGAGGTTTAGGGACAGTCTCTTCGGATGGATTTTCATCCGCTTTTTCATCCTCTTTCTTTTCTTCTTTTTTAGAAAGAATTTCTTTAAGAGTGGTGTCGCCCTTTACTATGGCAACTGCCTCATCCTGAGTAATAAGCCCGTTCTTTAATGCTTTGGCTTCCTCTTCGGTTAAGTCGCCCCGGATGTTTATGTTCGGGTCTTTTTGGGCTATTTCTTCCATTTGTTTTTTGTTTTCCTGCATTTTGTCTTCTATTTCATCACCGCTGTAGCGCTGAGAATTAACAAAGGAAACAATGTTGTCCCAGTTAAACACAAGCTTAACTGTGTCTTTATAGCGAATTCCCAGAAAGATGAGAATTGCAAAAACAATTCCCAACACGGAAAACAATACGATTTTAGCTGTTTTTTTAATTTTCATGGCGTCTCCTTTATGCGAAAAGGGTACAAAGGTACACTATAAACAATTATACATACTACATTGTACTATTTTACCCCTGAAATGTCAATAGCTTTAGGTGTCGAAACACCAAGTTTTGTGTATAATAGCCAGGATTTCTCCATCTTTGTTGGCACACACATCAATGTGTGCCTCGGGCAGATTGTTTTTCTGCCAGAGCTGTACATCGGCACCGTCAAATTTATACTTGGAGCTGAAGGTCTTTGCATTGCCCTCGGAGCCAAAGAGGATAACCTTTTTGTCAAATACGGCGAGACCTTCTACCGTGCAGGGTCTTCCCATACCTGTGAACACATCCAGAGTAATGCGGAAGAAGAATCTTAAGTCCACGCTGTAGTACCCGCGGTTGAACTGAACAGGCTCAACATCCGAATATATCCAGATGATTTCTGCCTTTTTAGCCTTTACGTTTATTGCTCTGTCTACAAGGCACTGACCTTGTTCTGTCAGATATACTCTTAAGTTTTCGATACATTCTTTGTCCCTGCAAGAATCATAGACTTTTTTGGTTTCTATGCAGGTATTACCGCCGTTGCAATTTGCGTTTGAATTGTTATTGCATGAGCAAGACGAATTGCAACCGGAAAGCACTTTTTCACCCATTATAATTCCTCCCAATAGCAGGCATGCTTGCTTTTTATACAAGGATGCCGTTTTTAAGTGTTCGATATATATTATGTGCTTACCCAAAAAAGTGTTACAAAGAAAAATGCAACAAAAACTGCCCCGTCCCCAAAGTGTTGCAAATAGTACGGGGATGTAAAAAAAGATGCAGAATAAGCGAACTGAACCGAGCAAAGCTTGCCTTGCGAGGGATACCCGAAGCTGTATATAGATACAGCGAGAGGTGAAGTTCGCTTATAGCTTATAGGCTAAAGACAAAAAAGAAATCTGCCCAAAGCAGATTTCTACATAAATTTTGTTCTTTTGTTGTTTAACACCGAATCAAATTAAAGCCATAGCCTATAAGCGCTCTGCGCTTTGTTTTACATTCCCATTAATGTCGTGCCATATGGTTTCTCTTTATTTCGTGTTTAAAAGTACCCCTGTACAATATATAATCCTCGAGTATGGTTTTTCCTTTTTCTCGATATACGCTCTCCTTTTTAAGCTGACTGTTTATATCATCCTCCACGGTGTACACATCGCCGTACTTTACAAGCTGGCGGTATGTTGGGGTAAGGTGAGGCTTCATGTAATGCACTGTAAGCTTTGCCCACAGGAATATAAGAAGAAGCATAAATATCCAGAAGCATGCAAAATCAGTGTTTTCGGTATCCATCTCCACACCTCGTATATCGAGCATGTAGTTTCCGATTTCAAGACGGTCTCCCTCGGTGAGAGTTTCCGATATCTTTGCCATTACAGGTCTGGAAAGCTCTGCCATATATCCCGATACCCTCTTTGACGGCACCCATGAAGAATTTGCAAGCAGGGCTACGGCTCTGTCCTCTATGTGCGCCACATACACTCTGTATACCTCTATCTCCTGCACAGTACCTGTGCCCATGTCTACCTCGGAGGTAAACGCCTTGCCCGTATCGGCTATATCCGATATATCCGCAGTGTAGTAATAGCGGTTATCCTGCCAGTAGCTTTCGCTTTTGTAGCAAGCGTTGTCGGGGGATTTGGTTTCCTTTCTGCCAAGCTCTATAACCTCGTCTATTACAACTGTATCCGTCTCTTCCAAAAACCTCTGTGCATCAAGCGGAGTGGCTCCCGTCATCTGTGTTCTTATGTAGGGGAAGCGCCCTATGGCAAAGGCAAGGTACAAAAGTGTGCATATTATATTTATTACAAGATACTTTCTCCTGTAATGCTTCATTTCCTTGTATATAAATCCATCCTTTTGCATATCTCTTACTCCTTTTCGTACTCGTTGTATACTTCTCTTTTGGAAACACCGCGAAGAAGTGCCGCCTCCTTTATGGCATCCTTTTTGCAAAGTCCCGACCCGATTAACATATCTATATGCTCCTTTATGGTAAGGTCTTTAAACTTATTTTCTCTTTCTTCTGTTTCCTGCTCTATGGTTTTGCCCTCTACCACAAGGACATATTCACCCTTGGGGGCATTCTCCTCATAGTAGGCTATGGCTTGCTTAAGTGTGGTTGCCATGCACTCCTCGTGAAGCTTTGTAAGCTCTCTTACAATGCTTATCTTTCTCTGACCAAACACCTCATACATATCCGAAAGAGTTCTTTTAAGCTTATGAGGAGCCTCGTAAAATATCATGGTCCTCTTTTCGTCTGAAAGAGAGGTAAGGTGCTCGTTTCGGCTCTTTTTGTTTACGGACAAAAAGCCCTCAAAGGAAAATCTGCCTGTAGATATGCCCGAAATTATGAGTGCGTTTATAAGTGCTGCCGCACCGGGTACAGGGACAACCTTTATACCCTCTTCTATGCAGAGCCTTACAAGGTCTTCACCGGGGTCGGAAATGGCGGGAGTACCCGCATCGGTAACAAGAGCCACATCCTCACCGCTCTTTAAAACGGATATTATATACTCGCCCTTTTCCTTTTTGTTGTGCTCAAAATAGCTTGTGGTGGGTTTTCGTATGTCAAAGTGATTTAAAAGCTTGAGCGAATGTCTTGTGTCCTCGCAGGCAATAAGAGAAACCGATTTTAAGGTGTTTATCGCTCTTATGGTTATATCTTCAAGGTTTCCTATGGGTGTTGCCACAAGAAAGAGTTTTCCAAAATTCATAATACCAATCCTTATATATTAACATATATATTTTTTTCAAGTTTAAGTGAGGGGTGTGCACCCTTTATTCCCTCTACAAGTATGAGGCTTGCCTCTTTGTCGGGGTGTGCATGCACAAACCTAAGTCTCTTTGGCTCAAGTCCCGCGCCCCGCATGGAGCAGAGCACATCGCAAAGCCTGTCCGCCCTGTGCACCATGAAGAAATGCCCTCCGAACTTTAATAAAGACGAGGCGACAGATGTGATATCGTCTAACACGGCAAAGATTTCGTGTCTTGCCGCCGCCTTTAGATCGTCGGGATTTGTAAAGCCTGCGCCCACCTTCATATAAGGGGGATTGCAGGTTACTGCATCCACCGAGCCTGATGTTATGTGGCTTTTCCAGTTTTTGATGTCGTCATTTATAAAGCTTACTCTGCCCTCAAGGGAATTTAAAGCCGCATTTTCGCAAGCCAGGGTGTAAGACTCATTTAATATCTCTATGCCTGTAACGGTTTTTAATTTTGTTTTCGCGCAAAGCAGTATGGGAATAATCCCGTTGCCCGTGCACAAATCCACCACCTTAGCTCCGCTTGGTATGTGTGCAAAGTCCGAAAGCAATACGCTGTCCGTACCAAAGCAGAAAAGGTCTGTATCCTGTATTAGCTTAAAGCCGTTTATGCCCAAATCTTCTGTTCTTCTCATAATATCCTCTGAAAGTAAAAAAGGCTGTCTTAAGATGACAGCCCTTTTTGTAAATATTATTATTCGTTAACGGGAGCACCTACAGGACAAGCTCCTGCGCATGCACCACATTCGATACAATCGTCTGCGTTTATTACGAACTTGCCGTCACCCTCAGAAATAGCATCTACGGGACATTCGGAAGCACAAGCGCCGCAGCTGATGCAATCGTCATTTATAACATATGCCATTTGACACACCTCCTTATAAGCACACGGGAGTCAAACCTCGTATGCCTTAAATTTTTAAAATTTACACACTTTTCATTTGTCGTCCTCGCAAGGCGTCAGCCTTCCTTCGTCCTCCGCATAAAAATTGTACTAAATTTTATGCATTTAAGGTCGAAGACTTTTAAAACAGACAAATTTGTATGAGACAAGTAAAATCTCGCAGAGAATACTTTAAGTATTTTCAAGAGATTTTATGCGGTATCAGCCGAATTCGTCGTTTTAAAACCATACGGGGTTCGGCTTCCGCGTGCTTAATATTATATTACAAAAGCAAATGAATTTCAAGTCCTTTTACAATATTTATTAATCTTCGAGCTCTTTAAGCTGTGCAAGGTCTGCGCTGTCATTATCCTTGCGCGAGCCTTTTTTAAGAACCTTTACATCTTTTGCCTCATAATTCTTAATGGTTTTGTTCTCGCCCTCGCCGCTTGTTACGGTTACAATGCCCTTTAATACATTTACTGATGTTACGATGCCCTTGCCGTCTTCGGTCTCTACCAGAGAGCCTGCGGAGGGAATCTTTTTGTGAAGAGCCTCATACACAGCCTGCTCATTCTTAAGACAACACATAAGTCTGCCGCAGGTGCCCGATATCTTGGCAGGATTTAAAGATAAGCTCTGCTCCTTTACCATCTTTATTGAAACCGGCTCAAAATCTCCAAGATATGAATTACAGCAGAGAACTCTTCCGCATACACCGAGTCCGCCTATCATCTTGGCTTCGTCGCGCACGCCTATCTGCCTTAATTCTATCCTTGTCTTAAATACCGATGCCAAATCACGCACAAGCTCACGGAAGTCTATTCTGCCGTCGGCTGTAAAGTAGAAAAGTATCTTGTTGTGGTCAAAGGTATATTCCACATCTATAAGCTTCATTTCCAGCCCGTGCTTTTCTATCTTTTTGCGGCACATTTCAAATGCTTCCGCTTCTTTCTTCTTGTTTTGCTCCACGGTCTTATCATCCTCGGGAGTGGCTATACGAAGTACCTTTTTTAAAGGCGCAACTATCTTTTCCTCTTCTACTAACTTTTCGCCTATTACGGCAAGACCGTATTCCACGCCTCTTGCGGTTTCCACCACAACATGCATGCCTTCTTCTATCTTAAAGTCGCAAGGGTCAAAATAATATATCTTGCCCATCTTTTTGAAGCGAACTCCTGTTACTTTAACCATTTTTCAGTTCCTTTCTATCTCATTTCACTTCTGCACTTTAAAAGCATTATCGTAACTGCCATGGCAAAATTGCCGCTTGGACCTTTTTGTGAAAGAGTGTCTTTTATGTGCTGAATAATCCGTGATATCTTAAATTCGGAAAGCTTTTGTGCAAAGCTGTCTATATAGTTATACTTGTCTTTATTTATAATCATGTCCGAAAGGCCCGCTTTTCTGAAATACACATCCCTTGCAAGAGTGAGTATAATTTCGAACACTTCCGCAGGGCGTGCCTTGTAAGCATCTAACTTTTGCGCCGCTGCATAGGGTGAATACGGCTCCTCGAAACTTACGGAAAAGAATGCCTCCGCAACATCGTCTCTGAAAGCCAAATAGTCGGTGTCTTCCATAAGTTTTTTAAGTCTTCCGGGGTTTCCGAAGCTTGCGGCTATAAGGTGCTCCTCTGCACCGAAAATGCGCCGCAGAACATCGGGCGCGAGAGGTTTGAGGTTTACAGTTACCGAGCGCGACACTATGGTGGGAAGTATGGACGCCATGCCGGAGCATAAAAGGAAGAATACCACTTTTTCGGGCGGTTCCTCTATCATCTTTAACATAGCGTTCTGCGCTCCGTCGGTAGCAAGCTCCATTTCCTCTGCCACAACCGCCTTGTACGGTGCCATGGCAGGTCTTGTATATACCTCCTGTTTAATGGCGCGGACTCTGTCTACACCAAGCGATGCCTTGCCTTCCTCACGGGTAAGATATACCGCATCGGGATGGCAGTCTGCATTGAGACTTCTGCACGACGGACAAGTCCCGCATGAGGAGTGCGTGTCGCAAAAGAGCAGGGAAAGTATATAATTTGTAAGAGTTTTCTTACCCATGCCCTCGGGAGCATTTATGATATATGCCTGACCGAGACGGCCCGATTTTATTATATTTTGAAAAAGACGAGCTTCGTCCTCGCGTCCGCAGGGAATATTCATACATGACCTCTTGTAAAAAACCTTATTCTATATAATTATATACGCAACGGCGCTCAAAATCAAGTGTTTTTATTGGGCTTCTATATCAAGCACTCTTCCATCGGCAGTATATATGACCGCACTAACCCCGTCAAATTCGGACAAAACTCCCTCCGCCTTGTCCGTACCCAAAACAAAAATAGCTGTGGAAAGGGCATCGGCAAGGGCACCGTTCTCTGTTATTATGGTTGCACTCTGAATATCTGACCGGGCGGGATAACCCGTCTTGGGGTCTATGATGTGGTGGTATATTCTGCCATTCTCTTCAAAGTACCTTTCGTACGCACCGCTTGTTACAACCGAGGTGTCCTCTGCCTCGCACACGGTAAAATACTCTCCGCGCGGTTTAAAGGGCGTTTGTATTCCTATCTTTTTATTTCCTATAGCGTATATATTGCCGCCCAAATCCACTATGGCATCCCTTGCGCCGCCGTCTGTTAAAATATGCGCCGCCCGTGATGCGCCATAACCCTTGGCAACAGCGCCCAGACTTATGCTCATTGCGTCTTTAGCAAGGCATACCGAGTAATTGTCGGGATTTAAAAGCACATTTTTGTAATTTACTTTTTGGGTAAGGTCTTCTATATCATCACCGTTTGGAACAGAGGGCTTCTCCGATGTAAAATCCCATAGTTCAGACAAGGGGTTTACAGTTATATCAAATGCTCCGTCCGTCTTTTCGGACACCATAAGAGACATCTCTATAAGCTCATAGGTCTCAGGCGATACCTCTGTAAAAGTGCCGTGCTCTGCATGGTTTATGCGGTATATGTCGCTCCCCTCTATTGTGGGACTCATGAGGTTGTCTATTCTGCGCACCTCATCTACAGCCTTCCTGCAAAGCTCATCCGCATGGCGCGACCTTGCCGTAACCGATATCATGGTGTTCATGGCATAGTCGGTTATGCTCGCCTGCCTTGGCGCAAGCATAATGCACAAAACCGCAAGAACACTTATGATTGCAAGGGTAAAAACCGTTTTTTTCACTATTTCACCTGCTTAAGAATATATTCCATAACATCATATGCCGCACTAAAGGAAGCGTCATTTTTGCCATTTTCTATTTCCTTTTCTGTACGGCGGCGCATTGCAAGATAGAGGTTTTCTGTATTTATGCCGCACTTTTCGAGATAGGTATTGCCATTAAGGCTTATGCCTGTGATGCAGCCCGTCTCTGCATCGGTAAAGGTTTCGGTATTTTCGGGCACCATGCCGGATATATCCTCAAAAAATCCGGGGTAATCCTCCAGAGCGTACTTATGCGCAAATACTATGGTGTGGTCGCCTGCGTACATCATTGCCTGTATCTTGTTTATGGTTGCCTCGTCGGCAGTACCGTCTATATCGAAATCGTGGAGAATGATATCCATATAGAAAAGCTCGTTACCGTCTTTATCTATATCTTTTATGAGCTTTTTCTCCTTTAAGTCTTTTTCCATTATATCGGCATTATCCCTTGTAATATACGAATCGGAAAAATACACAACCTTAAGGTCTGGCACCGTCTTATCGCTGCATGACTTAAAGCCTATAATAAGGACAACAACCGCAAACAAAGCCGCAAGAGTTATGCCCTTGTAATGATACCAGTAATTTTCCCAAAAAGCTTTCATAAAGAGTCTCCTCCCAAAATCAATACCATTATTATAAAGTATATACACTGTTATGTCAATCAAGGTCTTTTAACAATTTGTAAAATAATTTTGAATTTGCGCTTAATAATATATTGTGATATACTAACCTTAACGACCTACACTGAAGGTCGTTAAGGTTATTTTCAGGTGATTAATTTGGACAGTGTAAAAAAGGATTTGGAGTTTTCGGTTGAAATTGCACAAAAGGTAAAAGAAGCCGGCGGCAAAGCGTACTTTGTGGGCGGCTTTGTCCGCGACCGCATGATGAATAAGGAAAGCACGGATATAGATATAGAGGTGCACGGTGTAGAGGGCGGGGTAGTTTTTGACATCCTCTCGACCTTCGGAACAGTTCTTACCTACGGGAAGAGCTTCGGGATATTCTCTGTAGAGGGCTATGGTGTTGACATTGCCCTGCCCCGCACAGAAAAACCCACAGGCAAAGGCCACAGGGATTTTGAAATACACCACGATGCTTTTATGGGAGAAAAGGAAGCTGCAAAAAGGCGGGACTTTACCATAAACGCACTTATGCGGGATGTGCTCACAGGAGATGTGCTTGATTTCTTCGGCGGGCGGGAAGACCTGCGCAAAGGAATAATCCGCCACATAGACGATACGCACTTTGGCGAGGACCCGTTAAGAGTGCTCCGGGGTGCGCAGTTTGCCGCAAGGCTCGGCTTTGATACAGATGAGAAAACCCTTGAAATATATAAAAAAACAGACCTTACCTGTCTTTCCCGCGAGCGTGTAATGTCCGAAATGACAAAAGCTCTTATGCTGTCAGATAAACCGTCGGTATTCTTTGAAACCCTGCGAAAATCGAACTCGCTTATGCCGTGGTTTAAGGAAATAAGTGACCTTACAGGCATAGAGCAAAACCCCAGATATCATGCCGAGGGCGATGTGTGGAATCATACAATGATGGTGCTCGACAGCGCGGCATCCATGAGAGAGAAAGCATCCGACCCGAGAGGATTTATGCTTTCGGCACTCTGCCACGATTTCGGCAAAAAGCTTGCCACCATCGTAAAAGACGGAGTAATACATGCATACAATCACGAACGGGCAGGTCTGCCCCTTATACAGACCTTTTTAAAAAGGCTCACAGACGAAAAGGCACTTATAAAATATGTGCTCTCCCTTTGCGAGATGCACATGAAGCCCAGAGTGCTTGCCGAAGCAAAATCATCTGTAAAGGCTACAAATAAGATGTTCGACAGCGTAGATGCGCCCATGGACCTTATATACATCTCCAAAGCCGATGCATCGGGCAAGCTCCCGAGGGAAGAAAATTCCGATGCATATGATTTTCTCATCAAGAGATATGAGGTGTACAAAGAGACCATGGCAAAACTGCATGTCACCGCAAAGGACCTCATGGAAAACGGAATCGAGCCTAACGAAAAAATGGGAGAAATTTTAAAATACGCCCACAAGCTGAGACTTGCGGGGGTGGATAAAGATGACGCACTGCGCCAGTGCCTTGCAATGTACAAAAAATAAAACCCTCAAAAATAACTGATACTTTTTAATACTTTTTCAAAAGTAGTTGACAAAATCCATTTTATTTTCTATAATAAACATAGAAAAAGGCAAGACCTCAAACGGTTATGCCAAAGACAGTTTATTTTTCAAAATAACACGGCTTTGACGGGGCGTGTTATTTTTTTATGGTAATTACTAAAAGCAAAAGAATAATCATAAAGTAAATTATGTATTCATATTCCATAAGCTATCACCTCCTTTTATAGAGATGATGGCATAACCGCCTTGTTTGTACGCTTGTTCCGGTCTCGCCTTTATGTCAGATTTCTCTGACAGGTATCATTATACAACATAGCAGAGGAGCTTAACAGCGAGCCCCTCTGCACTCCCCGCCGTCCGCTGTGAAATATGCGGATATGGACTAAGGTGGATTTGTACTAAGGCACAAATCTGATTATTTGTCTTCATCGGCAGACAAATATATTTCTTCTGCTTCTTGCTGAATTCTTTTGAGATTTTCTATTACATCTGTTATTTTATTAAATAGCTCATAATACATCTTCTTATAATCTTCCATTTGCATTTCCCCTTTTCATAGTTTTGGTATAAATTAAAAAATGCGCCGGCGCAGAGCCGACGCATGAAAAATGCACGGCTCTTTTTGTCGCCAAACAAAGTTATTCATAATCGAAGAAGATGAATAATGAGCCCGCATTTTTTCCAAATCAGACTTCATCTTCTTCAATATTATTAAACTTTGTTTGGCAAGATTAATGTTATCATAATATTATGTAAAAGTCAACCGAGAAAGATGTCGCATTTTGTAAAACACAAAGTATTTTTGCACTTTTCTATAAATGTTCCTCGTGTTCCCTTGTAATCCGCATTGAAATATGCGGGATTAAGAAAGCCGAAAAATAAAAAGCCCGTTCAACCGAAAACGGCAAGCGCAAAATTTAAGTTCCATTATGCGTTTGCCGTTTAGCGAGGACAAGCGGCAAAAATTGCCGCCTCCGCAGCGTTCGGTATTGAACGGTCTTTTTATTTTGCTTTCCCCGCAGATTTCACAGCGGACGAAAGGGAACATGAGAAACATGTGCTACTTTCTTGTGGCTTTATCTATCCTTTAAAGCAATAATTCTGTTCATCTCATTATACACTATCATATAGCCCTCATCCACACCCATACCTGGCTTTGCGAGTATCTGGTCGGGCTTGGTAGCCATGGCACAATGCACGCAAACCTGTGCGCTTCGGTCTGTTTCGTTGCAGGTGCCGCCCTGATATGCGCCGATGCCCTTTTGTTTGCAGTAGAGTACCGCCTCTATGGTGTTGTTTATACCGCCCAAATCGGGGGTCTTAATCTGCACCATATGACCTGCCTTGCAATCTGCAAAAAGCTTTATGTCTTCTAAAGTGTTGCACCATTCGTCTGCAACAAGCTCTACATCACAGCCTCTTTCATCAAGCTCCTTTGTAAGAGATGCAAGCGCGGTAAGCTGGGTTTCTCTGTCGCAATCGCAGTCCATGGGTCCCTCTATGCGAAGATGGAAAGGCTTTGCGGTTTCTCCAAGCTTTTCGATATAGTCTGCCATGGCTTTGTAGTTATTGTTACCAAAAGCCGCCCCTATTGTACCGTATACATCTATGTGCATAACGGGGCTGTAGCTCTCGTCTGTGCGGTTGGCTAAAATTCTGTCACGAAGCCATGCTACATATTCCATGAGCTTTTCGCCGTCTCTGCCAAGCTTGGTGTCTATGTTGTTTATAAGTGCGTGGGGGAGTACCTGCGCACCCTTTATTATCATCTTGTCGGCATTGTCATAGCGGTCATCGCCCGACTGTGTAAATACGGGGATTGGTGTATCCGATACTGTGCAGCCGTACTCATCAGCAACAACCTCGCACATCATTCTTCCCGTTGCCTTGGCTACTGCATCCAATATTGCCTGAGATACTCCGTAGCGGATAGCGGTGTGAAGTCTCCTGCCGTCCACCTCTATAGCTTCCATCATAGCGCAAAGACCGCGGAAATCGTCTGCCTCCCTGCCTACAAGGACAGGCTTTATATACTTTTCTATTACAGGTATAAAGTCCTCTGCAAGAAACAGTGGGTCTCTTCCGCCTGCACCCGAATACTGTACTGCGGCGCAGTCGCCGTATGCTATCTGACCGTCTTCCAGTATAAGCATTACTGATATGGACTCGCCTGCCTGACGAACAGACCTGAAGCCCTCCGTAACGGTGTTTCCTCTGTAGAATACACCGTCATGCTCTGCGCCCATCTTTATAGCGCGCTGGTCGTCAAAGTAAAAGCCTGTACGGCCCGCTGAACAAATTAAATTCTTTATTTTCATAGTTAACACCTCATTAATATTTAGGGCGTCCTACAAGTCTGCCCTTGCCTATAGCGTATACATCGTCTATTACCATCTGGAACGATGCCTTGCGGTTTTCCGCCTTGGCGCGCTCCTCAATTTTTGCCTTATTAAAGTCTATAAGCTCCTTGCCAAAGGGGAGATTACCCGCATTTAATATACGTACTGCACCGTTGTTGTCTCTGCAGGGAAGCATCTTGCCCGCATTGAAACGGCAGGGCGCAAAGGGGACATCGAGCGTTCCCGATTCAACACCGCGGCACACGCCTATGGCTATGTCGCCGCCGCCAAGCTCAAAGCATCTGTCCACTATGGCACGGGTTTCCTGTCTTATAACCTCTTTTTCCTCTTCGAGACGGATATCGGTAAACTCCTGGTCGGAAAGCATGTTTACCACCTGTTTTGTGCATCTTAAGCCTTGTGCATTTGCCTCCATGGTGGGTATACCCACTGCCTCATGGGGTGTTTTTACTATAACCTTTGTCGCCTTGGAAAGAGCCGCAATAAGGCTTCCCGAGGATATAACACCAAAAGCCTTTGCTTCATCTGCAGGGAAACCGCCCATCCATTGATGTAATACGGTAGTAACCTCTACATCACCGTAGCCGTACTTTGTAAGGTACTCATCGGTAAGCTCCTCGAGGGTACGGATTGCCGCAATGTCCTGTACGAGATTTCCGCACTGACAGTAGCCTACAGTGATATTTTTAACACCCTGCTCTGCCGCAAGAAGTGCCTCGATTATAGCCGCCGCATGAGATATACAAGGGGGAACGAGTGTGCCTGTAAGCGGGCCGTAAGGCTCACGGTTTATGGAGACTCCCATCTCCTCGTATATGCCTGTGAGTCTGTCCACATACTGCCAGTCGCGAATGGTGCGCTCCATGGGTATGTTCTTGCAGTAGGGCAGATTGTAGGATATACCGCCGCCCTCATAGCTTGTAAATCCGCCTGCATATGTAATCTCTGTAAGAAGTCTTGCATCGGGTGTTCCGTGGCGTACCTGCATGGGCACATTTACGCTCTCTGTTACCTTTCTGCACTTTGCAACTCCGTGATTTACGGCAGGAAAGCCGTTTAACATGGCACGGTCGAGCCTTAATGACTCCTGTATGCCGTTTTCGGCTTCTTCGTAGCGGTTTTGTCTTGTGTAGCTGTCTATGGTAGAGGGCAAAAGGTCTGCCTCGCCGTGCTGTTCGAGATACTGCATGAGCTTAATATGCTCATCCACCACGGGAACGCCTGCACGGGGCTGAACAAGGGTCTTACCCTCTCTTTTTGCCTTGATGAGCTTTTTGGAAAAGCTTCTTTCCTCGGGCATTGCCTTGTGGTATTGTGCCGCTTCCTCCAAGTCTACATCACGGCCTGTATGCCATTGGTTTAAGACTTCCTTTCGGATAGAGTAAAATTCATCATCGGAGATACGCTTATTCTGAATATCCATGGTATTCGAGCTCCTTTTTCATAATTTTAAGTGCCGTTTCGGGATAATACTGCGACAAAAGTCCCATTGAGGCAAGTATGTATTTTCTGTCTATAAAGACATCTGCTTCTTTTGGTCGGAGTGATTGCGGTCTTTGGGGGTTGTACAGGGCAAATGCCGCAATTTTATCTGTATTACTTGTATGGATTAGGCTTCCGCCCGTTACCACAATATTTTTTACCTTGCTTAAGTTTTTGCCCTCCTGCACATAGGTAAGACCCATCATTGTGTAGGTTTCGGCTATGGTGCCTGCATGTCGGCAAACCGCCTCTTCTACAGCACAGCCGGCAAGCGCAAAGTCGATAGCCTCAATTTCGCTGTCCCCATTTGGAACGGTGTCCGTAGCTTTGGAGAGCATATCTGTAATCTTCTGCGCTCTATCTTCGGATATGCCCGAAAGCTCTGATATGCGTGCCATACCCGAAGCATCTATAATGCCGTTTATACTGTAGCGCATGCCTATGTCGCCCTCCACCGTGCGTTTGCAATACGGCTCGGGAAGTCCCTTGTATACGGTATTCATATGCTCAGGCATGCCGTCTGCCACCGAATACACATCGGTAGTGGCACCGCCCACATCCACCGCCACAAGCTCGCCTATGCCTGCTTCGTCTCCGTGTCCCTGTGAAAGAAGCTCTACTGCCTTAAGTACAGCAGAAGGGGTAGGCATCATGATATCGGACAGGATTTCCTGCGCCCTGCTTAAACCCTTGGCGCTTATAATCCTTTTTAAGAAAATTTCTCTTATTTGCTTTTGGCAAGGCTCGGTATTAAGGACACCGAAGCTTGGCATGACATTGGGGCATACATATACCTCGCACCCCTCCAAGATGCGCTCGCACTCCTTTGCGGCGCTTCGGTTTCCTGCAATTACTACAGGAAAAGAGGGGGATATGTCTGCAAGCTTTTTGGCATTTTTCATTATACATTCGGTATTTCCGCCGTCTGTACCGCCTACAAGCAGAAATATATCGGGCGATAAGTTTATTATTTCCTCCATATCACCATCGGTAAGCTCATATGAATACAGACCTACCACCTTTGCACCTGCGCCAAGGCTTGCCTGCTTTGCAGCCTCGCTTGTAAGAGAGGGCACGAGCCCTGACGCAACCATACGCAGACCGCCCGCTGCAGACGAACACGCATAGGTCTTACCAAATTCTATCCTGCCTGTTTTTTTATACAGCAGTGAAAGGGCATTGGAAAGCCCGTCGTTAATATCCGTTTCCACCGTGGTGTACGATGATGCGGTAGCTAAAATGCACTCGTTTTCCATATCCACGGCGGTGAGCTTTGTATATGTACTGCCAAAGTCTATAATGAGAATGTTCATTATCTGTCACCATCGAGAAGCTCATGGAGGGCTTCTATAGTGGTCTCGGGTGCTGTGCCGGGCGGGAATGCTCTGTCAAAGCCCATTTCCCTAAAACGCTTTTCCACATCCTCGAACCTTTGCTTACCTATAACTATGTTTCCGCCTACAAGAAGGGGTATGTTTTTAAGACCTGCTTCGTCGCACTTTTCCCTCATGCCTCTGCAGTCCAGTTCGCCCTGACCGTAGAGCGAGGATATAACTATGGCATCGGCATTTGCCTCAATGGCGGCAGCTATGTACTCCTCCTGAGAGACCATAACGCCAAGGTTTATAACCTCAAAGCCTGCCTCGGTAAAAGCATGGTAGAGGATTTTGTTGCCTACGGCATGGACATCTGCGCCTATAACGCCGATTACAAGAACTTTTTTTCTGCTCATTATAACACCTCGTTTAATTGTTATACAACTATATATTATAATGTTATATAACTATTTGTCAAGGTGTTTTTTAAATTTTATAAATATGCAAAAATAAAGCACTGTCTTTAAAGCAATATGACATTTGTTTGGCATAAAGGGATAATACAATATTCGTATTTTGCCAAATTGTTATATATCATTTTAAAGACAATGCTTTTTATATAGTCTTTTCATCAAGAAGTCTCTTGATTTTGGTTTCAAGATATAAAATCGAACCCTCGTCCATTTCGTAATAGCAGTTTATAACATCGCCGTCAAAAGCCGAGATTGCGGCTGTAAGGTCGGATGAAAAATGCTTTTCGTAGAATTTCGGGACAAGAATTACATCCTTATCCTTAAGATAATCACGCACATTTGCGCCGTCGGAGAGAATATCACATATAACTGCATCCTCGTTGTACTCCTGCGCACTTGTATGCAGAAGCTCTGCAAAGCGGCTGCTGTAGCCTATGATACCTACCCTTGTATTTAGTTTTAGCTTTATTATGTCCGAAAGGCACCTTGCCGAAAGCCTTAGTGCTACCCGTGCAATGCGTCTCTTGTGCGAAACTATGCTCTCTAAGTACTGACCGTGCTCGGATGAGGTAACTATAAGGTCAAAATCATCGCTGAGCTTGTAGGGATACTGCTTTATGCTCTCCACAAGATATGAATATAAATCCACCCCGTTTATGTGGCGAAGCTGTTCAGACATCTGCGAAAGATTTTCGGGGTTGCACTCTACCACCGCAACCTTGACACGGGCTTCCTGCTCGGAACGCTCGCGAAGCTTGAGATTTAGAAATATGTTTATTTCCGATGCGCTAAGTCCCATGTTTTCAAGCTGATTTAACATGTTGTCGATAGCTTCCATAGCCTGCTCCTTGCGGCTGCCCGAATTGGCAGGGTGATAGCATACAAAGGTGCCTCTGCCCTGCACCTTTTCTATGAGCTCTGCGCGCTCCAACTCATCGTAAACACGCTTTACCGTGCCCCTTGCTATATTTAAGCTTTCCGTCATTTCGTTTACGGTGGGAAGCTGCTGTCCCGACTTTAATGTGCCGTTTTTTATGGCGGCACGGATGGCATCCACAAGCTGACGGTAGATGGGTATGTCGAGGTTTGTGTCTATTTTGTATATGTTGTCCATTATTTTCACCTTACTTAAATGTTATACAACAATTATAGCCTTTTTGTGTAAAAATGTCAAGACAAGGGACACGTTAAGCTGTTTTGTTTACATGTTCCTCCTGTCCCCTTCCCATCCGCTGTGAAATATGCAAAATACAAAGTCCCCAGACAAGAGGACACCGCATTTTGTGCGAGCGCACAGCGGAGGTTATCCGATAAGTTGCACATTGCGTATTTCAAGATAAAACAGATGCCTTAAATCAAGCAAAAAAACGGAGTAAAATTACCGAAAATCAATTTCTGCTGCGATTCGGCAATTTTGTTGCTTTCATTAATAGAACAAGGGTGCCCTGCTTGGGTCACCCTTAATATATGTTATTCCGCATTAAACTTTTCCACCACTTCAAGCTGTGCGGTAAGCATGCCCTTTGCGGTGTTTTTGAAAAGCTCCATAGAGGTTTTAAGCTCCGATATCTGTGCGGTTATCTCCGCCGCCTTATCGTTTGCCTCGTCTATAATCTTCTTGGCGGTAAGCTTGGCTTCCTCTACCATGAGGTTTGCCTTTTCCTCCGCGGTCTTTTCCAAATCCTCTGCCGCAGACTGTGCCACAACTATAGAGTTCTTCATGGTGTCCTCCATAGATTTGTAGGTATCTACAAGCTTGGAAAGGGTGTTTATTTTGTCGGTGGCTTCCACAGACTGCTTATACACCTTTTCGTAGTCCTCGGTGAGCACCTGCATGTATTCATCTACTTCTCTCTTATCGTAACCGCCCATGGCAGATTTTTTAAAGATTTTTGTACGCAAATCCATTGGTGTAATCATGGCACACGCCTCCTTTGTAACCTAAATATATTTTCTTATGTTTATGTGAATTCTGCCCTTTTTGGTAAGGTTAAGGTCAGTTTCCACAATGGCTTTTCCATAACCTCTTACAGAGATTATATCGCCGTCTTTTACTGTATAAGACACATTTTTTACGGCTTCGTAATTTACATTTACAATGCCTTCGGATATTATATCCGCAGATACGGAGCGAGATTTATTTATTATTGCGGCAATCACACAGTCAAGGCGCATTGACGACACCGTAGCGGAAAGATTTTTAAAGCTTTTTGTGATTTCCAGCGAAGAAACATCCTCTGTTATGCCAATCCTCACTCCGCACGAGCCAACCTTGGTAAGGTTTGTTACGATGTAGTCTGCAATATCGCTGTAAACCATGACAATTGCCGAATCAACTCCAATGACTATGTCCCCCGCGTTGTCTCTTGTGATGCCAAGACCGAGGATGCTCCCAAGGTAATCCCTGTGAGTAAGCTCTCTTTTGCCGAGGTTGTCTATTCTTATAGCACACACAGGGTACTGCAGCTCCTCCCACTCATTGGGCACAATAGCCGCCACTGTCCTTTCAGCACCGTCGAAGCCTCCGAAAAAGCGAATATCATATATTCCGCCCAGCCGTTCCTTTGCAAGAAGAGCCTGTCTTGGAGTTATGAATTTGGTATACACAACCCTCTGAGACCTTTCGCTCTTGTCGCATTTATCACACATATGCGACAAAAAGAGCTTTTCCTCCGCATCGGTAATGCCCCAGAGTATGGTTTTTCTGTCCGTCATATTTTAAAAGAAGTCAAAAAGCGCGTGAGTCTTTAATTCGTCGGAGAAATCATCGGTAAAATCGCCTGCAATACCCATGGTGCTGGGTACGAGGAGAATAATGCCGTTTGCAACCTTTTGCATTTTGCCTGTTAAAGCATACACGGCACCACTTAAAAAGTCCACAATCTTTCTTGCGTTTTCCTTGTCTAACTTTTCGAGATTAACCACAACGGGCTTCTTTTCTCTTAAGTGGTCTGTGATTTCGGTAGCATCGTTGTATGTAGTAGGCTGAAGCACTACCACCTTGAGCTGTGTAGTTGTATGAATGTTTACTACCTTACCCTTTCTGCCCGAGGAAGACTGAGGTGCACTGGATATATCGGAATATCTGGGCTTAGGTTCGGGATTGAAGAATTCTTCCTTCTTCTCCTCTACGATTTCTTCTTCATTGTCTCTTACATCCCCTATACCCATGTATGCAAGAAACTTCTTTACCATTTCGCTCATTTTATATAGCCATCCTTTCGTGAACTTAAGCAGTTGCGTCAGTATCCGAACCCGTTTTGGGCAAGGTTTTTTACGCCGCTGCTTTGTTAAAATACTCGCAAATGCGTCAGCATTAGCTCCGTTTTTGCCTCGCATCGACGCAAAAACCTAATGCCGAAAATTTTCAACCAAAATCAAGATAAAATAGTTTGTTTTTCGAGGCGACAGGTCGCAGGAATACTGTCGTATTCCAAGACCGACAACGAAGAAAGACGCCTATTTTACTTGATTTTGGCGAGTTCGGATACTGACGCATCTGCTTAAGCACACGGGAGCCGAACCCCGCATGGTTTTAAAATGTCAAATTCGTCTGATACCGCATAAAATCTCTTGGAAATACCTATAGTATTCCCTGCGAGATTTTACTTGTCTCATACAAATTTGTCTATTTTAAAACTCTTCGACCTTAAATGCATAAAATTTAGTGCAATTTTTATGCGGAGGACGAAGGAAGGCTGACGCCTTGCGAGGACGACAAATAAAAAGTGTGCAAACTTTAAAAATTTAAGGCATACGGGGTTCGGCTCCCGTGTGCTTAAGCAGATGCGTCAGTATCCGAACTCGCCAAAATCAAGTAAAATAGGCGTTTTTCTTCGTTGTCGGTCTTGAAATACGACAGTATTCCTGCGACCTGTCGCCACGAAAAACAAACTATTTTATCTTGATTTTGGTTGAAAATTTTCGGCATTAGGTTTTTGCGTCGATGCGAGGCAAAAACGGAGCTAATGCTGAC
>JAZURE010000036.1:0-9770 GCA_045606045.1 Clostridia bacterium | reverse complement strand
GAAAAGGACGGCAATAAGACATACATAACCGAGGTAGTAGTTGAGGAAGTAAACTTCGTGGGCGGAAAGAAATCGGACAAGGGTGCAGATACACCTGCAGACGATATTCTTCCTATGCCCGATGATGATGAGCTTCCGTATTGAAAGTCGGGTGGTAAATATGCCTGCTCAATACAAGGATGTTTATGTGAAATGTCCGTTTTACAAGAGACAGACTGCGGTGGGGATATCGTGTGAAGGTTTAACGGATGATATGGTAATAAGGTTACAATTTACTACATCCAAGGAAAAAGAGAAACAAATGCAGTGTTTTTGTGAATCACGTTACAACAACTGCGAGATTTACAGAGTTGTGGAGAAAAAATATGATGAATAAAATATCATTCAAGAAGAGTAGGGAATAAGCCTTACTCTTTTTGTGTTGTTGGGGGGTTAGAAATAGCCGAACAACCTTTGATAGAATTTATATATTACCAGACAAAGAAAGGAGCTTTTTGTGGATTGGAACAAATTAAAAGCAGAATATATATCCGGCGGTACAAGCTACAGAAAGCTTGCCGAAAAGTATAATGTAAAATTCTCAAACCTTAAGAATGTAGCTATTAAGGAAGGCTGGACACAGCTTAAGGAACAAGCAAAGAACAAAGCCGACACGAAAATGGTAAATTCAGTTGCCAAAGATATAGCCAAGAAGTCGGTCAAAATTAACGATGTAGCGGACAAATTGCTTACAAAGATAGTTCGTCTATTGGATGAGTTAGACCTCGCTGATAGCCAAACAATTAAGCAATGCACATCTGCTCTTAAGGACATTAAGGACATTAAGGGTGTTAAGAGCGAGATTGACCTTAAGGAACAGCAGGCTCGCATAGACAAACTGAGGAAGGATATCGATGCAGACAAGATTGCAGAAGATAAGCCTTGTGGTGTTGTGATGATGCCTCCTATTATGCCTGACTTAGTGCCACCAAAGGAGGACGATGACAATGAATAATGTTATTTGGACTCCTCAACCAAGACAATTTGAATTTATGAGAAGGGCAGAGGACGAAGCCTTATATGGTGGTGCTGCAGGTGGGGGGAAAAGCGATGCCATTATCATAGAAGCCACAAGGCAAGTACATATTCCTCATTACAAAGCTCTGATACTTCGAAAGACATTTCCACAGTTGACAGAACTTATAGAGAAGTCTTTAAGGTATTACAAAATGGCATTTCCTGAGGCAGAATACAATGACTCTAAGCATACATGGACCTTCCCATCGGGTGCGAAGATAGTGTTTGGCTCTATGCAACATAGTAAGGACAAACTTAACTATCAGGGTAAAGCCTATGATTTCATTGCTTTTGACGAGCTTACACATTTTACACATGAAGAATACATGTATCTCGTTTCTCGTAACCGCCCCAATGGTGAGGGAACAAGGGTATATATGAGGGCAACGGCAAACCCTGGAGGGATAGGGCATGGTTGGGTTAAGGAAAGATTCATAACTGCAGCAAAGCCTATGACTACCATGTGGGAAACTGTTGATGTGGAATACAAAGGTAGGATAGATAAACAACATCGGTCAAGAATATTTGTTCCATCCTCTGTTTTTGATAACAAGATTCTCCTTGAGAATGACCCTAAGTACCTGGCAAGGCTTGCATCTCTGCCCGAGGCAGAGAGAAAAGCACTTCTGTATGGCGATTGGGATAGTTATTCAGGACAGTATTTCGCAGAATGGAGAGATAAGCCTGAGCATTACGATGACAGGCAATGGACTCATGTTATTAATCCGTTTAGGATACCTAATCATTGGAAAATATACAGGTCTTTCGACTGGGGATATAACAGACCATTCTCCTGTGGTTGGTGGGCTGTAGATACAGATGGTGTAGCATACCGAATACTTGAATTATACGGATGTACCAAAACACCAAACGAAGGTCTCAAATGGACTGCAAAACAAGTGTTTTCCGAGATAGCAAGAATTGAGCGAGAACACGAATGGCTCAAAGGTAAAAACATAATGGGTGTAGCTGACCCTGCTATATTCTCTGCCGATGGTGGTGAGTCTATTGCAGAATCAGCACAAAAGTGCAGAGTGTACTTCGAACCGGGTGACCATCAGCGAATACCGGGTTGGATGCAGATGCATTATAGGTTAGCCTTTGACGAGAACGGATTCCCTATGATGTACATATTCAAGAATTGCAAGGCATTTATAAGAACGGTGCCAACATTGATATACGATGACCACAAGGTAGAGGACTTAGATACCGAGGGAGAAGACCATATTGCAGATGAGACAAGATACTTCTGTATGATGAGGCCTATTGCACCAAGGGTGGCAAAAATTGAAGAGAGGCCATTATATGACCCTCTCAACCAGTATGTTGAAAGTGGCAATCGCTATAAAGCAATATTTAAGTAGGAGGAAGATATGGACAAGAACAAGAACAAAAATGCTCCCGAGAACGGGCAGAACAATGTAGTGCAGATGCAACCGGGAACAGATGTCGCAGAAAACACAACAACTCAGCCAAGCGAACTTGAAATAAGAGCGCAGAATGAAATGGCTATGCTTCAACGAACTGCACAAAAGAAGCAGATGCAGGCACAGATGAAGCCTAAAATTGACTCTAAGGTTGTAACACAGGCTTCCGAGATACTTCGCAAGTACAAGGAGGGAAAAGCTCGTCTTGAGAAAAAAATCATTGCGAATGAAGAGTTTTGGAAACTCCGTCAATGGAATTATATGAACGATGGCAACAAAGACTTTAAGCCTGCAACGGCTTGGTTATGGTCTTGTATTCAGAGTCGACATTCCGATATTATGGATAGCTTCCCCACTTGTAACTTTCAGCCACGTCAGAGCGATGACAAAGCAGAGGCTATTAAGCTTTCTGCGATTGTGCCTGTTATCCTCGAACAGAACAGATACGAAGATGTGTACTCCGATGTGGGGTGGTACACATTAAAACATGGAGGAAGTATACAGGGTATCTTTTGGGACGGTTCAAAACACAATGGTCTTGGAGATATAACTATTAAAAAGATTGATTTCATCAACTTCTTTTGGGAGCCGGGCATTACCGATATTCAAGAATCGCAGAACATATTCAATACGGAGCTTGTGTCAAACAACATCCTTGAGCAGAGATATCCTCAATGCGTTGGCAAACTTGGAGGAAAGAGCATTACTCTTGCCAAATACCTATACGATGACAACGTAGACACATCCGACAAGTCTGTTGTAGTTGATTGGTATTATCATACATATGTCAAAGGCAAGAAAACATTACAGTATGTAAAGTATGTAAATGATATTGTACTGTATGCAACAGAGAATGAGATTGTGGGACCTGAAAAGGTAACGATAGACCCGAAGACGGGAATTCCTCTTACAATTCCGTTGGATAAGCCATTAGCAGAAAAAGGATTGTACGACCATGGGCTTTATCCCTTTGTATCTATGGCCTTATATCCTGTTGAGGGAAGTATTTGTGGCTATGGTATTACAGATATAGGTCGGGACACGCAGATACAAATAGACCAACTTAACAAGGCTATTGTAGACAATGCCATGGATGGTGCTTCCCCTCGATATTTTGTAAGGGACGATGGAACAATCAACATTGAGCAATTCAATGATAAGAGTAAGAAATTTGTGAATGTAGAAGGTGCTATTGGTGAGGAGAACCTAAGACCGATTGACCACAAACCTCTTGATAGCATCTATGTTAACTATCTCACGCAGAAGATTGATGAGCTTAAGTATGTGACAAGTAATCAAGACTATAACAACGGTGTTGCCCCTTCGGGTATAACTGCTGCTTCTGCCATTGCAGCACTTCAGGAAACCGCAGGCAAGAACGCAAGAAGCACCAACAAAGCATTTCACAGAGCATACAGGGATGTGTGCTATCAGATAGTAGAGCTCATCCGTCAGTTTTATGATGTACCGAGAACATTTCGCATCAATCCCGATGGAATGAATGAACAATTTGTGCCTTATGATAATTCGGGTCTCAAGCCACAGCCACAAATGACAATGGGAATGGATATGGGATTAAGACTTCCTGAGTTCGACATAGATATCACCTCGGAAAAGGCAAATCCATACAAGAAAATGGAAATAAATGAGCTTGCGCTATCCTTCTACAAAGCAGGCTTCTTTAATCCACAGATGGCGGACCAAGCGCTTGCTTGCCTCAATATGATGGATTTCGCCAAAAAAGACGAAGTAATGCAGAAGATTAGAGAGAATGGCACACTTGCCGAGATGCTTCTTTTGTACCAGCAGATGGCATTGCAGTTTGCAAAACAGATTGACCCTGCGCTTGGAGAACAAGTGGCACAGCAGATACTATCCCAAGGTGGACAGCCTCTACCGAGTCAGCCAGGAGCAGAAGCACTCACGAAAGGAGTAAACGGAGAACACCCGGTAGTTGAACGCGCAAGAAGTGATGCAAGAGCATCTACACAAGCTGATTAAGGAGTCGTGTATGATAAACATAGAATTTAAGCCAAAAACCTTTACACTTGATGTTACGGGACACGCAGAACACGGCAAAAAAGGTGAAGATATAGTCTGCGCGGCTATATCTACCCTTTTTTATACATTGTCAGAGACATTATGCAATTCAAAGGAAATGCTTTCCGAAGACATTGTGTTTTGTGATGAGGACGGAAATGGACATCTGTCATGCAAACCAAAGGAAGAATTTGAGGCAAATGTATCGTTGATATACTGGACAATTCTCACAGGGCTTGAGCTTGTCGCAAAAAACTACAAAGAAAATGTGAGTTTTTCAATAGGGGGGTTAGAAATACCTCAAAAAGATAAGTTATAATTAAATTATAAAAGGCTCGCATCCTTAACTGCAGAAATTAAAAGGAGCATTTATACATGCGAAAACGATTACTGTTAAACCTTCAGTTATTCGCTGATGGCGGTGGAGATGGCGGAGATGGTGGCTCTGCATCTGCATCTGTCGGAGAAGCTTTAGGCAACAACGATTCGGGAGAAGATAAAATACTCGCCTCCATCCCCGAGAAGGCACGAAAATATTATTCGAAAGCCAAAGAAAAGCAGACGGGAAGTACAACCAATGCTACTACAGACAGTTCGGATAACGGTCAAACTACCAATGACCAGGGTACAACGGAAAAACTTTCCTATATGGACCTTATTAAGTCCGAAGATTATAAGGAAGAGCATGAAGCTTTTGTAAAAAAGACGATTAACGAAAGGCTCAAGAAGTACAAGGGTATAGAAGCAGACCTTGGCAAGCACAAGGCTATCCTTGACACAGTAGCCTACAAGTACGGCATAAATCCCGAAGACGAGAATTTCCTAGAAACTCTCGCGGAAAAGATTGAAGCCGATGACTCTTATTATGAGAATTATGCCATGAAACATGATATCTCGCCCGAAGAGGCACGAAGAATCGTCACTATGGAGAGAAAAGCGGCTCGATACGATGCACAAGAGGAAGAAAAGGCAAAACAGGAACAGATGCGACAACACATTATGGTCTTAAGGCAAAATGCCGAAAAGACAAAAGCTCAGTTCCCTCAGTTTGACCTTGAAACCGAAATGCAGGACGAGAGATTTCGCAAGCTTTGTGCGGTGAACAATGGAGATACTACGGCGGCATTTATGGCTTGCCACTATAATGAGATAATTGCCAATACGGTGCAGATGGCATCAAGACAGATACAGAGCCAAACTGCACAGGCGGTTGCTTCCAACAAGGCAAGACCCATAGAGAACGGAATATCTTCCTCTGCTCCTTCTGTTGTACATGAGGATTTCAAAAACATGAGTCTTCAGGATATAAGGAAGTATGCTGAAGAACAACGAAGAAAACAAGCAGGGAGATAAAAAACAAAATAAATACCTCCCTGTTATAACAAGGAGGAAATTATAGTGAAAGATTTAATGTTTAACATTCAGCTTTTTGCTTGGTCGGAAGGTCAGGCAGGAGCACCTACAACTAACCCGGTTAATGTAACCACACAGTCTTCTATGTCTCCGACAATGAAGTCATTCTATGACACCACTCTTCTTGAGAATGCAAGGGAGACAATGGTGTTCACACAGCTTGGAGAAAAGCATCCTATGAAGGGTGGGAAGATTGAATGGAGAAAATTCAATACTTTTGCCAAGGCCCTTACTCCCCTTCGCGAAGGTGTAATCCCTACAGGTCAGACATTCGGAATGACCAAAATCGAAGCTGAAATAAGCCAGCACGGTGACTATGTGGCTATAACCGACAGACTTGAGCTTGAATCTTATGATGATGTAATCTTCAATGCTACCGAGGAAATGGGTGCAGCAGAGGGTGAAACCTACGATACCCTTACAAGAAATATTCTCGTTGGTGGCAACTCTGTAATGTACTGTCCCGATGGTGAAACCGAGGTTAAGTCGAGAGCAAACATCACAAGGTCTTGTATACTTACGCCTGATATGGTAAGCAGAGCAAACACATGGCTTAAGAAGAACAAAGCTCCGAAGATAAACGGGAAATATGTTGCGATTATCCATCCTTCTGTTGCTTATGACCTCAGAAAGTCTGAGGATTGGAAAGATGCTCACAAGTATGCAGATGTAACACCCATTTTCAACGGTGAAATCGGTGAACTTCACGGTGTAAGATTTATCGAAAGCACAAACGCAAAGGTTTGGAAGGACGGTGGGGATGCGGTTTATGCTACCCTCTTCTTTGGTGCTAAAGCTTTTGGTATCTTAGACCCTCAGGGAGAAGGCATGGAAATGATTATCAAGACCAAGGAACAGATAGGCGGTCCCTTAAATCAGTTTGGCACTATTGGTTACAAATTCTGCCATGGTGCTAAGATACTGTACCAGGAAAGGATGCTTCGTGTAGAATCCGGCTCATTCTTCGGTGATGTAGACGAAGCAAACTAATTCATTCAAAATGCGAGGAGCAGACTCGCCATCTGCTCCTTGTAAATACCTTATTTTTTGGAGGAAATTATGGCAGATACAATTAAAAAGGCAGATAATGCTACAAAAGGCAAAAGGGTTATAGGTAAGCTTCCGAGATTGCCCGGTCAGAATGCAATACAGGAAGAATTCTTTTCGGTAAATGGCAAGAATTACATACTCAAGAGGGGTGAAGAAGTTGAAATCCCCGAAGAACTTGCAGAGGTTATTCGTAATGGCGAAAAAGCAGAGGAATACGCACTCGAGTATGTAGATGACCTTGAAAAAAAACAGAAAGAAAAGGAAAAGGAACTGGGCCTATAATTACGATTAAGGAGGATGGACGAGAGCATTATATTTGATGTTCAAGTCCATCCTTTTTCTTTAAGGGAGTGATGAGATGATTATAAAGGAATGTATTGACATTGTTGATAGTATAAAGCCTAATCAGTACACAATTAGGGACAAGGTTATGTGGCTTTCCTTTATAGAGGAAATCATTATCAATGATGTTCTAAAGACGCATGAAGGATATGACGGGAGATACGATGACTTTGAAGGGTATTCGGAAGATAAACTCTCTGTACCTCTTATTGTACCAAGTCCATATGACAGACTCTATACGGAATATCTTAAGATGATGATTGACAAGGAAAATGGCGAGATAGCAAGATACAATAATTCATCTGCGTCGTATAACACATATATGATGGAGTATAAGAAACATTATAACAAAACGCATATGCCCATAGATGCAACAAAAAAACTAAGGGCAATGCCACCGAAATCTACTATGGGAAATGGTTTGTCAGATATAGAGCGCGAAAACATAGTAAGGGAACTCACCTATGTAATCGCCGAGAAATTTGGTGATGCACTTTCCGAGACAAAAATATACGATATTGTAATGACGTATCTGCAGAATAATGCCGCAATGTTTAAAGGCAAGGATGGCAGAGATGGTATCGATGGAAAAGACGGTTACACTCCTCGCAAAAATATTGATTATTTCGATGGACCCCCGGGGAAACCATTTACATATGATGATTTTACTCTTGAACAATTGGAAGCCTTGAAAGGTCTTAAAGGAGATAAGGGAGACATGGGTTTTAAGGGTGACAAAGGTGATAAAGGAGACCCTTTCACATATGATGACTTTACAAAAGAACAGTTAAAAGCTTTAATGGGACCACAAGGACCACAAGGAATGCAAGGTCCACAAGGGAGAGCTTTTACATATGCCGACTTTACACTTGAACAACTCGCTGAATTAAAAGGCCCCAAAGGTGACAAAGGTGAGAAAGGTGAGAAAGGTGACCAAGGCCCTGAGGGAGACAAGGGCGACCAAGGCCCCAAAGGTGATAAGGGCGACCAAGGCTATAAAGGAGATAAAGGTGATGCATTCACATACGAAGACTTCACCCCCGAGCAACTGGAAGCCTTGAAAGGTGACAAGGGCGACCAAGGAGACCGAGGCATACAAGGTCTCAAAGGTGACAAGGGCGATAAAGGCGATAAAGGCGACCAGGGTATACAAGGCCCCAAAGGTGATAAGGGCGACCAAGGTGAACAAGGTATACCCGGCATTGGCACTATTACCTCAAGTATCGCAAACGGTGTATTTAAGCTAACAAGTGAAACTGCTATAATTGCCACGGTTGAAAACACCGTTTTAAAATTAGTACAAAGTAATAACTGATAAAGGAGGTTGTTGTTATGAATTTTGTAGAATCCTTTGATTTATTCGGTACAGCAGCTAAACAAACACCGTGTATAACATTGCATGGTGTACCTAAAGCCACTACTGAAGGAGCTGTAGGCTTGTTTGGGATAGATGTTGATTCAGAAAAGAAAAACATTTATAAATGTACCGAAGTCACAACAGATGGTAAATACGTTTGGAAGGCTTTGTTAGAGGACGAAGGTTATGAAACCAGGAGTATAGTATGCAGCGAAGAAGGCAGCCTTATTTCTTTATCTAACGCTTCAAGAGCACCTATACCTAAACTTAAACTTTATGGCAAAACGAAGCAGTTTAGTACTACTGGGAAGAATTTGTTGCCGTATCCTTATGATGAAAGCAGTGTCTCTTCTCGACTTGGTGTTGCGGTAACTGTTAATGATGATGGCTCTGTATTGTTAAACGGAACATCAACAGGCTCACAAGTGACTAATTTTTATTTCCACTTTAATAACAAGATTACATTACCTGCTGGAAAATATATATGTGGTGGCGTGGCATCGTCTACTTGTTATGTGATGGTATATGACCCGACCATATCAGAATATAGAACCACCAAAAGCCAAGGAACCATATCTTTAACTCTAACTGAAGAGTCACAAATCCTAATGTTAGTTCAGTGGAGTGCGGGTGCTGTTCTAAACAATGTGCTTGTTAAACCTTTTATCGTGGAAGCCGATAAATATGACAACACCTGGGAACCATACACAGGCGGTATGCCCTCACCAAACCCAAACTATCCGCAAGCGTTGGAGAGTGTCGGAGATAGCGGAAGTGTGGAGCAGGTTGTGTGTGGGAAGAATTTGTTTGACGACAATGTTAATAACTGGGCTACTTACAATGTGAATGGCACAAATAGGCTTGGTTTTGAACTTCCGTCTGGCTTAACACAGATAACCTTGTCTGTAACTGTTAAAAGCGGTCATGATACAGAAACTTGGACACTTGGCATATATGAGTTTGATGGTAACGAAACATATACCACACTATCATCTATAACATTCTCGGGTACATCTAGGTCTGCAAAATACAATTTAGATTCGAGTAAAAAACATATTGTTGCTAGTATGTCTACATCAAATAAA
>JAZURE010000035.1:0-12885 GCA_045606045.1 Clostridia bacterium | reverse complement strand
ATTTATACCTGTGATATGTTAATCTTGGCAAGAATCACATTTCTGGTCCTGTGTGCAGAGCTTATAACGACTTGCGTAACTATGAGCACACCAGTCATAATTGCTGCTGCTATAAAGTATGCAGGTGCATAGCTTCCGAATTTCTTTACAAGATATCCAAAGAATATATTAATAACCGCAGTTGCTATAAATCTGCAGCTTGTTGCAAGCGCATAATCGCTCCTTTTGAAGCCGAGGGCTTCTGTGATTGCTTTGAGATATAAACTTTTGTTCGAACTGCAAAAGCCAAGACCAAAGAAAATAACAAGAGCACAAAGGGCAACATTTGTCCATTTTTGAATTTTAAATCGTCGTTCTAACTGAGTTTCCAAAAGTAACACCTTCTTATTTTTTCGTAAATTGTAAATTTATTTTATTTCATTGATATCATATGGAGTGGTTTGATACACATGATAGTTGAGCCAGTTACAAAACAAAAGATTTGCATGTGAACGCCACTTGACAACGGGGAGCTTTTTTGGATTATCATCCTGAAAGTAGTTTTTGGGTATATCTATATCTTTTCCGAGATTTACATCACGCTCATATTCGAGCTTTAATGTATCACGGTCATACTCGCTGTGACCGGTTACAAATATTTGTTTTTTATCCTTGCTTGCTATAATATATGCTCCCGCTTCTTTGGATTCTGAAAGAATCTGAAGCTGCGGGCAGGATTTTATATCCTCGGTATACGCTGTAGAGTATCTGGAATGTGGTGCATAGAAAACATCATCAAAGCCACGCAAAAGCATGGAATTCTTCTTAACAACCTTGTGCTCAAAAACTCCAAAGAGCTTCTTGTCCATCTCTCTTTTGGGTATGCCGTAATGATAATACATTCCCGCAAGAGCCGCCCAACATATATGGAATGTGCTTGTGACATTTGTTTTTGTCCATTCCATAATCTCTTTAAGCTCATTCCAATAGTCCACATCTTCAAATTTCATAAGTTCAACAGGCGCACCTGTTATTATCATACCGTCGTATTTTTGACCTTTTATCTGGTCAAAACTCTTGTAAAAAGTATTTATATGCTCCTGGCTTGTGTTTTTGCTCGTATAGGTACTTGTATAAATGAAATCCATCTCTATCTGAAGAGGTGTATTACCCAGAAGCCTTATAAGCTGAGTTTCTGTTACAATCTTCGTAGGCATGATATTAAGGAGAGCTATTTTCAACGGACGAATGTCCTGTGTGAGTGCTCTTTTTTCTGTAATGCAGAAAATATTTTCGTCGCTCAAAATACTGTTTGCAGGTAAATCTGCAGGGATTTTAATTGGCATAGTGCATCTCCTTTCTGAATTTTATTTTATGTAACGCGCCCAGAAAACAGCATTTTCTACCCATTTTGCAATAGAGGCATTTTCGTACATGGGATTTGCACATTTTGTTATTCTGTTGCCCAGAGCAACTCCGTGCGGTGCGTCAGGATATATATGAAGTTCAAAAGGAATTCCAGTGTCTGCATATGCTTTAGCTACAGCTAAAGCATTGCGCACATCTACGGTTTTGTCTGTAGCAGTATGCATAATAAATGCAGGGCTGGAATTTTCATCAACATTCTTATCTATAGAACACATCACAGCTTCTTCTTCACTTAAGGATTCCTTGTTCAGCAACGCTTCAAAAGAAAATTTATGAAATTCATAGCTAATAACGGGATATATAAGCATAACTCCTGTAGGTTTGTTGTAACCATAGGGCATATCTACGGCAGTATATATTTCGTCCTTATGCCACATTGTACCAAGCGAGCCGCAAAGATGCCCTCCTGCAGAAAATCCGCACGCAAAAACTCTGTCGGAATTTATTCCATACTCCTTGGCATTATCTCTTATGTGTTTAATTGCAATAGATGCTTCAATAAGCTGCGCAGGAAACACCTTTTGGTCGCTTTGTACAGAATAGTGAAGAACAAAAGCATTGTATCCGTACGGAATAAAAGCCTGAGCTATAGGCTCTCCTTCTCTTTCGGAACATACATCTCCATATCCCCCGCCCGGTATTATAAGGATGGCATCTCTTGTAAGATCGGTAATTTTATCTGAAATATATGCTTCAAGATATACGTTGTCATTACCTTCAATAAGTGGAATCTTCTTAAAAATCATTTTTGAAATCTCCTTAAAATCAGTGGGCAACACATATTTCGCCTTTTAAAGCATTATATCAAATTTTGCCGTTGCGTTCAAGTGTTTTTTAAAAAAACAAGTCCTCCATGGGAGAACTTGTAAAAAAAGTGCAATTATTATTGAAAAAACAACAAATTTTCTTTCAAAACTGATTTCCGTTTCCAAGCCATGTGTCTATTATCTTACCATATGCATATGTAAAAGTAATCTTATCGACATCCTCTGTATATATGATATCAGTCTTTCCCACCAGTTTTTCTCCAACATAACAGAGTGCCTCTCCTGCTTTGTCTCCTTTTTTTACAGAAGCCATCACAAAAGGAGGAAGTTTATATGTGATTTTCGGTTCCGCATCGGATGATTTCTCGTAAAGATATTTTACTTCATCTTTGCACGAGAGACCAACACTTAATTTAGTACCTCTTTCTACAGTTAAATTCTTGATTTTTTCTCCTTCCTTTACTGCTGTGGAAACCTTGTACTTGGAAAACCCATAATTTAAAAGCTTAGAAGCAGCTGCTTGCCTTTCCTTTGAGGTGGGTGAATTCATTATTACCGCTATAAGATGGAGATTGCCTCGTTTTGCAGTAGCACTTATGCAAAAACCTGCTTTGGATGTAGAACCTGTTTTAAGTCCCGTACAACCATCATAAAACCTTACAAGTTTATTTGTATTGGAAAGAGTAAATTCCCCGTCACGAAGTGAGTCCATCCATATGGTTGTATACCTGAATATATCTTCATGTTTCATAAGTTCTCGGGACATAAGTGCCACATCATATGCGGAGCTGTAGTGTCCATCGGCATCAAGTCCGTTGCAATTTACAAAGTGTGTATTTTCCATGCCGAGTTCTTTCGCCTTTTTATTCATGCGCAATACAAATTCATCACAATTTCCTGCTATGTGTTCTGCCATAGCAACACAGGCATCATTTCCTGAAGCAACAGCAATACCCTTTAAGAGATTGTCTACTGTCATTACTTCGCCCTCGTCTAAAAATATCGTAGACCCTCCCATGCTTTTTGCATATGCACTTGCTGTAACATTGTCTGTGTATTTTAATTTTCCGCTTTCGATTTCCTCCATAATAAGAATCATGGTCATAATCTTTGTTATACTTGCCATAGGCATTTTCTCGTGTGGATTGGACTCATAAAGCACAGCACCTGTATCGAAATCCACAAGAACCGCACTCTTGCAATTAAGGTCATCTTCGGTTGCATAGACTGTAGTGCACATTAACGACACAGCCATGAGAATCGTAATGATTCTTTTGAACATAAAATCACCTCATACTAAATTTGTATGAGGTGATAGTTGTCTTATATTACTTAAATAATAAGTCTTTTTGGTATAATAAGCTGTTGCCTTTCGGCAAGGCTTGAGTTAATGTCGATACTGTTAAGAATTGCTATTTCTTCCGAGGTGGTGTTATATCTTTTTGCAATATCCCAAAGCTCTTCGTTCTTATCTGCAAAGTATATAACTATACCAGGTTGATTATCCTTTTTAAGAGGCGAATCTTCTTTGATTTCAACATCAGATATTATTTCTATTGTGTCTTGCGACAATATCTTGCCCGATGTTTTTAATGAAGCACGAACCTCAAAATCTCTCTCGGATTTTAATACATAGCTTGAATGTTCTAAATTAATATCCACATCTAAAACAGAGTCGGAAGATATTTTTTTGTTGTTCAGCCGCAGTGAAAGTGGCATTTTTTTACTTACCGAATAAAGCGGAGAGTTATCTGAATCGGACAAATATAATATTTTGGAATTAAGATATCCTTCTATTGTAGCGTAGCCGTTTGAAGCTGTAATGCTTTCTATATGTGGGTTTACCGTAAAGTTTAGCACTCTTATCATATCGGGAGCACCATCACTTAGGCTTGACATTTCATTTATTGTAAAATTCTCCCTGAAACTTTCGGAAACACTTTTTATATTATGAATTTCCCTTTGTGCTTCAATTTCATAATCGGGTGAATATATATCCGATACTACATCGTAAGAATTCTCTTCGTAGGCCTTTACCACTACATCAACACCTGCTTCAATACTTACTGTGTTTTCAGTATCTGCAGGACTAAGCTCTGATTTAAAACTATGAATACTGTACTTAACCTCGGTATCCATGGAGGCATTAAGTCCATCGGCATCTATTACCTCTGTAAAAGGTGTTTCGTTTTCTGTATGATAAAGTTCTCCCTCGGAGAGATAGAGAGTATCTGTCAAAATACTTCCCTTAAGAACTATTTTGTTATTCATAAGCTTAAATTCTTTGCCTGCAATCTTAACATCGGTTTTTAATATTTCGTCGACAACTCCGCTTCCTTGCGAAAGCCTTAATTCATCTGATACAAAGAAGGTGTTTTGCGAACATACCGACATCTCAAGTATGTTAAAGCTCTTCTTTCTTTGAGGAATATTTGTATCGGATGTAACCGAACACAAAGCTAAAACTGATTTTTCCGATATTGCACAGGCTTCAAAATCCAAAACAGTTTTGATGTTGATTTTTCGGGAGTTTTCAATGGAAGATTCAATGTGAGATATATCTGATAAAACATAGCAATTTAAATTTTCCTCCGCACCGTTTATGGCGAATTCTTCTTTGAATGGTGCGGTATAACCTATGCTGTTTATTTTTATTTCTTCATCTCCGCCCGAGTATAGAATTGTGTAATTTACTATTCCTGAAGTATATATATTACCGTTTTGGATACGCTTTTCCTCTATGGAAGGAAATGCACTTACCTCCAGTATATTTATAACATCTGGTTTACTGTCCGGGATAATAATATCGGTATTTAATATCGATTTTGAATTTGCTGTCCTCAAAGATTCATAAAATTTCAGGTTTTCTTTTTCCAACTCGAAAGACATGTTTTTTCCTCCATAAAAGCTTTTTGTAAATATGTATGCACCTTTTAAAAAAATATGTGTACAAATATTATTTTTTATTGTATAATACTTTAAAAGAGTTTTAAGGAGAAAAGGATATGAATTTTGACTATAGCGAAATTAAAGATGAAATATTAAATATCCGCAGAGAGATACATAAATTCCCAGAACTTGCATTCTCTGAATACGAAACTGCAGATAAGATATGTAAAGTTTTGGATAAACATGGTATAGAGTATAAAAGAGGTATAGCAAAAACAGGAATTGTGGCAACAGTTGGTACAAATGCTGATAAGGTGCTTCTTATCCGCGCCGATATGGATGCTCTGCCGATATCCGAAAAGACCGATTTACCCTTTGCCTCCCAAAATGACGGCATTATGCACGCATGCGGTCACGATATACATGTAGCGTCAGTTTTAGCTTGTGCCTTGCTTTTAAAAAGGTGCGAAAATGAATTAAACGGTTGTATAAAATTTGTGTTTCAGCCTGCAGAAGAGGGTGTTGGAGGTGCCTTGCCAATGATAGAAGAAGGCATTTTGGATAATCCTAAGGTTACATGTGCTATCGGAGGACACATTGCACCCGAGCTGGAAGTTGGCAAAATCAAAATAAAATCAGGCGCACTCATGGCATCACCCGATGATTTTATGATAAAATTTATAGGTAAAAGCACACATGGTGCCGAGCCGCAAAATGGTATAAGTCCTATCCTGCCCGCTGCAGAAATGGTATCAAAGTGTAGGGAGCTTCAAGATATACTCTCCTACGACGGCAATGTACTCTCTGTCTGTACGATTGCTGCAGACGGGAATGTGAATATAATACCAGAAGAAGCTGTTATACTTGGCACTTTCCGAAGCTTTACAGAAGATGCAAGAAACGAGGCATGCAGTGTTTTAAAAAAGGAAGCCGAGAAAATAGCAGAGAACTATGGCGTTAAACTTGAATACGAATATCATTTCCTTTATCCGCCTGTTGTAAATGACGACAGTCTTACAAAGGATTTAATAGCAGTTGCCGAAAAGGTAATTGGCGGAGAAAACATAGTTATAATGGATAAGCCTCTTATGACGGGCGAAGATTTTTCGTATTTTGGAAAAGCTGTTCCTTCATCATTTATGTGGTACGGTGGAAAAAGCAATGAGGCTTATCCGCTTCACAGTGCACATTTTGTGGCAAATGAAGATGCTATAGAGATAAGCTCAAAGATATTTTTTGAATTTGCCGTTGATTATTTGAAATAAGTAAATTTCAAGAGCCATATCGCGATGTGCGATATGGCTCTTGTGTTTGTGTTACTTAAGATTTAGAGTACCGAGATTTGCCTGTTTTAAGTATTCATTTATATAGCCGTCAAGGTCACCATCCATAACTGCTCCTATATTACCCATTTCAAAATTGGTTCTATGGTCTTTGACAAGATTATACGGATGAAATACATAACTGCGTATCTGACTGCCCCAGCCTATTTCCTTTTCAACACCCTTGATGTCTTCTATCTTCTCTTTATTTTCACGCTCTTTTATTTCCATGAGCTTGGATTTAAGCATTTTCATGGCAGTGTCACGGTTTTTGTGCTGAGACCTTTCGGTCTGACAGGAAACAACTACACCTGTCGGGATATGTGTAATACGGATAGCAGAGTCCGTTTTATTTACATGCTGGCCTCCTGCACCGCTTGCTCTGTAGGTGTCTACCCTCAAATCTTCGGAACGGATGTCTATCTTAACATCGTCATTGAATTCGGGCATAACCTCCACACTTCCAAATGATGTATGTCTTCTTCCTGCGGCATCAAAAGGCGAAATACGCACAAGCCGATGTACACCCTTTTCGCTCTTAAGATACCCATACGCATTTTCACCCGAAACAAGTATGGATGCACTTTTAACACCTGCTTCATCGCCCGGAAGTAAATCCAGAGTTTCAACAGAAAAGTTGCGTCTTTCTGCCCAGCGGGTATACATTCTAAGAAGCATTTCCACCCAATCCTGAGCCTCTGTTCCGCCTGCACCTGCATGCAGGGTTATAATGGCATTGTTCTTGTCATATTCGCCCGAAAGCAAGGTTTCCAAAGTCATCTGTTCCATACTCGAATGTATGGATTTGACAGTAGATGTAATTTCCTCTACATATGAATCGTCGTCTTCGGAGTTTGCCATGTCTATAAGCACCATTGTATCATCATAGCTTTGGGCAAGAGCCTCGTATTTTTCTACCTTTGCTTTAAGACCTTTCATTTTCTGCAGAACTTTCTGGCTGTTTTCCATATCATCCCAGAAACCTTCGGAAGCACTGACTTTTTCGAGTTCTTCTATCTTCGACAAGGCACCTGCGATGTCAAAGTGAATCCCTCAGTTCTTTTATGCCTTCTTCCATTGAGCTGAGCTCTAATTTTAATTCATCGTATTGCAGCAAAAAGTATCACCTCTTTAAAATTATTGTCGCGTTTATTATTACTTACCGCAGCATTTTTTGTATTTAAGTCCGCTGCCGCAGGGGCAAGGGTCATTTCGTCCTACCTTCTGACCTTTGCGTACGGTGGTGTCTGCAAGTGCAGCATCACCTTTGTTTACAGACATTTCCATAGGTTTCTCCTGAGGCTCGAAACTGGTTTCAACCTTTACATTAAAGATAAGCTTAATAACCTCTTCGCCTATAGAGCCGAGCATTTCTTCATACATCATATAGCCTTCATTTTTGTAGGCTATTACAGGGTCGGTGTTTGCATAAGCTCTGAGACCTATTCCCTGTTTCAACTGGTCCATATTGTCTATATGGTCCATCCATTTGCGGTCAACCACTCTTAAAAGAATAATTCTCTGGATATTTTTAAGCACTTCATCGCCAAGCTCGGCTTTCTTTTCCTCATAGCGATTATATGCCATTTCCAAAAGCATATCTTTTAAATCCTGCTTTGTGAGTGTCTGCAGATCATCCTTGGTAAAGCTAACAGAACCTGCAGGAACAAAAATCTGCTCAACATACTCAATAAGTCCCGAAAGATTCCAATAATCAGGAATATCCTCCGAACCAGTGTAGGATTCCACGGTGGTCTCTACAAATTCGTCTATCATTTTAAGGATAGAATCTGTCACATCTTCGCCGTTTAGTACCTTTTGACGCTGTTTGTATATTGTTTCTCTCTGTACATTCATAACATCGTCATACTGAAGGACATGGCTTCGTATCTGGAAGTTACGGCCTTCAACACGCTTTTGTGCATTTTCTATTGCGTTGGAGAGCATTTTTTGTTCAATAGGCTCATCCTCAGCAAGACCCATTGCAGCAACCAATCCTGCGAGTCTGTCCGAGCCGAAAAGTCTCATTAGTTCATCTTCCATGGAGATGTAGAATCTGGATTCACCCACATCACCCTGACGGCCGCTTCTGCCTCGGAGCTGATTGTCTATTCTTCTTGACTCGTGTCTTTCGGTACCAAGTATAAATAAGCCGCCTGCTTCTATAACTTCATTTCGTTCCTGTGCAATTTCTGCCTTATACTTTTCGTATAATTCGGAAAATACACTTCGTGCCTCAACTATCTCTGGGTTGTCGGTTTCCGAGAACGAATTTGACTCGGCAATGATTTCATCCTCATACCCGCGCTTTTTCATTTCCTTTTTAGCCATAAATTCAGCATTACCGCCAAGCATAATATCGGTGCCTCGGCCTGCCATATTGGTAGCTATGGTTACAGCACCTTTTCTGCCTGCTTGAGCTACTATCTCGGCTTCTTTGGCATGGTGCTTGGCATTTAAAACCTCATGGGCTATACCCTCTTTTTTAAGAAGCTTGCTGAGAAGCTCGGATTTTTCTATCGTTATGGTACCCACAAGTACGGGCTGACCTTTTTGGTTACATTCTTTGATTTGTTTTATAACAGAAAGAAACTTACCTCTTTCTGTTCTGTATACGCAATCGGGGTGGTCCTTTCTTATCATTGGCTCATTTGTAGGAATTACCACAACATCCAATTTGTATATATGCTGGAATTCAAGCTCTTCCGTCTCGGCAGTACCTGTCATACCCGAAAGCTTATTGTAGAGCCTGAAGAAATTCTGGAAAGTGATGGTGGCAAGAGTTTTGCTTTCGCGTGCAATTTTTACACCCTCTTTGGCTTCAATTGCCTGATGAAGACCGTCGCTGTAGCGTCTTCCGTGCATAAGTCTTCCTGTGTTTTCGTCTACAATTATTACTTCGCCTTTTTCAAGCACATAGTCGGTATCTCTGTGCATTATGCCGTGAGCCTTTATAGCCTGATTAATATGGTGTGATATTGTAAGGTTATCAGGGTCGGACAAGTTTTCGAGATTAAATGCTGCCTCTGCCTTTGCCACACCCTTTTCTGTAAGAGTGGCAGTTCTTGCCTTTTCGTCAATAATATAGTCAGCATCGGAATTTTCGTCTATGACTTTATCGTCACTTTCTACAACTCTCTTTGCCTTGAGACTTCTTGCAAATCTATCGGCAATGGCATAAAGCTCGGTGGATTTTTCGCCCATGCCCGATATTATAAGAGGAGTTCTTGCCTCGTCTATGAGTATGGAGTCCACCTCGTCTACAACGGCAAAATTATGCCCTTTGCACTGCACAACATCGGCAGTAGTGGTTACCATATTGTCCCTTAAATAATCAAAGCCAAATTCATTGTTTGTACCATATGTTATATCTGCGCTGTAGGCTTCTTTTCGCTGGGCAGGTGTCTTTTCGTGTGTTATAAGTCCCACGGTAAGACCTAAGAATTTATATATTTTACCCATTTGTTCGCTGTCTCGTTTTGCAAGGTAATCGTTTACTGTGACAACATGAACTCCCTCGCCTGCAAGCGCATTAAGATAGCATGGCAATGTAGCAACGAGAGTTTTACCCTCACCTGTCTTCATTTCGGCAATTCTGCCCTGATGAAGAACAATACCGCCTATAAGCTGGACATCGAAGTGTCTCATTCCGAGCACCCTCTTGGCTGCCTCTCTCACAACTGCAAAAGCCTCAGGAAGAATATCATCGAGCGTTTCGCCATCACTTATTCTCAATTTGAATTCTTCTGTTTTAGCGGCAAGCTGTGAATCGGACAATTTGGAAATTTTATCTTCCAGATTATTTATTTCTTCAACGATGGGCTGAATTTTCTTGAGTGCCCTTTCGCTGTAGGTTCCTATAAATTTCTCCAATAATTTTTTCATAATTAATGGTCCTTTCAAAAAGACAAAATAACAATACCCATATATTATAACAATTTTTTTTGATTATAACAAGTACTATTTACACAATTTTAACATTTTCTATTGAATTTTATCTGAAAAGTGCTATAATAGTATTAGTTTGAATTTGGAGGTGTAAAGATGATTGGTATAATAGGTGCAATGGATATAGAGGTTGCAGGATTTAAAAATCACATGAATGATATCACAGTTGAAAAGCATGCCTTTTTTGAATTTACCAAAGGAATCATACACGGCAAAGAGATAGTTGTGGTAATGTGCGGAATAGGCAAAGTAAGTGCCGCAATATGTACACAGCTTATGATAGACAAATACAATCCATCTGTTATAATAAATACAGGGGTTGCGGGCGGACTCGATAAGACCCTCTCTATAGGCGATATTGCCGTTGCAACAAATGTAGTTCAGCATGACATAGACACAACCATTTTCGGAGACCCCAAGGGATATATTACAAATCTCAATTTAACCAGGATTCCCGTGGAAGAAAATATATATAACACCCTTAAGGAAAGTGCAATGCGATTTGAGGGTACTAATGTAGTATTGGGTACCATAGCAAGCGGCGACCAGTTTATAAGCACTCCCTATCAAAAAAATCAGATTATAGATGAATTTAATGCAATCGCAGTTGAAATGGAGGGCGGCTCTGTTGGTCATGTCTGCTATTCAAACGATGTTAAATTCGGCGTTATCCGAGCCATTTCCGACAACGCAAGTGGCGATGCACTTATGGACTACGAGTCCTTTAAAATCATGGCAGCAGAGAAAACAATTAAAATAGTCACAGATTTTATTAAAGCTTACATACGGACGGAGGTTACACAATGAACACAGGGTTGGTAATAATGGCTGCAGGTATGGGCTCACGATTTGGCGGACTCAAGCAGGCGGCTTCTGTCGGACCAAACGGGGAAATGATTATCGATTACTCGGTAAAAGATGCACTAAAGGCAGGTTTTAACAAATTCGTATTTGTAATCCGCAAGGATATAGAAAAGGATTTCCGCGAAGCCTGCGGAAAAAGAATTGAAAAAATTGCGGATGTTTCATATGTATATCAGGAACTTTCTGCTCTGCCAAGCGGATTTTCTGTCCCCGACGGCAGATTAAAGCCATGGGGTACTGGCCATGCTGTACTTATGGCGAAGGATACTGTTGACTATCCTTTTGTTGTAATAAATGCAGATGATTTCTACGGTCAGAGCGTATATAAGGATGTACGTGATTGCCTCGTAAATGACTCGGAAATGTGTATGGCAGGCTACAAGCTCTGTAACACTCTTTCGGAAAACGGCACGGTGTCTCGCGGTGTGTGTGAAAAGGAAAATGGATTTTTAAAGTCCGTTACGGAATTTACTGATATTCCCTACGATACAGATATGCCGTCCGATACAACAGTATCCATGAACTTCTGGGGATTCAAACCCGAAATTTTTGATATAACGGAAAAGCTTTTTGTTGATTTCTTAAATAAAAACATAACTGAGCCAAAAAAAGAGTTCTACATTCCCTATGTTGTAGATACAATGATAAACGAGCTTGGCTATCGCTTTAAAATAGTGGATACCGACGAAAAGTGGTATGGTATTACCTACAAGGAGGATTTACCACTTATTCAAACTGCTATAAAAGAAATGGAAGCAAAAGGAATTTACAGATAAAATTTTTAATGTTTGGAGGAATAAGAAATGAAATTTATTGTATGTGAAAACTACGAAGAGATGTCCAAGGCAGGTGCAGATATAGTTATCTCCCAGCTAAAAGAAAAAAAGAACTCAATCTTGGGTCTTGCTACAGGCTCTACCCCGATTGGACTTTACAAGGAGCTTATCAAAGCATATGAAAATGGTGAGATATCCTTTAAGGATGTTAAGACCTTCAATCTTGATGAATACTACCCTATTTACAAGTCCAATGACCAGAGCTATGATTACTTTATGAATGACAATTTATTCAACCACATTGATATCGACAAAGCCAACACCGACATTCCAAATGGTGAGGCAGTGGATGCCGTAAAAGAATGTGCGGATTATGAAAAGAGAATTGCCGCATCCGAAGGTGTGGATATTCAGATTCTCGGTATCGGTCAGAACGGACACATTGGGTTTAATGAGCCTGATGCTGCACTTGATGCACTTACTCATAAAACTTCACTTACTCAGAACACAATAGAGGCAAATTCAAGATTTTTCGCTTCTATAGATGAAGTTCCCACTGCAGCTCTTACAATGGGTATAGGAACTATTCTTAAAGCAAAGAAGATTATTCTTTTAGCTTCAGGTGCCAACAAAAAAGATGCAATCGCAGCACTTATGGACAGCCGTCTTACCACGCAGTGTCCTGCTACGATGCTTAAACTTCACGATGATGTAACTATCATCTGCGATAAGGAAGCTTACGGCAAGTAATACATAAAAGCTCTTAAATACTGATATGCACCCCAAAATCATTTTGATATGCACCCCAAAAGTTAGACACTTTTGGAGGTGCATATTTTTATGGCAAAAAAAGGACAAATTTACACAATCTACTCGTCAGAATTCAAAATATCTGTTATAATGGATATGCGA
>JAZURE010000034.1:0-11235 GCA_045606045.1 Clostridia bacterium | reverse complement strand
GGATACCGCATATTGTGCGAGCGCACAGCGGAGGTTATCCGATAAGTTGCACATTGCGTATTTCAAGGTAAAACAGATGCCTTAAATCAAGCAAAAAAGCGGAGCAAAATTACCGAAAATCAATTTCCGCTGCGGTTCGGTGATTTTAGCGATGCCGAGCTCTGAGTGAGCGAGTCATCGCGGCTCCATTTTTGCGTAGATTTAAGGCAGATGTTCTTGAAATACGCACCGGGCAACGATTGGATAACCTTCGGTGAAGCGAATCGTGAAATTTACCCTTTATAACATTGCTCTTACTGCGTTTTTTTCTATTATATTTCATTTTCGTTTGCATTCTTGACATTGTGCACAAAATATAGTATCGTTATACTGTGATGTTATTTTTAAAAGCACAATATATAGAGAATTTTGTAGAAATACAGAGGTGAAATTAATGGCAGATAAGAAAAAGTCATACGATAACGAAAGTATATCTATGCTTAAGGGCGCAGACAGAGTAAGACTTAAGCCAGCAGTTATATTCGGCTCGGACTCTCTCGAGGGTTGTGAGCATGCCATGTTTGAAATACTTTCAAACTCCATAGACGAAGCGCGCGAGGGCTACGGCAATGTCATAGAGATTACCCGTTATCTTGACAAATCCATAGAGGTTTCCGACTACGGCAGAGGAATACCCGTAGACTTTAACCCTGTGGAAAACCGCTTCAACTGGGAGCTTGTATTCTGCGAGATGTATGCCGGCGGTAAGTACAAAACAAACGACGGCGAAAACTACGAATACAGCTTAGGTCTCAACGGTCTTGGTGCGTGTGCCACACAGTACGCCTCGGAATACATGGATGTTACCGTTTTAAGAGACGGCTTTAAATACACCCTCCACTTTGAGAGGGGTGAAAACGTAGGCGGTCTTACCAAAGAGCCTTTCCGCCACCGCCATACAGGTACTACTACAAGATGGCGCCCCGACCTCGAGGTGTTTACCGATATAGACATACCCTCGGAATACTACGAGGAGGTATTAAAAAAGCAGGCAATAGTAAATAAGGGACTTACCTTTAAATACAAAAATGAAATTTCCAGAGGTCAATTTGAGGAAAAGGAATTTGTATATACAGACGGCATAACAGACTATGTAAAGGAAATTGCGGGCGAGGATGCGCTCACCGATATCCGCTATATAGAGTGTGAAAGAAGAGGCCGTGACCGTGAGGACAAGCCCGACTACAAGGTTAAGCTTTCTGTTGCATTTGCCTTTTCCAACAAGGCAAGCATGCTCGAATACTACCACAATTCAAGCTTTCTTGAACACGGCGGCTCGCCCGACAAAGCTGTAACCAACGCATTTACATACAGCATAGACCAGTATCTTAAAAACAATAACAAGTACAATAAGAACGAAAGTAAGATAAACTTCGGAGATGTCCGCGATTGCCTCATACTTGTTTCCAATACCTTCTCCACGCAGACAAGCTACGAAAATCAGACCAAAAAAGCAATAAACAACAAATTCATAGCCGATGCCATGATAGAATGGCTCAGACATGAGCTTGAGGTTTACTTTATAGAAAACAAAGCCGAAGCGGATAAGATTGCCGCGCAGGTGCTTGTAAACAAAAGGAGCCGTGAGCATGCAGAAAAGGCAAGAATAAACATTGCCAAAAAGCTCTCCTCCAACATAGACATAAATAACCGTGTGGAGAAGTTCGTGGACTGCCGTACCAAAGATGTGTCACGCCGTGAGGTGTACATTGTTGAGGGTGACTCGGCACTTGGCTCCTGTAAGCTTGGAAGAGACTCAGAGTTTCAGGCTATAATGCCAATCCGAGGCAAGATACTAAACTGCCTAAAAGCAGACTACGAAAAGATATTCAAAAGCGATATAATAGTGGACTTACTTCGAGTGCTTGGTTGCGGAGTTGAAATAAGCTCAAAGCACAACAAGAACCTTTCCACCTTTGACATGGCAAACTTAAGATGGGACAAAATCATAATCTGCACCGATGCCGATGTAGACGGCTTCCAGATAAGAACGCTCATCCTTGCCATGCTCTACCGCCTTGTGCCCACATTAATAGACGAGGGCAAGGTGTACATAGCGGAATCTCCCCTTTTCGAGATAAATTCCAAGGACAAAACCTACTTTGCCTATACCGAAAAGGAAAAGTCGGATATCATAGCAAAGCTTGGAAACGCAAAGCACACAGTTCAGCGCTCAAAGGGTCTTGGTGAAAACGAACCCGAAATGATGTGGGAGACCACCATGAATCCCGAAACAAGGCGCCTTATAAAGGTACTTAGCGAGGACATAGAGCCTACGGCAACAATGTTTGATTTGCTCCTTGGCGACAACCTTGCAGACCGCAAAACATACATTGCCGAAAACGGACATATGTACTTAGACATGCTCGACTTAAGCTAAAGGGAGGTGACACGATATGTTTAGTTATGACCAGAAAATAACCGACACTTTAAAAGAAAATTACATGCCCTATGCCATGAGTGTAATCATATCAAGAGCGCTTCCCGAAATAGATGGATTCAAGCCATCTCACAGAAAGCTTCTTTACACCATGTACAAGATGAATCTTCTTACGGGCAATAAAACAAAATCGGCAAATGTTGTAGGACAGACAATGAAATTAAACCCCCACGGCGACGGCGCTATATACGAAACAATGGTGCGTCTTACAAGGGGTAATGACTCACTTTTGCATCCTTTTGTAGACTCCAAGGGTAACTTTGCAAAGCATTACTCAAGAGATATGGCGTATGCCGCATCGCGTTATACCGAGGTTAAGCTCGATGAAATAAGCAAGGAGCTTTTTAAGGATATAGACAAAAACACCGTAGACTTTACCGATAACTACGACGGCACCATGAAGGAGCCTGTGCTTTTGCCTGTTACATTTCCAAACATCCTTGTAAATCCCAATCAGGGTATAGCGGTAGGTATGGCAAACTGCGTTTGCTCCTTTAACCTTAAGGAAGTGTGCGACACCACCATAGCTTACTTAAAAAATCCCAAATGCGACCTTATGGAAACACTCATCGCCCCCGACTTTACCACAGGCGGAGAGCTTATATATAACAGGGATGCACTCTCTGCAATCTACGAAACAGGCAGAGGAAGCTTCAAGGTAAGAAGCAAGTGGAAATATGACAAAAAGAACGGTTTCATAGAGATATACGAAATCCCCTACACCACCACCTCGGAAGCCATAATAGACAAAATCGTGGAGCTTATTAAAAACAACAAAATCCGCGAGATAAATGACCTTAGAGACGAAACCGACCTAAACGGTCTTAAGATAACTCTGGATGTAAAAAAGAACACCGATGCCGATGCTCTTATGCAGAAGTTATTTAAGATGACAACCTTAGAGGACAGCTTCAGCTGTAACTTTAACATACTGGACGGCAATGTGCCAAAGGTTATGGGTATACGCGAAATTCTCGAAAAATGGAGCGAATTCCGTACAAACTGTATAATCCGCAAAACAAAGTACGATATAAACAAATTAACTCATAAGCTTCATCTTCTTGAAGGTCTTAAGAAAATCCTGCTCGATATAGACAAAGCCATAGCAATAATCCGCAAAACCGAAAAGGACGAGGATGTTGTGCCAAACCTCATGCAAGGCTTTGATATAGATGAAATACAGGCAGAATATGTGGCAGATATAAAGCTTCGTAATTTAAACAAAGAATACATATTAAACCGCATAGGCGATATAGACGACCTTAACAATGAACTTGACAGACTCGATAAGATAGTTAAGGATGTAAAGGAAGTTAAGAAAATCATAATATCCGAGCTTAAGGAAATAAGCAAAAAGTACGGCAGAGACAGAAGGACTACCGTGATAAACGAGGACGAAATCGAAGTCCTTGACACAGTAGAAACCATAGATAATTACAATCTCCGCGTATTTCTTACCTCGGACAACTACTTAAAGAAAATATCGCATGTTTCCCTGCGCTCCTCGGGTGCACAAAAGATGAAGGACGATGCCTACATGGTATGCGAATGGGACAGCACAAATGTATCCGACCTTGTGCTTATAAGCGACAAGCAGAATGTTTACAAGGTTAAGCTGTACGATGTAGCTGACTGCAAGGCAAGCGACTGGGGACACTTCCTGCCAAATATATTGGAGATGGAGCCTGGCGAAAAAATTGTGTACATAATCCCCACAACAGATTATAAGGGAAATATTACATATGTCTTTGAAAACGGAAGAGCCGCAAAAATACCCCTTTCCTGCTACGAGACAAAGACAAACCGCAAAAAGCTTATAAACGCTTATTGCAAGAAGTTCCCGCTTGTAAGTGTAATCTACACTCCCGAAGAGGCGGATATTGCACTCTTTACAAATTTAGATAAGGTGGTTGTGTTTAACACCTCTGCAATACCCGAAAAGACCACAAGAGACACTCAGGGCGTGATAGTGATGAATCTTAAGAAAAAGAGCGTACTTAAAAAGGCTATGCTCCTTTCGGAATCGGGACTTACCAACCCCGACTATTACAGAGCGAGAAACATACCTGCGGCGGGATATTATCTTAAAGACGAAGATAATAAGGAAAGTGAACAGACAAGTTTGTTTTAAAACAAAACTGCGATGCATGTGCATCGCAGTTTTTTGTTTGCAAAATCCTGTTATTTAGAAATCTGTGATGGACGAAGTGCAAAGAATAAATCGTATTTAGTCTCTATTGCACTCAAAAGCTTGGCTTCTACTTCGTCTTCTTCATAAATTTTGTATGAAGTTGCATCTTTTGTTTTGGTTACAGAAATCAGCTTACTTCCGTCATATACCATTACAACAACTTCTGCGGGTTCATATTTTAATGTAGCGTTGGAGCTATCTTCCACATCCACATACACAATCACATCGCCCGCTTCAAGGTAATCGGCTCTGAACTCCCTGATACCATTTGTTGCATATTCCCACTTGATTTCATCGCCTACATAGAATCTTTCGCCACCCCAATATCTGTCTATTATCATAGATTTTATCGAGCTGAACTCTTCCGACACTTCTGTTTGGCGTACGAACATATCCACAGGGTCATTGATGCTGACAACCCATCTGCCAACCTCTTCGGCAGCACCCGGGATATGAGACTCAATTGTGAAAAGATTGTTTACAACATCCTCAATTTTGGGAAGAGTGAGTTCCTCTCCAATTTCTTTATATATGGCATTGGCGAAGGCAGAATCCTCACCGTATTTTGCCAAAGCATCGTCACCGCCGGCTGAAATGTTTTCAAGTGCGGTCAATTCTGCGTTATCAAGTTTGTCGGCACCTACTGTGTTTATAATCCTGTTTGATGGAATATTATCAACCATTCCGCCTTGACTTACGATTTGCGAGCCAATAGGTGCAGTTACCTTTACTTTATAGCTCAAAGCTACACTTTCCCCCGGCTTGATTTCCGAAATATTCCATGTTATTGTGCCGTTTTCCATTTTTCCGCCGCCAACAATAGAGTCAGCTACTAACTGCGTACCTTCAGGAATTATTTCGGTAACCTTGATATTCTTATATGTTTCCTTGGTTTTGCCTTTATTATCCCTTGATAACCACTCGAGATATTTTTCGTCATCGGTCTTATTGAAAATCTCTACAGTATATGTAAGTTCCCCGCCCGAAACTGCTGTTCCAAAATCGTTAATATCAACGGTTCTGTCAACATCCATAAGTGGATACTTGATACGGCTTTTGGTGTTTTCGGGGATTATAGTATCTGCAACAACGTCGTTACCGGGGTCCTCATCAAATCCGGGAGTTGTAACAAATTCAAGTGGTCTGGTAATTACAAAAAGGTCCAGATGTTCGCCGCTTATCCAGCTTGTCATTTCATCAAAATCTGCAAATATAGCACCATTGGTTTCGATTATATCCGCAGCAGGTGTGTCACGGGACACCTTCTGTCCGTTGCAATGTATGAAAAGATTATTTCCCGCATACATAAGGGCATGACCTACATACATAAATACATCCCCTACGCGCAGATTCTTTTCGTAATCTGCTACAAAAGGAATTACGTGTTTTTCCTGCACCTCTCTGTACGAGAGCTTGTTGCCCTCGGTGTCGTAATATGAATAGTGAATGTCACCATCATTTCCGTCGCTTTTGAATTGAATTCCGGTTGTGTAATCTGTAAAGCCTTCCGACTCAAATACATCACTTCTTGCAAAGGTGTTAAGTCTTGACAGATAGTTTTGTTTGTAAAGGTCGAAATTTATATATTTCATGACGCATGCATCAACATCATCCTCTGTTAAAGGATCGTTATAGCGTGCTATATTACGGCTTGTATTTAACTGATTGTCTGCATAGTTGAAGATGTACATTGTTGAGAAGCCAAACGGATGATATATTTCTCCAAGCATTTTAATATCAAGAGCTTCCCAATATGCCTGATGCACAAAATCGGAGCAAACGGAATAGAAGGTTGTATCCTTGGTTGAAAGCTCCGGTGCTGATTCAGCTGTAAGTCTGCCAAGGCCACCTCTGTAGGTACTGAGTTTACTTGAAAACTCTCTTGAGTCATATTGGAGTTTGGGGCCTTTTGCATAATATGCCCAGGAAGTAGCGGCAATTGCTTCTTCAAGGTCGGCACGGGTTATTACTTCTTTGCCTGCAGGCACTGCCTCAATCTTTACTGCCTTACATTTGGTACAGGTGTAGACGATTTCGCCGTCGGCGGAAGCTGTTGCCTTCTTTGTAAGCTCACCTGCATTAAATGTGTGGTCTTCCTTTTCTGTATGGGATGCATCAAGCTCACATACGCGGGAGTGTGTACCATCATTATTTGAGGTATACTCTCCCCATTTGTGATAATGAGTACCCCAAAGTTTTGCTATCGCATTAGCCACCCAACCGCGCGTAACTTCTGCCTTAGGATTGAGCTTTTTGTCGGCGGATATATCAACAATGCCCGATGCAACCGCCCAAGCATAGGCAGTCACTGCATAAACTTCCACTTCTGTAACATCCGCATATTCCGAAAGGTAGCAACTCTTTGCAATATCACCATATCCGGTCACCTTTGCCCATTCGTAGAGAAAGGTCGCCGCATGAGAACGGTCAACTGTCATTTCGGGTCTGAAAGTGTTGTCTTCAAAGCCTTTTGCTATACCATTATTACATGCCCATGATATTGCATCACTATAGTATGCATTAGCGGCAACATCAGCAAAAACTGCAGGATTTCCGACATCGGGTGAGCCGGCTGCCCTGTACAAGAATGTGATAAACTGAGCGCGCGTACAAGGATTTTCGTATCCGAATTCATCATTGCCAATGCCCTTTATAATTCCTGCTTCAGCCATTTTTCTGATGCTTTCCTCATAGGGACTGCCATTCGGGACATCTTTGAAATATGTATTATCAGCACAAACAGGCAGTACTGTACTGATTAACATACATACTGTCAAAATTAATCCAATACTTCTTTTAAACAAAGCCATGCACCTCTTTTACTTTTTTTAGATATAATATCATTGCAATAGCTTAAAGTAAATGGAAAAATAATAAATCTTATGGAAAAAACAGAACACAATTTATTTTATTCAATATATATTCCGCCTATATCCGCATAGAAATTTGTAAGGTTGGGTTTTAGCACACCCTTTATTCTTCCGTTTACAAATATGGCATCATTCATATGGAAAAGCGGTATCTGGGGATAGTTTACCTCATAGAAAAGCTTCAGATTGTTGTATGATAGCTTAAGTGCCTCTTCGTCCTTGGCAGAATTTATATTGTCTATTATATCTGTAAGCTTGGTATCGGCAAAATCCGAGATACTGCTGTTATAGATTAAATTTCCCCCGTCTTCCGACTGAGAAGACATTCTGCCAAACATAAAGCCAAGGTCGCAATCCCTCTTTACATCCACCTTACCGATATAGAGCTGATAATCGCCCGAAGCTATTTTGGAAATATATGTGTCATAATCCACCGAGGAAAGTTCAGCTTTTATACCCTCCTCTTCAAGTGCTCTGCGGATAGCCTCTGCAAGTGATGCCTTTGTCTTGTCATCTTCGTTGTACAAGATAAACAATTTTTCTATACCCTTATCCTTAAGCGGCTTTGCATCGTATTTTGTATCTTCGGTTTTGTCATTTCGGTAGAAATGTGCCTTTGGGGTTATCGGTGTGTCGGAAGATGCAGCATGAGAAAACATGATTGTATCTCCCATAGCCTCCCTGTCCACAACAGATGAAAGGCTCTGTCTTAACTTAACATCAGAAAACACCGAGCTTTTTGTATTTATGCCCACAAACATATATTTGGTGGTTGTTATCTCATAGGTTTTAAAATTACCTGTATACGAGAACTCTCCCCACCTTGCACGCTCGGTTGTAATCATATCCGTCTCGCCCGAGTCGAAGGCATGAAGCATAGCCTCGTTATTATTTACAAAACGGATATTTACTGTAGGTATATACACATTATCCTTTTTGTGCCATGAGGTGTTTTTGGTAAGTATTATGCTCACATAGGGATTTGTTTCTTTGTACTTATATCTTCCCGTACCATTTATATTAAAGTCCGCACTTTTGAACTGACCTTCCGAAATGCCCGACGGCAGTATGGGAAAATCCAGATTGCACACGAAATTTGAATTTGGCTCACTAAGGGTTATAACCACGGCATAGTCTCCGTCTGCCTTATAGGACGATACACCCTTTAGTGCATCCTTGTAGTAATCGCTATAGAGCTTTATATAGTCAAAGGTGGCTATGACATCCTTGGAGGTAAATGCACTTCCGTCATGGAATTTTACACCTTTTTTAAGGTTTATTCTAAGAGATGTATTTCCGCCTGAAAGCTTGTAACTATCTGCAAGAACTCCCGTTACACCAAGGTCTTCATTTACAACAAAAAGTCCCTCATATGACAGATACAAAAAGTCCCTTACGCATGAATACTGCGTTGCAAGGGGATTTAATGTATCGGGAGTATATGAGCTTAAATTCAGTGTACCCTTTACCTTAGGAGATGCGGTGCCGTAGGCATCTTTATCTGAATTTTTGTTATTTCCTATACAGCCTGTCAAAAGCACACACAAACAAAGTATGCAAATAACAAGTATTTTCATTCTGTCTTTCATAAACTACTCTCTTTCTGACACAAGCTCTATGGATACGGCTTTGTTTGTTTGGTCGTCTATGGTAAGAAGTGCTCCGCAGAGCATTGCTTTGCCGTCGGCATGCTCAAACTTCTGCGGCATAGAACTTATAAATCGGTCTATGATTATATCTTTCTTTATGCCAAGCACACTGTCCTGTGCACCTGTCATGCCAAGGTCGGTTATATAGGCTGTGCCCTTGGGGAGTATCCCGTTATCTGCTGTCTGAACATGGGTATGAGTTCCGAAAACACAGGTAACCTTACCGTCTAAGAAAAATCCCATAGCACGCTTTTCGCTCGTGGCATCGGCATGGAAATCTACAAGGATTATATCGGTTTTATCCTTTATATCTTCTATCTCTCTTTCGCAAGTTTTGAAAGGACAGTCCACATTCATTACATTCACTCTGCCCAGCGCATTTATTATGCCTATTCTCTTGCCAAGTCTATTTATAATCATACTGCCCCTGCCAACTGTACCCTCGGGGTAATTAATTGGGCGTATGATATTATTTTCTGTTTCAAGGATTTTAAATATTTCTTTTCTGCCAAAGGTATGATTGCCCATCGTAACAGCATCTACACCTATGTTTATAAGGGCATCATAATCGCCGTAGGAAAGACCGTTGCCGCCGGAAGCATTTTCGGCATTGGCTACTACAACATCTGCACCCGTTTTGGCTACTATATCCTTTAGTGCATATTTGATATAACTCATACCGCACTCACCGAATATGTCACCTATAAGCAGTATTTTCATACAATATGCCTCCTATCTTTCGGATAAAAAAGGCGGTGTAAAAAACACCGCCGTTTTTTAGCATTATTTCGCGTAATCTACCGAGCGTGTTTCCCTTATTACATTTACCTTAATCTGTCCGGGATATTCCAGCTCGCTCTCTATCTTCTTAACAATATCGCGTGCAAGCAATACTGTTTCTTCATCTTTAACGGCATCGGGTTTAACCATAATTCTGATTTCCCTGCCTGCCTGGATAGCAAAGGACTTTTCAACTCCGGGGAAGGAATCTGCAAGCTCCTCAAGCTTTTCCAGTCTCTTAATGTATGTTTCAAGATTTTCTCTTCTTGCACCGGGTCTTGCAGCGCTTATAGCATCGCAAGCCTGTACTATGCAAGCAATAACTGTGGTTGCTTCCACATCACCGTGGTGTGCCGCAATGGCATGTATAACCTCGGGGGATTCCTGATACTTCTTGGCAATATCCACACCTATATCTACATGTGAACCCTCTATTTCGTGGTCTACGGATTTACCTAAATCGTGGAGTAAACCTGCACGCTTGGCAAGCTTAACATCTACACCAAGCTCACCTGCCATAATACCTGCAAGATTTGCCACCTCTGTAGAATGCTTAAGTACATTCTGACCGTAGCTTGTGCGGTATTTCATCCTACCCAAAAGCTTGATAAGCTCGGGATGGAGACCGTGAACACCGGTATCAAAGGTTGCCTGCTCACCCTCCTGCTTGATTATAGCGTCTACTTCCTTGCGCGCCTTTTCAACAGTTTCTTCTATTCTGGCAGGATGAATTCTGCCGTCTGCGATGAGCTTTTCGAGTGCCATTCTGGCAATCTCTCTTCTTACAGGGTCAAATCCCGAAAGAACTACCGCTTCGGGAGTATCATCGATAATTAAATCTATACCGGTAGCAGTTTCGAGAGCGCGGATATTGCGTCCTTCTCTACCGATAATTCTTCCCTTCATTTCATCGTTGGGAAGAGCAACAACAGATACTGTAGCTTCTGCCACATGGTCTGCCGCACATTTCTGAATGGCAGTGCTTATGATGGCTCTTGCCTTTTTATCTGCTTCTTCCTTAGCCTGCGATTCGATATCTTTTATCATAATAGCGGCTTCGTGTCTTACTTCTGATTCTATGTTCTTAAGAAGGTAAGATTTCGCTTCTTCCACAGAAAGTCCGGATATTCTTTCCAGAATTTCAAGCTGCGCATTCTTTACCTTTAATGTTTCTTCCTTAAGTACATCTACTTCTTTAATTTTATTATTTAACTGTTCGTCTTTCTTTTCAAGGGTATCGGCTTTCTTGTCGAGAGCTTCTTCCTT
>JAZURE010000033.1:0-22361 GCA_045606045.1 Clostridia bacterium | reverse complement strand
CTTAAGGCAGGTGCCGTTTATGAAGGTAAGTACCTCCTCGGTACTTCACATGCCCGTCCCTGCATTGCCAAGAGAATTGTAGAAATTGCAAAAGCCGAGGGCGCTACAGCAATTTGCCACGGCTGTACAGGTAAGGGTAATGACCAGGTTCGTTTTGAACTTACCGTTAAGGCTCTTGCCCCCGAAATGAAGATAATTGCCCCCTGGAGAATCTGGGATATCAAATCCAGAGATGACGAAATAGATTATGCCGAAGCAAGAGGTATACCTGTACCCGTAACCAAGGAAAACAACTATTCCATGGACAGAAACATATGGCACCTCTCCCACGAGGGTCAGGATTTGGAAGACCCCTGGAACGAGCCAAACCTCGATAAGATACTTCAGCTTGGCGTATCGCCCGAAAAGGCTCCCGATACTCCTACCTACATAGAACTCGAATTTGAAAAAGGTGTACCTGTTAAACTCGACGGTGTGGCACTCGACCCCGTAAGCATGGTTAAGAAGCTCAATGAAATCGGCGGAGCAAACGGTATCGGTATAGATGACATCGTAGAAAACCGTCTTGTAGGTATGAAGAGCCGCGGCGTATACGAAACTCCCGGCGGAACTATACTCTATGCCGCACACAAGGAGCTTGAATACATCTGTCTTGACAAGCAGACACTCCACTACAAGATGGAAGTTGCAAACAAGTTTGCAGAGCTTGTGTACGACGGTCTCTGGTATACACCTCTTCGCGAAGCACTCTCCGCTTTTGTAGATTCCACACAGGAAACTGTAACTGGTACCGTAAGACTTAAGCTCTACAAGGGTAATGTATCTCCCGCAGGCGTTAAATCCCCCTACTCACTCTACGATGAAGATATCGCTACATTTGCAGAGGATGAAGTATACGACCAGAAGGATTCTGCAGGATTTATCAATCTCTTCGGCCTGCCCTTAAAGGTCCGTGCAATGATGATGAAAAAACACCAAAACAAATAATTAATATTTCCGGTGAGATACCATCTCACCGGAAAATTTTGTAAGAAAAGAGGTTGTACATATGAAATTATGGGGCGGAAGATTTTCCAAAAATACCGATGAAGCGGTAAACGATTTCAACTCCTCCATACGCTTTGATAAAAGGCTCTACCGCCAGGATATAACAGGCAGCATAGCTCATGCAAGAATGCTTGGAAAATGCGGCATAATACCCTCCTCCGACAGCGAGAAGATAATACAGGGTCTTAAGGAAATACTTACCGATATAGAAAACGGCAAGATAGATTTCATGATAGACGCCGAAGATATCCACATGAATGTGGAAACCATGCTCATAGCCAGAATCGGCGATACAGGCAAGAGACTCCACACCGGCAGAAGCCGTAATGACCAGGTAGCACTCGATATAAGAATGTATCTTAAGGATGAAATCTGCGAGATTAGAGATATGCTTCTTAATCTGGAAGATGCTCTTCTTACGCTCTCCAAAGATAATTTGGATACAATAATGCCAGGCTATACACATTTGCAGAAAGCACAGCCTGTAACACTAAGCCATCATCTTATGGCTTATTTTGAGATGTTCAAAAGAGACATTACAAGACTTGACGATACTTATAAGAGAACAAATGTAATGCCGCTTGGCTCAGGCGCACTTGCAGGCACCACCTACCCTCTGGACAGACAGATGGTTGCAGATGAGCTTGGATTTGACTGTATAACATTGAATTCCATAGATGGTGTATCGGACAGAGATTTTGTAATTGAGCTTTCGTCGGCACTTTCTATATGTATGATGCACTTAAGCCGTTTTTGCGAGGAACTAATACTCTGGAATACAAACGAATTCTCCTTTGTGGAAATGGATGACTCCTGCTCCACGGGAAGCTCTATAATGCCACAGAAAAAAAATCCAGATGTAGCAGAGCTAATTCGCGGCAAAAGCGGCAGAGTATACGGAAATCTTATGTCAATACTAACCACAATGAAAGGTATCGCTCTTGCATACAACAAGGATATGCAAGAAGACAAAGAATGCATTTTTGACTCCATAGACACAGTAAAGCTGTGCCTGCCCGTATTCCAGAAAATGATTACAACCATGAAAATAAACAAGGAAAACATGTACAAAGGTGCAGGCGGCGGTTTTACCAATGCAACCGATGCGGCAGACTACCTTGTAAAGAAAGGTATGCCCTTCCGAGAAGCTCATGAAGTAATAGGTAAAATGGTACTTTATGCCATAAATAACAGTAAAGCCCTGTGCGACTTTACAATGGAAGAATTCAAAAACTGTTCAGAGATTATAGAAGACGATATATATGAAGCAATATCGCTCGAAACATGCGTAAATGACCGTAAGGTTGTAGGGGCACCCGCCAAGGAGAGTGTGCTCTACAGCATATCTGAGGGAGAAAAATTCTTAAAACTCTACGAGGAGTAAACATCGAAAGAGATATAAAAGTCAATCGACAGCTACCATTATGATAGCTGTCGATTTTCTATTTGTGGTATTCTTCATTTGCATTTATCTTAAAGGCTCTGTAAATCTGCTCGGAAAGAATGAGCCGCATAAGCTGATGCGGGAAGGTAAACGAAGAAAAACTAAGCCTCAAATCACTTTGCTTTTTGACTGCATCGCTAAGTCCGAGAGAGCCGCCTATTATAAAGTCTATGGTGCTCTTTCCCGAAAGCATGATATCCCCTATCTTAGTTGCAAATTCCTCGGAGGAAAAAGACTTACCCTCTACGCAGAGCGAGATAACAAAACTATCCTTGGATATGCGGCCAAGTATTGCCTCGCCCTCTGTATTCTTAACCATGGTGCACTGTGCCTCTGATGGCTTTTCGGGAATTTTGACATCGGCAAGCTCGCATATCTCAAAGGTGCAAAATCTCGAGAGCCTTTTTGCATATTCATCTATTGCCTGCGCCATGAACTTTTCTTTTATTTTTCCTACGCAAATTATTCTTATCTTCATGATTTTCTCCAAAGTTTTTTTATATCATACCACCTTTTTTTACTTTTGTAAAGATATGGCATATATTGCATCTGTTACTTTGTCTATATCATTTTTTGTATTAAAGATTCCCGGGCTTATTCTTACTGTGCCGGTACCTTGTGTTCCAAGTGTGGTATGGGCGGTATATGCACAGTGAAAACCTGCGCGTACCGCAACAGAGTAATCAATATTTAGCATTGAAGAAGCTATAAGAGAGTCTGTGTTCTCAAATACCAAAGACAAAACTGATGTTCTTGGCTTTTTTGAGTTGTATCCTACAAGCCTCACCCCTTGCATATTTTCTATATTTTGCGCAAGGTATGAGCACAGTCTGTTCTCATGATGCAAAATAGATTTTGGTGACCTTTTCATAACATAATCCAAAGCAGCATCAAGTCCCGCTATACCCGCTACATTTACTGTACCGCTTTCAAAACGGTCAGGAAGCGCAAAAGGCTGTGATATAAGTTTTGAAAGGCTACCCGTTCCGCCTGTTATAAGGGGTTTTATTTCTCTGTCACAATTTATACATAGCACACCTGTACCCGTAGGTCCCAAAAGTCCTTTGTGACCGGGACAGGCAACAAAATCTATTCCTTGCCTTATCATATCTATATCTATACTCCCTGCGCCTTGCGAGGCATCAAGAAGAAAGGATATTTTGTGTTGTCTTGCGATTTTTGCAATTTTTTCAAATGGTTGTATGCTTCCGCATACATTGGAAGATAAAGTGCATATTATAAGTGCGGTATTGGTTTTGATGCACTTTTCTATATCTTTTTCGCTGACATATCCGTCTTTATCTGCAGAAACTACATCATACATTGCACCTGTTAATGCAAGAGGCCTCATTACACTGTTGTGCTCCATGGATGTAACAACAGCATGAGATTCTTTGGTTAGAATGCCATTTATAACAATGTTTAAAGCATGAGTGGCATTGTGGGTAAAAATAACATTTTCTGCCTTTGGAACGCCAAAAAGCGAAGCAATTTTGCATCGGCAATTATAAATGGTGTTTTCACTTTTAAGTGCCATTTCGTGTCCGCTTCGCCCGGGATTTGCACAATAATTTACAATGCACTCTGTTATGCGCTGTGCCACTTTGTGAGGTTTTGGCCACGAAGTAGCCGCATTATCCAAATATATCATATCTATCAATAAATCCTTTCATATGTGTCGGTGGTGTATACACCTTTTATACTTATACCCGACACTTTGATTAGGTCTATGGCTGTCTTTACATCATCGGCATTTATTTCCAGACAATAGGCACAACCGAGCGTGGCTATTTTTGCGGGAGACTGTATAATTCTCGAATGAATTTTATATCTCTTCTCCAAAAGCGTTTTTACCGAAAATGCAGATGTGGATGAAATCAAGACAATTAGCACCTTATTCACTGTACCACCTCCGATTTTTATAGCCATTGGAGTATTATCCGAACCCGCCTCGAAATCAGTATTTTAGTATCTTTTGGCTTGCCGTCCTTGAAAGGCACAAAGGATTAGCGAGCATTTTGGTGCGGATAAGAGCGATTTTTGTATCTTAAAATCGGAGTTCGGATAGTACTCCAATGGCTACCTATTAATTATTTTATTCTGCATGGCAGTATTGGGTGACAGAAAAAATTGCTTTAGGTCTTGATTTATTTGAAATAAAATGTATAATTATATTATAGTAAATTTTAGGAGGATACTTTGATGCCCTTTTGGAAATCTCAGGAAATCGGAATAGATTTAGGTACAGCTACAATACTTGTATATGTTAAGGGCAAGGGTATTGTATTAAACGAGCCCAGCGTTGTGTCTATAGACAATAATACCAAGAAAATACGTGCAGTTGGTGAAAACGCGCAAAAGATGATTGGCCGCACCCCTGCAAATATAGTAGCCATACGCCCGCTTAAAGCTGGTGTTATATCCGACTATGTAACCACAGAAGTTATGATAAAATATCTTTTAAATAAGGTGTGTAAGCGCTCTGTATTTAAACCGCGTGTTGTGGTTTGCGTACCGAGCATTGTGACCGAGGTTGAAAAGAAATCCGTGATAGATGCAACCACTAATGCAGGTGCAAAAAAAGCTTATCTTATAGAAGAACCTCTTGCCGCGGCACTTGGCGCAGGTATAGATATATCTAAACCTACAGGTACTATGGTTGTAGATATAGGCGGCGGTACTTGTGATATAGCCGTTTTGTCCTTAAACGGAATTGTAGTTCATGATTCCATAAAGGTTGCAGGTGACGAATTTGATCAGGCAATTATAAGATATATAAAGAAGCAGTACAACATAACCATCGGCGATTCCATGGCAGAAAATGTCAAGAAAACCATAGGCTCATGCTATGATACTGATGAAATTATACGCATGGATGTTAAAGGAAGAAATCTTCAGACAGGATTACCATCTTCGGTGAGTGTATCCTCAGTAGAAATGATGGACGCATTAAGAGAACCTGCAAACGATATAGTTACTGCAGTAAAAGGTGTTCTCGAGAGAGTTCCTCCCGAACTTCTTTCCGACATTATGAAAAATGGTATACTATTTACAGGCGGCGGTGCTCTTTTGAACGGTCTCGACAAGCTCGTTTCAAAACATACAGGTATTCCCGTAATAATTGCCGAGGATGCAGTTTCCTGTGTTGCCAAGGGTACGGGCATTGCGCTTGAAAATCTTGATTCTATAATTAATAGTCATTTATAACACAAAACCCCACGCACTTGCGTGGGGTTAATTTTATTCTTCTGTTTTAACTATTCCTATACCAAGTTCATCAAGCTGTTTAACCTCTACCACATCGGGTGCACCGCTCATAAGCTCGGATGCATTTTGCACCTTGGGGAACGCTATAACGTCTCTTATGGATTCACATCCATCTATAAGCATTACCATTCTGTCAAAGCCGTATGCCATACCGCCGTGAGGAGGTGTGCCGTACTTAAGCGCTTCCATAAGGAAACCGAATCTTGCCCAGGCATCTTCCTTGCTAAAGCCAAGTACACTAAACATCTTTTCCTGAAGCTCGGAATTGTATATTCTTATACTTCCGCCGCCAAGTTCAACACCATTTAGGATGATATCGTATGCCTTTGCATTTACCTTTTCGGGTGCGGTATCAAGAAGCTCAATATCCTCATCCTTGGGGGAAGTAAAGGGATGATGCTTTGCAACATATCTGTTTTCTTCCTCGTCAAATTCAAGAAGCGGGAAGTCTGTAACCCAAAGGAAATTAAATTTATTTTCGTCTATAAGACCGTAGTTCTTTCCTATTTCCAAACGGAGAGCACCAAGCGATGCATACACTATATCATCCTTGTCTGCGATTATGAAGATAACATCATTTTCCTTAGCATTTGTAGCCTTTAAAATTGCGTTCATTTCGTCCTCGGAAAGAAACTTTGCTATGGGAGACTGTATACCATCGGGGTTAACCTTAATCCAAGCGAGTGCTTTTGCTCTGTAGGTCTTTACAAATTCACCCAGAGCATCTATCTTCTTTCTTGTGAGCTGGTCACCCAAGTTTTCGGCATTTATTGCACGGACAGAACCGCCGTTTGCTATAACATCGGTAAATACCTTGAACTCACAGTTTTTAACACAATCAGTTATATTCTTAAGCTCAAGACCAAATCTTGTATCAGGCTTATCGCATCCGAAACGGTCCATAGCATCCTTGTAGAGCATTCTTTCAAAGGGAAGCTCTAAGTCTATTCCCTTTATCTCCTTGAAAATTCTTGCAAGGAGTTTTTCGTTTACGGATATAACATCGTCCATATCAACAAAGGACATCTCGATATCTATCTGTGTGAATTCGGGCTGACGGTCTGCACGGAGGTCTTCATCCCTAAAGCACTTAACTATCTGATAGTATCTGTCCATACCCGATATCATAAGAAGCTGTTTGTAGAGCTGTGGAGACTGCGGAAGAGCATAAAATTTACCATTATGCACACGGCTTGGTACAAGGTAATCTCTTGCGCCCTCGGGGGTACTCTTCTGAAGCATGGGCGTTTCGATTTCCAAGAAGCCGTTTTCGTCATAAAAATTACGGACAATTTTTGCAATCTTGCTTCGAAGTATCATTCTTCTCTGCATATCGGGTCTTCTTAAATCCAGATAGCGATACTTAAGACGAAGTTCTTCCTTAACATCGCTGTTTTCTACTATATAGAAAGGCGGTGTGAGACTGGAATCTAATATACGAAGCTCGGAAACTGCAATTTCAAGTTCACCCGTTTTCATGTTCTTATTTACGGAAGAGCGTCTTGATACAACACCCTTTGCCGCAAGTACATACTCGCTTCTTACCTTGGCAGCCTTTTCGCAAAGCTCCTTGTTGTCTGTATCAAATACGAGCTGAATAATTCCCGAAATATCTCTTAGGTTTATAAAAATAAGTCCTCCCAGGTCTCTTACCTGGTCAGCAAAGCCCATAACGATAACCTCTCTGCCGATATCCTCGCTCGTGAGATTGCCGCACATGTCTGTTCTTTTAAAATCCGTTATCTTTTCAAACATTGTATTGCCTCCGTGTATGATTATAGTATATTTTCTGCTATAGCCTCAGCGGTAAGGCTTACTTCCTTAGACTCACCCAAAGCCATGTTCTTTAGCATTATTTTTCCTTCTGTAATTTCAGTATCCCCTATTATTACAGAATACTTGCATCCGAGTTTGTTTGCCTGTTTCATCTGTGCTTTCACACTTCGGCAAAGCTTATCGTAGTCGGCACTTATACCCAAAAGACGAAGCTCATGGACAAGCCTCTGTGCAAAAAATGCACTCTCCTCTCCTATGCTTCCTACAAAAATCTGCATCGGAGAATCTTCCTTAATGGATATATTCTGACTTTCAAGACACAAAAGAAGTCTTTCCATACCTATTGCAAAGCCGCATGCAGGGGTCTCGGGACCGCCAAGCTCAGCTACAAGACCGTCATATCTTCCGCCACCGCATATGGTAGTGTTGGAGCTTGCAATATCAGATGTAATCTCAAACACCGTCTTAGTATAGTAATCAAGTCCTCTTACTATATCGGCGTCTATGGTATATTCTATACCCATATTCGTAAGCGAAGCTCTTACTGATGAAAAATGGTGTGCACATTCATCGCAAAGATAATCTATAAGTCTTGGTGCATCCTTTATTATATCCTTACACACAGATGATTTACAATCTATTATGCGCATTGGATTTCGTTCAAATCTGCCCTTACAGGTTTCGCAAAGATTATCGTAATTATCCGATAAAAATTCCTTTAACTTTTCATTGTATGCCTTGCGGCACTTGGGACATCCGATACTGTTTATGCGAAGTGTTACATCCCTTATTCCGAGTCTTGCAAAAAGCATAAGAGCAAGCTCTATAATCTCTGCATCGGCACTGTGATGCTGTGTACCGAAATACTCCACGCCGAACTGATGGAATTCTCTCATTCTGCCCGCCTGAGGCTTCTCGTAGCGGTAACAGCTTATACCATAGTAGAGCTTGGTGGGCTGAGGATTATTGAAAAGTCCGTTTTCTATAAAGCTTCTTGCCGCGCCTGCCGTTCCCTCAGGTCTTAAGGTAATGCTTCTTCCGCCTTTGTCATTAAAGGTGTACATTTCCTTTTCTACAACATCGGTGGTATCGCCCACACCTCGGGAGAAAAGCTCGGTATGTTCAAATACAGGAGTGCGGATTTCCTTAACTCCAAAATCTGCACAGAGCTTTTTTATTATACTTTCTATATACTGCCATTTATAAGAAACCTCGGGCAGTATATCCGAAGTTCCCTTGGGTGCTTTGGTGAGCATACAAACTTCCTCCAAAATATGTTAATTGTCATATAAACTATTTTACAAAAAACCTCACAAAATGTCAAGAAAACAGGGCAATTTAATCAGCCCATAAGTGAGTCATCATACTGCGCTCTTATACCGCCTATAAACTTTGGTCTTGTTCTGGCGGCAGTAACACTTGCCATACCTATAGTGTCAGGCTCAAGCTTAACAGGTACAGCTACTTTTTTCAGGTGCATTCCTATAAGTGTAGAGCCGATATCGATACCTGCATCCGCCTTGATTTCCTCTACGGCTACGGGGTTTTTAAAGTGCTTGTACGCCTCGGTGGCAAAAGAACCGCCTGCCTTAGGCTTGGGAACTACATTTACGATTTCGGAATTCGGTACAGCATCACGCTCTGTTATAATAGCACGGTTAAGGTGCTCACAGCATTGTGCTGCAAGATATATACCCTCTTTTTCAAACACCTCATATATACTCTCGAAAAGCACCTTGGCGGTATCGGGACTGGAGTTTGTGCCCCATTTGCTTCCGAGCACCTCGCTTGTGGAACAGCCCACAACAACAATATCGCCTTTCTTAAGATGCGCCTTTTCGATAAGGTCTGCTGCACATTTTCGGCACTGGCTTGCTATATCATTCATCATTACTTCCTCCTACAAGATTGCGTACCCAGAGCTTCTTCTTAATAAACACAAAGCCAAGAGCCGCTTTTAGTATATTGGTTGCTTCTACTGCAACATATGTTATATTAACAGGTGCAATGCCCTTTAGCATAAAAGCTACACCACCGCACACAAAAAGTACAAAATACCCGTCAAAAAGCGAAGTTATAAGAATACGTCCGCCTGCACGCATGGTAAAATATGCAGAGTTTTCGTAGCATAAGAAAGGCATAAAAAATGCGGATGCTTTTATAAAGTAAACCGCCCAGCTCTCCGACTCGGCAGAAACATTATAAAGGTATGGAACATAATCGGCTGCAAAAAATGTTATAACGCCTATAACAACACTTACACATAATGAAAAGAAATTTAGCTTATGTACATTGTCTACCGCCCTGTCAAATTCATTTGCACCAAGGTCCTTGCCTATTATGATGCCCGTAGCAATTCCGAGCGAACGGAATGTGATATTAAGAAGATTAACAACTGTAGACGATATACTGCATGCCGCTACCACACTAAGTCCGTAGCTGCTGTAGCACATAGTAAGAAAAGACATACCCACAGACCATATAATCTCATTAATAAGAAGCGGCACTCCCTTAAAAGCAAATGTCTTTACTACACTAAGCGGTATGTAAAGCGTCTTTAATGCCCCCTTAAAATAAGTGTGCTTTTTCTGCTTTGCGCACACATATACAAGAACAAAGGCGCACTCTATAAACCTGGATATAACCGTACCCAAAGCAGCGCCCTCAACACCAAGCTTCGGAAAAATCCCTATGCCGAATATAAGAAGATAATTAAGAATTGTATTGGAAGCTACTGCGGTTATTCCTGCAAACATTGGTACTGCTGTTTCGCCTGTTTCCTTGAGCGTGCCTGCAAAAACCTGCGTTACAATATAGGGCAAAAATCCCAAAAGCATTATACGAAGATACCTTGATGCGTAATACATTGCATCATCTTTATCGCAATCATAGCTTCCGTCATGAAGATACAGGCTTATAAGAAATCTCCCACAGAAAATAAATATAACTGCCGCTATAACAAGAATTACAAAACAAACAGCCATCTTAAATCTTATGGTGTAGCGGATGCCCTCGTTGTCCTTTTTGCCAAAAAACTGCGAGGTGAATATTCCCGCACCGCTTACCGCACCAAAGATAGCAAGATTAAACACAAATACAAGCTGATTTATGATAGCGACGGCGGACACCTGTTCTGTACCCAGAGAGCCAACCATGATATTGTCTATCATGTTTACAAAGTTAGTTATGAAATTTTGGAGAATAATAGGCACCGCAACTACAAAGAGCATCTTGTAGAAGTCTTTACCGCCTATATACTTTTTTAACACACAATCACCTTAAATATCCAAAAATACCCCCGCTACACTAAAGTAAACCAAAAGGGAGAGAGCATCTACAATAGTTGTTATAAACGGACTTGCCATAACTGCAGGGTCAAAGCCTATGCGCTTGGCACCTATAGGCAAAAGACAACCTATAATTTTGGCAAAAGTCACAGCAAAAATAAGTGTAAGTGCTATAACTGCCGATACATTGAGCGCCAGTCTGTCAAGTAAGAGACACTTTAAAAACATGGTAATGCTAAGGCTAATACCGCATAAAACTGCCACGCGGATTTCCTTCCACACTACCCTTAAGGTATCGCGGTATTCAATCTCGCCTACAGAAAGCCCGTGAATTATGGTAACTGATGCCTGAGAGCCTGAATTACCTGCAGTGTTCATAATCATGGGTATAAACGAGGTAAGAATTATCTGTGCCTTGAGTGCATTTTCAAAGCCTGACATTATCATACCTGTGAATGTAGCCAAAAGCATGAGCAGTATGAGCCACGGGATACGCTTTTTCCATGTTTCAAAAACTCCCGTACGCATATACGGTCTGTCGTTTGGTACGATAGCAGCCATCTTTTCTATATCCTCTGCCGCCTCGTCCTGAAGGACATCAATAGCATCGTCAAAGGTTACAATACCAACCATTCGTTCTTCCTCATCTACTACCGGAAGTGCCATAAAGTTATATTTGTCAAAAGCATATGCAACGGCTTCTTTATCCTCCGTTGTAACAACATATATAGGCTTATCTTCCATGATATTTTCTATAATATCATCGCCGTCTGCAAGAAGCAAATCCTTAACGGTAACAAGTCCTATAAGCTTATTGTTCTCCGTAACATAGCAGGTATACACAGTTTCCTTATCCAGACCTATGCGCCTTATATGTGCTATAGCTTCATCTACAGTCATGTTTTTCTTAAGAGTTACATACTCTGTAGTCATGATGCTTCCCGCACTGTCATCGGGATACTGCAAAATCATATTTATACTTTTTCTGGTATCTGCATCTGCCGCACGCAGAATTCTTTTTACAACATTTGCAGGCATTTCCTCTATGATATCTACGGCATCATCTACATAGATTTCGTCCATAACTTCCTTTAACTCTTTGTCTGTAAAGTTATGGATAAGCTCTTGCTGCTGGTCGCTATCCATTTCGACAAATGTATCTGCCGCCAAATCCTTAGGGGTGATTCTAAAGGCTATTACAAGCTCATCATCCTTTAGTTCCGCCATAAAAAGTGCTATATCTGCAGGATTCATGTCTGCAAGCAGTACTTTTAATTTAGCAAATTGTTTTGTATGCAGAAGTTCCTGCGCTCTTTCAAGTAATTTTTTTTCTTCGTCCATTATAATTCCTCCCTTGTAAGCAGATGTGTTAGCATCCAAACCCGTTTTGGGCAAGGTTTTTTACACCGCTGCTTTGTTAAAATACTTGCAAATGCGCCAGCATTAGCTCCGTTTTTGCCTCGCATCTGCTTATGGGAAGAGTATGGTACACAATTATAAAAGCGGCAAAACGGGCACAATACACCCATAAAGCCGCCGTGTAATCTACATGCTTTTTACTATATCGTGCGATAAACAGACGCACAAAAATAAAGCTCATTTACATGACTACACCCGACATAACTGGTACTGCTACTACCTCCGGCGTCCATTTAATCTCACCTCTCTTAAAATCATTCTCTAACTATATTATCACAATATTTAACAAATCTCAATAGGTTTTGCTAATTTTTTATAACTGTCTCATCTGATACAGGGGTAAGCTTTTTATGAGTTTTCTTAAGGTTGTACACCATTATAAAACCACCCGAGAGCACACATAAAACCGCCACAAGCTGTGACACCCTGAAGTTTCCTATGACAAGGCTGTCTGTCCTTAAGCCCTCTATAAAGAATCTTCCAAATCCGTAGCTTATAAGATAGCCTGCAAAAATCTGTCCGTCAAACTTACGCCTATTAAAAAACGCAAGGAAAATTACAAGAAACACAAAATTCCAAAGAGATTCATACAAAAATGTAGGATGAACAGGAAGCGAAGCATCCACATTGACACCCTCTGCCATAAGTGAATACAAATCCTCCTTTATACCGCTTCCTGTCATACCCCATGGGAGATTTGTATTTGTACCGAAAGCCTCCTGATTTACAAAATTGCCCCATCTGCCTATGCTCTGACCTATAAGAAGTCCTACGGCACCTATATCGCAGAAAAGAGCAAGATTTTCTTTCTTCAGCTTGCAGTATATTACTGCTACCGCTATTGCGGCAATTACAGCACCGTATATTGCAAGGCCTCCGTTCCATATGCGTATTATCTCCTCGGGGTGTGAGCCGTAGTAATCCCAGTTGAATGCAACATAATAAAGCCTTGCACATACAATCGATATGGGTGCGGCTATCATGACGATATCTATTACAGTATCCTGCTTCACGCCGTATTTTTTTGCAAGGTGCAGTGCACAAACCACGGCAAGAATAAACCCGACGGCTATTATTATGCCGTACCAGTATATATCCTTTCCTCCTATGGTAAACGCCACTCTGTCAATATTAAAATTAAGATTGAGCTTTGGAAATGAAATGTAATCTTGTGTCATAGTATATGTCCTCTGATATGCAAGTTTTAAACAGGATATACAACACTCATAGCCATGTTTTCCTCGGTGTAGATTTCCTTAAATACCTGTGTTATATAATCCAGAGTCACGGTTTCAAACACATCTGTAAAGCTAAATATATTTATGCCCCCAAGGATGTATCTTGTTACTATATTTCCTATGGTTTCCACATTGTTGAAGCCTCTTAAATATGAGCCGTAAAAGGCTTTTCGCACTCTTTCAAATTCTTCTTCCTTTATGCCGTTTTTGTGGGTGGTTTCTATAGCTTTCTTTATTCTTTCTTTTACCTCTTGGGGTTTTTCGCTCTCTCCCACTATTACGGCACAGGCAAATTCTGCTTCTGTTGAGTTATCTGTACCGAAGTTTTCGTTTATAAGACCATCTTCGTACATAGAGGTGTAAAGCTCGCTGCTTCTTCCAAAGAGCAGACGTGAAATAATCTCTACAGCAATTTCCCTCTTTAAAAGTTCATCACCCTCTTTGAGGTAATTATCCTTAAATCCTATATTAAAAAGCGGTATGGACACGCTTGCCTTTGCCTCGTTATATTTAGAGCACACACTCTTTGGCTCATCCTCAAAAATTCGTTCTATATTCTTGGGTGCTCTTTCCTTAACTATTACTCTGTCCACAGTATCGAATACATCTTCCGGCTCAACATCACCCACAACACATACTACCATGTTTGAGGGATTGTAGAATGTGTTGTAGCAGTTGTAAAGTACATCCTTATCAATCTCAGCTATACTCTCTACTGTACCTGCAATGTCTATACGGACAGGATTTACATGATAGAGAGCCTTTAAAAGATTAAACATTACAATCCACTGTCCGTCATCCTCATACATGCGGATTTCCTGACCTATAATGCCTTGCTCTTTTTCCACATTTTCATCAGTAAAATAAGGGTCCCCGACATATGAAAGCAAGTGCTCAAAGCTATCCATGAAATTTTCCGTACAGGAGAAAAGATAGCTGGTGTGTGTAAACGAAGTGTATGCATTGGCATTTGCACCGTATTTTGCAAACTTATCGAATGCGTTTGTTCCGTCACTCTGCTCAAACATCTTGTGTTCAAGAAAATGCGCCACACCGTCGGGTATAGTACATTTTTCATGGGAATCTATTGGAACAAAAGTGTTATTTACAGAACCAAATTTCGTGGCAAAAGTTGCATACTTTTTTACACATCCCTTTTTGGGGATAACAAATACACCGAGACCGCTTTTGTGCTCTCCGATGTACATAACTTCTTTTAATTTTGAATTTTCTATTTTGGTGTAATTCATACTTATGCCTCCTTCCCCTTAAGAAAATAAACTGTGTTCAGCTTTATATTCTTGAGTGCTTGTGTAACATCTTCTCTTGTGAGTGACGAAATCTTATCAAGTGCCTCGTCTATGCTGTCCTTATTGGCGCTGAAGCACTGTGAACGGTAATATTCCTTCATAGCATACGGACTGTCTTTGTAAGAAAGATATGAATTTACAATAAAGTTCTTTGCAACATTTAATTCATCATCAGTAAAATCACCCTTTGCAATGCTTGAAAGCTGTTTTTCGATTTCAGTTTTGGCCTTTTCATAATTTACAAATTCTATACCTGAGCTTACAAGCATAACCGCACGGAATTTATCAAGCATCGAGGATGCGTAGTAACAAAGGCTCATTTCCTCGCGCACGGTATTAAAAAGTCTTGAATGTGCGCCCGAGCCGAATATACTGTTTGCAAGGAGCATACTGTAGTAATTTTCGTCATCTATTGTTATGCCTGTGGTAAAGCCCATTGCAAGCTTGCCCTGTGCTACATCGAAGACATCTTCGGCATACTTTACCTCTTCTGTCTCCTTAACTATACCTCCTCCTGCTTCTATGGGAGTTATATCAAAATCAAATTCTTCAAAATATTCTTTCAAAAATCCACAGAATTCGTCTATATCCACAGAGCCTACAACGAATATGTCAAGCGGACTTTTTGTAATTATATCTCTGTAGTGCTCGGAAACGGATTTAACATCTATCTTATCTAAATCCTCAAGATATCCGAATTCAAAAATAGAGTTTTCAGCCCCTTTGCACATTTCCTCGATACAGCGGAAATTTGCATATGAACGCTTATCATTTATAAGACCTTCTATATCATCTTTTAAATTCTGCTTTTCAATCTTTACGGCATCCTCGGAAAAAAGTCCGTCCTCGAGATGCGGTTTGAAGAGTAAATCAAGCATCAAACATGTGCACTTTCTTGCAATCTTATCACCTGTGTATTCATCGGACAAAAAATTCACAGAAGACACAATGCTCTGAACATATGCCTTTTTGGTTATGTTTACATCATAAAGTGTTCCGTACAGATTTTCAGCATATATGCTGAGCTTATGCATATCATTGTAATCCTGCGTTCCATGGGTGAGAAGTTTTGAAATGAGAGCGTTTGTTGTAGCCTCATCCTTTTTTAATTTTCTGTTTAAATACGCACTTGCCGACACAGTTTTGTATTTGTTATCGGGTATATAATATAATGTTATCCCGTCTTTTAATTGTTTTTTAATAACATCTGCCATGATAATGTCCTTTCGTATATATAGATAAATATATTTTAACACACTACTCAAAAAAATACCACCCATTTTTTGTAAAAATATCATTAATTTTCATCTTGTGATTAAATACAAAAACCGATGTGTGTTTTTGTTAGAATTTAACGAAAATATTTTGCTAATAATACTAAAACTTGACAAAAACATACATATTATTTATAATAAATACATGTATGAGTTTCTCATTACTTGAAAGGGAGTTTACAGTATGGAAATCACAAGTATCAAAATCAAAAAGTTTGAAACCGAAAGCAAGATGAAAGCGATAGCATCCGTTACTTTTGACGATTGTTTTGCTGTTCATGACATCAAAGTTATCGAAAATGAAGACAAGATGTTCATTGCAATGCCCAACAAGAGATTAAAAGACGGTACATTCAAGGATGTGGCTCACCCCATCAACTTTGAATTCAGACAGTTCATCGAAGCTAAGGTTATCGAGGCATACAACAACGCAGAAATAGAAGAATAACATCAGTACTTTTTACCCCTCCGGATACGGAGGGGTTTTTATTTGCAGACTTATTTATTTTTTCCACAAAAAAAGCTTGAAACTTACATTATAATGGAGTATAATATTTCTATATGTTTAACACACGAGAGGATTATGCAATATGAGATTATCTAAGTATTTATTACCCACATTAAGAGAGGTACCTGCAGAGGCAGAAATTCCGAGCCATCAGCTCATGCTCCGCGCCGGTCTTATACGAAAGCTGGCTTCGGGTGTATACGGCTATCTTCCGCTTGGTCTTAAGGTGCTTAGAAATGTGGAAAGAATTATCAGAGACGGTATGGACCGCCACGATGCCCAGGAACTTCTTATGTCTGCTCTTCTTCCCAAGGAAATGTTTGAGGTTTCCGGAAGATGGGAGGTTTTCGGACCTGAAATGTTTCGCCTAAAGGACAGAAATGACAGAGACTTCTGCCTTGGACCCACACACGAGGAAATCTTTACCGATACAGTAAAGGCGAACATCCGTTCATACAAGCAGCTTCCTGTAACCCTTTATCAGATACAGACCAAATACCGTGACGAAAGAAGACCGCGTTTTGGTGTAATAAGAAGCCGTGAGTTCATAATGAAAGATGCTTACAGCTTCGACAGAGACGAAGCAGGTCTGGATGTTTCATACAAGAATATGTACGATGCGTACAAGGAAATATTTGACGAAATGCAGCTTAACTACCTCATAGTTGACGCCGATTCCGGTGCTATGGGCGGCAGCGGCTCGCAGGAATTCATGGTTAAGTCCGACATTGGTGAAGATACCATAGCATACTGCGAAAAGTGTAACTACTGTGCAAATGAAGAAAAGGCAATTTGTATTGCTCCCGATACCGCTTCGGATGCACCCATGGCGGAGGTAAACAAAGTACATACACCAAATGCGGGAACTATAGAGGATGTAACAAACTTCCTCGGTAAAACTGCAAAGGACTTTGCAAAGACTATAATATACAAAGCAGATGATAAGTTTGTAGCAGTAATGGTACGGGGAGACCGCGAGGTAAATGACACTAAGGTTGTAAATGCACTTGGAGGGGCTATAGAGTTCGACCTTGCTCCGCTCGATGACCTTATGGAAATTACAAATGCCAAGGCAGGTTTTGCAGGTCCTGTAGGACTTAGTATTGATGTGTATGTTGACCACGAGGTTGCCGCAATGAGAAACATGATTGTAGGCGCAAACGAAACCGACTATCACCTCGAAAATGTTAATATAGAAAGAGACTTTACCCCCACCGTAATAGGTGACTTCCGCAACATAGAAGAGGGCGATATTTGCCCTATATGCAAATCCGAAAAGATTAAAACCTGCCGTGGTATAGAGGTGGGACACATCTTCAAGCTCGGAACAAAGTATTCCAAATCCATGGATTGCACCTTCCTCGATGAAAACGGCAAGGAGCAGGTTCCCATAATGGGATGTTACGGTATAGGTGTTTCGAGATGTCTTGCCGCAATAATCGAGCAGAATTCCGATGAAAACGGCATAATCTGGCCTATGAGTGTGGCACCCTATCATGCTATAGTAGTGCCTGTAAATGTAAAGGACGATACACAAAGAGAAATGGCAGAAGATATCTACGCCAAGCTTAGTGCCAAAGGTATCGAAACCATAATAGACGACAGAAACGAACGCGCAGGTGTTAAATTCAACGATGCAGAACTTATAGGCATTCCTTTAAGGATTACCGTAGGTAAGAAAGCAAGCGAAGGCATTGTAGAATTCAAGGAGCGTAAAAGTGGGGAGCTTACCGAGCTTACTGCAGACGAAGCTATTCAAAAAGTTTCGGATATTGTTAATAAATAACTTAAACGGGTTGCACAAAGCATTGATGCAACCCGTTTTCATAAAGGAGACTACAAATGTTTTTTTATATAATTGCATTGTTTCTTGTAGCAATAGACCAGTTAACCAAGCTTTTGACACTTAAATTTTTAAAACCTGTTTTGAGTGTGGAAATTTTGGAGGGGATTTTCAGCCTTACCTATGTGGAAAACAGGGGAGCTGCCTTTGGTATACTGCAAAATGCCCGTTGGGTTTTTATAGTTGCAACGATATTTGCAATAATACTTATGATATGGTACAAGCTTAAATACAAACCCGATAATAAATTACTGAATGTATCGCTTTGCTTAATACTTTCGGGTGCAATCGGCAACATGATAGACCGCATATTCAGAGGTTATGTTGTAGATATGCTCGAAGTCACATTTATAGATTATCCTGTATTTAATGTTGCAGACTGCTTTGTGGTTTTAGGTGCCATCCTTATTTGTATATACATTCTCTTCATATATAAAGAGCCAAAGAAAGATGATAAAAATGACTAAATACGAATTTACAAGTACCGAAAGCGGTACAAGACTTGACAAATTTATAAAAATAGATACCATGCCCCGCACACAGATACAAAAGCTTATAGATGACGGATATGCAAGTGTAAACGGTAATACTGCAAAATCATCGTACAAAGTCAAAAACGGTGACACCATTGTACTTACCGTACCCGACCCCGAACCGCTTGACATAAAAGCCGAGAACATCCCCCTTGATATAGTGTATGAGGACGAGCATCTTCTCGTAATAAATAAGCCTCAGGGCATGGTGGTACATCCTGCACCAGGCAATTATGAAGGTACACTTGTAAATGCACTTTTGTATCATTGCAAGGATTCCTTAAGCGGTATAAACGGCGTAATGCGTCCGGGTATAGTTCACCGTATTGACAAGGATACCTCGGGACTTATACTTATTGCAAAAACCAACGAAGCACATTTATCACTGTCCCAGCAGATACAAAACAAAACGGCAAAAAGGCATTACGAATGTATAGTATGCGGCATAATGAAGACAAAAAAAGGCATAATAGATGCCCCTATAGGCAGACACCCGTCAAACAGACTAAAAATGGCAGTAACACCTACTAACTCAAAAGATGCAGTAACGCATTTTGAAGTGATTGAGCATCTTAATAATGCCACATATGTTGCCTGTGATTTGGAAACAGGCAGAACACATCAGATAAGAGTTCATATGCTTTATATAGGACATCCAATCGTAGGCGATCCGCTGTACCTTAGCAAGAACTCTTACAATCTTAACGGTCAGGCTTTGCATGCAAAGAGCATAAGATTCACGCATCCTGTCACAAAGGAAAGAATGGAATTTAGTGCTCCCCTGCCCGACTACTTCCAAAACTTATTAAACGAACTGCGTAAATAAATTAAACGCGATATATTCACAAGGATATATCGCGTTTTTATATTACATATGTAATTTTATTTTTTGAAGCTACGGTTAAGAAAACATCTTCACCGAGCTTTAAATTGTTTTGAGAAAGCATTTTGTGTGCCGCCTCATAAGCCAATTCAGGAGTGTTGTTGTTTTCACTAAGGTGACCCAAAACTATGTGCTTTGTACCCCATATTGCAAGCTGTGTTGCAAGCCATGCACAATTTTCGTTGGAGAGATGTCCGTTGTCGGAGAGAATTCTCCTTTTTAGCGGATAAGGATACGAACTTCCATTTAACATATTTACATTGTGATTTGCCTCTATAACCACAGCCTCACAACCCGCAAGGTTAGATAGCATAGGCTTTGTTATACATCCTGTATCTGTGGCAAAGCCGTATTTGCACTCTCCAAAGCTTATGGTGTAGCCCACCGATTCTGCCGAATCGTGTGGTGTCCTGAACGGACGAATAACCGCACCGCCAACCTCGAAGCTTTCACCTGTAACAAAGGTATGAATATACTTGCTATCTATAGAATTTGAGCCTCTTATAATGGCGGATGTCGTAGCATCATTTGCATACACAGGTATGGAATACTTCCTTGTGAGCACATCCAATCCGCAGACATGGTCGGTATGCTCATGAGTTACAAGAACAGCATCAATATCATAAGGATTTGCGCCAAGCTCCTCCAAGGATGTAACAATTTTTGAAGCGCTTACACCCGCATCTATAAGAATTTTGGTCTTTGTATCTGATATAAATGTGCAGTTTCCGCTACTACTGCTGTATAGTGTACAAAATCTAATCATCTACTCTTTTTATATCTGCGCCCAATTTAAGAAGCTTCTCCACCATATGCTCATATCCTCTGTCTATATGTCGGAGTTCGTTTACTTCACTGGTGCCGTTGCAGGCAAGCGCGGCAATTACCATACTTGCTCCTGCTCTTAAATCGGTAGCGGTAACTTTTGCACTTTCAAACGGAGCACCGCCCGCTATTATAGCCTTTTCGCCATCTACTGTAACTTTGGCATTGAATTTAACAAGCTCGTCTATATACTGAAATCTTGTTTCCCATACGCCTTCTGTTACAACACTTGTGCCATTTACAGTAGCAAGCATTGCCACAGCTTGCGGCTGGAGGTCTGTAGGAAAACCGGGGTACGGCATTGTCTTTATATTTATAGAGCTTATAGGTCCGTTTGTATATATACGGACTTCCTCGTCACCCTCCTCTACACCAAATCCCATTTCAAGAAATTTAGCAGTTATGGCATCAAGGTGCTTGGGGATTACATTTTTTACAACCACATCTCCACGGGTAGCCGCGGCAGCAAACATATATGTGCCTGCTTCTATCTGGTCGGGAATTATAGAGTATGTTCCGCCACTTAGAGAGTCAACTCCTGTAATTTTGATTACATTTGTTCCTGCGCCTCTTATCTGTGCGCCCATTGAATTTAAGAAGTTGGCAAGGTCTACTACATGAGGCTCTCTTGCTGCATTTTCCAAAACTGTTTTACCGGGTGCCATTACTGCTGCCAGAATGGCATTTATGGTTGCGCCCACGGAGACAACATCAAAATAAACATTTCCGCCCCTTAAGGAAGAAGCATCTATCTTTACAAATACATCATCCTCTGCAACAAGGCAGTTAAGATACTTAAACGCCTTTATATGTTGGTCTATGGGGCGGCTTCCGAAGTTACAACCGCCTGGCGGGGGAACATGTGCGTTCCCAAATCTGCCTATAAGAGCACCCATAAGGTAATAAGATGCTCTCATTCTTGCGGCAAGCTCAGGGTCTGCCACATATGTCTTAAGCTCGGTAGAATCTATAATAAGAGTATTTGAACCCTCTTTTTGAACCTTTGCACCGAGCGAGGAAATCATCTTTATGATAATATCTACATCGCTTATATCAGGAACATTTTCTATACGGCAAACACCTTTTACCAGAAGTGTTGCAGGTATTATTGCAACAACTGCATTTTTGGCACCACTTACAGACACAGTGCCCCTTAAAGGTTTGCCTCCGTTAATCAGAAGTTTTTCCACAACAATCCTCCTAAAAAATTGGGTGTGAAATTTCTTTTATTCTTCCCAGTTATGATATATTTCCTGAACATCATCATTGTCTTCAAGACTTTCGATGAGCTTTTCCATCATGTTTATATCGTTCTCATTTGTAAGCCTTATGGTAGTCTGGGGTATCTTCTCCACACTTGCGGATTCAAATTTATAACCCTTTTCCTCAAGAGCACCTCTCACATCGCGAAGCGCCTCTGGAGAGGTGGAAATTTCGTAATACTCGCCCTCACCGTTGAAATCATCAGCACCGCAATCCAAGGCATCCATCATTATGGCATCTTCGTCCACATCGTCGGATTTTGCAACAATAATCATACCCTTGGTATCAAACATCCAGCTTACAGAACCATTTGTACCAAGATTACCGCCAAATTTATCAAAGTAATGTCTCAGGTCACCGGCAGTACGGTTTCTGTTATCTGTAAGAGTTTCCACAATTACAGCTACACCGCCAATACCGTAACCTTCGTATGTAATATCCTCA
>JAZURE010000032.1:0-90711 GCA_045606045.1 Clostridia bacterium | reverse complement strand
AGAATTGAAAGGATATATTCATTACTACAACAATGAAAGAATTTCCATGAAACTAAAAGGAATGAGTCCGGCACAATACCGAACTCATTCACAAGCAATTTAATATTAAATTTTTGTCTAAACTTTGGGGTTCACTTCATTTAAGTTTTGGGGTGCATATTTTTTACCTTTTAAAATTATACCCCGCCAAAAGCATATAACTTTTGACGGGGTATGTTTTTTTAGTAATCTATTTATTTTTCTTCTACATATCCTGAAATTTTAAGGCACGCTCTTATTACGGCATCCTTGGAATTCTTCCAATCCTCATCTTTATATCTGTAGTCAAATTTCTTGGTAAACCACTCTACGTCTTCTGTTACTCTCAAAAGGTTTTTCTTCTGTAATTCACACAGGTTTTGAAGAAACTCATATCCTGCATCTGCACCCAGATATTTATAGGCTGAATTTGCCAGATACTCAAAATGAGGCAGGCAAAAACCCTTTGAACTCAAAAACTTGTTTCTAAATTCACTGTCTTTTTTATACAAATAAAAAAGATTTGCCACAAAGTCCTTTTGAATTTTGCTGAGTCTCTCACAGACAACACAGGTATTTGCATAAGTCAAGCTGTTTTCACTGTCTTTATTCGAAAACAGTATTTTTTTTGGCTTTTTAAGTGTGTTTGAATAATTATTAAGTTTATCTGTAATAAATTTCAGGCGAGTCTCCAAAACAAGTGCATGACTTAACTTGTTGCCAAAATCGTACATCATCTGCGTATGCCTCTGGCAATAGCCAAGCTCATTTGAAACAATTCGTTCATCAGGCTCCATCATGCTTGCTCCGAGAGAATATTCTATTCTGTGCTTTTCTTCCTTACTCATAAACTGGCAAACAGGACATTCGCAATCTTCCGCAAAAGCATCATTTATTGGTATGGTATAAATATTTTCTTTCAAAAAAATCACTCTCTAATCTATGGATTCAATAATAAAAGCACTTCCGTCATGTATAGTTATGGTGCCTGTGTCATCCGAAAGCTCATTGCTGATTGCTCTTGTACTGTGTCTGATAAGCTTTTCGCGCGATAAATTGTAGCAAAAACCATTACAGGAAACCACGCAATCCTCAAGCGGCAGTATGGAAACATATTTGTAGCGGCTTTTTGTCACCAAACAAGAAGAATCCTTAACAAAATTAATGACATTGTTTTCGTTTATTACAGTAAGCTTAATGTTCTTGTTAAAATATTTTTCAGTAAGATACAAGTTTGAAAGGGAGTGATCCATCCGTGTACCTATACCGCCTATCAAAACCAAGGTATCATATCCGTTTTTAGCAGCATAATCCAAAGCATATTCCGTATCGCTCAAATCTTTCACAGGATTAAGACGGTCTATGATAACATCTCTGGCACAGGACAATTTTATACAGGTATCAAAATCACAGGAATCAAAATCCCCTACCCACAAATCCGCCTTTAATCCAAGCTTTTCGCAATGAACAATACCGCTATCGGCACAAATAATATAGTCTTCCTCCTGCGGTGTAAAAAGCAAAGATGTGTAATCTGTTATTTTTCCGCCGCCAAACACTACAGCTCTCTTCACTTATTGCACCTCTCGATAAATAACTTTGCCTGTTTTGTTACATCTTCTGCGCCAAAAATTGCTGAGCCTGCCACAATAACATTTGCACCTGCCTCGATTACTTTTTCGACATTATCGAGTTTTATGCCGCCATCTACCTCAATATCCTTGTCGGGATATTTTTCGCGGAGAATTCTTATCTTGTCGAGACTGGTTTCTATAAAAGCCTGAGCACCAAATCCGGGATTTACACTCATAACAAGAATCATGTCTGCAAGGTCGGCGTGCAGGTACAATAAAGATAAATCTGTAGCAGGATTTATGGATAAAGCAAATTTCTTTCCTCTGCCTTTCACCTTGTCTGCCAAAAGCTGAAAATCTGCATCACATTCAATATGTACAGTTACAATATCAGAGCCTGCATCAAGAAATGCATCCACATATTTTTCGGGGTCTGATATCATAAGGTGTACATCAAGGACCATATCTGTAATTTTTTTGAGCGAAGAAACTATACCGGGTCCAAAATTTATATTTGGTACAAAATGTCCGTCCATCACATCCACATGCACATATGGGCAGCCTGCACTTTCTATTGCTTTTACATCTGCACCCATGTTCATAAAGTCCGAAGACAAAAGCGAGGGAGATAATTTAATCATTTCTTCCAGTCCTTCCTTTGTGATAATATCTTATAAAAGTCTTTATAATTTTCGTATCTGGACATAGGTATGTCCCCTTTTTCTGCGGCATCACAAACAGCACAAACCTTTGAGGTTGCCGCATGATTACAATCACGGAATTTGCACAAATGTGTATAGTCGTAGAATTCGGGAAAATACTGCCAAAGCTCATCCTTTGTAAGCTCTTCGGGGAAATCGAGCATACTAAAGCCTGGAGTATCTACGATATATCCCCCATTGTAATTAATAAGTTCTACATGTCTTGTGGTATGCTTGCCCCGTTTAAGCCTTTCGCTAACCTCGCCTGTTTGCATGGCTTCAAGACCTACTACAGAGTTTAAAAGGCTGGATTTGCCTACTCCTGAGAAGCCGCAAAAAGCTGTGGTTTTGCCCTTCAAACCATCACGTATGCCGTCTACTCCAACACCGTCAGGTGCACTTGTAAAAATGATTTTGCAACCGCATCCTCTGTAGATTTGTGTTAGCTCATCTGCAAGACCGTCATCTAAATCCGTCTTGTTGAAGCATAATGTTACATCTACACTCTTTGCTTTGGCAATAACGAGCATTTTGTCTATAAAAGTGAGGTCGGGCACTGGGTTTTTGAGTGATGCCACTATTATCATAGAATCTATATTTGCCACGGGCGGTCTTATAAAAACGTTTGTTCTTTCAAATATTTCAGATATTGAGCCTTTGGTATCGGATTCAAGGATAATCCCCACTTTGTCACCAACACATGGAGACAGATTCTTATTTCTGAAATGTCCTTGCGCCCTGCATTCCACAATTGCATTGCCGATATCTACATAATAGAAACCGCCAATTCCTTTAACGATTATTCCCTTTTGCATACTCCACCATTACTATTTTGTAAAATCAATCTTGCTTTTTGTTATAAATTCACCGCCATGGTATATGCTGTACTCATTGACGCCGCTTCCCTTAACCTTGACAACAATTTCGTCAAGCGTAGCTGGGTCTACGGTTTGTTCAAACACAACCTTGGTAGTACCATCGGATGCTTTCTCCACTATTTTTACAACTGTAGGTCCTGAAAGAATTTCGGTACTGTAGTTGAAGACTTTTTCTTTTACTTTGGTTTCTTCCGAGCCTTCGCTCTCCTCGTCTTCGCCTGATTTTTCTTCGGCAAGGATTACGGATATCTTTGTCTTGGGGGAAACCTTTTCTCCGGGAGCTATGGATTGCTCTACAACTCTTCCCGGATCTACAGTAGTACTCTCTATATAGGTTACCTTCTCGTTTAACAAAAGACCATTCTCCTCAAGACGTTCTCTTGCTTCGGCTTTTGTACATCTTAAAAGATCCGGCACAACACAGTCTATTTCACCGCCGCCTGTACTTACGGTGAATATGAACCTATCGCCTTTTCGGGTAACACCTATAATAAGGTCTTCGGCAACCTCTGTACTGGATTTATACTTAACCTCAACCGAATATCCTTTTTCTCTGAAATCATCTATTATATCTGCAGAAACGCCGCGATAAGAAGAAGAGTCTATGTTTTCGGGGCCCATACTTAAGTGAACTGTAATATGAGTTCCCTTTTTAACTGAATTACCCTTGGATATGCTCTGATATACAACTGTACCCTCTTCGTCGGGACCCGGCTTTTTATCTCCAATTTCGAGCACCAATCCATATTTATCGGCAAGCTCCTGAGCTTTCTCGAACTGTATGTTTGTAAAATCAGGAACATCCACATCGCTGTTTTTAAAGAACATAAAAATCGGTGCATCGGGATTTATAAAGTATAGTGCACCCATAAATCCACCGCCCACAACAAGAAGTGCGATGAGCAGAGCCGCTATTATCATATTGAGTGCTGAACGAGGTTTGGTGTATTCTTCCTCATACTCTTCGGATTCTTCATATTCTTCGTCTGACTCCTCAGGTTCTTCCTCGTCGGAAACATCCGAAGACATGGGTATATCCTCAGCATCCGCTATATAATTGTCATCTTCATTTTCAAAATCAAGTATTTCGCCCGCAGGTATTACGGCTGGGGTTTCTTCTGTCTCCTGTGCATCCGGAGATGCTTTTAATGTGTTTAAAAAAGCATCCAACGCCGCTTTAAAACCATCTACAGTCTGAAAACGCTTTCTTGTCTCTTTGGATATTGCTCTAAGCACAATGTCTTCAAGCTCTACAGCCACATCGGGCGTAAGTGTTGTAGGATTAACAGGTATCTCTTCCAAGTGCTTCATGGCAACAGCTATCGGGGATTCGCTTTCAAAAGGAACCTTACCGGTGAGCATTTCATACAGTACTATACCAAGAGAATATATATCACTTCTGCAGTCGACATAACCTCCGCGAGCCTGTTCGGGTGAGATGTAGTGTACAGAGCCTAATATAGAGTCTGCAACTCTCATTGTAGAGCTGTTGCTTGCACGGGCAATGCCAAAGTCCGTAACCTTTACAAGATTTGTAGAGGTAATGAGAATATTATGGGGTTTTATATCTCTGTGGATTATGTTTTTCTCGTGTGCTACAGACAAAGCACCGCAAATCTGCGAAGCAATATTTGCGCTCTCCAATGAGGAAAGTCTGCCCTTTTGCTTTATATATTCCTTTAAGGTTGTGCCCTCAATATATTCCATTACAATGTAATAAATACCGTTTTCCTCACCTACATCGTATATAGAAACAATGTTTGGATGAGTAAGACAAGCCGCAGATTGTGCTTCTGCCTTAAAACGATTTACAAATTCCTCGCCGCCCTCCAAATCATTTCTCAAAACTTTAACTGCAACAATTCGATTAAGGACATTGCATTGTGCCTTATACACATATGCCATTCCGCCCTTTCCTACTTCTTCTAAAATTGTATATCTTCCGCCAAGTACTGTACCTATCATTTATTTCACCTCATCCGAAATTTTAACGGTGATTACCGTAATGTTATCTTTTCCGCCGTTTTCATTGGCAAGATTAATGAGCTTTTCTGCCGTGCTCTCTCCCTCGCCATTTAGAATCTGTATTATCTTTTCTTCCGAAACCATGGTATGTAAACCATCGGAACAAATAAGAATAATGTCATCACCTTTAAGCTCGGTTTCAAAAGTATCTATAAGAACTATGGGTTCCGAACCAACAGCTCGTGTTATTACATTTTTTTGCGGATGCCGTCTGGCTTCCTCTTTTGAAATAAGTCCTTTTGAGTAGAGGTCATATACAAGCGAATGGTCTTTTGTAATCTGCCTGAGAATACCATCTGTGTACAGGTATCCGCGGCTATCTCCTACACTTGCTGTATAAAGTATGCCGTTTAACACTATGCATACGACAACTGTTGTACCCATTCCGCGAAGATCTCTGTTGTCGGAGGAAATTTTGTATATTTCTTCACTCGCTCCTTTGATAGACACCTGAAGAAGTTCTTTTATCTGTTCTCCTGTAAGATGAGTGCCGAATTCACTTAAAACACTCTCGGAAATCATCTTGACAGCCGATGAGCTTGCAAGCTTACCGCCCTCGTAGCCGCCCATTCCGTCGGCAACTATAAAAAGTCCGCTTTGGTCTGAAAAGCTGTGAACATATACAGAGTCCTGATTTTCTTCGCGGGCAAGCCCGACATCAGTACCATATGATATTTTCATCGTTTTTCCTCCTTTTTGTTATTTTTTCTCCGCAGTTGTCCGCACGATGCACTTATATCGCTTCCTAATTCACGGCGAACGGTAACGGGAATATTGCTGCGCTCCAACACAGCCATAAATCGTTTTATGCGTTCTTTTGAGGGCTTTTCAAAAGTGTTTTCTTTTACTTTGTTTACAGGAATAAGATTTACATGACATAGCATTCCCTTAAGCTTAGAGGATAAAATTTTTGCACATTCGTCAGTATCGTTTACGCCCTCTATCAAAGCATATTCAAAGCTTATTCTGCGTTTTGTGAAAGCAGCATAATCTCTTACGCAATCTATGAGCATATCGACATTGTATGCATTATTTACAGGCATAACCGAGCTTCTGATTTCATCCGTGGGTGCATGAAGAGACACACTCAGTGTAAGCGGGAAATCATATTCCATAAGCTTTTTTATATTGGGGACAAGTCCACAGGTAGATAGCGAAATATGCCTATAGCCTATATTAATGCCGTTTTCGTTATTTACATTTTTAAGGAATTTAATTACATTATCAAAATTGTCCAGCGGCTCGCCGATTCCCATCATTACGATATTGGAAATTCTCTCGCCGATATCCTTTTGGGCAAATATAATCTGGTCGAGTATTTCCCCGGGGGTAAGCGAGCGTACAAGACCTCCAATGGTGGAGGCACAGAATTTACAACCCATTCTGCATCCTACCTGACACGAGATACAGACAGTAATACCGTGCTTGTAGTACATAACAACAGTTTCTACCGTATTGCCGTCACCAAGTTCAAACAGATATTTTTTTGTTTCATCTATTTGGGATTCAAGCTTTTTCACGATTTTAAGAGTACTTATATAGCTATTAAGGGAAAGCTTTTCCCTTAAGGCTACAGATATATCTGTCATTTCGTCAAAGCTTTCCACACCCTTATGCAGCCAGGCAAAAATCTGCTTTGCTCTAAATGGCTTCTCTCCGAGAGAAACGAGAAAATCCTTTAGTTCTTCAAATGTCAAATCCTTTAAATTTATCATTTTCTATTCCCTTGTCATAAGGCTTATAAAAAAGCCGTCACAATCATCAATATGCGGATATAGTGTCATATATCCTTTGTTATCTTTAGTACAGTTTATCTTTTTTAAGCGAAAATCAGGATGATTTTTTAAGAATTCAAAGAGAACTGCCTCGTTCTCCTCGTATACGGTGGTACAGGTGGAAAACACCATAGTCCCTCCGCTTTTTAAATAATTCGAGCTTGCATCGAGAATATCAGTGCTTATCTGTGCTAATTGTCTGCTGTCTTCGGAAGTTCGCAAATACTTGATATCTGGTTTTTTGCGTATAATTCCAAGCCCCGAGCAGGGTGCATCCACCAGAAGATAATCTGCTTTATTGAAATACTTTTCCTGTGCTTTTGTTGAATCAGAAACAATAGCATTTATGGTATCTATACCAAGTCTTTTCGCATTCTCATTTATTGTATCAATTTTTGCTTGAGAAACATCAAATGCATATATTGTGCCTTGGTTTTTGATTTTTTCTCCAAGGTGGGTGGTTTTGCCGCCCGGTGATGCGCACACATCGAATACCACGCTGTCTGAAGCGGGATTTAATATTTCGCCAACATAACTGCCTGCACAATCCTGCACATAGAAAAGACCGTTTTTGTATGCCTCGGATGCCTGCAAATCTATAATTTTGGAAGCAGAAACGAGATAGTCAATCTCGGGGAAAAGCTTACTTTGGTACTTGTCGCACACCCATCCTTCCGAACGAAGTATGCTTATGAGCTTATCAGCATCGGTTTTAAGTGTGTTTACTCTTAAAATAGTATCCGGCTTTTTGTTCATGGCAGAAAGTACACTTTTGTATTCATCTCCAAGGCTGTCTTTCCATGTCTGAGCTATCCATGTCGGACAAGAATACATAATGCAGGAAGAGTCAAAATCATCTTCGGGCATTTTTAAATTTCTGCCGTTTGCTATCACTTTCCTTAAAACAGCATTAACGAACCCCGAAAGTCTGTGATTTGATGATTTTTTTATAATTTTAACACTCTCGTTTACTGCAGCACTATGAGGTATCTTATCTAAAAAAAGTATCTGGTATGCACCGATTCTTAATACACACATAACATAGGGTGCAATTTTGGAAATCTTGACATTAGATGCACATGATATTGCGTAGTCGAGGTATTCAAGATTTCTTATACAGCCTGTTGTAAGCTCGGAAATGAAGCGCTTGTCTGTGAGGTCAACTTCTCCATTACTCCTTATCTGCGATAGCTCGTGCGAGAGATTTGATTTGCTTTTTAAGATATTGTATAGTATCTCAACGGAAATTTTTCTTGGATTTAAGCTCATTATCTGCCTCTTAAAACTATATTTTCCTCTATTGTGTTACCTTTTAAGTATTCGCTTACCGCAAGAGGTTTTTTTGCTTCGGGTTGTATTTCGTACACTCTAAGCACACTTCCTCCTCCGCAACTGACATCAAAGCAATCCCCGTGTACGCATATAACAGTTCCGCACGGCTTGTCTGAAACCTCGTTGATTTCCTCCGCTTTAAGAATTTTAAGTGTTTTATCGCTCATAATACACGAAGCTTTCGGAAACGGTGTAAGACCGCGGATGAGATTTGATATACTTTTGGCATCTGCGCTCCAGTCTATTGTGCACATTTCCTTTGTAATCATTGAAGCGTATCGGGTTGTGGTTTCACCCTGCGGAACTCTCTCTATGCTATCAAGTTTTTCGAGTGTTTCTACAAGGAGATTTGCACCAAGCTGTGCAAGCTTATCGTGTACTGTGCCGAAGTTATCTTCCCTGGTCAAAGGCAACACTGATTTTAAAAGCATATCGCCTGTATCAAGACCAGTATCCATATACATAGTAGTAACACCCGTCATACTGTCTCCGTTTATAATAGCCCATTGTATAGGCGCTGCACCTCTGTATGCGGGAAGAAGCGAACCATGTACATTTATACAACCGTATTTAGGGTAGTCAATAACATATTTTGGCAGCAATTTACCATACGCAACTACTGCGATAAGGTCGGGGTTTTCCTTTTTTAAAATATCTTCAAAGTTTTCTCTTTTTAAGTTTACAGGCTGATATATATTGGATATACCAAGCTCTTGGGCAGTAATATAAACCTCAGGGTGTGTCATTTTGTGTCCTCGTCCGCGAGGCTTGTCTTCTGTTGTAACAACACTTGTGACCTCAAAACCGCATTCGTGGAGTTTCTTTAGCGAAACGCATGCAAACTCGGGAGTTCCCATAAACATTATTTTCATATCAATCTTCCAATTCTACATATTCTGTAACCTTGTCGACAAATACTATGCCGTCGAGGTGGTCTATTTCATGGCAAAATGCCTTAGCGAGAAGCCCTCCGCCTGTTATAACTATCTTATCACCGTTACGGTCTAATGCGGTAACGGTAACTTTTTCGGGTCGTACAACATAACCGCATTTTCCGGGAACACTGAGGCAACCCTCCAAATCCTTGATACTGCCCTCTACAGAGACAATTTCGGGATTTATAAGTTCTATAAGTCCTTCTCCGATATCTATAACAACTATTCTCTTAAGAATTCCTATCTGCGGTGCGGCAAGTCCCACTCCGTTTGCTTCGTACATAGTTTCTGCCATATCGTCTAAAAGTGTAAGAGTTCTTTCGTCGATGGTATCTACAGGGCGGCATTTCTTACGCAGAATGTCATCGCCCAATGTTCTGATGTTTCTAAGAGCCATAATATCACCTTTCTAATATAAATTTGCAGGATTTACATCTATGGATATTTGCGAAGAGTTCTTTTTTGCGGATAACCTTAAATAAACCCTGGAAATCTCATCATACAAAGCCTTTGAATATCGTGTTTTTATCAAAAAGCGGTACCTGTATCTTCCGCTTAATCTGAAAAGCGGTGCCTCGCCTATGGGGTAAAATACCGCTTGTGATGAGTCTATAACGCCTTGCAGAGCCTCTCTGAACTCATTGGCAGTAGATTTTGCTGTCTTTTCATTTTCGGATGTGAAAACAAAATTAATTATCTCGCAAAACGGCGGATATATAAGAAGTTTTCTTAGCTCTATCTCCTCGCTGTAAAAGGAATCGTAATCCTGCCGTGATGCAGTAATTATTGTTTCGTTTTCGGGATTGTAGGTCTGTATAAGCGCTCGTCCCTTTAGCTGACCTCTGCCTGCTCTTCCCGTAACCTGAGTTATGAGGTCAAAGGTGCGTTCTGCCGCACGGTAGTCGTCTACATTCAGGCTCATATCAGCCGCAACTACACCTACAAGAGTTACATTTTCAAAATCAAGACCTTTTGTTATCATCTGTGTGCCTATAAGAATATCGGACTCTCTTTTTTTAAAACTGTTTAAGAGGGCTTCATGGCTAAGTCTTGCTGAGGTAGTATCAGCATCCATACGGGTAACCCGTGCTTGTGGAAATAGCTGTGACACTTCCTCTGCTACCCTTTGCGTTCCTATTCCAAAATGCTTAATGTACTTACTCGAACACTCGGGGCAGGTATTATAATTCGGATGCGCATAATCACAATAATGGCAAACGAGCTTATTTATAGTTTTATGATATGTGAGTGATACATTGCAATTCGGACATTTAGGTGTGTATCCGCAATTTCGACACGATACAAAACTCGAAAATCCTCTGCGGTTGAGAAACAGTATTGTCTGCTCTCCCCTCTCTAGATTCAAGGAAATTTCCTCTATTAGCCGCCTGCTGAAAATACTCATATTACCCTCGGGCATTTCAAGACGCATATCTATTATTTCAGTATGTGGGAGTTTGGCGTTATTTACCCTGTTTTTCATGGCAAGGAGCTTGTACTTTCCGTTTCGTGCACGGAATGTGCTCTCTACAAGCGGAGTAGCACTTGCCAAAAGTGTTACAGAGTTATTTTGGCGTGCTCTGAATTTTGCAATTTCTATTGCATTGTATTTCGGGGTAAATTCGGATATATAAGTGCTTTCATGTTCTTCGTCAATTATTATAAGTCCTATGTTTTCAAACGGTGCAAATATCGCACTTCGGGCACCTATTACTATATCAACTTCGTTTTCCTTAATCCTCTTCCATTGTTCATAGCGTTGTTTTTGGGTAAGAGAGCTGTGAAGAACTGCCATTCTGTCTCCAAAGCGTGCAACAACCTGTGCAATCATCTGCGGTGTGAGGCTGATTTCAGGAACAAGCAGTATTGCCTCTCTGCCAAGACTTACGGTCTTTTCTATAAGTTCAAGATAAACCTCTGTCTTGCCGCTTCCAGTAACACCATGTAGTAAAAAGGTCTGCTTCTCGCCGTTTTCTATGCTTTTGAAAACCTCCCGACAAACCGCCTCTTGCTCCGAAGTAAGTGTGTGCCTTGTGTATTGCATATCATAATTTAAGGTAACAGTATCGTCCCTTTCCAATGCTTCGTACACAGTCACATAGCCTTTCTTTTCCAGAAAATCAATGGTGGCTTTGGAAGTATGAGCATATTCGATAAGCTCGGATAAATACATATCTCTTTCGTCGCTTAATATCTCCAGGCATCTTGCTCTTGCGGGTGCTTTTGCCGATATGTTGGATATAAGTGCCGATACTTCCTCGTAGTCTGCCTCTAGGCACACGCGTTTTTTGAAGGTATCCCCTAACCCCTCTTTTGCAACTTCTTCTATCGTTACTATGCCTCTCTTCTGCATAGTGCTCAGTACGGAAGAAAGATTGGATGAACTTATGAGGTCTGTAAGCTTATCAAAGGTTGTAGGTGATTCTTTTAATATATCATATATCTGCTTCGCTTTAAGGGAATGTTCGATATATTCAAGGTTTTCCACGCTGATTTCACCCGCAAGGGAAATCTTCCTTTTAAAAACGGTGCCGACTCCCGTGGGAATAAGAAGCTTAACAGCAGAGGTATATGAGCAAAAATACCTGTGGACCATAAATTCTATAAGCTCTACATCGCTCTTGGTAAAGTAACAATAGGTATCATCCAAAGAAAGTATGGATTTGAGATTTGAAAATTCTGATTTATCAGTAAACCCGATTATATATCCCTCAAATGTTTTATTGCCTCTGCCAAACGGCACAGTAACGCGCATGCCGACCTTTAAGTTCTCCTCCAGAAAGTCCGGAACAGCATAGTGATACACTCCTGCAGTAGCCTTTGAAAAACTGTTTAAAACTACCTGTGCAATCATGCCGTTCCCTCCCTTTTTTCACATATGAAAATATGGCAAAGCAGCCGGCAATACCGACTGCATTTAAAGTATATTAATCCTCTTGTGCCACAAGTTCCTTTTCTGCTGCCTGTTCAAGGATGTCGTTTAAAGCAGTATCGTTTGCAGCGTTGTTATCTTTTGCGGTTTTTAATGTAACCTTGTTTTCGGCAATTTCGTTTACTGCTATGCTAACCGGCTTATCCGATTTGCATTCAACAAACACATTATCTTTCTTGCTGTATATTTCTCTTGCTCTTTTGGCAGTAGCTATAACCAAAGTATATTTACTGTCAATTTTCTTGGCTTTCATAAGTTCTGATGCGGATGGCTTTAACATCATTTAAACACCTCTTCTATAATATTTTTATTTCTTGATACTTTCTGGCACTCTCCTATCATTATGGAACGGAAAGTTTCTACAGATTTTTGTATATCATCATTTACGATAACATAATCGTAATTGTCGATTTCTTTAATTTCTTTAAAAGCGCGGGCAATTCGGGTTTTGATAACCTCCTCAGATTCTGTATTCCTGTTTTTCAGGCGTCTTTTTAATTCATCCAAAGACGGAGGCAAAACAAAAATTCCCACAGCACCGTCAAACGCTTTTTTTACCTGCATACCACCGTCCACCTCTATCTCCAGAACAACATTCTTGCCCATGGAAAGCATATCGTTTACAGGCTTTTTAGGTGTGCCGTAGTAGTTTCCGCAAAATTCCGTCCATTCGGCGAGTCCGTCGTGTTCTATAAGATACTCGAACTCCTCACGGGTTTTGAAGTAGTAAGTAACACCCTCTTCATCCGTAGGACGCGGATTTCTGCTTGTCATGGATATCGAAAGAAAGGTATTGTCATTAGGATATTTTTTGAAATATTCATCCATTATTGTACCCTTGCCTGTTCCCGAAGGGCCGGAAACAATAAATAAAGTACCGCGATTATTAATCAATTTCTTCTTCCTCCGCTAAATTGTATGTTTCCTTGCCGCCAAGTCTTCCGGCTACAGTTTCGGTTTGTATTGCAGACAGAATTATGTGACCGCTGTCGGTGATTATAACGCTTCTTGTTCTTCTACCGTATGTAGCATCAATGAGATTGCCGTTTTCCCTGGCTTCCTGAACCATACGCTTTATGGGCGCAGATTCGGGACTTACTATTGCAATTATCCTGTCCGAAGATACTATATTTCCAAATCCAACATTTATGAGTTTCATAACAAATCCCCTCAAAAATTATTCTATGTTCTGAACCTGTTCACGCATTTTTTCTATTTCCGATTTCAAATCAACCACAGCTTTGCCTATTTCAAAATCGTTGCATTTGCTTCCCATGGTGTTCGCTTCACGGTTTAATTCCTGAATTGTAAAATCAAGCTTTCTGCCCACGGGAACATCACTTTCCAAAAGCGATGCAAATTCTTTTAAATGGCTTTCAAATCTTACAAGTTCCTCTGTGATATTCACCTTATCTGAGAATATGGCAACCTCGGTAAGAAGTCTTGCTTCGTCATACTCTACACCGTTTAATATCTCTTCCATTCTTTCGCGCATCTTATCTTCATGTTCTTTAACTGTAAGAGGCGAACGTTCTGAAATGACGGATATTATATTTCTTACATCGCATATGGTGGATGTAAAAAAGTCATAAAGTCTTGCACCCTCTCTGGCACGGTTGGCAGTTATATCGTCAATAGCACAATTGAGCACTTCAAGAGTATCAGAAATAATTTGTTCCTTGTCTTCCTCAGGTTTTTCTACATTGAAAACATCGCTAAATGAAGCAAGTGTAGATACAGAAACATCATTTGCTATACCAAGAAGAGAGGACATGTTTGAAAGTGCCTCATGATATCCCCGTGCAACAGTTTCGTTTAATGTTACGATTCTGTCGTCACCCTCGGTTAAATCATACTGCACAAACACATCTACTTTACCACGGCTTATTCTTCCAGCAAGGCACTCTCTTATAGAATCCTCCACAAAAGAATAATGCTTGTACAAACGGATGTTATAGTCGGAAAACCTGTTATTTACACTTTTGATTTCTACGGTTATTTTGTAATTCTGGAAAGCTTTTTCGCTTCGTCCGTAGCCTGTCATGCTCTTTATCATATTGTGTTACCTCACGATTTTAATTTTACAGTTTATTATATCAAATTTTACCTTTAAATACAATAGATTTTGCTAAATTATTTTAAGTTTTAAAACTTTTTAACACAACTTCCGCCAAGATATGTACACAGTCTTCCCTGGTATGTCCCGCGTTCTTCCATAACCTCGTCTATGGTGTCTTTGATTTTCCACCAGCTTGCAGCATAATTGGAAAAAATACTGTGCTCCTCCTTGCTTCTTCCTATAAGCCTTTGTATGACTATTTCGGGCGAAAGATATTCCAAAAAGGTAATTACCCTCTCCACATAATCCATATAGCAGCCCATGTCAAATTCTTTGTCTAAATACATTTTTGCCATAGGTGTGTCTTTAACTATATAGAGGCTGTGAAGCTTTACCTGATTTATTCTTAGTGCTGAAAGTATCTTGGCGCATTCAATGGTATCTGAAATATCGTCCCACGGAAGATTTAAAATAAGATGAGTACATATTTCAAATCCGTATTTCTGTATGGTCATAACTGCATCTATAAATTCCGCGAGTGAATGTCCTCTGTTTATCTTTTTTAGTGTTTTGTAGTTTACGGTTTGCAGCCCAAGCTCTATGGATATATTTATACCTGTCTTTTGAGATAAATCATACAAAAATTCCATGTAGTCATCCCTTATACAGTCAGGTCTTGTAGAAATGGCAATTTCAACAATGTTTTCCTTTACTGCAGACAAAATATTATTTTTGAAAGTTTCAAACGGCATATAAGTATTTGTAAAGTTCTGAAAATATGCTATAAACTTTTTTGCTTTATACTTGGCTCCTATAAAACGCATATTTTCGTCTATTTGATCAGAAACGCTCATTTCGGGAGGAAGATTTTCAAAAGCAGCTCCCACTTCACCGCAAAAAATACATCCTCCGTATGAGCAGGTTCCGTCACGGTTCGGACAGGTTATGGGAAGATTTACAGGAAGTTTATATACTTTTTCTTTGTATTTTTCTTTAAGATATTGCGCGTATGTTCTGTAGAGCATTGTACATCCCCTTTAGCTGATTTCGTTTTTAAATTCGAGAAATTCCTTTTCTGTAGTGTAATATAAAAACTCATAATCCTCACAAAGTTTTCTGCATATTTCCTCGGTATTGTCGTCTGAGCCTTTGTCTACCACCACAATATTGGGAACAGTTCTTCCGCCGTATTTTACAAAGTAGTTGAATATGGTAGTCCTTATGATATATTCCATACAGTGCTCCTGATTTCTTACATGTATGAAAATATACAACTCTTTTTTTGAAAATTCACGTTCTTTAATAAGGTTTAAAATCTTTGAAAGCATCTCTATAAATCCGTAAATCACAAAAAATGTTGTAAAAGTTTTAAAGATGACTTCTGACATACAAACACACCTCTTTGCATCATAATATGCAAAGAGGTGCCCTATGGGTGAATTAAAGTCCTGCTTTCTCTCTTAAGATTTCTGCCTTGTCGCACTTTTCCCACGGAAGTTCAACATCCGTACGGCCAAAATGACCGTATGCAGCAGTCTGTTTATATATAGGTCTGCGAAGACCGAGTTCTTTTATAATAGATGCGGGGCGCAGATCGAACACCTTATCTATAGCAACCGAAATAGCCTCCTCGGAAACCTTGTTTGTACCAAAGGTATCTACAAGCACCGATACGGGCTTTGCAACTCCTATAGCATAAGCGAGCTGTACCTCACACTTATCCGCAAGTCCTGCTGCAACCACATTTTTTGCCACATATCTTGCTGCGTAGCAAGCGCTTCTGTCAACTTTCGTGGGGTCTTTGCCCGAGAATGCACCGCCGCCGTGACGTGCATATCCGCCATAGGTATCTACAATGATTTTTCTTCCTGTAAGACCACTGTCACCCTGAGGACCGCCTATTACAAATCTACCTGTAGGGTTAATATAGTACTTTGTATTTTCGTCCAAAAGTTCGGGAGAAATTACAGGCTTTATAACATATTCGAGCATATCACTATAAATCTGTTCGATAGTTGCTTCTTCACTGTGCTGTGTAGATACAACTACAGTGTCCACCCTTGCAGGTTTACCGTCTATATATTCTACAGTAACCTGTGTTTTACCGTCGGGGCGCAGATATTTAAGTGTTCCGTCCTTACGAACATCGGTAAGTCTCTTTGAAAGCTTATGCGCAAGCGAAATAGGCATAGGCATGAGCTCATCGGTTTCTCTGCACGCATAACCGAACATCATGCCCTGGTCACCCGCACCGTTATCCTCGTCGGATGTGTTATTTCTCTTTGCTTCCATGGATTTATCTACACCAAGTGCAATATCTCCCGATTGCTCATCTATACTTGTAAGCACAGCGCAGGTATGACAGTCAAAACCAAATTTAGCTCTGTCATATCCTATTTCCCTTATAGTATCTCTGGCAACCTTTGGTATATCAACATAGCAATCTGTTGTGATTTCACCCATAATCATAACAAGTCCTGTGGTAACTACTGTTTCGCAGGCAACACGGGCATTGGGGTCTTTTTCCAATATGGCATCGAGCACAGCATCGGAAACCTGATCGCATATTTTATCGGGATGACCTTCGGTTACAGATTCAGATGTAAAAAACTTTCTTTCCATTAAAACACATTCCCTTCTTTTGTTAATACAGAGTTAGCTTTTAAAACAGTAGTTTAACCCCGCATGAAATAATAAGCATCGCAATTCCTGCGACCAATACACCTAAAGTAATGGTGGGTATCGCATCTTTTAGTCTCATATTAAGCATACCGGCTATCATGGCACCGGTGTATGCGCCTGTACCCGGAAAAGGTATGGCAACAAATATAAAGAGACCTAATTTTTTATATTTGTTCATAGCTTCGGTTTTCTTCTGGGTGCGTTCATCAAGCCACAAGCCCACCTTGCGAAACATCCTTGAGTGCAATAGCCAGTTTATAAGAGGTCTTATAAGAAGTATAATAAAAGGTACGGGCAAAAGATTGCCAATAACACTTATTATATACACCCAAAACCAATTTAATCCAAGCCCTATCCCAAGCGGAATTGCGCCTCTTAATTCAATTACAGGAACAAGAGACACCGCAAATACGCCAAAGCTGGGATTGATGCCCACCAAAAAATTTTCAATAGCTTCAATCATTTCTATTTACTCCGAATTATTTTTCCAATGACATCATTTTATTGACGCGCGCTTCATGACGGCCACCCAAAAATTCATTTGTAAGAAACTCTGTAACAATATCTTTTGCAAGTTCGCTTCCAACAACTCTTCCGCCCATGGTAAGAACATTGGCGTTATTGTGCTGTCTTGTCATCTTTGCACTAAAAGTATCGTGACACTGTGCGGCTCTTATTCCCTTATGCTTATTTGCACACATATTCATGCCGATACCCGTACCGCACACGAGAATTCCTCTCTCGCAGGTGCCATCGTTTATTTTGGCGCAGAGGGCATCGGCTATATCTGGATAGTCCACGCTCTCTTCGCTATATGTACCTACATCCAACACATCGTAATTTTTTTCTTTAAGAAAATTTACCAATATGTTCTTTAATTCAAAACCGCCGTGATCTGATCCTATAACTACCATCATTTGTTACCTCCGTTAATTCTTTCTTCCAATTCCCGTTCTGCCTGTGATTTACGCAAATATACAGGGTTTAATGTACAAGGGTCATCGAATGAATTTTCCTCTGTCCTTTTAAGTGCAGCATATGCCGCAGAAGATGCCTTTGGCAATATAAGGTGCTGCGGTGCTATCTGCCAGTTTTCTCCTGAAGTGCCCTCTATCTTATCCTTGTGAAGAATGGCAGCATCACCGCAAAAGATAACCTTTTTGCCGCGAAGTTCACTAAGCAGGGAATCAATATTAAGCGCTCTGTCTTCGCAAATCTTTTTGCCGCAGGAATACAAAGCATTGTACACCTCGTCACGCCTTGCATCCACTATAGGACATACAACAGTATCGTCTGCAGTATAAAAACTTAATCCTAAAGCATCAAGTGAAGAAACACCTATAATCGGTTTGGAAAGTGCCTGTGCCATGGTTTTGACAGTAGCCATTCCAATCCTTAAGCCAGTAAATGAGCCTGGTCCTGTACAAACCGAAAATACATCTATATCCTTAAGCTCAAGCTCGAGATTCTTAAGAAGTTCATCCGCCATGGGAAGAATTGTCCTTGAATGAGTAAGTCTGTTTGAAACAGAATATTCTCCCAAAAGTTTTTCTTCTGTAATAACTGCTACAGTAGCAGTAACCGAGGAAGTATCCATAGCAAAAATGTACATTGCTTTATGCTCCTTTTACTGTGATTTTTCTGTAATCCTCGGAAATGCCAAGGTCTTTTACAATGTCTATGAAAATACAGCTATTATCAAATAAATCAGGAATATTTTTTGCCCACTCAACTACAATGACTGCCCCTTGAACAAGGTAGTCCTCCCAGCCTATATCATACATTTCATCCGAAGTTTCTACACGGTATACATCGAAATGGAAAAGAGGGATTTTGCCGTTTCTGTATTCATTTACTATAGTAAATGTAGGACTGGAAACAGTATCGGTTATACCAAGTCCGCGCGCAAGGCCTCGGGTAAAGGCAGTTTTGCCTGCACCTAAATCCCCGTCGAGAGTTATAATCTCTCCGCCTTTCAAAGTCTTTGCAAATTCATATGCTATGTTTTCTGTATCTTCTGCAGTGTGAGAAATATATTCCATGTATCCTCCAATTAAAACAGACCGACTATTTCTCCGTCTTCTGTGATATCAATATTGTTTGCGGCAGGTACCTTGGGAAGACCGGGCATTGTCATTATATCGCCTGTGAGACATACAACAAAGCCTGCACCGTTTGAAATATTAACATCTCTTACGGTAATATCAAAGCCTGTAGGTGCACCCAGAAGTGCAGGGTCATCCGACAAAGAATACTGGGTTTTTGCCATACATACGGGTATCTTATCGAGTCCCATATCCTCGAGCTGTTTTATTTTCTTTTCTGCTTTTTTTGTATATATAACGCCCGAAGCACCATATATTTTGGTAGCAACGGCATTTATCTTATCCTTTATGGAAAGGTCTGTATCGTACAAGGGTGCATAGTTTGACTTTTCGTTATCTATGGTTTCGCAAACAGCCTTTGCAAGTTCAACGCCGCCTTCGCCGCCTTTGGCAAAAACCTCTGCCATTGCGCACTTAACGCCTATCTTGTTGCAATAATCAATTACATACTGCTTTTCGGCATCGGTATCGGTTATGAAAGCATTTACCGCTACAACTACACTTACACCGTATGAGCGCATATTATCTATGTGCCTTTTAAGATTTACGATACCCTTTTCGAGTGCTTCAAGGTTTTCATCTTTCAGCATATCCTTCTTTACGCCGCCATTGTATTTGAGCGCACGAATAGTTGCCACAATTACAACTGCATCGGGCTTAAGACCGCCGAAACGGCACTTAATGTCAAGGAACTTTTCTGCACCGAGGTCAGCACCGAAGCCTGCCTCTGTAATGGTATAGTCTGCAAGCTTTAATGCCATTTTGGTAGCAATAAGGCTGTTACAGCCATGAGCGATGTTGGCAAAAGGTCCGCCATGCATAAGGCATGGTGTAGCTTCAAGTGTCTGCACAAGGTTTGGCTTAATTGCATCCTTCATAAGAAGTGTCATGGCACCCTCTGCATTAAGGTCATGTGCAGTAACAGGCTTACCTGAATATGTGTAGGCAACTATAATTTTTGCAAAGCGGTTTTTGAGGTCCTGCAAATCTGATGCAAGACAGAGTATCGCCATGATTTCGGAAGCAACGGTTATCATAAAGCCGTCTTCTCTGGGTGTCCCGTTAAGCTTTCCTCCAAGACCTACAACTATATTTCGGAGGCTTCTGTCATTCATATCCATAACGCGCTTGAAAACAATGTTTGTAGGGTCAATTCCAAGTTCATTGCCCTGCTTGATATGGTTGTCCAAAAGTGCCGCAAGAAGATTATTTGCAGCAGTTATGGCATGCATATCTCCTGTAAAGTGAAGATTTATATCCTCCATGGGAACAACCTGAGAATATCCGCCGCCTGCAGCACCGCCCTTAACACCCATTACAGGTCCCAACGATGGCTCTCTTAAGGCAATAACGGCTTTCTTGCCGATTTTGTTCATAGCTTGCCCCAGACCTACGGTGATAGTAGTCTTACCCTCGCCTGCGGGTGTGGGATTTATGGCAGTAACAAGGATGAGTTTTCCGTCTTCCTTGTCTTTTAATTCATCCATAACCTCAAGATTGATTTTTGCTTTGTACTTGCCATAGTAATCGATGTGGTCCTCTGTAAGACCAAGACCCTTGGCAATGTTTCCGATGTGTTGGGGCTTTGCGTTTTGTGCAATTTGAATATCTGTCAGCATAATCATTCTCCTTTTGTAATCAAGCATACAGCTTGTGATGAAATACCGAGTCCTTGTCCTTCAAATCCAAGCTTTTCGGTAGTAGTCGCTTTAACACTTACGCTGTCTGTATCTATTCCGAGAGAGTGCGCTATGTTTTTTCGCATCTCATCGATGTACGGGGAAAGTTTCGGGCTTTGCGCCACGACAGTTGAATCAACATTTACAACTGAATACGAGTGTGAATCAAGGACTTCTTTTACTTTCTGAAGCAGTTTGATACTGTCCGCATTTTTGTATGATGCATCGGAATCGGGAAAAAGCTTTCCTATGTCGCCAAGTGCCGCAGCGCCAAGAAGTGCATCCATAATTGCGTGAACGAGCACATCGGCATCTGAATGCCCCAAAAGTCCCAATTCGTATTCAATCTCTACACCGCCAAGGATAAGCTTTCTGCCCTCTGCAAGTCTGTGTACATCGTATCCTGTACCTATTCTAATCATTTAATAGCACCTCCGCAAGCGCAAGGTCGGCATAATCTGTGATTTTGATATTTGTCCTGTCGCCTTGTATAAGCTTAACCTTTGCGCCTGCCATCTCTGCAAGCATGCAATCATCTGTGCCCTCAAATCCGTCATATGCGGCTCTTCTATGACACTTTAGTATAAAATCTCTTTCAAAGCACTGCGGTGTCTGTATCTGCCACAAGGTACTTCTGTCCGGTGTGGATGAAATATATTCTCCGTCAAGCGACACCTTTATGGTATCTACACTCGGAATTCCGAGAGCACATGAGCCTGATTTGGCAACCTCCTCACAGCACATGGATATCTTTTCCTCTGAGATAACAGGTCTTGCTGCATCGTGAATAAGCACATAGTCGGTATCAAGAGCCTTAATTCCTTTAAAAACGCTCGCCTGTCTGGTAGCACCGCCCTCAATTATGGAAGATACTTTGCTAAAACCAAAGCGCTTTTGTATATCGCTGCAAAAGACAAGATAATCCTTATGAGCAACTATAACAATCTTTTTTATTTCCTTGCAGTTTTGAAACGGTAAAATAGTGTGTGCAATTACAGGTATACCCGAAATTTCAACAAACTGCTTTGGAATATCGGTACCGAATCTTGTGCCGCTTCCTCCGGCGGCAATTACTACACCATAGCTCTTCTTCACAGAAAAACCCCCAAGATTTTTTGTATTATTTTAAAAAGTCAGAAACTGTGGTTTTCATATCGTTTTTATTGCAAGAAGCTGTAAAACGAATTTCCTTTTCTTTTAATTTACTTAAAGAATCGGGAATCTTGATACCGCTTATTTTTGAAAGTTTATCGAGAAGCTCAAATTCATCGTATGCTTCAAGATTTTCTGTTGAAAGTGCTTCAAGAACACTCTTATTGAATTTATACGGATTAGCAGTTGATGCTATTACCGTTTTTGTGCAGTCGCCCGTTTTCTTGACATAATCCTCATAAACCTTGATGCCTACTGCAGTATGTGTATCTGCAGTATAATTATATTCATCCTTTATCTTCTTTATGGTATCCTTGGTCATTGTATCATCGCAGCAGCCTGCCGCAAAAGACTCTTTAATCTGCGAGAATATATCGTCGTTTACAGAGTACTCACCCTTTTCGGCAAGTGAATTCATGTAGCTTGTAATGAGTTTGTCATCCATGCCTGACATAAGATAGAGAAGTCTTTCCAGATTTGATGATATTATTATGTCCATTGACGGCGAAATTGTTGTATAAAAATCTCTGTTTCTGCTGTAAGTGCCGTTTTCAATAAATTCCGTAAGAACGCTGTTTTTGTTGGAAGCACATATGAGTTTATTTACGGGAAGACCCATTATTTTAGCATAATAAGCGGCAAGTATGTTTCCGAAATTACCTGTGGGAACACATATATTTATCTTTTCGCCAAGGGAAATATCGCCGTTTTTAAGCAAATCAGCATATGCGCTGAAATAATACACAATCTGCGGAACAAGGCGTCCCCAGTTGATAGAATTTGCGCTGGAAAGCGAATAATTCTTTTTGGCAAGTTCACCTTTGTATGCTTCGTCGGTAAAAATCTTCTTAACACCTGTCTGCGCATCGTCAAAGTTACCTTCAACCGCAACCACAGACACATTTGCGCCCTCCTGAGTAACCATCTGAAGCTTCTGTATTTCGGACACACCCTGCTTGGGATAGTACACCTGTATTACAGTGCCGTCTACATCCTTAAAGCCTTCAAGCGCTGCTTTACCTGTATCGCCTGATGTAGCTACAAGTATGGCAATGGTATTGTTTTCGCCCGTCTTTTTTACAGCCTTTGTAAGAAGATGAGGAAGTATCTGAAGAGCCATATCCTTGAATGCACATGTGGGTCCGTGCCAAAGCTCAAGTATGTGCATGGTATCGCTTAATTTAACCACAGGTGCAGTATCACAAGAGCCGAATTTTTCTTCGCTGTATGCCTTGGTGCAGCATTCGGATATCTCCTCATCAGTGTAATCTGTAAGAAACCTTGAAAGAATATTCTTTGCTCTGTCTATATATTTCAGCTGTGAAAGCTGAGATATTTCCTCTACACTAACCTGGGGTACTGTTTCGGGGACAAAAAGACCTCCCTCCTCCGAGATACCTTTCTTAATTGCCTGTGCAGAAGATATCTTAAAATTACTGTTTCTGGTGCTCTGATATTGCATCTATGTAACCTCCGAGTTTAAAAATTCATGTATAGAGTATATTGTAATACATTTTACGAAAAAAGTAAAGTCTTTTGGCTAAAATACTTGTATCTATAAAGTTTTATAATAAGTGCGAAAGGTTTTTTAGACCTAACGCACTTATTTTTTTATGGCTTTTGCTCATAACGAGGATAGAGCTCCGCAGAGGTGCGACTCGAGCGCGTTGTGAGATTTTAGCATAAGGGAATAAGGAGCGGAGGGCGCGTCCTCCGCTCCTTACTCTCTCCAAAGATAAAAAGAAAGGAGTTAAGCGCGTATGACTTGCCGATACCTCACATTTGAGGATAGAAAGAGTATTGAGGCTCTTTATACAGCAAATACAAGCCTCGTAGAAATTGCCTCCAAGCTCGGAGTACATCTTGCGACCATTTATAGAGAAATGACGAGAGGCAGTACGGGCGAGCTCGACAACAACGGGCGCAACGGTTATAGTGCGGACATTGCACAAAAGACCGTACAAGACAGTATCAAACGCCGAGGGCACCGAAAGACCGCAGCGGCGCAGTAAAAAATATAAATAAAACGGAGTGATTTTATTATGAGTAGAGAGCAATGTTTTTCTATACCTTTTATAGAAAAAAGCGATTTTATCGAGTTTAGCTTGCAGCCGTTTATAAAAAGACTCGACGACGGCGTAGAGTCCCTCTCTTATGAATACAACGAAGGTACCCGCGACGAGTTTTGCGTTATTCTGTATAAAAATGGTTATAAGCGCAGAGTTTGCATAACAGCCGACAGCGAAAGAGCTATTGCAAATGATGTGCTAAAAGCATTATGAGTACCGAAACAAAGCTAAATATTATATGTTGGAGCGGCGGCAAAGACTCTACAGCGACTATAGTATTAGCTCACGAACTCGGAATACCTATAGACCTTATTATTATTTCTTTAATATGGTTTGACAAAAAACGGGGCATATACGCCGAATATCCGGAGGTAATAGAGTGGATATTTAATCACGCAATACCGCTTTTTGAGTCCTGGGGTTACAAGGTTAAAGTAGTCGAGGGCGAAAGAGATTATGTTTATAATTTCTACCGCCCGATTGAAAACCCCCGCAAAGCGGAAAGAAAGGGAAAACTTGCAGCCTGGCTCCTCGGAGGTATGTGCGTTTTGAACAGAGAAAAAGTAAACCCAATGAAACGCTATCTTAAATCGTTGGACAGAGAATACCAGGAATATATCGGCATAGCTGCCGACGAGCCTGAAAGACTCGAGCGCGTTCATAAAAAAGGGCAAATTTCCCTACTTGAGCAACAAGGAATTATAGAGGAGCAAACATACGACATTTTAAGACCTTACAACCTTATCTCTCCTACATACAAGTTTGCAAAGCGTGGCGGCTGTTGGTTTTGTCCTAATCAAACTATAAAAGAATTTGCCTACCTAAAGACTAACCACCCCGAATTATGGGAGGAGCTCGTTATTTTCGACGGCGTACCTAACAAGGTATCGGAGGGCTTTAAGTACGGACAAACTTTCAAGGAAATTTCCGCAAAGGTAGACGCTTATATAGCTACTCCACACTACGAACAGCTTACCTTATTTGATTATATCGAGGAGGATATTTTATGATTAGAATTTTGATAGGCGGCAGCCCTTGCACTCATTGGAGCGTAGCTCGCGCAAAAGACAGAGAAACAACGGCAAGCGGGCTCGGTTGGGAACTATTCAAAAATTACTTAATAGCAAAAGAAAAATTCAAGCCCGACCTTTTCTTATACGAAAATAACGAGTCTGCAGCTCAAGCAATCAAAGAGCAAATAAGCTACGAGCTCAATACTGAACTTATGCACATAAACAGCTCTTTATTATCTGCTCAAAATCGGAAGCGGTTTTACGGTTTTAATTGGACGGTTGAACAACCAAAAGAAAGAGGACTCGTCCTAAAAGACATATTGTTACCCGCCTCGGAGGTACCGTCAAAATATTGGTATACAAATACACCTTTTACGCCTCTCGGCGACGATAAAGCAGTATGCGCTTTAATGGATATTAAAGCAATGGATATTATAAAGCGCGTACACAACATCAACTACAAATCGCCTACTCTTACTTGCGACGGAGGAGGCGGACACCGCGTTAAAAAGGTAATGCAAAACGGCATACCGAGAAAATTAACACCGATAGAATATGAACGCTTGCAAACGCTACCCGACAACTATACAAAAGCTGTAAGCGACAGCCAACGATACAACGGCACGGGTAACGGTTGGACGGCAGAAATTATTATACATATTCTTAATGGCGCACTTGGAAATGTGCCCCGCAACGAAAAAATAGTAGTCGTATCAATGTACGACGGTATAGGTACGGGCCGCTATTGCCTGGATAAAATGGGCTTTACTAATGTAGAGTATTACGCTTACGAGATAGACAAGCACGCTATGCTCGTTGCTAATGATAATTACCCCGACATTGTGCAATGTGGCGACGCTTTTCAAATAAGAAACAACAATTTTAATATTAGTAGCTTTTTTAGCGAGCAATTATCACTACACAAACAAAGGAGGCTCGCGCAATGAACGAAAAAGAATTGCAAAGAGTCGCAGAAATAATTTTTGAAATGACAAGCGACGGCAATGATTGCGACATCTGCCCTTGCTCCTTTATGCTCGGAGATACGCAAGGCTGTATGCGTGAGCCTGGGGAGGATTGTTTGCAGACCATAAAGAGAAATATACGGGAGGAATTAAAAAATGTGTAAAGCTGTAAAATGTCCGCAATGCGGGCACGAATTTACACCCGAGCGGGCAGCGGTTAAGACGGGAGCCTGGACTCCCGAGGAGGACGAGCTGCTGCTGCGCGGGTACCAAAAAGAGCGCAAGTTTATTTCGCAGCTCGCCGAGGAGCTCAACCGCTCCCAGGACGCAACGCGCAACCGTCTATACCATTTAAGAGGCGGAGGCAAAGCAAAAGGCGTAACGGCAAGCGTGCAGCTCTCGGCAAAAGAGTTTGACGAAATGAGGGCAGCCCGTACAGAGGTTAAGAACGCCCGAAAGGCTGTTGAGCAGGCAAAAGCTACGGAGCGGGAGCTATCCGCTTTCTATGCCCTGGGAAAGCAGCTACTTAATGCAAGGCAGAACAAGCGAGCAATAGCTCCGCTTTTTGCAGAATTACAAAAGCTCGTAGATACATACGAGAATATTTAAGGAGGTTAATTTATGAACAGCAGCATTTTAACAGCTATAGAGTCCCTTTGCGACGACATAGCGACCAACCCAAACCCCGAGGACAACAAGAAAAGAGCCGAGGCGGTTGTTTCCCTCGCTTTTGCAGGCATTTTTACCCCTGCGGAGTATGAGGACGAATACGAGGACGACCAGGAGAACGGAGAGGGCAAGCCCGAGCCTATAAGCGACAAGATACCAACGGCGGGCGAGCACTTTAATTATAACGGTATGGAGTTTGTAGCCCTGGGCTATAAGCAGGGCGGCGTACTTGCTGTAGCGGCAAAGAGGCTCGAGCCCGAAATGCCTTACGACGAGAACTGCTGCAACGATTGGCGCAGCTCTACCCTCCGCAAATTCCTTAACGAGGAATACATAAAGAATTTTGACAAGGGCGACCTTATACCGATTATTTCCGACTTAACAGCGGACAACGGCGACAAGAGCTACGGTACCTCCGAGGACTTTATCGCTTTGCTTTCGGACGACCTTTACAGAAAGTATAGAGCTTTCGTGCCTAAATACGATACCTGGGTATGGACTATAACACCCTGGAGCTGCACCCCTGGGTACGCGTACAGCGAGCGCATTGTGAATACCTCGGGAGCGTTGGGCAACTACAACGCGCACTGTGCTTACGGAGTCGCCCCCGCTTGTATTTTCAATCCCTCAATCTTTAAGTAATCTGCGCCGTTAGGCGCATAGGAGGCGACAAATGAGTAAATACATTATCAAATTCAAATATAACGACGGCAGCCCTCCCGAGTATATCTCGGGAGGCACATACAGCGTACTCGGAGAAAGATACGCGGCTGTAGCGGGCTCGCAGCGCGAGCAGGCAAAGAAATACACAAGCAAAAAAAGAGCCGAAAACGCAGCGGAACGCCTGGCGAAATCGTGCGCTAATTTATCCTGGGACTATGATATTGAGGAGGTAGACAATGAGTAACGGAGTAATTATTACCCTTATTATATGCGCTACGCTTATTACTTTAGTGCTTATAAGTAATAAAAAGAAATAAGGAACGGGAGCGGCTATATGACAAATGAGGAAATTAAAAACGCTCTATTTAGCGGCTGCCAAGTAGAGCATAACGGTATTATTTATAAATGTGTTTCCGCTATAATTTATCGGCTGCGAGAGGGCAAGCTGCTTTTGCAGGCGGAGCTATTAGACAAAAACTGCAACAGCGTAATTATTGCGGACGCGTCAAGAGTTAAGGAGGTTATATTGTGAAACTGATTATTTTACAGTTAAAAGCTCTTATTTCGGAAGAGTGTAAAAATTTAATGCTTATACACCTACACCGAATGATAAACGAGGGCGTTTTATTACTCGACGAGAGATACAAAGAGCCTTTAGTTATTGAGCTTGACACTACGAGGAAAGACGACGGAAAAAGAGTAGACTTTTGCTTTGTAGACGAAACGGCGGCTATAGAACAAATACGCCTTGAAAGAGATACCCTCTTAAAAGAGAAACAAGCCCGCCAGGAGAGGACAATAAAAAAGGTAGAGCAAGTGCTCGGCTTTTCCCTCTTTGATTGGCAAAAAGAGTACATACTGAACGGCAAAGAATACGGCGCGGATATAAAATTTGCCCGCCGCGCAGGAAAAACGCTTGCTCAAATTCTAAAAATATGTCTTTCGGAGGGCGAGCCACTAAAGGCGGTATTAAAGCCTGCTTGTTTAGCAAAAAATGAGTTTTTACATCATTTAGGAGAGGACGGCAGCACAGAGCAGCGCGCAAGGTTTTTTGTGCACGAATTAAAAGGCGTTTACGAGAGGTTAAAAACCGCAGGCGGAATAGACCTCCGCGAAATAGAATTTTAGGAGGTTAACCTATGACACATCAAACAAAAAGACCGCAGCGTAGAAAAGCGCAGCGACAGATTATTACCTTTATTATATGTATATTCCTGGTAGGAGCCATTATTGGCGGTATTATCGTTGCGGCGGCTACTCCGCGCAGCTCGGGCTCGTCGGAGCGGTACGGTACCCGCGACGGTAGATACATAACAGAAAAAGGCGGGACGACCTTTAGCTATGAAATGGCGGCAGGCTTTGAGCCTCTCGAGTGCGATTTACCCGTCGAGCTGCAAGAGTTTACCTATTATTTATGCGAGGCGTACTACCTCGACTTTGAGTTTGTAATGGCGGTTATGTATACAGAGTCAAAGTTTGAGCCCGATATAGTGAGCGGGACAAATGATAGCGGCTTAATGCAGATAAACAAATGCAACCACGCGGAGCTCTCCTCCGCCCTGGGTATTACTGATTTTACAGAGCCTTACCAAAACATACGCGGCGGGCTTTATATCCTCCGCCGATTGTTTGAAAAGTACGACGAGCCCTCAAGGGTATGTATGGCGTACAATATGGGAGAATACGGAGCCTCCGTCCTTTGGGACAAAGGCGTATACGAAACGAGCTACTCTATAAAAGTATTAACCAAAGCGGCAGAGTACAAGGCAGCCTCGGAGGGTAAAAAATGAGCAGCGTAATAATGCAATCAATACACCACGAACACGCCGAGAACATCTTAAAAGAGCTCAAGGGCTACGAAATGAGGAAAACAGCCCCGAGCGGCGGTGCGTTTCCTTATACTATATATATGTATGAAACAAAGCACCTATATAAAGGCTCGGGAGGCGTGTTGTTTCCTGGAGCGGGAGCTGTAGTAGGCTTTTATACTTGTAATGTAATTATAAAAACTGACGCTTTCGGAGCGGCTCTACACAAGAGCAATACACCCGAGGAGGCAGCAGCTCGCGCAGAAATAGCAAAGAGAGCTTGTCTTACCGAGGAGCAGCTCGTAGCGTATGCAGGCGGCAAAGATGTTTACGCCTATGTAGTAAGCAATCCTACGAGGTTTGCAAAGCCTCGCCCTCTTTCGGACTTTGGCATAACCCGCCCGCCTCAATCCTGGCAATTTATTAAATGAAAAAAGCGGCTACCACTCCGCCCGAGTGATAGCCGCAGCAACCGCCTTTGTGTTGCTTAACATCTTGTAATTATTATAGCACAGAGGCAACAAAAAGTCAATAGAAAGAGCGAAAAAAGCCTCTTGTATTTTGGGCTCGTAATGGATAATAACTTAACGACCAAAAACCGAGAGGGACAAAAATATAATACTCTTGTTTTGTTGGCAGATATAGACCGAGGAAACTATGCTTTTATTTGCAGAGAGGATAGATGCTAAATAAGCGCGTTATGAGTTTTTAGTATGAGCGTATGAGAGTGGGCGGAAATGAGCCTGCCTCCTCCGCTGCTTTTTAATATTCCCTTATGGAAAACTAAAGCGTTAAACCTCGGGGTTTGGGGCAGAGCCCCAAGAGTATACACGGAGGTTAAAATATGCGTTGCCTATACAGAGAAAAGAAACACTATTGCGGCGAGTATTTGGAGGTAGATATATTCCCCGTTTTTGAATATCAGCGAGGACGGAGCAAAAAGCGTAAGCCGACCTCGGAAACTCAAAAAAGGCTTAACCAAAGAAACGCCGAGCGCAAGTTAATACGCTTGCTTAATACAAACTTTACAAAAAAGGACATAAGGTTTGACCTTACATACAGCGACGAGAACTACCCAGGCTCTCCCGAGGACGCACAAAGAGAAATGCAAAATTTCCTCCGCAGAGTCAAGCGGTACCGCAAAAAGAACGGTTTACCCGACTTAAAATATGTCGCAGTTACCGAAATCGGCAAGAAAAGCGCACGCCTGCACCACCATATCGTTATGAGCGGCGGCGTAGATATAAACACCCTTGCGGAAATATGGAGCCGAGGCTATACGACAGCAAAGCCTTTACAGTTTGACGAGTACGGCATAGTCGGCATTGCAAAGTATCTCATAAAGGAGCCTATACTCGGCAAGCGTTGGTGTGCAAGTCGAAACCTTGAGCAGCCTAAAACCTCGGAGCGGGACGGCAGGCTGCCGCAATACAAAGTCAAAGAAATTCACGACAGCGGCTACGATATGCACGAGGAGCTCGAGCGACTCTACGAGGGTTACTCCCTGGCAGAGGTTAAGCCGTACTACAACGAAATTAACGGCGGCTATTATTTGACCGTCAAAATGTATAAAAAGCCGACTCCGAAACGGAGTAGAAAGCGAGGTTATTATGAGCGACAGTAAAAACGCCTCCCAGGGAAAGGAGAAAACGAAAATGTCTATGTATATTTTCCCCGTTGCGCTTATTTTGCTTGATGTAGGCGCGGCGGTTATGTGCGTAATTGGCAAAGATTATAAACGCGCTGTATATTGGCTCGCTGCTGCGGTGCTCAATGTAACAGTAACATTTTAGCAAAAAACAGAGAGGAGGTTATGCTATGAACTACTTTAAGGCGGCGGAGCAAGTGCTCGGCTCGATACCAACGCTAAAAAAGGCGTTAGAAAATTTGCAGAAAAGAGAGCAACGCTTAATAGAGCAAGGAAAACCGCGCGAGCCTGGGGCTATTGACTATAACAAGCCTTTTACCGACTCGCACTATGTAAGCGACACCCTAAACGAGCTTTTAGAGCTTTCGGAGTGCTCAAAAAACATAGCGGAAACGCAGCGCAAGCTCGCGGAGCTCGAAAACATCATAGACCAACTTAACGAGGAATATAAAAAAGTCGTCGTTTTGTGGTATGTTGAGAAACGCTCAAAAGAGGCTATTATGGAGGAGCTTTATGTAGAGTCGCTTACTACGGTTTATAACCTCCGAAATAAAGCTGTAGCAGAGTTTGCTTTGCTCTACTATGGAGCCTCGGCTCTACCCTCAATTTAGGCATTTGAAAAAAGGCTGTATAGAAACTTGCTTTTTGCTGCTGTATACTGATACCGTAGAAATAGACGGTTGAGGCGAGCTGCAAATAGCGGCTCGCTTTGTCGTTGTATCGGGAGTAGATATAACACTCACTACGGCGGAGAGGGCGGGACGCTGTTATATGCAAGAGTTTGCACGCAAGTTTTATTTAAGCAAGACCTGGAGAGATACCAGGGAATATATATTTAAGCGCGACCTGGGGCTATGTGTACGGTGTGGTAAGCCTGGAGAAATAGTACACCACAAAATACACCTTACACCGCACAACATAGATAACCCGAGTATCACGCTTTCGGAGGATAACCTCGAGCTGCTATGCCGTGAGTGCCACGCTATAGAGCACGAGGGACAGCCTGCTACAGCAAGCGGGCTTATGTTTGATAGCGAGGGAAACCTCGTAGAAAGGGAGGGCTACCTATGAGCAAAGTATGCGAGATAATTATATATACAAGCAATGCGGCATTGTCTTTCAATGTCGAGGCAACTACAGACGACTTTCAAGAGCGGCTCGCTACTGCGCTTGAGGAGGGCACAGTATTACTCGATACCGTAGAGGGCACAAAGTTAATACTTAACGCTATCAATGTTGTTGCTATCGAGGTACACAAAGCAGGCGCACAAGAGCAAACTATCCCCCCCGTTAAAAAAGTTTGACCTTGTATTTTATGAACCGTGTTTAAGCCCCTTTTATGACCGCCCCTTGTGTGCATTACCCCCCTACCCAAAACCAAAAGAAAGGAGTTTTTAAGTGGAGTCTACATTATATGCGCGACAAAAGAAAGAGCAGAACAGAATTAAGAAAATATACAAAAATCTACCCAAAGAACAGCTCGAAATCGCGAAAAAATTGATTGAACGAGCCGCTTATATGCTCGTTTCTTTGGAGGATATGGAGGCAAAAATCAACGAGGACGGACTCGTCGTTGAAATGCCGCAGGGCGCGTACAAAATCGAAAGAGCGCACCCTCTTTTACAGCCTTATAACGCAATGGTAAAGAATTATAATGCCACCATTAAACAGCTCTCCGACCTCGAGCCAAACTCCGAGGCGGACAAAGCGGGGCAGGCTCTTATGATGTTTGCTACTAAACCGAACAAGGTACCGAAAAAGCCTTGAATTGGGTAAAAGAATACTATAGCCGCATAGAGAGCGGCGAGATTGTAACGAGTAGGCGTGTTAAAGCTGTCTACTCTCGACTTATTGCAGAAATGGAGGCACCGCCTGCCGACTTTCCCTATTATTTCGACGAGGAAACGGGCGAGCGACCTATACTCTTTATCGAAACCTTTTGCAAGCAATCCCAGGGAACTATCGGAGCTCCGCTTGAGCTCGAATTATTCCAAAAAGCATTTATACAACTGCTTTTCGGTTGGCTTGAAAAGGAAACGGGCTACCGTCGTTTTCGTGAAACTATGTTTTTGTGTGGACGAAAAAACGGTAAGTCTACCCTGCTATCGGGTATTGCGTTATATATGCTCATTGCCGACTATGAGGGCGCAGCGGAAATATACTCCGTAGCGACCAAAAAAGACCAGGCAAAAAAGGTATTGACCGAGGCTGTCAATATGATTAAGCAATCGCCCGAGCTGCGGGCGGTTATAAAAAAGCGTCGTAATGATGTTTATTTCCCTGCTACCTCCTCTATTTTCGAGGCTCTCGCCTCGGACTCAAATACGCTTGACGGCTTGAACTCTCACGCTGTTATTATAGACGAACTGCACGCTATCCGCGACAGAAACCTATACGAGGTTATGAAACAATCGACCTCGAGCCGCAGGCAGCCCCTCGTCGTTATGATAACAACGGCGGGAACTGTACGCGAATGTATTTTTGACAATATGTACGAGCTTGCTTGCGAGCTCGCGGACGGTACCAAAAAAGACGATACATTTTTGCCGATACTCTACGAGCTCGACAGCCGCGACGAGTGGACTAACCCTCAAATGTGGATAAAAGCAAACCCAGGGCTCGGCAAAATCAAACAGTATAAAACCCTTGCCGCTTTCGTTGAGAGGGCAAAGAATAACCCTGCTGACTTACCAGGCGTACTATGTAAAGACTTTAACATACGCGAAAACGAGAGCAATGTTTGGTTATCCTTTGAGGAAATTAAAAACGCTGCTACTTTCGATATGTCCGAGGTATACAATACATACGCTATAGGCGGCTGCGACCTCTCGGCTACTACCGACTTAACAGCGGCTACGCTGCTTATAAGAAAACCAGGCGACAAAACGGTTTATGTATTGCAGCAATATTTCCTCCCGCAGGCGCGCATAGAACACCTGGAGGAGAAAAACACAAACGAGGCACCGTATCGCCTTTGGGCGGAGCGGGGCTTGCTCACTATCTGCGACGGAAACCGCGTTAATTTTTCTGATGTAACAGCCTGGTTTTGCCAAATGCGCGACGAGCACTCTATAGACGCTTTCAAAGTCGGCTACGATAGAGCGTTAGCGGGCTATTGGGTGGAGGAAATGAAAAACAACGGCTTTACTATGGAGCCCGTAGCGCAGGGACCTTTTACTTGGAGCCAACCTATGCGAGAAATGGGCGCAGCTCTCGCCGACAAGATAGTTAATTATAACAATAACCCTATTTTGCTTTGGTGCTTATCAAATACGGCAGTAAAGAAAAGCGGGTTAAATAATATTCAACCCGTCAAGATAACCGACAAACGCCGTATCGACGGGGCGGTAAGCCTGCTTAATGCCTGGGTTATCTATGTCAAATACTATGACGATTTTATGTATAATGTGGGGTGATTAAATGCAAGAAAAAAGAGGACTTTTTCAAAAAATTTTTGGGAAAGTCAAGAGTGTTACGGGTGCCTTTAAGACATACAAGCTCTTAAACACTTGGCAAACGACATTTACCCCTTTTTCGGGCAATGCTTATGATGTAAATACGGTGCGCGCCGCAGTAAACGGCTTTGCACGCCGAGCGGCAACGGTAAAACCGCGACACATACGGCGCGGAGAGGGGAAATTAACTGATGTAAAGAGCAAATACAATCAGCTTTTACAGTTTAAGCCTAACCCATATACGACAGCATACAAGTTTTATTATAGGCTTGCCACACAATACAAGCTCTATAACAACGCTTTCGTATACCCCGTATGGAACGAATATACGGGAAAGCTCGAGGCTCTTTATAATATCAACGCAAACTCTATCGAACTTATCGAGTACCAGGGCGAATTATATTGCCGTATGACTTTTGCAACGGGAAATCGTTACACTTGTCCGTATACAGACTTAATACATATCGGCTCACATTTTAACGAAAATGACATTTTCGGAGAAAATAATCGCCCCGTATTCCCCGTGCTTGAAACGGCAAACACTTTTAATCAATCAATGAGTAAGTTTGCAGAACTTATTGCTGTTGTTAGAGGTATTTTGAAAATTCAAGCCTCCACCAAAAACGAGGACTTAAAAAACCGCCGCGACGAGTTTATACGCGATAACCTCAAAATGGAAAACAACGGAGCGGGCGTTATTGTTACCGACAATAAGTACGAGTATACACCTATTACGGACAAGCAAACGCCTATACCTACGGGACAACTTGCGTATGTTAAGTCCGAAATTTACGATTATTTCGGCACTAACGAAAAAATCGTGCAAAATAAGGAGTCGCCCGAGGAGGCAGCAGCTTATTATAACGGAGAAATTAAACCGTTTTTTGAGCAATGTACCCAGGCGTTTACAAACGCTATCTTTTCGGGTAAAGAGCCCTCCTATGGTAACGAGATTATCTTTGAGGGTAACAGCTTGCAAAACGAGAAACTCTCGGACAAGACTACTACGCTTAAATTTCTTGCCGATATTGGAGCTATTACCATTGACGGCGTATTGCTTGCCTATAATATGGCACCACTTGGAGGCGAGGAGGGCGCGCGTCGCGTGCAAACGCTCAATATGGTTAATGCAGCCAAAGCCGACGAGTATCAATTAGGCGAAAAAACAGAAACAACCCCGCCCGCAGAGGGTACCGCACAGACAGCGGTACCCGAGGGCACCAAAAACCAAACAGAGGAGGAGTAAAAAATGCCGAGAAAACCAAACAGAGAATACCGAAATTTTAGCCAAATGCTTGCACCCGATAAAGCCGAGTCCGAAAGCGGCTCCGACTATATTGTGCACGGACGCGCAGTTGTGTTCGATACGCCTACTTGCCTTTTTGAGTGCGACGGCGTTAAGTATTACGAGGTAATAGCCCGAGGGGCTTTCGATAATTGCGATATGAGTGATGTAATTTTTAATTACAATCACGGAGGAAAGGTTGTAGCCCGCCTCCGTAACAAGACTTTACAGCTATTTATCGACGATAACGGGTTAGACGCAGAGGCTAACCTGGGAGGAACTGTAGAGGGGCGCAACCTCTACGAAGAAATCAAAGGCGGCTACATTGACAAAATGAGTTTTTCGTTCACTATTGAGGAGTCGAGCTACAATGTCGATACTCATACTCGGACGATAACTAAAATAAAAAAGCTATATGATGTTTCGGCGGTGGATATTCCCGCGTATAACGAAACCTCAATTTCAGCGCGAGGCTTTTTCGAGGAGGAGCACTCGAAAGAGTTTAAGGCTTTGGAGCAAGCCCGCCGCCGCAAGTTGCTTATAGCTAAAACTTTACTCTAAAAACAGAAAAGGAGAATTTGACTATGTTTACTAAAAGAATTGCAGAAATTAACGCTCGCAAGGCGGAGTTAAGAGCTATGCTCGAAACCGACGCAAACGCAAACCTCGACGAAATCGAAAAGGAGCTCCGCGACCTTGATACAGAAATGCAGGGTATCGAGCGCAGAAAGACTATTGCAGGCGGAATTAACGCGGGAACTGTCGCAGGAAACCCTATTACTAACCCCGTTACAAGCCGCAGCACCCAGGAGCCCACATTTACAAGAGAAAATGTCCTCGGCTCTCCCGAGTATCGTACAGCTTGGGCTAAAACTCTTATGCAGCGTAAGCTGACAGAGGTAGAAAAAAGAGCACTTGAAACCGCGCTTACTACAACGGCTACCGAATATGTAGCAGCGACAGAGGGCGCAGACGGTATCAACAACGGCGGACTCTTTATTCCTACTGACATCAATACCGCGCTTATGGAGGCTATCAGCCTTGTATCTCCTATTTTCCGCGACGCTGCACGCACAGCTATCCCTGGCTTGCTTAAATTCCCGTACAAGGTAACAGCAACGGGCGCAAAGAACAAGAAAGAAACCGAACAGACAGCGGACGGCTCTATTCAGTGGGCGGAGCTTAACCTCGGCTTGTCCGAAATTTCCGAAACAATCCGTGTTTCTTGGAAACTCGAGGCAATGGCTGTAGAGGAGTTTATTTCCTACATTACCGCAGAACTTATTGAGCAGGTACAGGACAAGGCTGTAACTGAACTTATTTACGGCAGCGGTAACGAGGAACTGAAAGGCGCAACTGTTGAGGCTATCAAGCACGAGTATACTGGTACTGCTCTTGACGGTATCGGCGAGGCACTCGGCAAGCTCGGCAAAAAGCAGAAAATCGGAGCAAAGATTTATGTTGCACAGTCCATTGTCGAGGAAATTTCATTTACAAAGGACGATAACGGTAACTACATCTTTACACCTATTAACGGCGTGGGTGTTAAGTCTGTTGCGACATACCCCGTTGAGGTTGACCCGTACTTAAATGACGGCGACTTTGTTATCGGCAATGTTAAGCGTTACTATCGACTTAATGTTGTTGAGGCTATCAGCATTGCAAAAGACAGCTCGGGCAAGAAACGCGCCAACGACTACACCGCATATACAATTATGGGCGGCGCAGCGCAGCCTAATACCCTTGCATACGGCAAGAAGAAAGCCTCTGCATAATCGGGAGGGCTGACCTATGGCGAATATCTCAAATCAGTTTGTTTATGATGTTCGCCGATACCTACGCATAAGCCATACTCATTTTGACGCAGAAATTACCGACCTAATAGGAGCGGCTCGCGCCGACCTCCTATTAGGCGGTATCAAAGCGGCAAAGGTTGAGGACGAAAGCGACGCGCTTATAAAGCGGGCTATTGTCTGTTATGTAAAAGCCGAGTTTGGACTCGATAACGCGGACGCGGAAAAGTACCGCAACAGCTACGATATGCTTAAAAAGCATTTGCAGCTATCAAGTGAATATATCGAGGAGGCGTAGCTATGTATTGGCGAGAAATCGGCTTTTTGTGCGTTGAAACGGAAAAGCTCGACTCTCTCCGAAAGCCATATAAGGACTACGAAAAGCGCGAGGTTTTTTGTAATTCTAAAGGCGTTAAGAGAAATGAGTTTTACCAGGCACAAGCCCAGGGCTACCGCCCCGAGCTTTGCGTAGAGATAAAAGAGCTTGACTATAGCGGAGAGGGACACTTTGAATATAACGGCAAGATGTACCGTATTATCCGTACATATCCTGTAAAAAACGAGTGCCTCGAGCTCATTTGCCAGGCTTTAGTAGTCGAAAGCTAAAAGCGAAAGGAGGCTGCGCCCTATGAAAGTAAATACAGAGGCATTTATAAAAGCTCTTACGGAGCGGGTTAATAATATTCTGCCGACCACATACGACGAGGCACCGACAAAAACGGCGTTTCCGTATGCGGTAGTAAGCGGCATTAACATTATCGACCTTGAAAGCGGCGACCTCGCCTCTTTCTATATTGATGTTTGGGCGGACGAAAAGAAACCCGAGGCAGCAGTAGAACTCGAGAGGGCGTGCGACAACCTCCGCAACGGGCTTTATAATGCAATCATTGCCGCGCCTGGCTTGTACGGGCATATAGGCTTTGATAATCAAAATACCGTAGCCGACAGCGAATTTGACATAGCGCACCGTCGCTTGTCTATGTCGGCAAGATTATTCTACTATTAGGAGGTAACGCAATGGTTACAAATCTCACTAAAAAGCAAATTGAGAATATACAGATTGACGAGTCGGTTATTTTTCTCAACTATGGAGAAACAGACGAGCGCGTCCTGGCTCCGACTCGCGGCGGCGGAGAGTTTGTCGCTACTGTAACCGTCCGCGACATTGATTTTGACGGAAAACACGGCAAGACGGCGGGAGCCCAGGTTATCGAGGAGCAGGGAGCCTCTATTAAGGTTACTACTCTTTGTATGAGCCAGGAAAACCTCGCGCTTGCTATTCCTAACTGCACTATCACAAGCGACGACGGCAAGACAATTAAAAACCCGAAAACGGGCGTTATTCCTCTTGAGGCGTACCTCAAGAATGTTACAATGTTTGCAAAGCTCATAGGCGGCAAATATAAGAAAATTGTAATTTATAACCCTATGCACGAAACGGGCTTTACTGCAAAGGCGGTACAGAAAGCAGAGGGCGAGCTCGGCTTTGAGTTTTTAGCTCACTATAAGCATAGCGACCTCGACGGCGATTTATGGGAGGTTACAGAAATTGACAAGCCGCCCGTTATGCCTACCGACGACGAGGCAGCAGCCGCAGCCGTAAACAACGAGGGCGAACAGCCCGCAGCAAACGGCGACGAAAACGAGGAATAATACAAGAATTTAAGGAGGAGCCACAATGCTAACAATCGGTACTATGCCTATTTTGCTTAAAATTATAGGCAAACTCGATATTACACCCGCCATTGAAAAACTCAAAGGCGTTGACATTTTCAAAGAGCCCGACAATGCCGAGGAGGCTTTTAAGCAACTCGACAAAGAAAAAGTCGGAGTCTTGGCTATGGAAATTGTAGCGGAACTTACACCGCAGCTCGGCAAAATCGCCGACGACCTCCCGCCCCTTGTAGCCTCTTATAAAGGCGTTAGCCTTGAGGAGGCGAACAAGCTCGACGCAGCGGAGGTAATTAACGAATTTATCCACGACGAGGGCGTTGTAAGTTTTTTCAAGCGTGCTCTACGAAAGAAAGTAGAGCAAGGAGCTTAACGCTACTGCATAAATACTACGATTGGCAGCTTATCGAGAGTCTACCTTTGGTGGCTCTTGGTGGGCTGCTTTCTTATGCCTATAAAGAGGAGGCGGAAGCTCAAAAGCTCGAGCTTGAAAAGCGGCTTTTCCCTTTATGGCTTGTAAATTATGCAGTATCAAAAATAAAACCAGGGCTCGAGGTTATGGAGTACGACGAGTTTATAAAGCTCGTATTTTCGGACTCCGACGCACCGCAGCCCAAAGCAAAAAAAGAAAGAACAGCCGAGGATATTATGGCGGAGCTTATGCCATTTGTTGAGGCTGATAAAAAGAGAGGAGGCTAACCTATGGCAAATATATTTACGCTTTTCGGCGAGGTTTTAGTAGATAACAAAAAAGCCGACGACAGTATTGATAATACTACGAAAAAGGCGGAAAATAGCGGCTCAAAAATAGGCTCGGCTTTCTCCTCTATCGCAAAAGGAGCCGTAGCAATGGGTACGGCTGTAGTAACGGGAGCTGCTGCTGTTGGTACTGCCGCTTACGGTATGGCTATGAAAACCGCAGAACAAGCGGACTATATCGACAAGCTATCCGAAAGAACGGGCATAAACCGAGAGGAACTCCAAAGGTGGAAACACGCCGCCGACCAAAGCGGAGTTAGCGTAGACTCTTTCAAAAACGGCATTAAAAAAATGTCTGATGTAGTAGACGACGCAAACAACGGCTCGAAAACTGCGGCGACCTCTATATCGCGTTTAGGACTCTCCCTCGACGAGCTTAACACAATGTCAACCGAGGAGAAATTTAACGCAATTACCGCAGCTCTTGCGGATATGGAGGACGGAGCGGAGCGTAACGCAATCGGTAACGACTTACTCGGCAAAAGCTATACCGAAATGTTGCCGTTGTTAAACGCAGGCTCCGAGGGTATGGCGGCTCTAAAAAAAGAGGCTGACGACCTTGGTATAGTAATGTCGGAGGACGCAGTAAAGGCGGGCGTAGTGCTCGGCGATACAATCGCCAATATTAAGGACGCTTTCGGCGGACTTATGAACAGAATAGGCATAGCTGCTATACCGCTTATCCAAAAAATAGCGGATATGATTATAAGCAGCCTGCCGAAAATACAAGCTCTTTTTGACAAGTTTATACCCGTTATAACGAGCTTGTTTGAGCAGCTATTACCTCCGTTGTTTTCGCTCGTGGAAACGCTTTTCCCCGTACTAATGGACTTGGTATCGGCACTACTGCCTCCGCTTGAGTCTATTATATCGGCAATACTACCCGTTATTGTGAGTTTGATACAGCAGCTCCTACCGTTTTTAATTCAAATTATAGAGCAAGTGCTGCCTATTGTTGTTTCTTTGATAGAGGGGCTTATGCCGCTTATAACTCAAATACTCGATACCGTACTGCCTATAATTATTCAGCTCTTACAAGCGTTATTGCCTCCGCTGTTGCAAATAGTGCAGGCAATATTACCCGTTGTATTGCAGCTTGTGCAGATGTTATTACCGTTTGTTTTGCAAATTATAGACGCTATTTTGCCCGTTTTAATTAACCTTATAAATACGGTGCTGCCTATCCTGGTACAGCTTATAGAGGCTGTTTTGCCCGTAATTATTCAGTTAATAGAAACGCTCTTGCCGCCTATCTTGCAAATTATAGAAATGATACTGCCTATATTAACGCAGTTGCTTAATCAGCTTATGCCGATATTTACAAGCCTGCTCGAGGCGGTACTGCCCGTAATAATTAGCCTGCTCGAGCTCTTTATGCCGATATTGCAGCCTATACTCGAGCTTCTGTTTACATTGTTGCAGCCCTTGCTCGACTTGCTCAATCTTATTTTACCGCCTCTTATCAGCTTATTTACGGGGTTAATAAACACTATATTAACACCGTTAAAAGCGGCTCTCTCGCTTGTAGCAGAGGTATTAAGCGGCGTATTTAAGGGAGCTTTCGAGAGTATCGGCGCAGTAGTTGGCAATGTAAAGGACGCTTTCAGCGGCATTATAGACTTTGTAAAAAATGTCTTTACGGGAAATTGGCGCGGAGCCTGGGACGCTGTGGTTAAGATTTTCGGCAGCATATTTGAGGGTATTAAAAACGCCTTTAAGGTACCTATAAATTGGATAATTGACGGTATAAATGTCTTTATCCGAGGGCTTAACAAAATTAAAATACCCGATTGGGTACCAGGCGTAGGCGGAAAGGGACTTAACATTAAGCAGCTCTCCCGCCTCCGTATCGGTATGGAGTATGTACCTTACGACGAATACCCCGCGCTGCTGCATAAAGGCGAGCGCGTCTTAACGGCAAGCGAAAACAAGGACTACTCCTCCGCAATGGCTGCGGCAGCAGAAAAGAGCGGAGAGGGACGACTCGTTGTTAAAATCGAGCTCGGAGAGAAAGCTGTTTATATTGAAAACCTCAACACCGACGACAAGGGCGACATAGATAGCTTTGTAGACCTCTTATTAGAGCTCATAGCAGAAAAAATCAAACGAAAAGGAGTTGTATTTGCATAATGGAAAAATTACCGTTTTTTATGTTCAAAGACCACAGCTCCCTTGAGTTTGGCTTACTTATAACCGAGAAAGGCTCCTACAAGGGAGCCTCTCGTGATGTAAGCTATACAAGCGTACCAGGGCGCAGCGGCGACCTTATCACGGACAACGGACGCTATAAAAATATCTCCGTCCCGTATAAGTGTAATTTGCTTAATAATACTGCCTTTGAGTTTGTAGAGCTTGCACACAAAATAAAAGGTTGGCTCCTGGCGGAGCAGGGCTATTTCCCTTTGTGGGACAGCTACGACGGAAAATATTTCCGCCTGGGCTCCTACTCCGACGAGGTAGACATAGAGCAAGAGCTCCGCGACCTGGGCTCTTTGTCTTTGTCTTTTAATTGCAAGCCTTTTAAGTATTCTTTCGAGGGACAAAAGCCCGTCGTATTCACAAAGGCGGGCAGCCTTTATAATGCAGAGTATTACCCCTCTGCTCCGTATATAAAAATCGTCGGCAGCGGGGACATTACATTAACCGTAAATAATGACTCGTTTACCTTTTCGGATATAGACGAGTATATCGAGATTGACTCCGATATTATGAACGCCTACAAAGGCGTACAGCCGCAAAATAACAAAATGGCGGGAGCGGGCTTTCCTACCTTGCTACCTGGTAACAATGTTATTTCTTGGGTTGGCAATGTCGAGCAGCTCGAAATCGTGCCGAGGTGGTGCTGCTTATGATACCAATTTTATACGCAAAAAACGAAACCGACTTTTTGCACAATGGTATCGGCTTTTTAAGAGATACCGCAAAAGCTACGGTAACAGAGGAACGCAACGGGAGCTACGAGCTTTCGTTGCAGTACCCTATTACGGGGCAATGGTACGACAAAATTACCGAGGGCTGCATTATTAAGGCTAAAGCCAACGAAACGAGCGAGCCGCAGCTATTCCGCGTATATAAATCGAGCAAGCCGTTAAAGGGGCTCGTTACATATTCTGCGGAGCACATCAGCTACGACTTAAACGGCATACCAACTCTCGGTTTTTCTATTAAAAGTGCAACGCCACAAATGGCAATTAACCGCGCTATCGAGGAGGCGGGCTTGCCTTGCCCGTTTAGTGTTATAAGCGACATTTCAACGCTCAACAGCACGAGTATTCCTACTCCCTGCTCTGTCCGCGCTATCCTGGGCGGACAAGAAGGCTCCGTCCTTGATGTATGGGGCGGAGAGTATGAGTTTGACAATTTCGTTATTAAGCTGCACGAGCAGCGCGGAGCGGATAACGGCGTACTCATTGAATACGGCAAAAACCTTAAAGACCTCAAGCAAGAGGCTAATATAGCCGATTGTTATACGCATTTAATGCCTTATGCTGTATACCAGGAGGACGGCGAGGACGACGAAGAAAAGCAAGAGGTATATGTTTTCCTTTCGGAAAAGGTGCTGCCACTCCAAAAAGCCGAGAATATCGGACACAGCAAAGCCTATATTATGGACTTTTCCGCAGAGTTTGGAGAGGACGAGAAAATTACCGAGGCTGCCTTGAGGGAAAAAGCAACCGCATACGCAGCGGGAGCGGGACTCGGCACGCCAAAGGTAAGCATAACCGTTTCTTTTATTCAGTTATGGCAAACAGAGGAATATAAAAACATTGCACCGCTTGAGAGGGTTAAGCTCTGCGACACGGTAACGGTACACTTTTCGCAGCTCGGCGTTAATGCCTCTGCAAAGGTTATTAAGACCGTTTACGACTCCCTGGCGGAGAAATACGAAAGCGTAGAGCTCGGCGACGCAAAGAGCACTCTTGCAGACACTATAAACGCTCAAAATAACGCTATTGAGCAAATTAAGGACTCAATAAGGAAAGGGCAAGCCAAAGCCTCCGAGGAGCTCAAAAAGGCTATTTTGAACGCTACAAACCTTATTACGGGGCACTCGGGCGGATATGTGGTATTAAACCCCGCAGAAAAGCCGCAAGAAATACTCATACTTGACGCGCCTACTATTGAGGAGGCAGTAAAAGTATGGCGTTGGAATAGCGGCGGACTCGGGTACTCCTCTACGGGTTATAATGGAGAGTTTGCTCTCGCTATGACAATGGACGGCGCAATCGTAGCCGACTTTATCACAGCGGGAACTCTTAACGGCGTTTTGCTGCAAGCTGACAGCGTAAAAGCCTCTGCTATCTCTGCGGAGTATAAGCAAGAGGTAACAGACGCTATAGGCAATGTAGAGAGCTCTGTAACGCAGGCTTTCAAGGTTGCAGACCAGGAGTTATTAAGCTCTATAAATGTTAAGCTCGCCGATTATGCCACAACGGAGGAAATGTCCTCCGCGATTAAGCAATCGGCGGACGCAATAGCCTTAACCGTAACCGCAGCTCGCACCTATGCCGAAACCCTGGCAGCGGACGCGGAGAGCAACGCCAACGACTACACCGAGGAGCAGCTCACGGCTTACCCTACTACCGAGGAAATGTCCTCCGCGATTAAGCAATCAGCCGACGCTATCAGCTTGACCGTAACGGCTGCCCGCACCTATGCGGAAACCCTGGCGGCTGACGCAGAAAGCGGCGCAAATGAGTATACGGACGGCAAGCTGACCTCATACCCGACGAAAACGGAAATGTCCTCCGAAATTACGCAGCTCGCGGACAAAATCTCCCTCGTTGTAACATCTACAAGCGGCGGAAATGTAATTGACAGCGCGAGCATTATTGCGGCAATTAACGACGACACGAGCTCCGTATCAATTAACGCAGGCAAAATAGACCTTACAGCCTATGCTAAAAGCTCGGAGGTTTACGACGAGGCTTACGAGGCGGCAGGCGACGCTATATACGACGGTATTACTCTTACTACCACAAACGGCAGTACGAGCAGCACAATACGCATAAAGCATAACGGCGTTACTATCGACTCCGCCTCTGTTAGCTTTTCGGGCGTTGTTACTTTCGACGACCTCGAAACAGAGGGCTATACGACAATTAACGGCGCGAATATCACTACGGGCACTATAAGCGCAGACCGAATAAGTACAAATATTGCTCAAGTAGCGGGAAATCTGTATATAGGCTCAAGCTCCGCAAGCGGTACAAAGTCTATAATCTTTAACAGCGGCGCACAAATGGGAACTGTCGGCGACCATTTAGGCAGCTTGTCGCCTACGGGACTGTATTTTAGCGCCTCCTCTGTAAGGTTTACGGGTTTAGGTAACGACTCGGGATATGACGAGCCTATGATATACGCAAACGGCTATTTACTCGCTACTCAAGATTGGGTATTAGACCACGCGGGCAGCGGTACCTCTGTTGCGGTATTTGGGTAAGGTGGTGGTATATGTATGAGCTTTTCGTTTACTTGTTACGGAAACGACGAAACTATCGCCTCTACGGATATTTATGTCTATGGAATTAGCCAAAGCTATACCGTAGACAACGGCGACACACTCTCGTTAAGTGGTTTTAGCTATAGCATAAGGTTTACCGCAAACCCTGCGAGCGGGTGTAATTTTACAAGGTGGGTATACCGATTAGGCAGCACCTCGGGCACAGTACAATACAGTTACTCAAACCCGTTTACCTACTCGGGCACCCAGGATATATATATCCGCGCCGAGGGCGAGGAGGAATATGTAGAGCCCTCCGACTCCTGGGAACTATACCCGTATACTTTCAGCTCGTCGTTATCTACTCTGCAAAGCGTTTCTATTTCCTTGAGTGAATACTCGTTATATAGATACAAAGTATCGTTTGCAAATAGCGGGACAGCAAAGTTTTACACCGAGGGCACAAGTGCAGATACTTACGGCTTTTTGAGCACCTCTACGGGGTGGGATAGTGAGAACGGCGCGCCCTCCTCTCCTCTTAAAGAGGACGACGACACAAACGGCGCACCAAACTTTTTTATATCCTACAATGTTACCGCAGGCACAAATTATTATATTTGGGTTAGAGGCTACTCAAGCTCTACAACGGGCAAAACGACTCTATATATAGAGCCTCCAGGGCAATCTTGGACGGTATCGTCGGGAGCACTCGGGACAATCAGCGAGGAAAAAAGCGCGAGCTTTTCTTTGAGCGCAAAACAAATAAAGAGATACTCGGTTAGCTTTGAAAATAGCGGCGAGGCTAATTTCTTTACAATGGGCGACGAGGACACATACGGCTTTTTAAGCACCTCAAGCGCGTTTGACTCAACAAACGGCGCGCCGTCCTCTCCGATAGAGGAGGACGACGACTCGGGACCGAGTAGCAATTTCGCTATAACCTACAATGTAACCGCAGGCACTACTTATTATGTGTGGATATGCCAATACAGCGGCAGCAGTACGGGCGTTATTGACCTATACATACAACCTCCCGAGGCAGCAGCGGTAAGACCGAGTAATTTTTCCTGGACTTACACCAAAACAAGCGGCGGCAGCTTTAACCTTACTGCTGCCGAGTGGAACGCATTAACGGCGCGTATAAACGCTTTTAGAGAGTATAAGGGCTTGAGCAGCTACAGCTTTACCTATGCTTACAAAGGCAATGACTTTACCGCCGCAATGTATAATCAAGCCGTAAATGCTATAAAAGGCATAAGCGGCTACGGCTCCTACCTCTATACGGTAAGCAGCGGCGACACCGTAACGGCAGCGGGCTTAAATGCGTTAAGGGACGAACTTAACGCGATACCATAAAGGAGAGTGTTAAAAATGAACTACTCACAAATAATTAAAGCGGCCCCCGCGCTTGGCGAGCTTAAAAAATTACGCTTGCCATACACAACCGCCCGAGATATACACAAGATGTATAAAACCCTCGAGGCGGAGTATCAGTTTTTCGCCCAGGAGGAGGCAAAGCTCATAAGAGAGCTCGCCGCAAAGGACGAAAAAGGCAATCCTAAAGTATCGAGCGACGGGCGTATTACCTTTGCCGACATAGCGACAAGGGACGAATACCACAAACGCCTCGCGGAGCTCGGAGAAACCGACGCGCAGATAGAAATACCGTTTATTACTATCTCTGCCGAGGAAATCGGAGAGCAGCTTATAGCTCCCGAAACCATAGGAGCCCTTGAGGGCTTTATTACCTTTGAATAATTTTTATAAAGGAGATGTAGACCTATGACAACCGAAATTACAAGCACAAAATACGAAAACGGAAAGCGCGTAGAGGTACAGCGCGTTATCTATGAAAAGTCCGACGACCTCTACGCTCTCGCAAATGCGCAGCGTAGATACGAAAACCTTTGCAAGCAGATTGATAATGCAGCAGAGGGTACCGACCTCGAAAGCCTCCAGGCTGAAAAAGCAAAGCTCGAGGCTGAAATCGAGGAGAGGGAAAATATCGTAGCGGGCTACGAGGCTACCGAATAAAATTTGAGGAGGCTTTCAAATGGAGATTAAGCAAAAAATAAACCTCGATTTTGGACGCGATACAATGCCTATTACCGTTTTTGCAAAGCAGAACGATAATAAAACCCGTTTTCTTGAAATTACGCCACTTAACGGCGGACAGAGCTACGCACTCGAGGAGGGCATTACTCCTCGCTTGCAGCTCACAAAAGCGGACGGGCACACGGTATTAAACGACGCTAAAATCGAAAACGGCGTTATTATTGCCGAGCTCACAGCGCAAGCTCTCGCTGCTCCTGGCGTAGCTGCTGCGGAAATCGGACTTTATAAGGGAGAGGAGCTCTTGAGCTCTCAGACATTTTATATAGATGTTGAGCGCGCAGCCTTTGACAAGGACGCTCCCGCCTCCTCCGACGAGTATAACGCCCTTATAGACGCTTTTAATAAGATTAACGGAGCGGCTACTACAGCCGACCAGGCAGCAAAAGATGCAGCCGCAGCCGTAGAGGACGCTACAGAGGCACTCGAAACAGCCGAAACAGCAGCTGAAACAGCCAACGGAGCCGCCGAGGCTGCGAATACCTCAAAAGCAGCGGCAGACGCAGCCGCAAAAAAGGCTAATACAGCGGCTAACAATGCAGATACAGCGACCACAAACGCCGATACGGCAGCAATGGGAGCTCGCGCAGCGACAGACGCAGCCAACACCGCGAAAACAGCAGCGGACGCGGCAGCGGGAGCGGCAAACACCGCAGCGGGAGCGGCAAATACTGCTACCGACAACGCAAATACTGCTACAGAAAATGCCAACAAGGCAGCGGACGCGGCTAACGCAGCAGCAGAGGCAGCCGAGGGCGCGGAAAATGTTAATATTTCCGCAGAGCAGACGGCTACGGGAGCAACTATTACCGTAACAGACAGAGAGGGCGTGCAAACAAGCGTACATATTGACACTCTTACGGCTATTAAGACCTGGGAAGATGTTAAAAACGCTGTACGCCTCGGGCTTGGAGCTACACTCTTTCCCGTTGGTTATGAGTTTACTACAGAGGACTCCGTTACGGGAGCGGTTATTACCTGGGTTGTAAGAGGACACGACAACCATATCGCAGCAAATAAAAAGCTCACTCATACAATGACGCTCGAAACAAAGTATGTATACGGCACCGCAAACGGTACATATCGTAGCTTTGTTTTTGACGCTACGGAGGCTCTTTATTATGCTGCCGAGGAATTACCCGCAGGCACTTATAATTTTACCCTGCTTGCAGGCTACGACACGACATACGGCGGAGGCAAAACGCTTTCGTTTACACTTACAAAACCCGTACCCGCAGGCGGCGTAATTATGTTCCCCTGGGGCTACCAAAAGCAAAGCACCGATACAAAAATCAGTACATACGCAAGCAATGCAGCTACGGCGGTTATTGAGAGCGTAGCTGTAACAGAGTCCGCAGACGGTACAAGCCTCGGCGTAGCTGACGGTACCGTAGAAAACCTTAACCACACGCACCGCATACGGTACGGCTCGAATAACTACGCACAGAGCGCGGCTCGTCAATGGTTAAACAGCGACGCAGCAGCGGGCGGCGTATGGGCTCCTACTACTGTTTTTGACCGTCCGCCCTCTTGGAATACAAGTTATAACGGCTTTGTGCGCGGCTTGCCTGCCGACTTTTTGGCGGTAGTGCAGCCTGCGGCTATCCCTTGCCGTGCTAACTCTATTTTTGAGGTAAACAGCCTCGACGGTACAGAGTTTGCCACAAACCAGGTATACACATTAAAGGACAGATTTTTCTTACTTTCTCGTCCCGAAATATACGGTACCTACGACAGCGCGACCTATAAGGACGGTACGCTGTTAGAGTTTTACGAGGGCTTAACCGATACCGAGCGTATCAAATACGACGCGGCGGGCTCGGCGCGTAACTGTTGGCTCCGTTCCCCTAACCCTGGGCACGCGTACCACGAGCGCAATGTGGATACCTCGGGAGCGTTGTACGGCAACAGCGCGAGCAATGCTTACGGAGTCGCCCCCGCTTGTATAATCGCATAATCGACAATCCGCCTCGGTAGAGGCGGTTAAAAGGAGGTTTTAATATGAGCGTTAGGAAAGGCGACAGAGGCGAGGGCAAGCTGCAAGTATTAAATAAAGCGCGGGAGCTTAAAAACTATTCTTTAAGTCAATTAAAGAATGATAAACACTTTCCAAAGAGCACCCGTTGGCTGTATGCGGCTCCGATAGCTGCGGAGGTACGCGAGGCTTGTGTTTGCATACGGCACGCGAACTCGGTATATGTAACAAATGCCGAGGAATACAACTACCGCCGTATGGAGCAAGTCAAAGCGCACGCGCACCTTGACGCTCTATTAGACCTTATCGACGACGCATACGGAGCGGGCTATATTTCGGGCGATAAAGTAGAGTTTTGGACGGGGTTAATACTCAAGACAGACGACTTATTAAAAGCCTGGATAAAGTCCGACAAGGAAAAGTACAAAGAAATGTAGGGCGGTTGCTATTTTTTTGGCTCGGCGCGTAACTGTTGGCTCCGTTCCCCTAACCCTGGGAACGCGAACAACGAGCGCAATGTGAATACCTCGGGAGCGTTGAACAACAACAACGCGAACAATGCTAACGGAGTCGCCCCCGATTGTGAGAAAAGCCCGTTTTCAAGTAGTCGAAAGACCAAAGCAGCGCAGCTCACACAAGGAGCGACCGTCCTACCTCCGAAAAGGAGGGAATATTGCGGGCGACAAAGGTACCTTACGAGGTAGTCCTTTTTATGCGTCCGCCTTTTTAATATGTCTTATAATCAAGTTATATCTTTTGACAACCTCTACAAGGGGTTAAAACAAAGCTGCCGTAATATCCGTTGGAAAGATAGTACCGTAGGCTATGAGGGCAACGCCTTAAAAAATACTTACCGATTGAGAGAAAGCCTCTTAAACGGCAAATATAGAATAGATAGGTACCAACACTTTACCATATACGAGCCGAAACGACGGGAAATTGTAGCAACTCGCTTAAAAGACCGACAATTTCCACGCTCGCTATGTGATAACGGACTCTACGAGCAGATAACAAAGTCTTTTATAACCGATAATTGCGCCTGCCTGCGCGGGCGCGGAGTCGATTATACATTAAACCGTATGACGGCACATCTACGCCGTTATTATAAAGCTCACGGCTGCGACGGGTGGGTGCTTAAATGTGATATACACCACTATTTCCCGAGTATACGCCACGATATAGCAAAGGCTGCAATATGTAAGCGCGTTACCGACACGCAAATAGCGGCTCGAGCCTGCGAAATTGTAGACTCTTTCGGCGGCGATACGGGTATCGGGCTCGGCTCCCAGGTATCGCAGCTCGTAGCTCTTGCTGTACTCGACGACCTCGACCACTTTATAAAAGAGCGGCTCCGAGTAAAGCATTATATACGGTATATGGACGACTTTGTGTTAGTCCACCAGGACAAGGAATTTTTGCAGCATTGCCGCGCAGAGATAGAAAAGCAAGTAAACGCTATCGGGCTACAGCTCAACGGCAAAACCTCGCTTTATCCACTCCGCCAGGGCGTAAAGCTGCTGCAATGGCGTTTTATCGTTACCGACTCGGGAGCGATTATACGCAAAATGGATAAAAAGAAACAAGGAAAGCAACGCCGAAAGCTCAAAAAGCTATATGCCAAAGAGCAAAGCGGCGACTATGCGCCAGGCACTACGCGCGAGTCGCTCGTTTCTTGGCTTGCAAATGCAGCTCGCGGGAATACATACCACGAGCGGCGTAAAATGATTAAATTCTATAAGGAATTGGAGGGCTCAAACCGTGAACAACAATTACCACAAACGCCTCGCCCAGGTTGAGGCAATGGCGGCAGCTAAAAAAGCAGAACTCGAGGAAATATTAAAAGCGGCATACGTCGCCGCTTGTGAGGAGCGTAACGAGGAGGAGGCGGCAGCGCTTGCCCGCAAAATTCGTAATAAGCTGCTCGACAACAGCGACGCGCAAATGTCCCTTGACCGCCTCGGGCTCGACCTCTCCTCTGCGACAAAGTTTATTACCTCGCTTTCAAAAATATTCAAGGGAGCTTGGGCGGAGTATCGCCAGGCATTAAGGGACTTGCCTACACAAGCAGGCTTTCCCTTTGATGTAAAATTTCCAACACCTCCCGACAGCGAGGAGGGCTCCGAAAATGAGCTTACTTGAGGTTATAGAGAGGCTCTGCATAGTAACTCGCTTGCAGGCTGATATTATCCAAAAGCAGGCGGAAATTATCGAGCAGGCTAAAATCGCATACAGCACCGACGAGGAATTGCAACAAATGCGCAGCACAGCCGCCGCCGAGCTCGAAACAATCGGCAAAGAATACAATTAAGGAGTATGTGCTATGAGTGAATTTTCAATAAACCTCTTATGTACGCTCGCGGGTATGGCGGTAACTTTCGTTTTTTCCTGGCTTACTTTTCGACAAAGAGAAAAAGCGGACACCAAAGCCGAGGCAAAAAGCGACGGCGTGCTTATTTCGGATGTTGGCTATATAAAAGCGGGCGTTGACGATTTGAAAAGGGACAGTAGAGAAACACACCACACGCTCGAAAGCTACAACGAGCGTATTACCAGGTGCGAGGAGTCTTGCAAACAAGCGCACCACAGAATAGACGAAATAAAAGGAGGAGAATAACAATGCAAAATAAGAAAATACCTACAGAAACCATTATAAGAGCTATTGTGCTTTTTGTTACCCTGGTTAATACCATTTTAACAATGTTAGGCAAAAACCCTCTGCCCTTCGCGGAGGAGGAGCTGTACGCTTGGCTTACTGCTGCTGCTACCGTAGCGGCTACTTTGTGGGCTTGGTGGAAAAATAACAGCTTTACTCCCGAGGCTATCCAGGCGGACGAATATATGCACAAACTTAAAGAAAAAACGGAGGCGTAGAAATGGCACTTTTGACACCTAACGCAACATATAAAATTAACGGGCTTACCGTAAATGAGAAAATTATACCTAACGGCACCCGTTGGAAAGATAGCACAAAGGCAAAAAAAGCAGGCTTTGGCGCAAACTCTCTATACAAAAGCGAAAAACTATTAACAAATAACACGGGAAAGGTTTTAAGCGTAACAATTCACAACACGAACGACCTCGACAATGTATACGACGACGCAGAGCAGTATACAAGAGCAACATATAATGAAAATATGCTATCGGCGAGGGTGCATTTTTATGTAGATGATGTTGCAGCTTGGCAAAATCTCCGCGCAGGTACGGGTATGTGTGCCGCCGACGCTCTCGGCTCTGCCGAAGTATCTTGGCACGCAGGCGACGGCAGCACAAACGGCGGCGGAAATATGACAAGTTTAAGTATTGAGGTTATTATGGGCGATACGACAGCTCACGACGAAAAAGCAAAAGACAATGCCGCCCGCCTTGCCGCCTGGCTGTTATGGCGACACGGGCTCACTATTGACAATCTTGTTACCCATACATATTGGGTTAATAAATCGGCGGGAAAGAGTATTGCTGATATAGACAAGCAATGTACTACGCTCGTACCTGGCGAAAAGTGGTGCCCGTCGTATATTTTCGGCAGCACAAATGCAGCTACAGCCTTAACTAATTGGAAAAAATTTAAGGCACTTGTAAAAAAATATCTCGACGGCATAACACAACCCTCCGCAAAGCCTACGGAGCCCGCAAAGACTCTTTATAGAGTACAAACGGGAGCCTTTAGCAATAAGGCAAACGCTGCGACTCTTGAGGCAAAGCTGAAAGCTGCGGGCTTTGATACATATATCGTACAGAACGGCGGCTATTACAAGGTACAAGTAGGGGCGTACAGCGTAAAAGCTAACGCCGAGGCTATGGAGAAGAAACTCAAGGCGGCGGGCTACAGCACCTATATTACAACCGAAAGCGGCTCCGCTGTTTCGGCAGGCGTGCCCGTAAAGACCGTTGACGAAATCGCCCGCGAGGTTATAGCGGGAAAATGGGGCAGCGGCGCAGCTCGAAAAAACAAGCTCGAGGCAGCGGGGTACGACTACTCCGCCGTACAAAAGCGCGTAAACGAGCTGCTTAAATAGTCCTCCTTAAATTCACATAAAGAAAGGGCGGCGGGATAGCGGGAAACTGCGCCCGTCGCCTTTTCGCATTTAGAAAGGAGTAATGCAATGGCAACCCCTAAAACTTTATATAATAAAAACGGTGTAGAGATTAAGTTTATAGATGTAAGCCCCGAGGTAAAGAAAACACTTGTAAATTTATCAAAAACCGCGTTAAGAGAGTCCGCAAAAGTAATACGCAAGAAATTACGAGCAGACTTGCCGCCACGCTCGAAAAGAATAAAAAACCATATAGGCTCTTGGGCTATGATAAATTACAAAACGGGGCAACCAACGCTACAAATAGGCTTTTACTCTTGGCAGAAAGTAAAGAAAAAGGGCAAGCTACCCTCGCACGCCTCGCCGCATTGGATAGAGTTTGGTACGGAGCCGCACTCTATACCAAAAGACGGCGCAAGAAAATTTATGCGTTACGACAACGAGGTATACGGCTTTAAGGTACAACACCCAGGTACGGGCGCAACACATATATTAAGAAACACCGTACAAAACAATATCGCAGAAATTAGAGCAGCTCAAGAAAAATACCTCGCCGAAATCACAAAAACAATAGACGAGGCAAAAGCAAAATGCTACAACGGAGCCGACGAGGACGAAAGCGACTAAACATTAAAGGCAGGGGCTTATTAGCCTCTGCCTTTTTCGTTTTATTATTCTATATTGCCGTAACATCTTTTGCAACGGTGCAACCCTTTTTTTATAGCGTCCTTTTCGTGCATTTCTACAGAGTTACAATTACGGCTCTCGGCGCACATTTGGTCGTTATGGTATACTTTACTGCCCTTATTTACAAATACTAAATCAAAATAATAGCTTTCGTCTTTTTTCGGAGCGGGTACCGCTTGCACCTTGTTTCTTTTGCACAGCCATACAATAAAGTATACAAGCCCTACGGGATAAAAGATAATAAGTAATACTAATTGCCAGGTTTTTAATTTTTTCATAGATGTTATAGCCTCCTAAAAATAAAAATGCGTGTAGCCCATATCGCAGCTACACGCATAAAAAACGCAAGCTCCGATTTGCTACCACACAAAAATTTTTCTACACTATCGAAAATGCGAAAAGTAGAGCCTACATTTTTTGACGAAATGAGGCACTTTCAATAGTGTAACCATTATATAATTTTTGTGTGGTGCCTATATTATAACACAAACCGAGAAAATAGTAAATATTTTCCGCGAAAAAGTGCAAAAAATTTTCAAATAACTATTGACATACTGCAAGCAGTATGATATAATAATATACAGAAAGGAGGTAATAAGCCTATGGAAAGTCAAGGCATAGAAAAAGCCCTGCAAGACCTGGCGAAAGCGTTACAGAATAACGACACGGTGGAACGAGTCAAAGTTACTATAACACTTGTAAAGCCAAAGCCGAGCAAGGCAAAACCCGAGAGCAAATAAGCTCAAGGCAGAGAGAGGGCGAGCAATCGCCCCTCTCGTAAGTCCTATTATAGCATAGATATATATAAAAATCAATAGGAGGACGCTATGGTTATTGTAAAAGGCGAAAAAACCTACACCGTAACGGAGTCGGCTACAAAATGGACGGTAAAGACCGACAGCGGAAAGCTCGAGCTTGCCTTTGATGTTTCAAAGGATATTTGCGCGACAATAGACGAGCTGTGGGAGTATGTAACTACCAACGAATTATTTTAAGGAGGCGGCAGGCTATGGCAGAGAAAAGAAAAACTAAAACATCTACAGAGGTTAAAACTCGATATAATCAAAAAACTTATGATGTAATAGCGGTTAGAGTCCCTAAAGAAATGGCGGAGGCTTTCAAGGAAAAATGCGCAGCCGAGGGCGTGCCGCAAGCGCAAGTTATAAAAAAGGCTATTGAGGGCTTTTTAGCGTAGTATCAAGGAGGGAGCTTTACGGCTCCCTCTATTTTATTTTAATAAAACGGAGTGATTTTATTATGAGCAAGTATAAACACCTTACTTTTACAGATAGACTAAAAATAGAGGCTTGGCAGAAAGTCGGAGTTAAGCCTGCACAAATGGCCGCCGAGCTCGGCGTGCACATCAGCACAATATATAGAGAATTAAAGCGGGGCGTTTATACCCACCTCAACAGCGACTACACCGAGGAGGAACGCTACAGCCCCGATATTGCGGAGGAAAAATACCGCGCCAACCTTAAAGCAAAAGGAGCGGGCTTAAAAATAGGTACCGACCACGAGTACGCTACATACCTTGAGTATAAAGTATCGGTAGAAAAATACGCTCCTGGGGCTATCCTGGGCGAAATTAAGCGCAAGGGCTTACAATTCAATACGAGCATATCAAAGACGACTTTTTATAGATATATCGAGGACGGTATTTTCCTCACTATAACAAATAAGGACTTGCCCGTAAAGAAAAATAAGGATAAACAAAAATACGCTCGAGTAAAGCCAAACAGAGCTCCGCAGGGTAAGAGCATAGAAAAACGCCCCGCAGAGGTTGCGGAGCGTTGCTCTTTCGGACATTGGGAAATGGATTGTGTAGTCGGCAAGAAAGGCACAAAAAAGACTTTTCTTGTACTTACGGAGCGGTACACCCGTTACGAAATTATCCGCATAATGAAAGACCACACAGCCGCAAGCGTTATAAAAGCTCTTGACGGTATCGAGCGGGCATACGGCGCGAATTTCTCAAAGGTATTTCAAACTATAACAATAGACAACGGCTCCGAGTTTTCCGACTACCTCGGCATAGAGCGGAGCTGCCGCCGAAAAGGAAACCGTACCGAGATATACTATTGCCACCCGTACAGCTCATACGAGCGCGGCTCAAATGAAAATCAAAATAAAATGATACGCCGACACTACCCGAAAGGAATTAGCTTTGAGAAAGTTACTCCCGCAGACACCCGCAAGCTCGAAAAGTGGATAAATAACTACCCGAGAGGGATATTTAACTATTATAGCTCTGCCGAGATATACGAGGCTTGTATAAACAGCGTTTTATCCGCCTAAAAATGCTAATTAAAAAATTTTTTGCACTTTTTCGCATTTACCCCTTGACTTTTCATAAAATACTTGTATCTTAAGCCAAAAATTACCTGTAAATAATCAAAACGGAGCATCCGAATGGATACTCCGCAGAAATTTTATTTCAAAACAAATTTGTGGAAAACTTTTTTACCCTTTTTGATTATTATTTTTCCGTCATTAAACATAGCTTTGTCTATAACAAGATTAAAATCAGTAACCTTGTCGGAATCGATGCTTACACCGCCCTGCTGAACAAGGCGTCTGCCCTCACCCTTGGATGGAATGAGACCTGCAATAAGCATGATATCAAGGATGGTTTTGCCAAGGTCAGCTTCGGTAATTTCAGTTGTTGGCATGCTGCTGTCATCATTTCCGCCGCCAAAAAGTGCCATGGCAGCCTTTTGAGCCTTCTCAGCTTCTTCCTCACCGTGAACAAGCTTTGTAACCTCATATGCAAGCACTCTCTTAGCCTTATTTATTTCCGAATCCTTGTACTGAGACATTACCTCTATCTCCTCCAAAGGCAGGAATGTAAGAAGCTTTAGGCACTTAATAACATCGGCATCGTCAACATTAACCCAGTACTGATAGAAATCATACGGGGATGTCTTATTAGGGTCAAGCCAGAGCGCACCACTCTGAGTTTTACCCATCTTTTTGCCTTCGCTGTTTGTGAGGAGAGTAAAGGTCATACCATAGGTCTGCGCCTGGTCTTTCTTACGGCAAAGCTCTATACCTCCAAGAATGTTCGACCACTGATCATCACCGCCAAGCTCTATCTTACATCCGTACTTTCTGTAGAGCATAAGAAAGTCATAGCTCTGCATAAGCATATAGTTAAATTCAAGGAAGGACAAGCCTTTTTCAAGTCTTTGCTTGAAGCACTCTGCTGTAAGCATTCTGTTAACAGAAAAATGAGCACCGATGTCTCTTAAAAATTCAATGTAGTTAAGCTCTAAAAGCCAGTCGGCATTGTTTACCATAATAGCCTTATCGTCCGAAAAATCAATCACACGGCTAAGCTGTTCTTTAAATCTTTCGCAGTTATAATTGATGGTTTCGGTAGTCATCATGGAACGCATATCCGTTCTGCCTGAGGGGTCGCCTACATGACCTGTACCGCCTCCTACAAGAGCAATAGGTCTGTGGCCTGCATCCTGCATATGCTTCATTACAACCATCTGCAAAAAGTGTCCTACATGAAGACTGTCTGCCGTGGGGTCAAAGCCTATATAGAAAGTGACCTTTTCGTTTTCCAGTAAATTTCTGATTTCTTCTTCGTGCGTAACCTGTGCTATAAGTCCGCGTTCTTTAAGTGTATCATATACGCTCATTTGTATTCCTCCGTAAATTAGTATTGATAGTATAATATATATTTAATAAAAATTCAAGCCTTACCTACTTCTTTTTAAAATATACAAAAGGTATTCCCCTGTCCTTTGTATGAGGTAATCATATATAGCAAATACAAAGATTCCCAAAGCGAACAGTATAAAGGGAGACCACGGTAGCGGTAAAAGCAGAAGCTTTGTAAAAACAAGATATACCGCAATAAAATAAAGGGTATAAAGCAGCATTTTTGATATAAGTTTAAAAATCAAGTTCTTCCTTTCAAGCATTGCCGCAAAAACCGGATAATTTCCAAAACAAATACCAAAGGAAAAGGCAACCTCGGGCGAGCCTGACTGACATATGAGAAATGCCAGAATTGCAGTTGCACCGTACATAAGAAATGCGCTTTTTATATTTAGAAATTTGCATACTACATAAGGGATTACGGATGCCGAAAAGAGCGTGGCAGCCTTAAGTGTAGGCAGATACGAAGACATTGCAAGAAGAATTATGCAAAGTGCAGATGCAATCCCTCCGTAAGCAATCTTTTTTTGCACTATATCTCACCTCTCAGCAGCATGATATAAGGTCTCCTCCAAGACATTCGCAACAGCAATCAGCGCAAATAAGACTTTGACACATATCGCAGGTGTTGCAACTTCCGCCCTGAGGATACCCCTGTGAATACCCTGTGTTCATATAGCTTGCACGGCGGGCATCCATGTTTGCCTTGGCAGAAGCATACTCTTCGTTATAAGGGTCTGCAGAGCAGGCGGAATTAAAGTGCTGATATGCCATATCATGCCATCCCTTTCGCTGCATAACAATACCCATAAGGTAGTGCCATTCGGCATTTCGTACTGCCATGGCATTTAGTGCGTTCTGTGCCTCATTGATGCGGTTCTGGTTTATGAGTGTACGCACCTGATTAAAATTTGCAAATCTATCGCTTTGACCTGAATTCTGGTATGAAGATTTGCTTTTTGTAAGCTCATTGTAAGCCCAATTGATTTCCTGCATTTTTTCCGAAGCCAAATCCGCAAGCGGATTGTCAACATACTTATCGGGGTGATACTTTTTTACCAGTTCCTTATAAGCATCTTTTATTTGTTCTTCGGTTGCGTTATGGTTTACACCAAGAATTTTATACGGATCTTTCATCGCATATTATCCTTTCGTTTATTATAAAATCACATCTTGCTCTTATGCCCATATAAATTATGTTGTCGAGCAAAACTTTATTCTTTTTTACAAAAAGTTTTTCGTATTCATCTGCAAAGGCAGAAAGCGAATTATACAAAAGTGTGCTGATGTCAGCTTTAAGATTTTGGCTGTACTTACCGTCAAAATCATACTGAAGACAAAGCGGATTGTAAGTACCCTTTTTATAATCATCTGTCATATCATCGCAGGCATCTGCAATGTAGATAAGCCTGCCAAGAGCATATCCTGTTTCTTTGAGGCTGTGGTCTGCCTCTTCAAACATAGCCTCAAGTACAGAGGCAAACTCGTGGGCGGCTTTGTCTATGGCATCACACTTTGACTTTTCCAAAAATGATAATCTTTTGAGATGGATTTGAGATTTCCCGCAAAGCTCAGGATATAGCTTCTTTATTCTCCGTGCCCTTAAAACAAAGGGCAAAATTGCAAATAAAGCTTTTGGAGATTTGTTGTCGGATATATCGTCTTTTAGCTTAAGATATGTAAACCATATATTCATATCCGCCACAAAATCAAGTCCGTAGGATTGCATCACCACAGGTCTTTTTCCTGCTCTTTTCAGACATCCCTCTGCCTTAAAGACAGCTTTTTCTTCTTTAAGAGAGTCACAAATGAGTGCAAGAAAAGTGAAGTCATAATTCAGTGCAAGTCTGCAAATCTGATTATGTCTTCTGCCAAGTGCTTTGCACAAACCGCAATAATAGGCTTTGTATATGTTGTAATCTTTAAATTTAAGCTCGTCCTTATAAACATTTACATATCCGAACAATAAAAAAACCTCATTTAAACATAATGTGTTATTATACAATATCCCATATATTTTTTCAAGTGTTACGGGAAATATTAACATTTTTGTAAAATACGGAGGTGATGTGAAATATGCTTTCACATCACCTTATCAATTATATCTTTGTAAAATCACTTACACCGTGCTTACATATGGGGCAAATAAAATCTCCGGGAATATCATCACCCTCATAAATATAACCGCATATTTCACATCTGTAACCCGTTTTCTTTGTATCCTGCGGTTTAGGTTTGGTGTTTTTGTGGTAATAATCGTAGGTAATTGATGCAGTGTCATCGAGTATCTGCTGTTCTGTTACCGTGGCAACAAAAAGTATATGTGTACCCATATCGATAATATCCGTAACCTCTGCACTAAGATATGAATTGGCATATTTAGGCACTACATATATTCCGTTTTTACTTCTGAAAAGATTGTCATTTTTTTCAAACTTATCCTTTTCTCTGCCCGATACAAAACCGAAGTGCTCAAAAACATAAAAAGGTGTTTCCTCACTGAGTATTGATAAATTGAATTTCTGCGACTTCTTTATAAGCTCGCAGGTGTATCCCGAAGCATTTACGGAAACGATGATTCTGTCAGGATTTAAAGCCACCTGACAAACGCTGTTGATTATACAGCCGTTGTCCACTCCGTCTGCGTTGGTTGTAAGTATATACAGACCATATCCGATTTTGTTTACAGCATTGAGTTCCATACAAATCCCTCCACAATAGGTTTAATTCTTATTTTCTCTGAAAAACATATAAATATTCTCTGCGGTTTTAGCATCTATACCGTCTACTGCTTTTAATTCATCTATAGAAGCATTTCGTATATTACGCATTGATTTGAATTTGGAAAGCAGGAGTTTTTTTCGCTTCGCTCCGATTCCCTGTATTAAATCAAGTTCGCTTGCAACAACCTTTTTCTTCTGGAGATTATTAAGATATCCCACTGCTCTTCTGTGCATCTCATCCTGAATATTTTTTATGAGCATAAAAGCATTTGATTTTTTATCGGGGCGTATTTCTCCGCTTTCGCCAACAATCGCCCTTGTCTGATGATTGGAGTCCTTTACTATTCCAAAAACAGGTATATCGAAGTCCCCGACTGCCTCAAGTGCTACATTGCGGTGCCCCTCACCTCCGTCTGCCAGTATGATATCAGGCAGCGGTAAAAATGATGCATCTGATTCTTCAAGTTTTCCTTCTTCTATAAGCAGCATTTCGGATTTGGCACGGGTAAGTCGCCGTGTTATCGCCTCTTTCATTGAAGCATAGTCATCCTGTCCCGATACAGTCTTCATACGGAAATTCTTATATTTTTTTGTACAGGGTCTGCCGTTTTTATATACTACCATGGATGCTACAGAAGTGGACGGCCCTAAATTTGAAACATCGTACGCTTCGATGTACATCGGTGGCTTTTCAAGTCCCATAAGCTCAGTAAGCTCTGTAAGTGCGGTGTTCTTAAATGAAATGTCACGCATGATTTTTAGCTCTCGCTCACTATGGTCCTTTTTGGCATTGGCGGCTATCATTCTCATAAGAGCTGCATTTGCGCCTATCTTAGGTGTCTTTATTTTAACAGATTTTCCGGCTTTGTCAGAAATGAATTTTTCAAGGATTTCGGCATCTTCAACCTCATATTGAACAAGAAGCTTTCCCGGGATAAAGGTAGAATCCGAATAATAATCCCTCAAAAACTCTGAAAGTATTTCACTTTCAAAAATTCCGTCGGTATCCAAAACAAAATAGTGCTCCTTACCAATGATATTGCCGTTTCGTATAAAAAACACCTGTATACACGAGGTACCGTTTGCATTATAAATAGCTATAGCATCTGTGTCGTCCCCTTTGGGATTGGTAATTTTTTGTTTTTGTCTTAATGAATTTATTGCATTTAGCTTGTCACGGCAAAGTGCAGCCTTTTCAAAGTCAAGTTCATCTGCAGCGTTTTTCATCTGCATACTAAGTGTCTCTTCTGCTTCAGATGTGTTTCCATTTATAAAATCTATGGCTTTATCAATTAACACACCGTATTCCTGCGGTGTTATATTTGCACTGCATACACCCTTGCACTGTCCGAGCTGATAATAGAGACATGGTCTTTTTGGACTAAAACCCTCCAAAAATTCGGTAGAACAATGTCTTAAACAAAAGATTTCCTTAACAAGAGCAATAAGCTGCTTGAGGTCTGCAGAATTCTGATATGGTCCGAAATATAAAGCGCCGTCTTTTGTAATCTTTCTTGTAAGAAAAATTCTGGGATATAATTCCTTTACCGTAATCTTTAAAAAAGGATATGTTTTATCGTCCTTTAAAAGAATATTGTACTTTGGCATATTCTCTTTTATAAGATTGTTTTCAAGTACAAGAGCCTCAAGCTCGCTGTCGGTCATAATATACTCAAAACTATCTACATTTGCAATCATCGAGCTGACCTTTGGCGGATGATTATACGATTTAAAATACGAGCGAACTCTGTTTTTTAAATTTTTTGCCTTGCCTACATATATTATCTCGCCCGAGGCGGATTTCATAATATATACTCCGCTTTTGTCGGGAAGAGTTTTTAATTTTTCGTTGATTTCGCTATTCATATATCACCTATATACAAATATAATATAGCCCCCACATATTCATGCGGAGGCTATGTAACAATACTATTCTATATCTGCAAAATTCGACATAATAAGAGCTTCCAGTTCATCAATAGCTTCGCTTTCATCAGTACCGTCCGCAGTAATTATAATCTTGGTGCCTTTGATAATTCCCAGAGAGAGAACTCCAAGAAGGCTCTTTGCATTTACCTTGCGTTCATCCTTGGCAACGGTAATGAAAGATTTAAATTCATTTGCTTTTTGTATAAAGAATGTGGCAGGTCTTGCATGAAGACCCACTTCGTTAAGTACGGTAACTTCTCTGGTAATCATAATTTCGCTCCTATATAACCTAAAATTGAACTATTTCCTTAATAGTAACAAAATTTTTTTGTAAAGTCAATAATTTTAGAAATATTTTTACAAGAAAACATCATTTATGTATTTCTGCAATTCATTTCTGATGTTTTGAGATAGCGGCTCGGTGTTTTCAAGCGGATTTTGTATGCTTAATTTGTCATATTTGAAAAATCCCATTGTATGAAACGCCAAAAGCTCGTATTTTTCTACACAAGTCTTATCTCTTAAATGAATAAGATATTTATCCATATGTTCTTTGGTGTCATTTATTCCGGGGATAATTACTGTACGTATCCACACCCTCTTGCCTATACTTTCGAGGTAGTCAAGAGTAAGGAGAGTGTTTTTCATAGAATGTGCGGTATATTTAACATACGAATCCTCGTCCCAAAATTTCAAATCAAGAATGACAAATTTTGCATTTTCCAGTGCAGTCTTCACAGGAGAAGTAAGCTCGACTGAGCCGGAAGTATCTACAGCGTAGGTTATGCCCTTACACCTAAGTATCTCTGAGGTTTCGTTTATAAACTCCGCCTGACACAATGGCTCTCCCCCGCTGAAAGTAACTCCACCATCAATTCCAAAATACGGTTTGTATCTTTCTATTTTGGCAGCCATATCTTCGGGTGAGGTTTCGATGCCGTTTTTTAAAAGCCATGTATCAGGATTGTGGCAACAAACGCACCTCATGGGACAACCCGAAAGAAAAACAGCACACCTTAAGCCCTCGCCGTCTACAGCAGCAAGACTTTCGAAAGAATGAACATATCCCGTCATAAATATCTCCCCTACATTTTTTCGTGGAATGTTCTGGAAATAACCTCCAACTGCTTATCCTTTGTAAGCTTATTGAAGTTTACAGCATATCCGCTTACACGTATGGTAAGAGACGGATAAAGTGTAGGATCATTCATGGCATCTATGAGTTTTTGTCTGTTTAATACATTCACATTAAGATGGTGAGCTTTTTGAACAAAATAACCGTCAAGGATAGCCACAAGCTTCTTTGTTCTGTCTTCATCGTCCACACCCAGAGAATCAGGTGTAATGGAGAATGTATTGGAAATACCATCTCTGCAGCAGGCATAATCTATCTTGGCAACGGAATTAAGTGATGCAAGTGCACCCTCGCAGTCACGTCCGTGCATGGGGTTTGCACCGGGAGCGAAAGGCTCGCCTTTCTTTCTGCCATCGGGAGTAGCGCCTGTCTTTTTGCCATAAACTACATTTGATGTAATAGTGAGTATGGATAATGTGTGGATAGCATTTCTGTATGTGGGTGTTTTGCAAAGCTCGGTATAGAAAAATTCTGTTACCCATTTTGCAATCTCATCCACGCGGTTATCGTCATTTCCGTATTTGGGGAATTCGCCCTCACACTTAAAGTCTGTTATGATTCCTCTTTCGTCTTTTATCGGTGTAACCTTGGCATATTTTATGGCGCTAAGACTGTCTACAAGGACACTAAGACCGCTTATGCCAAATGCCATTAGTCTTTCCGGCTCTACATCATGAAGTGACATCATGAGTCTCTCGTAGGCATATCTGTCGTGCATGTAATGGATGATATTCATTGTATTCACATAGAGCTTTGCCATCCATGAAGCATAGCTTTTGAATGCTTCCATTACACTATTGTAATTCAGAACACTCTCGTCAAATACTCTGCCTTCCGGAGCAATCTGTTCGCCGTACACCTCGTCCTTACCGCCATTTAACGAAAGCAAGAGTACTTTTGCAAGGTTGCACCTTGCACCGAAGAACTGCATCTGCTTACCTGTTTTCATAGCAGATACACAGCAAGCTATGGCATAGTCATCGCCAAAATCAGTGCGCATAACATCATCATTTTCGTACTGGATAGAGTCGGTGTCTATTGAAACCTTCGCACAAAATTCTTTGAATGCTTCGGGAAGCGTTTGAGACCATAAAACTGTAATATTGGGTTCTGCACTTGGTCCGAGGTTGTAGAGAGTCTGCAGGAATCTGTAGCAGGTCTTTGTAACCATAGGCACACCCTCTGTGGTAGCCCCTGCAAGCGAGCAGGTAACCCACACAGGATCTCCTGCAAAAAGGTCGTTGTATTCAGGAGTTCTCAAATGTCTTACAAGACGCATTTTAAGAACAAGGTCATCTATTAATTCCTGAGCACCCAGTTCATCCAGTGTACCCTCTTTTAAGTCTCTTTCTATGTAGATATCTATGAAAGAAGAAATTCTACCAATACTGTTTGCTGCACCGTTCTGCTCCTTTACAGCGCCCAAATATCCAAAATAGAGCCATTGTATAGCCTCTTTTGCATTGTTGGCAGGACGGGAAATATCGCATCCGTACTGTTCCGCCATGGTAATAAGCTGTGTCATAAATTCAAGCTGCTTTTGTATATCTTCCAGAAGCTGAATGTTTTCTGCTGTCATGAGGCGCTCGCTTATTCTCTGTTTGTCGAGTTTTCTCTGCTTAATAAGATAATCCATACCGTAAAGAGCAATTCGGCGGTAGTCTCCTATGATTCTGCCTCTGGAATAAGCATCGGGAAGACCTGTTAATATACCCGCATGTCTCGCCTTTCTCATTGTATCTGTATATACTCTGAAAACACCTGTATTGTGTGTTGTTCTGTATTTGAACTCATCCTTGACATTGTCACCTATCTCATAGCCGTATGCTTCGCAGGCCTGTACTGTATTTCGATAGCCCGAAAATGGATTTACGGCACGCTTTAAGGGTTTGTCTGTCTGAAGACCCAAAATGATATCCTCACCCTCTATAATGTAGCCTGGAGCATGCGAAAGTATGGAGGATACAACATTTGTATCCACCTCCAGTACACCGCCGTTTTTGTTTTCTTCGACGAGGAGTTCTTCTACCCTCGCTTTTACCTTATCTGTTCTTTCGGTAGTACCTGCAAGGAAATCGGAATTTCCCGCATAGTATGTGTAATTAAGCTTTATAAAATCAGCAACATCTATTGCTGTGTTCCAGTTTCCCTCTTTAAAACCTCTGTGATATGTCATAGTTTTTCCTCCTTACAAAAAATAAAAGGCTCCTCAAAATACAGGAGCCCAGACGGTCGGCATTTAACATGACCTTGCTCCCTCATAGTTATCTATGTTCCGTCAGTTGCAAGGACAATTATATTATACACTTTTTGGGAAATTTGTCAATAGGAATTCCGACAAAATACAGATTTAATTGAAAAAGCATACTGAAAAATTCAGCATGCTTTTTCTGGAGCGGAAGACGAGATTCGAACTCGCGACGTTCACCTTGGCAAGGTGACGCTCTACCACTGAGCCACTCCCGCAAACAAATATTGTCCTTACGAGTTAATATTATAGCAAATAAGCCGCACTTTGTCAATACTTATTTTAAAAAAAACAAGCTATTTCACAGAGAAACAGCTTGTTTTCACTTTAACCCATTATCATATTCATGATTTCAGCATTTCTTTCTATAAATTCATCGCGTTCCTGCCCGTTTAAAGTGTTGTGCGACAGCTTTGCCATATCTATGACATTAAGGCAAACCAAATCCCTTATCTTATCATCGGTTATTTGCGAAATCTTCTTTACAAGAGAGCTGTTTGCGTTTATCACGAATGTCTCTTCGGGCTTTGGCATCTCGGATATATTCATGCCGCCGTAGAGTTTTTGCATTTCTTCCATTCTGCGTGCTTCTTCGCTTATGACAAACATTGCAGATATCTTATCGGATTTTAAGTTTTCTACAACGATTTTATCTGAACTTAGGAATTTTGCAAAAATATCCTTGATTTTAATTGTATCCTCACCCTTGGAATCTTCATCCTTTTTAAGAGAATCCGTAATGTATGAATCTACCCTCTTAAATGAAATGTCTGTAATCTTGTATTCAAGGAAGCTCGAAAAGTGGTTGTCAATCACATTATTCAATAGTACAGGCTCTATACCCTCGGTAGAGAGAAGCTCGATATACTGGCTCTGTGATGCGGTATCCGTAACATAGAAAACTTCCTTGGTTTCACCCTCGGACAGTTCCTTTAAAGACACATAGCTGTCGTCGAGCTTTTTGAATACGATTATATCCTTAACCTTATCAAAGAATTTATCGTCACGCATACATCCGTACTTGATAAAAGGATTTATATCGTCCCAGTATTTCTCATAGTTTTCTTTCTCAGTTTTATATAATCCGTTAAGCTTATCTGCTACTTTCTTTGTAATATGATTAGAAACCTTGGAAACATAGCCGTCATTCTGAAGGAAACTTCTCGAAACATTAAGAGGTAAATCGGGGCAGTCTATTACACCCTTTAAAAGCAAAAGATACTCAGGTATTACCTCTTTGATGTTATCGGCAATAAATACTTGATTGTTATAGAGCTTAATCTGACCTTCCAGGCTCTGATATTCATGATTGAGTCTTGGGAAATACAAAATACCTTTTAAATTGAACGGAAAATCCACATTGAGATGTATCCAGAAAAGCGGCTCATTAAAATCAAAAAACACTTTATGATAGAATTCAATATATTCCTCACAGGTACACTCAGACGGTTTCTTCAGCCAAAGAGGATTTATATCATTTATAGGTTTCTTATCCTCGGTTTCGCTCTTGTCGTCAAGATATATCTCCACAGGCAGGAAGCCGCAATATTTATTGAGTGTTTCTCTAAGCTTGTACGCCTTTAAAAACTCTTTGAAATCTTCAGAAATATGCAAGGTAACAGTTGTACCCCTTCCTGTGCGGCTTCCCTCGGAAATCTCAAATTCCGTGCCTCCGTCGGAAACCCAATGCACCGCCTTGGCGCCATCCGCATAGGACAAGGTATCTATTTCAACCTCGGTTGCCGCCATGAATGCACTATAGAAACCAAGACCAAAGTGTCCTATAATCTGATTTTTTTCATCCTTGCTGTCCTCATATTTCTTAATGAATTCCTCAGCACCCGAGAAAGCTACCTGATTTATATACTTTTCCACTTCGTCCTGTGTCATACCTATGCCGTTGTCCGAAATGGAAATAGTTCCCTTTTCTTCATCGGCTTCAACATGAATTTCAAATCTATCATCGCAGTTGTATTCTCCGAGTGAGACAAGCTTTTTGAGTTTCATTATGGCATCCTGTGCATTTGAAACCAACTCTCTTAAGAATATATCACTGTCTGAATAAAGCCATTTTTTAATAATTGGAAGTAAATTTTCGGTATGTACCGATATCTTTCCCTTTGCCATCTAAAACACTCTCCTTGAAGTTAAATATAATTAATCTGCAAAAAAGCCTTCGCCCGTTGTAACATTATATATTGCATATTGTGTAAGCGTGTCGGGCTGTACGGTTTCAAATCTCTTTGGCCACCATGACAAAAGCTCTTCGCTAAGTTCCTCTGTAGGTGTGCTTGGAGGATACAATATAAACTCGCTTCCTCCATCTATGCCATAAGGAGTAGATGCAACATAACGCACATCGTCTTTAATCCATTCTTCATTTATTTCTTTTTCGCTCGAAAGCTTTGTAAGCTGTGCGGTGTATACACCGTCATTCTCTTCCACAATCTTAAATTCACCCTCGAAATTACAGATATACTGTGTGGCTTCGTATCCGTCACCGGATTCTCCCATGTTTGTGTCGGTATGCTCTCCTGTAAAAGTGCCGTCATCCTTTAATACAAGATATGTACGCCATGCACCTGCACCGGATGAAAACCAATATTCACCTGCAAATTCTTTTGGGAAGCTTATTTCTTGTGACTTTTTCTCTTTCTTTATTTTAGGCTCTTCTAACACCTTGGATGCTTTCTTGCTCTGGCAACCGCCAAGGATAAAAACAACAGTAAGTACAATCATAAAAAAAGAAGTTGCCTTTTTCATAACTTTTCCTCCGCTTTTGAATACAGGGCACAGCTAATGTGCCCTGTTCTGTTATTTTATATTTGCAACACTCAGACGATTTAACGCACGCTTTAGCTTGATTTCGGCAAGTGCGATCTCTTTGTTGTCCGAAGATTTCTCTATAATGCTCTCCGCCTTTTCCTTGGCGGCAAGAGCACGATTTTGGTCAATTTTATCAGAATACTCAAAGGTAGTGGCAACTATGCGTACATCACCCTTTGAAACCATGAGAATTCCACCCATGCATGCTGCGTACTTTTCCTCTCCGTTTTTGCGTATTTTTACTCTGCCAAAATCTATGGTTGAGGCGTAATCTATATGTCCGAAAAGTATGCACACATCTCCGCTTGAAGTTCTTACAACTATGCTTTCTGCGGTATCATCATATGCCACACCGTCGGGAGTGAATATCTGAAGGTTAAATTCCCTCACTGATTATTCCCCCTTTTTGTATTTTTCCACAACCTCGTCTATAGTACCTGCAAAGAGGAATGCAGACTCGGGTATATCGTCATGTAAGCCCTCTATGATTTCCTTGAATCCCCGTACTGTTTCTTTAAGAGGTACATACTTACCCTCCATGCCTGTAAACTGTTCGGCAACAGAGAATGGCTGCGAAAGGAATCTCTGAATCTTACGCGCACGATTAACAAGAAGCTTATCCTCCTCGGAAAGCTCATCCATACCCATAATAGCTATGATATCCTGAAGTTCTTTGTATCGCTGAAGTATTCTCTGTACTTCCTTTGCTACCTCATAGTGCTCAATGCCAACAATATCGGGTGTTAATATTCTTGAGGTTGAATCAAGAGGGTCAACCGCAGGATATATACCAAGAGATGCTATCTGTCTGGAAAGAACTGTGGTAGCATCAAGATGCGCAAATGTAGTGGCAGGTGCAGGGTCAGTAAGGTCATCGGCAGGCACATAAACTGCCTGTACCGAGGTTATTGAGCCTTTTTTGGTAGAGGTGATTCTCTCCTGCAGGGCACCCATTTCCGTTGCAAGTGTAGGCTGATATCCAACTGCAGAGGGCATACGACCCAAAAGTGCAGATACCTCACTTCCCGCCTGTGTAAATCTGAAGATATTGTCTATAAAAAGAAGCACATCCTGATTTTCTTTGTCACGGAAATATTCCGCCATTGTAAGACCTGAAAGAGCAACTCTCATTCTTGCACCGGGCGGCTCATTCATCTGTCCGTAAACAAGCGCTGTTTTATTTAACACGCCCGACTCCTTCATTTCATTGTAGAGGTCATTACCCTCACGGGTTCTCTCTCCTACACCTGAGAATACGGATATACCGCCGTGCTGCTTTGCGACATTATTTATAAGTTCCATAATAAGAACTGTCTTTCCTACACCTGCACCGCCGAATAGACCTATCTTACCACCCTTAGCATAAGGTGCTATAAGGTCTACTACTTTGATACCTGTTTCCAGTATTTCGGTTGTACTGTCCTGCTCATCGTAAGATGGTGCATCTCTGTGGATAGACCACTTTTCCTCACTTTCGGGAGCAGGAAGATTGTCAACGGGGTCTCCCAAAAGATTAAATATTCTTCCAAGTGTTTCGGGACCCACGGGCACCTTGATGGGCTCGCCCGTATCTACGGCATCTACACCCCTTACAAGACCGTCTGTGGAATTCATGGCAATACATCTTGCCACATCGTCTCCTATATGGTTTGCTACCTCACAAACAATTTTGCCCTTGTCATGCTCAATTTCTATAGCATTTAACAAATTAGGAAGCATACCGCTATCGAATTTAATATCAAGCACAGGGCCTATAACTTGTATGACCTTACCTATATTTTTACCCATTTTATTATCCTTTCCGCACGAGAATTATCACAGAGCCTCTGCGCCCGAGACAATTTCCGTTATTTCCTGCGTAATAGCAGCCTGTCTTGCTCTGTTGTAATTTAGTGTAAGAGTATCTATCATTTCGCCTGCATTCTTGCTGGCACTATCCATAGCCATTCTGCGAGATGCAAACTCCGAAGCCTGCGACTCGCAAAGTGCACCATAGAATGAGCCTGAAACAAAGCTCTCTGCTATGCGTTCAAACACGCTGTCTGCCGATGGCTCATATATTGCAACCGTACGCACGGAGTTATTTTGTTTCAAATCAAATGGAAGAAGCTTGCGTGTGCTGGGAATCTGCGACATTACAGACACCATTTCGGTATAGCAGATATATATTGAGCTAAGATATCCATCTTTGTATTTTTCGCACAGGATATCTCCCAGAGCATAGCAATCTCCTATAGAAACATCCTCTGCAGTGCCAAAGCTGTCATATATGATTTCATAGTTATTTCTTTTGCAGAATTCATAAGCTTTTTTCCCTACAGGAACAACACATACATCCGCATCCTTGGTGTCTCCGAAAAATTTTTTAAAAAGATTGGAATTATAACCGCCCGCAAGACCTCTGTCGCCTGCAATAAGTATATAGCAAGGCTTTCCGTTTTTGGTATTGTCAAAAAACACAGATGATGCAGTGTTTTTTGATACATCCAACGAATCTATCGCCTGTCTCAAAAACTCATAATACGGTCTGGAAACCTCTATCCTCTGCCTTGCCTTGCGAAGTTTGGATGCGGCAACAAGCTCCATTGCTTTTGTTATCTGCATTGTTCCCTCAATGCTTTTAATTCTGTTTTTGATATCCTTCATTGAGGATGGCATCTATTTCACCGCCTATCTGCCGTTTAAAAACCTGTCCTTATACTCCAGAATTGCATTTTTAAGCTTATCCTCAGTATCAGAACTAAGGTCACCCTTTGCTTTAATTTCATCAAGGATTTCACTTCTGGAAACAGAAAGAAATTCGTAAAGTCCGCTTTCAAAGTCACGGATTTTATCAACATCTATTTCCTCAAGCAAATCGTTTGTCACTGCATAAATTATAGCAACCTGCTTTTCTACATCTACAGGAGTATTTCTTCCCTGTTTTAAGACTTCCACTATTCTTTCGCCCTGACGAAGTCTTTTCTTTGTATCTTCATCAAGGTCGGAGCCAAACTGTGCAAAAGACTGAAGCTCTCTAAACTGCGAATACAAAAGCTTAAGTCTGCCCGATACCTTTTTCATAGCCTTAATCTGTGCATTACCGCCAACACGGGAAACGGAAATACCGGGGTTTACAGCGGGCATTACACCGCTGTGGAAAAGCTCGGTTTCCAAAAATATCTGACCGTCGGTAATGGATATAACATTTGTAGGTATATATGCAGACACATCGCCTGCCTGCGTTTCGATTATAGGAAGAGCAGTAAGAGAACCGCCGCCGTATTCGGGTGCGATGTTTGCAGCTCTTTCCAAAAGTCTTGAATGAAGATAGAAAACATCACCGGGATATGCCTCTCTGCCCGGAGGACGCCTTATAAGAAGTGAAAGCGCTCTGTATGCCACAGCGTGCTTGGAGAGGTCGTCATATACAATCAGTACATCCTTGCCCTGAGACATGAAGTGCTCACCCATTGCACAGCCAGAATAAGGCGCAATATACTGAAGTGGCGCCATTTCAGATGCCGTAGCGGAAACAACCATTGTATAATCCATTGCCCCTGATTTTTTAAGTGTCTCAACAGTTTGAGCAACGGTAGAACGCTTCTGTCCTATAGCAACATATATACAGATTACATCCTTACCCTTTTGATTTATTATGGTATCGAGGGCAATTACGGTTTTACCTGTTTGTCTGTCGCCTATAATAAGCTCACGCTGACCTCTGCCTATAGGAATCATGGAGTCTATTGTTTTGATACCTGTCTGAAGAGGTACATTAACAGACTTTCTTTCTATAATTCCGGGAGCACTTGATTCTATAGGACGCACCTCGCCTGTATCTATAGGACCAAGACCATCTATAGGCTCGCCAATTGCGTTAACTACTCTGCCTATGAGTGCATCTCCTACGGGAACAGAAACAACACTGCCTGTTCTTGTAACAATGTCGCCCTCCTTTATCCCTGCGTCTGTACCAAGCATAACAACGCTCACAGAGGTCTCCTCCAAGTTAAGTGCCATGCCGTATGAGCCGTTTGAAAACTTAACAAGTTCGTTTGCCATACAGTTGTCGAGACCGTGTACCTTGGATATACCATCACCTATCTGTATGACATATCCTGTTTCGTCCTGTGATATTTTAGTGTTGTAGTTTTTTATTCTGTCTTTTATTATTTTGCTGATATCAGCTGATTTAAGTTCCATATGCTATCACCTATACTATTACATTGTGTATATCGCCAAATATATCATCCAGTTTTTTGGATATACTGCCATCATATTGAATACCGCGCATTTTTACAACAATTCCGCCAAGAAGCTCGGGACGAAGCAGGGATTTGATTTTAATCTTTTTTCCTGTCATATCTTCAAGCTTGCTCTTTAGTGCTGCCGTTTGACTGTCATTAAGCTCATAAGCACTCTCTACGGTAACAACCTCAATATTGTGACTTATGTTGTATTCATTTTCAAAGCTTCTCTCACATTTTTGAAAAAGGTGCATAAGTCTGCCCTCTGTAAGAAGCTTTATGAAATTAATAAGGATTTCTTCGGCACCATCAAAGGCATTTTCTGCTGCCCTGTGCCTCTCTTCGAGAGTTAGAGCAGGCGAATTAAGAAGTTTGATAAAATCAGGGTTTTCCTTTAACGAATCTGAAATTTCTTTCATTTGGGAAAGGATTTTATCTTCTGTTTTCATATCCGTTGCAAGTGAATAAAGCGCCTTGGCATAGCCTACTACTAATTCGCTCATTTATCATCACCTATTTCGTTTATGAATTTTTCTATTATAGCTTCATTGTCCTTTTCCGACAAATCCTTTTCGATTATCTTGGATGCTATAGATATCGCCATGGAAGCCACATCGTTTTTAACATCGTTTGCCATCTTCTTTTTGTCAAGCTCGATTTTTGCCTGCGCGCGTTCCATTATGCCTCGCGCCTTGTCGTGCGCCTCGGAAAGGATTTCCTCTTCCTTCAGCATCGCCTTTTTTGTGGCGGTCTTAACAATTTCGTCAGCCTCCGACCTGGCACCTGAAAGAAGATTTTCATACTCTGCTTTCATTTGGTTAGCAGTTTTTACACTCTCATCCGCACTGTCAAGCTTGGAGTTTATTTCCTCTTCGCGCGCATCAATCATGTTTTTTACGGGCTTAAACAAAAACTTTTTCATAAGAAGAAAAAGTATTATAAGGTTACCCCATGTAAAAATGAGCGTCCATACATCTATAGTTACAAAAGCCAAAAATTCTTCCATTTGTACTACGCCTTTCTTAGAAAATTACAAAAGATTTATAAGGGGATTTGCAAAGAGAAGAATAAGCGCAACAACCAAACCGTAAATACCTGTGGATTCTGCTACTGCACAACCGAAAAGCATTGTGGATGTAATATCACCTTTTGCTTCGGGCTGTCTTCCTACGGCTTCTGCCGCCTTACCCGCTGCATAACCCTGACCAATACCGGGACCTATACCTGCTATCATGGCAAGGCCTGCGCCTACTGCGGATGCTGCTAAAACAATTGCTCTTTCTAACATAATAAATTCCTCCTTGAAATTAATACTTTTTTATATTTAAGCCTCTGAGGCTCCTGATACGAAAACCATTGTAAGCATTACAATAATGTATGCTTGCAGAAAACTCGAAAACAAATCAAAATATACCGACAAAATTGCAGGTAAACCAAGCTGAAATATTGGTATGGAGTTTATAAAGGCATTTGGTATAAACTGAAGTACTACGGCACTCAGCGATGCAAGCGCTCCGTATAACAATGAGGTTATTACCATACCTGCCGCGATGTTTCCAAAATGACGGAACGAAATTGAAATCGGGTTTGCAACCTCACTTACTATGTTAAGAGGTAAAAGAAGCGGTATGGGTTTAACAAAACCTCCAAGCCATCCAAGAATTCCGTTTGTTTTTATGGATGTAAGCTGTACCATCATAAAGGTAACAAGCGCCCATCCAAGCGTAACACTAAGGTCTGCCGTATACGGACGGACACCAAAAAGACTGGACACGCTTCCGCAAATAGACAGTGTAAAAAGTGTCCCTATATACGGCGCGTATTTTATATTCTTTTCGCCCATAGTGTCGGAAACTAATTTATAAAGCATGGAAACAAGCTTTTCTGCAACAATTTGCTTTTTGCTCTCGGGTCTTAGTTTAAGCCCTGCTCCAAGCCAAATAGATATAATTGCAATGATTGCCATTATAACCCACATGTTTACGATAGTCTCCGTGACAGGTATCCCGCCAAATATGGGTATTCTAAATAGTATCTGCGGTCCGTTCACTGCCGACCTCCTCCTTTTTATCCTTGTCTAAGAAATTGAGGGCATATATCACAATCCTCGGAAACACCAGAGGAATTGCGGTAGCTACATAGTTTATATAAGGTGCTTTGATAGCAAAAACAACAATCACCGCTATTACAACGATTCTTACAGTGTAGGAAAGTCCCATAATACCCTGAGCCTTACCAGCACCTTTGCCAAGAGCATATTCAAGTGTAAGTGCCAGAAGAAAGAAATTTAAAACAGCAGTTACAATTCCCAAAGCAGCACCCGAGACAACACTAAGCGAAAAATACCCCAAAAGTGCAAACACCGCTATCATAATGCCTGCCAGTATAACTGAGCCTATGAGTATTTTGAGTGTTTGTTTAGATGATTGCTTCAAAAACATAATAATCTTCCTTTACTTATTTTCTGCTATCTGTAGCTTTGATTGCTGAGTAAATATATTTTATCATACTGTAAAAACCCGACAGCACCCCCAGAATTATTCCAATAAGTGTAGTGTATTCCGGGAGAGAAAATTTATCCACAAGAAATCTCGCCCCCAATATACATATGCCTACAGGCACGACTGCGGATATCCCTGCCTGCAGTACCGTAGTAAGTGCAACAGCAATTTTATATCCAAATGGTTTTGACATGTGTTGCACCCCTAAAAAGAAAATTCTTGGTATATATTGTAACACAGTTTGCAACAGTTTACAAGAACAAATGGAAAAATTTACATTTTATTCTTATTGTGTAATTATAGCTTGCACTTTATGTACAGAAATGTTATAATGACAGAATAAAAACTTTAAGCGTGGTGTGAACTTTGTATAACTCAAAAAAATGGCTTATGCCAAATATAGACAATACAGAAGCACTGCGTATATCAGAAAATCTTAATGTTTCACCTCTTGTGGCAAATATACTCTGTGCAAGAGGATTCAGCTTTGATGATGCAAAAAGTTTTTTGTCTGCAGATGAGAGCCTTTTATACAATCCCTTTCTGCTAAGCGATATGAAAAAGGCTGTAGACAGAATTAATATTGCGCTTAAAAACAAGGAAAAAATTGCCGTATACGGCGACTATGATGTCGACGGCATTAGTGCAACCTATATTCTTTTTGATTATCTAAAATCGCTTGGTGCTGATGTAATATACTATATACCCGACAGAATACAAGAGGGCTACGGTATGAACTGCGGCGCAATTGATACATTAAAAAAGCAACACATTACACTTATAATAACTGTGGATGTAGGCATTACCGCCACACAGGAAGTAGCATATGCAAAAGAGCAAGGGATAGATGTAATAATAACCGACCACCATGCCCTAAAGGAAACTCTTCCGGAGGCTGTGTCAGTAATCAATCCTAAAATCACAAGTGCCTCCTATCCTTTTGATGCACTTGCAGGTGTAGGTGTTGCCTTTAAGCTGATATATGCACATTCAGGTATGGACAAAGACATATTTTACAGATATTGCGATATAGTTGCAATAGGAACTGTAGCGGATATGGTGCCCCTGCGCGATGAAAACCGTTATATAGTTTCCAAAGGTCTTGAAAAGCTTAAAATCACAGATAATTCCGGCATAAAGGCAGTAATGACTGTTGCTGGAATAAAGCAGGACGAGATAACCTCTGCCGATATAAGCTTTGCCATTGCTCCAAGGCTTAATGCCGCAGGAAGAATGCAAAATGCGCAGAATTCTGTAAAGCTTCTTCTGGAAGCAAACGACAAGACTGCCCTTTCTCTTGCAGAAGAGCTTGACAACTGCAATAAATTAAGACAAACAACGGAGCAGAAAATATTTGACGAATGTATTGAAATCATAGAAAGAGACAAGCTCTCAGGCAAAAATTTCATTCTTGTGGCAAAAGAGAACTGGGCGCACGGAATAATAGGTATTGTGTCCTCAAAGATTACAGAAAAGTACTACAAACCAAGTGCCGTAGTAAGCATAAATCCCGATGGTACAGGCAAAGCTTCCGGCAGAAGTATAAAGGGAATAAACCTTTTTGATGCTCTTACCGCTTGTTCGGAAGAATTGATAAGATTTGGCGGTCATGAGCTTGCTGCAGGTTTTACACTAAAGCCCGACAGTGCAGAAGAATTCTATAAAAAAATTGATTCTTACATGGCACCGCTTCTTACAGAGGAGGTGCGCACTCCCTCTATAGAGGTAGACTGCGTTATATCCCTGTCGGATATTGTGCTTGCCAATGTACAGTCCCTCTCCGTACTTGAGCCGTACGGAATAGAAAACCGCACACCTGTATTCTGCGTGAAGGATGTTCGTATAGAAGATATCAGATATACGCAAAACAAAAAGCACGCTTTTATTACTGTATCCCAAAACGGCACAAAACGCGAATTTCCCGCATTTTCCATGTCGGAAGCAATCAAGGATTTTTGTGTAGGCGACTATATATCCGTTGTGGGAAACCTGGGCATCAATTCATTTAGAGGCACAGTGCGTCCGCAATTTATAATACGCGATATAAAATTTTCTCCCTTATCCAAAAATCTCACATATGATGAACTGAAAAACATATTTGTTGATATAAGAAGCAAGATATATTCAGGATGCAACACATTCCGGAAACATGACTTTGTTAAAGCGGACAGATACCTAAAACTAAAGTTTATCAACCCCAAGGTTGAAACTGCCCTCAGGGTTTTTGAGGAACTTAATATTCTGGATGTTGTTTCAACTGATGATGAATACACAATAACAAAAGGAATTAATTTTGACTGTAAAAATGACCTTACCATCTCTGAAACATACAGAAAATACAAGGCATAGTTATTGTTGCCCAAGGAGGAATATATATGCCAAAGCAAACTTTTGAAAAGCTTATAGAAACTATAAAATTAAATAATCCATCAGCAAATATTGAAAAAATCCACACTGCATACAATCTCGCATATGAGGCTCACAAGGACCAGAAGAGAATTTCCGGCACGCCCTATATTACCCACCCCCTTGCAGTAGCGCTTATTGTTGCCGAAATGCAGATGGATGTGGATTCCGTATGCGCTGCTTTGCTCCATGATGTAGTTGAAGATACGCAATATTCAAGTGAGGATATAAAGAAACTCTTTGGTGAGCAGGTGGCTTTGCTTGTAGACGGTGTTACAAAACTCGAAAAGATAGAATTCTCCAACAAGGAAGAAAGAGATATGGAGAATCTCAGAAAAATGTTTCTTGCCATGGCAAGCGACATCCGAGTTATAATAATAAAATTCGCAGACCGTATGCACAATATGAGCACACTCATAAGCATGAGCGAGGAAAAGCAGAGGGAAAAAGCCCGCGAAACTTTAAGCGTATTTGCACCTCTTGCCCACAGACTCGGTATGTATAAAATCAAGTGGGAACTTGAAGATTTATCACTTAAATACCTTGACCCTATCGCATACTTTGAAATAGTAAAAGGAATTAACCAAAAGCGTCAGGAACGCGAAAAGTACATCGACATTATAAAGTTTGATTTAAAGCAGAAGCTTGAAACCCTTAACATCAAATGTACTATAGACGGCAGGCCCAAGCACTTTTACAGCATATACAGAAAGATGTACACCCAGAATAAAACTCTTGACCAGATATATGACCTTTTTGCAGTAAGAATTGTTACAGAAACGGTAAGCGACTGTTATGCTGCCCTTGGTGCCGCACATGAGCTGTACAAACCCATGCCCGGCAGATTCAAGGACTATATAGCAATGCCAAAGCCAAATATGTACCAGTCCCTGCATACCACCGTCATCGGTACGGACGGCAGACCCTTTGAAATACAGATACGCACAAAGGAGATGCACGAAGTAGCCGAAAACGGTATCGCAGCGCATTGGAAGTACAAAGAAAACCCGCAAAAACACGATATAGATACAGAGCAAAAATTCCAATGGGTAAGACAAATACTCGATGTTCAAAGCGATGCCAAAAGCGAAGAGGAATTCCTGCAGACCTTGCGCATAGACCTTTTTACAGATCAGGTGTTTGTATTTTCACCTAAAGGAGATGTCCTCTCCTTCCCTGCGGGTTCTACACCCATTGACTTTGCGTTTAGCATACACTCTGCCATAGGCTACAGGATGCAGGGCGCCAAGGTAAACGGCAAAATCGTTCCGCTTGAATATCAGCTCAAAAACGGCGATATAGTGGAAATAGTAACATCATCCTCAGTACACGGACCAAGCATGGACTGGCTCAAGATTGTAAAGACAGGTCAGGCACGAAACAAGATAAACACATGGTTCAAAAAGGAAAACCGAGAGGAAAACATCCTGCTCGGCAAGGATATGATAGACAAGGAAATTCGCCGTCAGGGACTTTCTTCATTGAATTTAGCTTCGCCCGAATATATAACCAAGCTTGTAAAGCGCTATGGATATGCAAGTGAGGACGACTTGTATGCAAATATAGGCTACGGCGGTCTTGTTGTAACTAATGTCATAAACAAATTAAAAGACGAATATAAAAAGAACAATACCAAGGATGAGTTGCTTCCTGTAAGTCTTTCTTTGGATTCGCCCGTTAAGTCAAAGAAATCATCCTCCGACGGAATTGTTGTTAAGGGCATACACAACTGCCTTATACGATATTCACAATGCTGCAGCCCTGTACCCGGGGATAAGATAATAGGCTATATAACAAGAGGCAGAGGTGTATCAATACACCGTCAGGACTGCATAAATATAGCTGCTATACACAAGAATGAGGAGGAGCGAGCCAGACTTATAGATGTGTCCTGGGAAAACAATGCAAGCACCTCTTACCTTTCCAAAATCAAGATTGTATGTGCCGACAGAGACGGACTTGTGCTTGAGGTTGCAAATATCGTAAACGATACCAAGGTGTCCTTAAGAACGCTCAACGCACGCTCCACAAAGGAAGGACTTGGTATTGTGGAAGTTTCCGTAGAGGTATCCAATACCGAACAGCTAAATGTGCTTATAAAGAAGCTCGGACGGCTCAAAGATATTGTAGAAGTTTCGAGAAATAACTGAGGTATACAAATATGACTATAAAAACTGCTCCCTTAGGTGAGCTTGGTGCAAATTTTTATATGGTTACCGATGAAGCTACAAACGAGATGTTTGTAGTAGACCCCGGTGCAAATCCCGCCCTTGCCGTAAGAATGGTTGAGGACAGCGGTGCCGATTTAAAATACATCATTCTCACGCATGCTCATGTAGACCATATTGGTGCTCTTGACAAGGTCAAAGAGAGGTTTGATGTTCCTGTTATAATACATGAAGATGACGCAAAAGCACTAAACGATTCCAATACAAATCTTTGCGCAGCTTTCGGCTCCCACTCACCTGTAACAAAAGCAGACCTCATCGTCAAAGACGGACAGACTCTCCCCTTTGGAAATGACTGCATCAGGATTATACACACACCCGGGCACACAAGAGGAAGCATATGTGTTCTGTACGAAGACACACTTTTCAGCGGTGATACTTTATTTGAGTGTTCTGTAGGAAGAACTGATTTTCCAGGCGGAAGCTTTAATATTCTAAGGCACTCCATACAAAGCAAACTGTACACCTTAAGCGAGAGTACCATTGTATACCCCGGTCACGGAAACCGCACCACTATAGAATTTGAGAAAAACAACAATCCATTTGTATGAGGAATTCAGTATGTATTTAATTCTTAAAAATCATAACGAAGAATATGCATCTCGTGAAATGATAACCGCACACATTCCCAAAATTAAAATTGAACTCACAGACACAATCCCCGAAAACGGGGATTATGTTATATCCGAGGTTATATATTCGAATGGCAAATACAAGTATACGGCTGCATTGATGCTTGACGGCAAAAAGTATGAAAGCTGTTTTTGTGCAGAATGTGAAAATAAGATTTATGTAAAGAAAACCATAAATGAAGTATTCAAATCCGCTTTGGGCACAAATCTTCCGTGGGGGCTTATAACTGGCATCCGTCCAAGTAAAATGGTGCGGGAATTAAGCGAAAGAGGCATGCAAATACCTGATATTAAAAATCGTTTTGAAAGTGTATACGAATGCAACACAGATAAGACAGAGCTTGCAATTAAAGTGGCACAAAAGGAAAAACTTCTTATAAAGACCATGCCAGAGAACTCAATAAGCTTATATGTGGGTATACCATTTTGCCCCACAAGATGTCTTTATTGCTCGTTTACATCACAATCTATTAAGTTTTCAAACAAGCTTACCGAGCCTTATATGGACGCTTTGTTAAAAGAAATATCCGCTACAGCGGATATTATAAAAGAGCGTGGTCTTAATATAGACACCGTATATATAGGAGGCGGCACTCCTACTGCATTAAACGAAAAACAACTCGAAAGATTGCTAAAAGGGGTTTACGAAAGCTTCGACTTATCCAAAACAAGAGAATTTACTCTCGAAGCAGGAAGACCGGATACCATTAATGCCGAGAAGCTTAAAATCATTCGTGACTACGGCATATCCCGTATAAGCATCAATCCCCAGACCATGAATCAAAAAACTCTGGATATCATAGGAAGATGCCATACACCCAAAGAAATTATCGATACATATGATATGGCTGTTAAATATGGCTTCGGTCATATAAATACAGATATAATAGCAGGTCTTCCGAACGAAAACGAAGCAGATTTTGAACATACCCTAAGGGAGATAGAAAAGCTTAATCCGCAGAGCGTGACTGTACATACAATGTCTATAAAACGTGGTTCATACCTTGACGAGAGATATTCTACCTATACCCCAAGCGCAACAAAGACAGTAAACAATATGCTTCTTGCAGCTTCGGATACCATGAGCAGATTAAATAAATCGCCTTACTACATGTACAGACAGAAAAATATGCTCGGAAATTTAGAAAATGTAGGTTACTGCGACAAAGGTCATGAATGCCTGTACAACATATACATCATGGAAGAAGTGCAGACAATATTTGCACTTGGTGCAGGTGCTTCTACCAAGATTGTAGACGGCTCGAAAATCGACAGAATATTTAATGTAAAGGAAGTATCCGAATACATAAAAAGAATAGACGAAATGATAGAAAGAAAAAATATACTCAAATTGCTTTAAATATCCACAAAGCAGAAAGTTGTGATTCCCTCGGGAATATTGTGACAAACCACAGACACACTTTCTGCTTTCTTGCTTTTTGCATCTATGATAAGCTCTTTGCCTGTATTATTTTGTATCTGAAACGTACCGTCACAATCAACGGGAATTCTAACTGCCTTTTCGGTAAAACGAATGACCTCTCGGGTATTGTAGAAAATTATTATATCACTTGACGGCATTCCCGATATAAGCTTAAGCTCAACATACACCTTATTTCTTGCGGATACATAATCATATGAAACACCTTCGACAGTTTCTATGTTGGTAAAAACATCTCTTGTTGAGCTGTTTGCAAGGCAGAGTTGTACACAAAGGATAGCAAGGAACGGTATAGCAATAAAATAAAAAAAATTCTTGTTACGCAAATTACATCACCCAGTAACATAATTTACATAACAAGAATATTTTATGCATTATTTCCTGCAAGATAGCCTGTAGAAAAAGCAATCTGCAGATTAAATCCGCCAGTATAAGACTACATCTATAACCTCTCCTGCAAAGTACAACCCTTTGCATAGCTTTGATTCCATAGTTTTAGGATTGATTTCCTTGACATTTACACCGCCCGAGGTTATTATGGCATCCTCTACAGGACGAAGTCCGTTTACGGAAAAACGCATCTCTTTCAGGGAATCAACAAGGTTTTTCCTTTCCTCACGGGTTATTTCGTTTACCTTTTTATCAGGGCTTATACCACTCATTTTTATTATAACGGGAATCATCTTTTTGGGCAAAAGCTCTCCAAGAGAATTTGCAAAATTTTTATTCCTGTACTTTTCAAAATCACGCAAAATACGCTTATCGAGTACATCCCTGTCAAGTGCAGGCTTTAAATCGAGACAAATCTCATATTTATGCGATGCAAAATCTCTCATGTGAGAGCTTGCACTTAAGATAACAGGACCGCTTACGCCATAGTGGGTAAAAAGCATTTCACCAAAGTCTGAGTATATTTCTCTGCCGTCCTTATAGACTCTCACAACCACATTCTTAAGAGACAACCCCATAAGTTCAGACACATATGGCGATTTGATTACAAGCGGTACAAGAGAACCTTTAAGGTCAGTAACAGTATGGCCGAGTTTTTTTGCAAATCTGTAACCGTCTCCCGTAGAGCCTGTTCGGGGATATGAAAGACCTCCCGTAGCTACAATTACAGAAGAACATCTTATAAATCTATTGTCTGTCAAAACTACTTCCAACGCATCGGAAGCAGTGCGAACATCAATTACCTGCGCATTAAGCACTTTGACATTGTAGGCTTTCAAAATACGTTTTAAGGCTGTAAGAACATCAGAGGCTTTATCCGAAACAGGAAAAACCCTTCCTCCGCGTTCTACCTTGGTTACCAAGCCTGCCTTTTGAAGCATATTTAAAAGGTCGGTATTTGTAAAGCTATATAGAGCGCTGTAAAGAAATCTGCTGTTTACAGGTATGTTTTCAAAGAATTCACTTATATCGCAGTTATTTGTAATATTGCATCTGCCCTTGCCCGTTATGAGAAGCTTTCTTCCAAGTGTTTCATTCTTTTCCAATAAAACTACTTTTTTGCCTCTCGATGCTGCAGTTGCCGCCGCCATCATGCCCGCGGGACCACCGCCGATTACTACTACTGGCATAAAAACCTCCAAAATCAGTTTTCGTCTGTGTTTCTGTACGCGTTGTATTTAGCCCAGATATCTTCAAGAGATTCAAAGGTTTCCGCTGCGCTCTCTTTGTCGCGCATAACTATGGCAACTATAAGGGCATTTATAAGACTAAGCGGAGCTACAAGAGAATCTACGATATTTCCCATATCACAGCCAGCTATAAGAGAGCACTCTGCGCTGGCCACTATGGGCGATGTGGGGCTGTCTGTAATTGCAACAATATTTGCTCCTCGCTCAAATGCAAATTTTACACCGTTTAAGGTTCTCTGAGAATATCTTGGGTAGCTTATTGCCAAAAGGACATCGTCTTTACCTATACGGTACATCTGCTCAAAAACATCGCTTGCAGAATTGGCGGTAACTACTTTTACATTTTTAAGAAGCATATTAAGGTATACCTCAAGGAACGAAGCAAGTGAAAAACAGGTTCTTGCGCCAAGGATATACACGGTTTTGGCGTTCATTATCAAATCCACAGCGCGTTCAAAGTCATGAGCACTTACTGTAGCAAGGGTTTGCTTTAGCTTTTCTATATCGGTCAGAACAACATTTTTAAGTACGTCCTCATCCCCTATTTTTGAGGAAGCTATTTCCATACGTTGTACAGAGGTAAGCTTGTTTTTTACAATATCGCCAAGCGCCTTTTTGAAATCGCCAAAGCCATCGTAGCCAAGTTCTGATGCAAACCTTACAACCGTGGATTCACTTACTCCCACCGCCTGGGCAAGCTTGGCAGCAGTCATAAATGCGGCACTGTCATAATGGTATGATATATATTCTACTATTTTTTTCTGCCCTTTACTCATTTTAAAATTGGCGGGCACTATGTATTCTGAAACATTTCGGAAATCAGACATAGCTACTACTCCTTATTAACCTTAAACGCCTCCCCGTAAGGAGAGGCGTTTAATCGCATAATAGAATTAACTTATTTTATATAATAATCCAGAGCGCTTACGCCTTAACAACATTAGCTGCCTGAGGACCCTTATTACCATCAATTACATCAAATTCTACAGCATCACCTTCTGCAAGTGTCTTGTAGCCTTCCATGTTGATAGCTGAGAAGTGAACAAAAACATCGCTGCCGTCTTCACACTCAATAAATCCATAACCCTTTTCTGCATTAAACCATTTAACTGTTCCTTTTTGCATTACTGCGTACCTCCTAGTGCGATATAAATCGCCAACTTAAAATTCAGATTGTATGTACAACCTTTATTATACTTTATCACATAAGGAATAAATTGTCAACAATTTTATTCCTTTTTAAGAGTATACCGTATTTGATTAAAGAATTTGATATATTATAGATTAACAATCCATCTGACAGACGCCTCTGCATCCATCAATTCAAGCGTATATGTTGCATAGGGACATAATTTTTCTACAAGTTCAATTACACTGCTTATCGGGATATCATCCCCTTGCTCTAACGGACTATGTGAATCACATAAGCCGTCATTGTTGTGTATATGAAAGTGGCTTATAAATCCCGCACAATGTTCTACCCAATCCGCCACGGGAATTTTGGAATAAGCATTAACATGACCAATATCCAAACAAAGCTTTAATCTGGAATCATATTCCAAGCCGTACAAAAATACGCTATTTCAATTCCAAGGTCGTATCTATGAGCCAAAGCATGAGCATCTTGCGCAATAGTAGATATATATAATTTGTCTTTGTTCATACGTATTCTCCTGATGGATATTATTTAGAGGTTAATACAAATTATAACTAAGCTTTGTTTAATTTTTTAAACTGAAACAGTATTCCCGCAACAATAAAGAGTAAACCCACAAAGAAATTCAAGCTGATATGCTCTTTAAGTATTGCAGATGTCCATATAAGCGATGCAAAAGGTGTTATGTATGCCAGATTTGATACCTTTGCAGTTCTTTTCACATCCTGCAGTGCTGTTACCCACAAGGTATTAGCAGTCGCCAGCGTAAATACACCAAGCCATGCAAAACCTGCAAGCTGTGTAACGCTTGGAACAAACAAATCGCCTTTAAATGTAACAATAAATGTTGTGGTAATAAATGTAACAACATAGTTTATCATAATGGATAAAGTTTTATCATAATTTATTTTTTGATTTAAAGCTGTAAAAAGTCCGTAGGAAACCGCTCCAAGCAAGCAAAAGATAACACCTTTAATTGTGCGGGGATTCATAACTGATAATTCACCCCTGACAGCAAAGGCAACACCACAAAAAGAAAGCGTCACGGCTATCATTTTACGAAGAGTTATTTTTTCTTTCAAAATAATTCCCGCAAATATTATACTCATTACAGGCCACAGATAGTTAATTATAAATGCCAAAGAGGCAGGAAGAACATCTGTACCTTCATAATAAAATACCGAATACAAAAATGTTCCCGGAAGTCCTATAAGAGTTGTCAGGAGGTAATCCTTTATAGTATAAGTTGCGAGTTTTTTGATGTTTCCTGTGCAAACATTTAAAACTACGAGAAACGCTAATGCGAAAAATGAGTTTGCCCACAGAAGCTGAAAATTATTGAGTTCACCCAAAAGGAGTTTAGCGGTAACTGCAACGGTAGACCAGAAAAAAATTGATATAAACGCGTAAATATATGTTTTTTTCATAAATGATTACTCAAGTGTCTTGAAACTGATTTTAAGTTGTGTATTGTATTCTTCCATAGGTTTTAGTACAACATATCCATCATGCTTGGCAATGTTCTCTCCGCCATAGCAGGTTGTTCTGGGTTCAAGTCCGACTACATACTCACTTTCACCTTCCATCTTCCATATTACAAAATCAGGTAGAGTGTCAGTTTTGTGTGTTATGTAAGCACCGATTTCGCCATTTTCTATTCCTGTGGTTACAACATCTTCCTTGTAGAATAAATCTATACATTCTTCCTCTTTACCATGTATGGGGGCAGATATGTTTGAATATTCATCGGGAACATTTATGATTTTTGCGCCCTCGCGCACAAGAGGATACCCAAAGTTGCAGTGGTAGCAAAGAGTTATATTTTCATCTTTGAATCCATTGTTTACAACTGTGTCTTCAACCATAAATTCTTCTGCAAAAAGCTTTGCGGTAATAGTTCTTTTGAGTACTAAGTTTTCCCCAAAAACAACACTTTCGCACATTTGACCCGATACCTTCATTACATACTCATCGCCTACCCAATCAGCAAAAACAGATACCTTTTGTGCGGGTATGTTCGCAATTCTTCCGTGAAGTCCAAACTCTCCCATAGGTCTTCCTATATTTTTCAGACCGCATGTGGTAATAAGACCCCCATAAAAGCCTCTTAAAAAACCTTTGCCGTCCTTTTCGTAAAACTCGGGTGACACAATTCCCGTTTTGGAAATCCAGCTTACATTATCCCCTTTGTATGATGCAGTAGAGATATCCATGCATCTGTCAGGAAGTACCGTAAAACAAATCTTACCTGTATTTATTTCAATGGCTCTAACACCCTTTGCCTTGCCGTCATTAAATGTAAATTATCGTATACCGCCTATCTGTTCAATACTTCCTACTCTTTTAAGAAGTTCTATTTTGTTCATGATCATTACTCCTGTTGATTTGTTTGTTATAACGAAACCGCAACACAAGGTTGCGGCAATCGTTTTCTTTATTTATCTTTAAGATAATCGTTGAGCTTTGCAACAAGCTCATCGGCATCTACACCGTGAACTGCACAAGCCTCTGCAATAGACTCACCACTTGCAGACGGACAACCCAGACAGTGCATACCTATTTCCAAAAAGAAAGGCGCTGTGCCCTGGTCGAGTCTTAATACATCAATAATTATTGTATCCTTGGTTACTGAAGCCATTTTAATCTCTCCTTTTCTAAATGTTCTATAATATTATTATATATTTTTTATCTTATAATTGCAAGAGAAAATTACCAAAAAAATAATTTATAAATAATATCTTACTGCACATACTATAAACACGGCAGAAAGATGCCGATTCCTTGAACATAATTTGTTCAAAAAGCTTTGAAAGCGTGAGGTACAAAATGATTTTCATTCTGGAAACAATGCTTTTAAACCTTTATACATTTTCATACGCCCGCTAAGTGAAAAGGTATGGAATAAAGATAGATAAGCGGGCGGAAAGGTTATGGAATTTGAAATGGCAAATTGCTCAAATCCGAACAAATCTATCGGTTGCACCGTAACTCAATGTGAATATCATTGTGACGGAGAGAACTACTGTACACTTGAAAAAATCAATGTTGGAACTCACGAAATGAATCCTAAAATGATTGAATGTACAGATTGCGAGTCCTTTAAGCTCAGAAAGTAAAAAGGAAAGCCCAAGGAAAGCCTTGGGCTTACATATTTTTTCATATAAACTTCCGTATCTTTTTGTAAAGCAAAAATGTAACAAAAGATACACATGCTCCCTTTATAATATTAAACGGAACCACACAAAAAATAACAAGTGATGAAACACTGTTTATGGAGCTATGAATTTTTGTACCCATACCCACGATTACATCCACAGGTATCTTGAGTGCTTTGGAGTAAGCTGGTATCATAATGTACAGATTACTAAGATATGCAAAAACTGTCATAACTATAATTCCAACCACAAGTCCTGTTAGTGCCGACCTTTTTGTTTTGGAACGATTATATATAAGTGCAGCAGGCACTGTAAAGGCACAAGCCGTAACAAAATTGGAAAGCTCGCCTATACCTCCTGTAATACTTCCGTCAATTATAAGATTTATAACATTTTTAAGAAGCTCTATTATAACTGCGGCCCATGGTCCTATGGCAAAGCCTCCTATAAGCGAAACAACATTACTGAGGTCCAGTTCATAAAAAGGCGGCGCTATAAACGGCAGGGGTATTTTTATAAGAAATAAAATCGTTGCCGCTGCAGAAAGCATAGCTATCTTAACGAGCACATGTGTGTCTTTCATAGTAGTATTAATCCTTTCTCGTTAAAGCATTTCACCGCATTTTTTGCAGAAAGTATCGTCTATCTCGCATACTTCACCGCAAGCAGAACACACCTTCTGATTTTTGTACTCTGAAAGCTTTCTTTTGTATTCATCAAGTTCTTCGCGGAGAGCTGCTATTTCCTCACATACAGCTTCTACATCACCATTATCGTTGCCGTCATATACAGCCATACCTATTTGTATGTACTTGTCATCAAGCTTTGACTTTATATCAGCAATTTTAATCTTAAGCTTAGTAAAATCGACTGCGTCGCCCGAAAACTTAACGGCTTTCTGTGTAGTAACACTGACTGCTTTTTTGATTTTTTCCACAATTTCATTTTTCATTTTTCATATCTCCTTTATTTTATCCATATAGACTTTAACAGACTCTTCCATCTTATTCTTTCCGGGGGTATAGTATTTCTTATTCTTAAGATTATCAGGAAGATACTGCTGATTAACGTATGAATTCGGGTAATTGTGCGGATACTTATATCCGATTGCTCTGCCAAGTTTCTGAGCACCTGAGTAATGTCCGTCCTTAAGATGAGGGGGTATATCTCCTGCCTTGCCGCTGCGAATATCCGAGAGTGCTTCGTCTATTGCACATACTGCAGAATTAGACTTGGGAAGACCTGAAAGAAAAATCACAGCCTCAGAGAGAGGAATTCTCGCCTCGGGAAATCCAAGCTGCAATGCACTGTCCACACACGCCTTGGTAACCGCAATGGCATTTGGATATGCAAGGCCTATATCCTCTGCACTTATCACAAGTAGTCTGCGGCATATGGATATAAGGTCTCCGCCCTCTATCAGTCTTGCGAGGTAGTGTATTGCCGCATCGGCATCAGAACCTCTGATGGACTTTTGAAATGCGCTCAGCACATCATAGTGATTGTCTCCGTCTTTATCAAAGGCAAAACTGCTCTTCTGTGTGATAGCAATTACGGTATCGGAATCTACAACAACATCGTCATTTAGAGTCATGGAAGATTTAATACACATTTCAAGTATGGTAACTGACTTTCGCACATCTCCATATGCGCTATTGGATATCTGCATCAAAACATCGTCAGACATGGAAATATTTCTGCTGTAGATATCCGAAGCAATGCCAACCGCCCTCTTTAGTGCTATAACTATATCCTCCGCCATAACGGGTTTAAACTCAACCACGGTGCAACGCGAAAGTATGGCATTATAGATGTAAAAATACGGATTTTCGGTGGTGCTGGCAATAAGTGTAATCGAGCCGTTTTCTATATATTCCAAAAGGGACTGCTGCTGCTTTTTGTTGAAATTCTGTATTTCGTCCAGATACAAAAGCACACCCGAAGTTCTGCCCTCAATATCCTCTGTAGCAGCAGCCACATCACGTATATCCTTGATGGATGCGGTGGTGGCATTAAGCTTAAACAGTTTCTTAGAGGTAAGCGAGGCGCAAATGTTTGCAACCGTGGTCTTACCTGTACCCGAAGGACCGTAAAAAATCATGTTCGGTACTTCCTTTGAGGAAATAATATTATAAATAGGCTTACCCTTTTCCAGTATATGACTCTGCCCTACAACTTCGTCCAGAGTATTTGGTCTTATATAGTCTGCAAGCGGCTTCAATTTAGTGCCTCCGTATTATTCATATAAGGGATATTTGTCGCAAAGAGCCTTTACTCGCTTAACAACAGTTTCCTTACTGTTTTCAAAATCCTTTAATGTAAGGGCTATAAGTGATGCAATTTCCTTCATGTCCTCGCCTTTCATGCCGCGTGATGTTACAGCGGGAGTACCTATACGGATACCGCTTGTTACAAACGGCTTTTCGGGGTCAAAGGGAATGGCATTTTTGTTGCAGGTGATACCTACTTCATCGAGTCTGTGTTCGGCTTCTTTACCTGTAAGACCTATGCTGCGGAGGTCAAGAAGCATAAGGTGGTTGTCTGTACCGCCTGAAACAAGGTTTAGTCCCTCGGAAAGCAATGCTTCACTGAGTGCTTTGGCATTTTCGATAATATTCTTTTGATATGTCTTGAATTCATCAGTAAGTGCTTCGCCAAGACATACCGCCTTGGAAGCGATTATGTGCATAAGAGGTCCGCCCTGAACTCCGGGGAAGATAGCCTTGTCTACTGCCTTGGCATGCTCCTCTTTGCAAAGGATAAGTCCGCCTCTGGGACCTCTTAAGGTCTTGTGGGTAGTGGTAGTCACCACATCCGCATAAGTAATGGGACTGGGATGCAGACCTGCAGCTACAAGGCCTGCAATATGCGCCATATCCACCATCAGTACCGCA
>JAZURE010000031.1:0-57463 GCA_045606045.1 Clostridia bacterium | reverse complement strand
GCTTCCTTCATTTCGTCGATAAGCTGTTCAAAGTACTTCTTACCAACTTCCATAACAACATCTGAGTACATCTGGATAAATCTTCTGTAGCAGTCCCAAGCCCATCTGGGGTTGCCGGACTTTGCAGACATGGTCTCTACAACTTCTTCGTTGAGACCAAGGTTAAGAATGGTATCCATCATACCGGGCATGGAAGCACGGGCACCGCTTCGTACAGAAACGAGAAGGGGGTTTTCCTTGTCACCAAATTTCTTACCGGTGATTCCTTCCATCTTAACGATGTATTCCATAATCTGTGCCTGGATTTCATCGTTGATTTTGCGGCCGTCTTCATAGTACTGTGTACAAGCCTCTGTTGTTACTGTAAAGCCCTGGGGAACAGGAAGACCGAGTTTGGTCATTTCTGCAAGGTTAGCACCTTTACCACCCAAGGTGTTTCTCATTGTGGCATCGCCCTCTGAGAAAAGGTAAACAAACTTATTAGCCATTTCATATACCTCCAAATTTAGAATAAACTTATTTTATCACACCGTTTATTGTATAACAAAACGGAATAAAATGCCAGTCTTTTTTATTAGTTTAGTAATTTTACGCTATTTTTATAAGTTTTGCACTATCGAAATAGGCATTTTCCACAAAAACTTGCACTTATTTTAGCCCAAACACCGTGTTTTTAAGGTATGTAAGGCTTGCAGGGAATATTTCCAGAGAATTTATCATGTATTTTTCTGCAATTTGCGATACCAAATCCACATCGCCCTCTGCCCCGCCGTAAGCAAATACACCTTTGTAATCGGCGTTTAATATAAACGAAAGCTGACCTCTGATCTTGTCATTTATCTTAAAGAGGTCGCCTGACGAGCGTCCATGACAGTTTTTGCACACAACAGCTCCTGATGCGGTATCAAAATACTCTATATCTTTTTTGGCACCGCAAAAAGCACAGGCTTCAACATCGGGCATAAAACCCGAAAAACATACGGTCTTAAGCTCAAATACTGCTTTAAGCCTTGTAAGATATCCTGCAACATCTCCGTTCTTGCACTTCCCAAGTGCTTTTGAGGTAAGATACAGGGTGTTTAATACAAAGCTGAAATAATCATCCTCTAAAAGAAGTTCTTCGGGAAATGACTTTACCACATCCATGAAATACGTGCCAAACGCCATTTGCTCTACTGAGTTTCTTATATCATAGAAATTATTTATAACCGATGCCGAGGATACATAATACAGCCCTGTTTTCTTATTTAAAACCATATCGCTGTAGCAAAAGGACTGAAGCGCGGCAAAATCCTTGTGCTTATGAGAACGGATGCCCTTGGATATTGCCGTGATTTTCCCTGCATCACGGGTCTGTATGGTGAAGAGTCTGTCGTTGTCATTTAAATTTACTGCGGTCAATATAAGTCCCGCCGTTTTCATTTCCTGCATTTTTTCTCCTCTGTTCCTCCATGATTCTGTAGAGCAGATAAAGCTCTATCATTCCATAATCTTCAAACATGTTCCACCACGGCGAATTGTACATACCAAAATCCCCTTTGTCTGTATTATGGTATTAGTTTGCCGTGTACGAAAAAAGGTATGTGTGGAAGTTTAATCCTCATTTGCAAGTATGCCGATTTCTTTCATGAGGCTGTTGGAATTGCGCCAGTCCTCTTTTACCTTAACCCAAAGTTCCATAAACACTCTGGTTTCCAGCATCCTCTCACATTCCTGTCTTGCAAGTGAGCCTATTTGCTTTAGAGTCTTGCCGCCTTTTCCTATGATTATTCCTTTGTGCGAATCCTTTTCGCAGAAGATATTGGCGCTTATGTCATATATACCGCCCGACTTATCCTCTCTGTACTTCATTTTTACAATTTCTACGGCTGTGCCGTGGGGAATTTCGTCTCTTAAGGTTTTTAAGATTTTTTCCCTTATAACCTCTGCCACGATTTCCTTTTCCATCTGATCGGTAACCATATCCTCAGGGTAATACATAGGTCCCACAGGAAGCATATCGGAAATAACCTTTTTAAGCTCGCCCATATTGTCTCCGCTTTTTGCACTTACGGGAACTATAGCACCAAAACTGTGAAGTCTGCTGTACATAGCTATTACAGACAAAAGCTCGTCCTTTTTCACAGTATCTGTTTTATTTATTACAAGTACCGAGCAGGGCGAGTCGATTTTTCTTATTATTTCCTCTTCGCTTGGGGAAATCCTGTCCGTCGGCTCTACTACAACCATGGTAATGTCTACACCGTCCATGGCATCGTTTACATGCTTAACCATGTTTTCGCCAAGTCTGGTGCGCGGTTTATGAAAGCCCGGTGTATCCAAAAAGACCGCCTGATATCCGTTACCGTGAAGAACACCTAATATTTTATTTCGTGTGGTCTGCGGTTTGGGTGACATTATGGCAATCTTCTGTCCTACGAGTTTATTTAATATTGTGGATTTTCCCACGTTGGGTCTGCCTACTATTGCTACATAACCCGATTTGAAATTATCTTTCATCTGTTTTCTCCTTACGGTAAGCACAAAAAATACCTATGTATTTAACCTCTATGATTTTATCTTTTGAGGGAGAGTTTTTCAAGTGTCTCCTCCTCCTTGGCACGCATTACTTCCCTTTCGTCCTCGTTTTCATGGTCATAACCTAAAAGATGAAGTACGCTGTGGCAAACAAGATATCCAACTTCCCTCTCGAAGCTGTGCCCGAACTGTTCACTCTGCTGTTTTGCTCTTTCTGCAGAAAGAACTATATCTCCCAATATGAGCTTATCTTCAAAATAGTCCCCTACTCCTGCAAGCATTTCGCCGTCCTCAAATTCCAGTACAGGAAAGCTTAACACATCGGTGGCAGAGTCAATACCCCGCTGGTCATTATTTATAATCTTTATATTTTCGTCATCTGTTATGGTAACTGCCACATAGCAGTCCTCTGAAAAATCCTCGAGGTCTAAAGTTTTTAGAATTACTCTGCTTATAATATCCTCGATTTCTTCGGTGATTTCTATAATTTCCTGTTCGTTTACAATATCTGTTACAACCTGCATTTATTTTCCCTCCGGTTTTCTTTTGTATGCACTCTCACGCTTTTCGTACGCTTTTATAATTTTTTGCACAAGGCGGTGTCTTACAACATCACGCTCTGTGAAATAGCAAAATGCTATATCCTCTATATTGCGAAGAACACCTATTACATCCTTAAGTCCGCTTTTCTTGCCATCAGGAAGGTCTATCTGTGTTATATCGCCCGTTACTATTGCCTTGGAATTGAAGCCGATTCTTGTAAGAAACATCTTCATCTGTTCAGGTGTGGTGTTTTGCGCTTCGTCCAATATGATAAAGCTGTCATCAAGAGTTCTGCCTCGCATATACGCAAGCGGTGCTACCTCTATGGCACCCTTTTCGGAAAGCCTTGCAAAATTCTCCATGCCGAGCATCTCATACAAGCCATCGTACAGAGGGCGAAGATACGGGTCTACCTTATTTTGCAAATCACCCGGAAGAAAACCAAGCTTCTCCCCTGCTTCTACTGCAGGTCTCGTAAGGATAATTCTCGAAACCTCTTTATTTTTAAATGCTTTTACTGCCATAGCAACCGCAAGATATGTCTTGCCTGTACCTGCAGGACCTATACCAAAGGTAATTGTGTTATTTTTTATGGAATCAACATAGGTCTTTTGCCCGAGTGTCTTACTCTTGACAGGCTTACCCTTTGCGGTAATGCACACACAGTCGCTTCCGTAAAGTGCGGCAGGGTCCACCCCGTCTCTTACGCTTTCTATGGCATATGCAACATTCTGATCATTTAAGATATCGCCGCTGTCCAAAAGACGCATAAGATTCGATACAACATCAGATGCCATCGACACCTTATCTTCGTCTCCCGAAATTTTGACTGTTTCTCCGCGGCTTATTATACTCACACCAAATTCCTTTGATATAAGATTAATATTTTTATCGTACTCGCCGAATACAGATATTATTTTGTCTATACTGTCAAATTCAATTATTTTCTCCAACGATATTATCCTCCGTTTTTTGAACATCTATCTGAGCCTGACGGGCAATGTTTTCAAGACTTTCTATTGTAACGGTAACATGCAGATTGCCGTTTGCCAAGGTGTCATAGCCGTAGGTCCTTTTTAAAGTATCAGCACCGTCGCTTCGCTTATTTTCTATTGTGCGTGTAAGCTGCTCAACTGCATTTTCAATTACAACATCATCGTCAAGTGTTTTTTCTTCTGTTATTATCTCACAAAATTCTTCGGTTGTAAAGGTTATAGGTAAATAAATATTTTTAAAAAGCTTAAGATTGGATTTCTTGCTTTCTTTTATATAATTATCAAATCTCACCTTATTATTAAAATAAATTTTGAAGGTTTTTCCAAATATATCAAGCTTGTATTTTTTTTGCGTTTTTCCTGTTTTTATTTTACTTACTTGTTTATGAGTGAATTCGCCCTCCTCGCTGCGCCATGTCCTTGCAATAACCGTACCAGATGAATAGATGTATCGGTTTTGTCTGTAGACCGTCTCTGTAACTCCGCTTACCAAAAGCTGACCCTTATCTACGGTGTCTCCTCTTGCTGCTACCTTTCTTCCGCTTCTTACCTGCATATCGTATATTACACCCGAATGCGATGCCACAAGATTACACGGCTTGGTTTTATCCACTATTTCAGTTGAATCGCCTTTTTCCCTTACTTCCACAACTGCCCTTGTGCCGTCTAAAGTAACCCACAGCCATGAGAGTGTATCCAAATCTATAAGGGCGCTGTTTTTGATTTGGGATTTCTTCTTACCAAATCGGCATGAGCCGACATATATGCCGTTGTCCTTCATAACTGACAAAATCTCTTTTGTGCTTGTGGTATCGTTTCCTACAACATCCACAACCCAGATGCACGATGTAAGGTACACAAATAAACACAGTGCAATAAGAGCTCCTGCATAGAAGCCGTAGCGCCTGCGATGAATATGCACAAAATAGAGCATGCCCTCTTTCTTTTTTATCCTGATGTGAGCTTTGGTTTTACGGGCTATAGGTCTTATCCTCTTAAAATCGGAAAAGCTCATTGTGCAAAGAAAGTATTCGTTTTCTTTTTTTACATCCTTTAGTATGATGTCCTCTTTCATGCATTCATTTACAAAGCTTTCGAAATTTCTGTCATTTATCTTAAGGGTAACATTATTCTTCCACGAAATATCTTTCATAATTCCTCCGATATACTCATGCCATCCTCAAGATACGATATGGATTTTATATTTCCTGTTACAACAATGCGCGAAGACGAAAAAAACTTCATCTCAAGCTTTGAGCCGCATATGTATATATACAAATCTTTAGCTTCCAAAAGCAGTTTTTCATCTGTAAAAAATTTAACGCTTTTATAGTTTTCTACTATCATTGCACAGTCAGAGGTTACGGTGATGGTAAGTTTCTCTCTGGAAAGCCTTTCTATATCCTCCGTTACCTCTCTTATTTTATTTAGTACAGACATATGAAATAACCTCCGTCATAAAATAATTTATGAAAGAATCTTTTGATATATGAGGTGGAAGATGTGTTTAAGCTTAAAAAAAATCTTTTTATATATTTAATTCTAACTTCCATGATACTTATTGCCGCAAATTCGGCGCAGATACTGATTTGCGTAAAAAAGAGTCTCGGTGTATGTTTCTCTTCGGTTATACCCTCGCTTTTTCCGTTTATGGTGCTCTCCTCAATGTTTGTGGAAAGCTGTGATGAGGACAGCTTTAAAATTCTTGGCAAAGTGACAGGCAGAATACTTGGAATAAGGAAAAGTGCCAATGCAGCATTTATATGCGGACTTATATGCGGTTACCCCATCGGCGCCAAATGCACCGCAGAGCTTTACAGGGCAAAAAAAATATCCGCCTCCGAGGCTCAGTCTCTTATAGCTTATTCAAACAACAGCGGTCCCTTGTTTGTTATAGGTGCTGTGGGTGTAGGAATATTCGGCTCACTTAAAACGGGGCTTATTCTCTATGCCGTGCAAATTTTTTCTGCCCTGTGCGCCGCAAGGATACTCAAAGCTTATACAATATATTCTGTGCTTTCTTACAAAAAGATTAATGCAAAGAAGAGCGGCTTTACAGGTAGTGTTTGCAATGCGGCAGTGAATGTAATAAACATATGCGGATTTATTGTGTTCTTTTCTGTAATAAACGAACTTATAAAGCCTGTGGTATCTCATTTTCCGCCTTTTGTGCGTTCTGTAGCGTTTTGCTTTATTGAAATAACAAATGCGGTAGTAGAGTTAAAGGCCGAAAGCTTTCCCTATGCCGTAAAGCTCGCCATGGTCTCTTTTGCGTTGGGTTGGTCGGGAATATCTGTACATATGCAAGTAAAAAGCCTTATAAAAGACACAGGACTCAGCATGAAAAAATATTATATAACAAGATTATTTATAGGAATAATGTCCTCTTTGATAACATATATCACACTTACAAGATTTGATAAAATCGCTCTTTATGTATGCAAGGAAAAATGGATAGTTGCATTTGCTGTCTTTGTACTGTGTATTTTTCTTTTTTGGCATACGAAAAAAGAGGGAGAAAACTCTCCCTCCGAATTAATCTAAAATATAGACATTTACATTTCTTCTTCCAAACTGCATACATTCGTTGTAGCTGTTAAAGAACAAGTCTACCTTGTTGCCCTTTATAGCGCCGCCTGTATCCTCTGCTACGCAGTAGCCGTACACGAAGCTGCCGTCGGCAGATTCAATATACATTCTTGTACCGAGAGGTATAACTCTGGGGTCAACTGCTACAGTACCGTATTTTGCATAGGTACCCGAAGCGGTGATACCATAACCGGGGTCGCCGGGCCATTTGCCGCAGCTCTGGAATGAAAGGTCATATGCGGTTGCATTGCATGTTATAACCTTGGAATAACTAAAGTCATCTGCTTTTTTGAGCATTCTTGTACCGTTTGGCGCACCTGTTGCTATAACTTCTGTTACAGGCTCTCTTGTGCGCTCTTTGGATATAAGCTCACGGTTTATCTCCACACCATCGTGAAGAAGAACCTCATATGTTTGACAGTCGATACCTGTAACACCCTGTGTAAGTATCTTACTGTCAGAAATACTCATTGATGTGTCGGAAACAGTCTTGGTGGCAAACGGGATTTCCGTTTCTTCCTTAACTATTCTCCTAACTACTTTTACAATTTCCAAATTGTTATCTGTTTTAAGCTTGGTTTCAAGAGGAAGACTTACAATGTCGTGATAGTTGACATCGATGCCCTGCTCTTTTAAGAAGCCTTCTACCGTTTCGGCAGTTGTAAGGTAATCCTTCCTCTCGCCTGCGATAGTAAGTGAAACCTTCTTAACTCTCTGAACAACTATTGTCTGTGAAGCATTTATATAGCTGCCAAGTTCGGGGCTTACCATATCATATTCGGAAAGCTCAACACCCGTGCTGTCCAAAAGCTTCTCAACAGTTGCTGCTGTAGATGAAATACCGTAAAGATTTTTGCCGTCTACTATTTCTACATCGAAGTACTGCGGAGCAGCATAAGATACAGTAGCAGTAAATGTGAACAAAGCAGCAAATACTGTGGCAACACCTTTTTTAAATCTCATCACATTTTTAAACACATCATAAATATTTCTATCTTGGTGTCTCTTATGCTCAGATAAAGCAGATATTTTAGATTTTAAATTCGAACTGTAATCTGAAAACATAATTTCCTCCTTAATAGATTTTTTGCGTTCGTGGTACATTTTATGGTATAAAACTCTTTTTGTCAAATTTGAAGCCATTTTTCTTTGTGTATATTGAACAAAAAAAATCGCTTTTTTTGACACATCCAATAAGTACCCCTGTTTTGGATTTTAAAGTTTCTAAAAACCGCCAAACGCAGTAAGTACAAGGGTTAACGGATATATTAACCCGAAATTACAAAATTATTACAATTCAAAATAATTTTGTGCACATTAAACAAAATTTAGGCACCTCTACAAACGATATGTTGTGTTTCACCTCCTTTGTTAAACTATATATAGTATTGAACGCATTGAAATATGTTAATTTTAATTTAAAAATTTTATTTTGTGTCGCATATGACACAAAATAAATGGTGCTTTTGCTGTATAAAGTTCACATATACTTAATTATGTAAATCAAAATTGTGCGGTTTTTCCGTGTTTTTTCGCCTTTTTCAGCGCATTTTTCCTTAATTTTGGGGAGAAACATGCTGATTTTATCTGATTTACAGTCTTTTGTAAGTCATAATTAAATTTACTCAATTAAGACGCAAAAAAGCACATCAAACCGAGCGTTTTGATGTGCTTATAAAATCAGGTATATATAATATAGTAGAAACTCGTCAAAAAATTATTTTTTTGCCATCTCATCTACAAACTTTTTATACTCCTCATAGCCGTATAAACGATTTAAAACATCCATAAGCATATTGGCCGAGAGATGCTTTGGAAGATTAAGCTTTTTCTTTAGCACTTCCCTCTTTTGAGCAGAATCTGCGCTTCCTGTAAAACCATCGGCAAAAAAATCTGTTTTTGTAATAAGCCTTTCGTCAGTCATAATTTCATAGCCGGCATCATTAAGGGCGGTTATTATCGTATCATCACTAACTCCCTCAACTCCCAAAAAACCTTCTTTGGAATTATGATTCTTGCGTTTCTCCTTGCCCTTTATATCGGGTATATAGGCATGACGCACTTTGCAGCCTGATAGTATCTTCTTTAGAAAGTTGCGTATCTGAAATCCTGCCGAGTCGCTGTCGGTTAGAATTATAGCACCGTTTTTCTTAGCAAGGGATTTTATCATTTCCTGCTTTTTCCGATCAGAAAACACCATAAATCCATCCGTAACAATGATTGTGGCATCCACAATGGTAGAAAGCTTGGATTTATCGTAGTTTCCCTCTACTATTATTATTTCCTTTATTTTTAACATGACATTAATTCCTTAAGCTATGCATGGGCGCAGGAATTCTGCCGCCTCGTGCAATAAATTCCTCACTTGAGAATTCGTTTACCTTCATAACGGGACCTGTACCCAAAAGTCCGCCAAATTCTACAATATCGCCGACTTTTTTGCCCGGTGCAGGAATGACTCTTACTGCGGTGGTCTTATTATTTATCATACCAATGGCAGCTTCATCCGCTATAATTGCCGATATTGTAGAAGCACTTGTATCTCCGGGGATTACTATCATATCAAGTCCTACAGAACATACGCATGTCATTGCCTCAAGCTTTTCTAAAGTGAGTGCACCGATTTTAGCAGCGTGTATCATGCCTGCATCCTCACTTACGGGAATAAACGCGCCACTTAATCCGCCAACGGATGAAGATGCAAACACACCGCCCTTTTTAACTGCATCATTGAGTAGTGCAAGAGCAGCCGTAGTACCGTGTGTACCGCACTTTTCCAGACCCATTTCTTCTAATATATATGCAACGCTGTCGCCAACAGCAGGTGTAGGTGCCAAAGATAAGTCCACAATGCCAAAGGGTACACCGAGACGCTCCGACGCCTCACAGGCAACAAGCTGACCCATACGGGTTACCTTAAAGGCAGTCTTTTTGATGGTTTCGGCAACAACGCCAAAATCTGCACCCTTTACCTTTTCAAGAGCGCACTTTACAACACCCGGACCGCTTACTCCTACATTTATAACACAATCTGCTTCACCCACACCATGAAATGCACCTGCCATAAAGGGATTATCCTCTACCGCATTGGCAAACACAACAAGCTTTGCACAACCGAAACCGTCTGTTTCTTTGGTAAGGTCTGCTGTCTTTTTAATGACTTTGCCCATGAGCGCTACAGCATCCATATTGATATCTGCTTTGGTGCTGCCCACATTTACGGACGAACATACAATATCCGTTTCGCTTAGTGCTTCAGGGATGGAGTCTATAAGAATCCTGTCACCCTTTGTAAAACCTTTCTGTACCAAGGCAGAAAATCCGCCTATAAAATTTACACCAACGGTTTTTGCAGCTTTGTCGAGCACTTTGGCGTATTTAACATAGCTTTGTGCCTCGCTTGCACCTGCAATAAGAGAAATAGGTGTTACCGATATTCTCTTGTTTATTATGGGTATTCCGAATTCCTTTTCTATGTCCTCGCCTGTTTTTACAAGCTTTTCGGCTTTGGCGGTAATCTTGTCATATATACGCTCGCATGCCTTGTCGGACGAAGAATCTATACAATCGGAAAGAGATATGCCCATAGTGATGGTACGAACATCAAGATGCTCATTTTCTATCATGTGCAAAGTTTCGTATGCTTCGCCTCTGTTAATCATAAACTCATCCTCCGTTAAATTCTGTGCATAGACTCAAATATATCTGTAAGCTGAATTCTTATATCTACTCCGATGCCTGCTCCCGCTTCCTTTAAAATCGCGGAGAGCTTGTCAATACCCAAATCGGATGCTGAAATATCTACTACCATCATCATAGTAAACATACCGTCTAAAATGGTCTGAGAGATATCAAGGATGTTTACCTTGTTTTCTGCCAGAACACCGCTTACACAATGGATTATTCCTACTGTATCCTTACCTACTACGGTAACTATAGCCTTTTTCATTACATATCACTCCAAAATATTATATTATCGTGCTTTTGCAGCCTCATATATCATAAGTGCTGCAGCAACAGATGCATTAAGAGAATTGATTTCGCCTTTCATGGGTATCTGCACTACAAAATCGCACTTTTCCTTGATAAGTCTTGACACACCCTTACCCTCGGAGCCTACAACTATGCCCACGGCACCCGAAAAATCGTGAGTGTATATGCTTCTGTCGCCATCCATATCGGCGGCAACTATCCACACATTTTCCTTTTGAAGCGCCTCTATGGCAGAAACCAGATTTGTTACCCTTGCTACTCTGGTGAACTCCAGAGCACCGGCAGAGGTCTTGTCCACCACAGGACTAAGCCCTACGGAATTGCGCTTGGGTATGATAACCCCGTGAGCGCCCATTACATTGGCAGTACGGATTATAGAGCCAAGATTGTGCGGGTCATTAAGATCGTCGCATATTACAACAAATGGCGGCTCGCCTTTGGACTTTGCATAATCCAATATATCCTCTAATGTGGAATACTCCTTTGCCGCAGCAAGAGCTATTACGCCCTGATGCGAGGAAGTCTCCGATATTTTATCGAGCTTTTGTCTGTCAACTTCTGTTATAACAATTTTGTTTTTGCGTGCAAGGGCTATAATCTGCCTTATAGAGCCGTTCTTCTCCCCTGACTGTACATAGAGCTTATCTATGCTTCTGCCGGATTTGATGGCTTCCATGACCGGATTTCTGCCCTCTATTTTAGATGTTTCTTCTTGTCTCATATTAATCACCTGATTAAACAGAGAACACTATCGTGCAGCATTGCTGCAGATGGTGTTCCTGATTTTAATTAATATTATAATTTTGTTTTATGCAAGGTTGAACTTTGAGTGTATTGCTTTTACTGCTGCATCCGCATTGTTCTTATTTACAAGAACAGACACCTTGATTTCAGATGTGGAAATCATGTGAATGTTTATGTTTGCATCGTAGAGTGCTTCAAACATAACGCTTGCAACACCGGGGTTGTTTACCATACCGCTTCCTACGATGGAAACCTTGGAAAACTGTGTGGAAATCTTGATTTCCTCAAATCCAAGGTAGTCCTTTTCTGCCATGAGGATTTCTTCTACCCTCTGAGCGTTTTCCTCTGTTACGGTAAAGCTTATATCCTTGTAGCCCTCTCTGCCTATGGACTGAAGAATTATATCTACATTTATACCCTTCTTAGCAAGATGAGAGAAAATCTTGAATGCTATGCCCGGCTCATCCTTTAAGTTACAAACTGCTACTCTTGCTACATCATTGTCGCGTGCTACGCCTCTTACGAGTGTCTTTTCCACTTTGCTTTCCTCCTTGACATATGTTCCCTCATTTTTATTAAGACTGGAGCGAACACACATATTAACATTATATTTTTTTGCCATTTCTACTGAACGATTATGAAGAACATTTGCACCCAGACTTGCAAGCTCAAGCATTTCGTCAAACGAAACCTCGTCTAACTTCTTAGCTTCGGGAACTATTCTGGGGTCGGTGGTATATACACCGTCTACATCGGTGTATATTTCACAAAGGTCTGCGTGAAGTGCTGCCGCTATTGCTACTGCTGTTGTATCCGAGCCGCCTCTTCCAAGCGTGGTGATATCATCGTATTTGTTGATACCCTGGAAGCCTGCAACGATAACTATTTTGTTATCATCTAATTCATTGCGGATTCTTTCACCGTCTACGCTCTTAATTCTTGCCATACCGTATTTGGAATCGGTCTTCATGCCTACCTGCCAGCCTGTAAGCGACACGGCATTAACTCCGAGTGACTGTATAGCCATAGCGAGAAGCGCTATTGAAATTTGCTCGCCTGTGGAAAGGAGCATATCCATCTCTCTTTTGGTTGCCTTGGGGTTTATTTCCCTGGCTTTTTCGATTAAATCGTCTGTTGTGTCGCCCTGTGCGGAAACAACTACAACCACAGAGTTACCTGCCTTGTATGTTTCGATAACACGTCTTGCGACATTCATTACTCTCTCGGCATCCCTTACGGAAGAACCGCCGAATTTTTGTACTATTAAGCTCACAATTTTGCCTCCCTTATTGTAAACAGAATAAATTTAAACATATATTGCACCCTCATTGTCGGCACTTAGCATTACAAGATGCCAGCCTTTGAGGTTTGTTTGTATAAGATTATTCATCTTTTCATAAAATTGTGCATAGTCACCCTCAACAATTCCCATTATTGTAGGCCCTGCACCGCTTAAGTAACTGCAAATTGCACCATTTCGGCGCATGGAACGGGCTATAAACTCTCCGCTCTTTACCCTGGAAAATCTGTAGCGTTGATGGAGCCTGTCCTTTACTCCCATGGCAAGAAGCGAATGATTGCCGCTTGTGAATGCAGAAACTATAAGCGAAGAATGTGCTATATTGTATGCGGCATTTCTAAACGGAACAAAGCCCGGAAGTACCGCTCTGGATTTCTTTGTCTGCATATAGAAATCAGGTATCATTGCCGCAAAATGCAGATTGTCCGAAATGTGTGTTTTGGAGCATACAACTTCCTTGCCATCTGCACAGGCAACCGTAAACCCGCCCATAAGTGCCGCAGCAACATTGTCGGGATGCCCCTCAGTTTCACACGCAAGTCTCAAAAGCTCACTTTTTGTAAGCTTATTTCCTGTGAGTGCATTAGCACCCATAAGCCCTAAAACAATGCTCGAAGAACTGCTTCCGAGCCCTCTTGTAACGGGGATATTGCTCCACAGACGAATTCGTATGGGGCATACCTTTTCGCCAAGCTCGTCAAAAACTCTTTTGAAGCCTCTGTATACAAAATTATTTTCACCGCGCGGGATAAAATAGGCGTCGTCCATGATTTCTATTTGCATTCCCGAGTCTATAGGAATAAATTCTGCTTCGTTATACATATTGAGCGCAATTCCGAGGCAATCAAAACCGGGACCAATATTTGCGCTTGAGGCGGGAACCCTTACCCTTACCATAGCAACCTCCTATGCAAACGCATATACACTTATAACTTCGAGATTGCTGATTGCTTTTTTGAGCTGTGCTACGGTTATATCCTGTGTGATAACAGCAAATTCGCCGTCCTTGATTTCTATGGTTTTTGCATTGTCAAAAGCTGCAAGAGCTTTTTCATATGCTCCCTCCAAAGCAGATAGACGAATCATAAAGGATGCGCTGTAGTCATCGTGAGTCTTTATGATTCTTTCGTCTGCACTCTCCCATGCGGGAGTATATCTTGAAGAAACATTCTCTACCGCATTCATGATATCGCTTACAACAGCGCTTGCGGTTGCAAGCTTTCCTGCGCCTCTGCCGTAGTAAAGAGAATCTCCGAGCATATCGCCATTTATAAGTACAGCATTAAAAACATCGTCCACACCGTAGAGAGGACTTGAATTATGTATAAGCATGGGGGCTACGAGTACATCTTCGCCATCCAATGACCTCTTGAATTTACCTATAAGCTTTATTGTGCAACCTACTGCTTCGGCATATTCTATATCCTCGAGGGTGACTTTGGTGATGCCCTCGGTATAAACATCTTCAAAATTTACTTTTCTGCCAAGAGCCATGGAGGAAAGTATGGATATCTTCTTACCTGTATCAAATCCCTCAACATCTGCGGTGGGATTCTGCTCTGCGTAGCCTAACTTTTGAGCATCGGACAGTGCATCCTCGAATTTTGTGCCCTCGGTGAGCATCTTGGTAAGAATGTAGTTTGTGGTGCCGTTTAATATACCTGTGATTTCGGTAATATTATTTGCACCAAGGCTGTCGGACACGGTTCTTATAACAGGAATACCGCCGCCCACGGCTGCCTCGTAGAAATACTTGACACCCTTTGCCTCAGCAAGCTTTGAAAGCTCGTCTCCCTTGAGCGCTACAAGCTCTTTGTTGGAAGTTATTACGGATTTTCCGCTTTCCAAAGCAGCCTTTGTATAATCATATGCATAGGTAGTTCCGCCCATGGTCTCCGCAACAACGGTTACTTCGTCATCTGCAAGGACCTTGGAAAAATCCGTAGTTACAAGAGGAGCAACCTCATGCTGAGAGAAATCCCTTATATCTACGATATATTTGACATCTATTTCTTCACCGGCTCTTTTTGCAATGATGTCTTTATTTTGTTTTAAAACTTCATATGTACCGGATCCGATACAACCGAAACCGATTATGCATACTTTTGCCATTTGTGTTCCTCCAAAATTGTAAATTAAATTGCCTTAAATTATACCACATTTACTATGATTTGTCAATTTTGTATTAATCTATTTTAAAGTTTTCGGGGTGATTATTGCTTATTTCGGCAATTTGAGTAAAAATATCATTGTTTTGGCTCGAATTTTGCACAGTTTTCCCCTCGAAAATGCATTTGATATCAGCCTTGATACCAAAAAGCTTCATTACGGCTTCAGCAACATCCGAAGAAGCCGATGAATTTGAAAACGACGATGCGGCATCCCTTGTTTCAAAAGGCAATATAAGTTTATCTTCTTCACATCTTGGCTTTACACCGTACAGAGACACAAAGGTCATAAGTCTGCCCGATGCTTCAAGCTCTCTAATGACATCATCCCATCGGGATACAACCTCACCAAGCGAGCCTTGGGCGTGCTGAGATGCGATGACTTTCGGCTCATCTTTCTCTTTAACTTCGTTCTCTTTTTTGGGTTCCTGTACAGGCTCAGGTTTGCCAGGGGCAATCGTAATACCCGACGACAAATCGGATATCTTCTTTTCCAAAACAGATATTCTGTCCAGAAGCGAGGATAAATCTACATCGTGCTGAGGTGACGAAAGCTTAATAAGCATTGTTTCTACAAGAACATTGGCATTTGAAAAGGCTTTTAAATCTCTTATGCCGCCAGATAAAACATCTATACATCTTGTAAGCTTTTCCTTGGTAAATGCCTGAGAGGCACGGGAAAGCAGTTCTGTTTTTCCGCTTGTAAAATCGCACACCTCGGGTGCAAGCTTATACATGAGGATATCTCTGAAAGCCTTGATAAGACCCTCAGCAAAAAGCGAGGGATTTTTACCGTTTGATACACACTCATTGAAGAGTGTAAGAACTCCCTTTACATCTGAATTTGCTATATGCTCTGCGGCGCTGTAGAGGAATTTATCGTCCAATGTGCCAAGAATTTGCGTAACATCACTATAGCTTATGTCTGTCGGCTTATATGCAAGACACTGCTCTGTGATGCTTAAGGCATCTCGCATTGAGCCGTTTCCAAGATATGCAATGTATTCTACAGCTTCGGTGGTTATTTCCACATTTTCCATTTTTAAGATATCTGCTACCGCTTTTGCGATGTCCGAAGCGGATATGTTTTTAAAATCAAATCTCTGACAACGGGAAAGTATGGTTGCAGGAACCTTGTGTATCTCGGTGGTTGCAAGTATAAAAACGACATGTGCGGGAGGCTCCTCCAGGGTCTTTAAAAGCGCATTGAATGCACCAATGGAGAGCATGTGAACTTCGTCTATAATATAAACCTTGTACTTTGTGCTTGCGGTGGTATAACGAACCTGATCTATTATCTCTCTTATGCTGTCTACACCCGTGTTTGATGCGGCATCCATCTCCACTACATCAAGGATAGTTTCATTCAGAATACCTAGGCATGAAGGACACTTGTTGCACGGATTTCCGTCCGTATGATTCTCGCAGTTTAAGGCACGGCTAAGTATTTTGGCAGTAGAAGTCTTGCCCGTACCTCTTGTGCCTGTAAACATATAGGCATGTGCGGTTTTACCATTTATTATTTCATTTTTTAAAGTGGCGGTTATGTGACCCTGCCCCACGACATCATCAAAGGTAACCGGTCTCCACTTTCTGTACAGTGTCTGATACGCCATATCTGTAACCTCCAAAATAAAAAAGTCGTACATCCTTAAATCGAATTTTAAAAAACAACTGTTATCAATCAGTTAGCTCAAATCGGTCTACCTCGCGGCACATGTTCGCAAACGCTTATGGCTGCTTGATTCCTCACCTGACCAGGTTCACGCGCGTTCATCGCGCAAGAACCGACTCTCAACACTACTTAACTGACACATTGATGTCTTATAAAATCCTCAATAAGGATATAACCCTTGCTATAGCGGATTGCAAGTACAGGGCGCCGCTACTGCCCCGGCCGTACGACTATACTATTATACTACATAATATATATAATTTCAATACATAAATTTTATTTTTTAATAAATATTTCACCATGTCGGAAAAGGGTAAATATTGCGATGTAATTGTATGGAAATCCGTCGTTTAAAAGGCTATAATTTAAATAGTGCTATTTTTACAAAACAGAAAGGATGTTTACGATGAAGCGAATATACACTACCAGAAAATGTATCTCCATAGATAACTCCAGCCCCTTTATAAGCGCCTGCTATGTTGATTATTGCATGCTTAAATCCGAAATAAAAATACCAAATTCCGATATTATAGTAACTGCGTACGGTGTTGAAATAGAAAAAAGGCTAAAGAAAAACGGGATAGAAACGCTACTGGAAAAAGCGATTGTGAACGATATATTTGCAACAGGCGAATATACCACAAAATTTATATTGAAGCTTGCTGAAAAGAAAATAATGCCATCCGAACTTGAAAAAATAATAGGCGACCTTCTGGGCAATAACGGTCTTGAACTGCCCGAGGTCACCTACATGAGTGCTGCAAAGAGCCTTAGCACCTTGCCTGTGCATCTGTAAAAAATATTTAGCTTTTTGTACTCTTCGAGTGTAAAATTCATGCACATATCAAGAGTTTTTTCATAGTCATTTTTAATATCTGCTATTACAGGATTATCGTAGATATATGCACCGCATTCATAGTGCAGATACAGACTTCGGTAATCGTAATTTGCAGATCCGACATAAGCGCGGATATCATCGGAAACTGTGCTTTTCGCATGAAGAAACCCGTTTGTATATTCATATACCTTTACCCCCGCCTTTAAAAGTTCGGGATAGTAGCTTCTGCCAACGGCAAATGCGTACCACTTATCAGGAATGTGAGGCATACATATACGCACATCCACTCCGCGTTGCACAGCAAACTTAACAGAGCGCAGGATTGCATCATCCAGTATGAGATACGGTGTATTTATATACACATAGTCCCTTGCTGAATTAATTATGTGCAGATACACATCCCTTGTAACGCATTGTTCGTCTAACGGGGTATCATCGAAAGGAACGATATATCCCTTGCTCTCAGCTTCGATTTCGGGTGCGGCAACTTTCTTATATGCAGTCGCTTCTGTACACACAAGACTCCAGAGCCTGTAGTACATAAGCAAAAATCCCGCCACTGCCTCTCCCTCCACACGAATTGCCGTGTCTTTCCAATGACCGAATCGCACCTTGCCGTTTATATACTCATCGGCTATGTTTATTCCGCCTGTATAGGCATACTTTCCGTCTATTATTACCATTTTCCTGTGGTCGCGGTTATTGTGATATGTGGATACAAAGGGTTTTACGGGAGAGAAAGGATAGCATTTAATACCAGCATCTCTGACTCTCTCTTGAAAGCTTTGTCCTACTGTAGTAAGGCAACCCATCGCATCGTACATTATGCGGATATCCACGCCCTGCTTTGCTTTTTCACAAAGAACCCTAAAGAGAGCTTTCCACATATGGTCAGATTCGTTTATTATGAAAAACTCAATAAACACATAGTGCTCTGCACTTTTTATATCCTCTATGAGTCTATAGAACATATCCTCGCCAAGCGGAAAATACTCTGTATTTGAGCACCTAAAGCATGGTGCCTGCGCCTCTTTGGCAAGATAGTTCAGAATGCCGTATTCTTCGGGTGCCTCCTCCTTAAGCTTTGATATATCCTCACCCATTTTTTCCGTAGCCTCGGAAAATCTAATTTTGAGAAAACCTGTTTTGCGCTTTATATTATACAAAATAATATCCGAATGAACATATATATACAAAAACACACCGAACACGGGAAAAATCGCAATCATGGCAATCCATATAAGCTTGAAACCCGAATCGGTCTCGCGGTTTATCTCGAATATTATTACCGTAAGGGCAAGAGCGCCCGTGACAAAATCTATAAATATCTGCCGTTCGTACACACCAAGTATGGGCAACACAAAAAGTACAATCTGCATAAGAAGAAAGATTGCACCGAGCACTTTTTTGCTGAAAAACGGTTTTAACAGTCTGCGCATTAATGTCACCCCATATATTATAGTATGCGGTTTTTAATATAATTTAATTATCTGCATCTTCGCAAAGTGCCTCAATATAGAAACTCACGGGTCTGAAGCCATCATTACACGAAATCATTGCAGATTTTTTGTTCTTCATCCACCCGTCATAAAGATTTTCTGCCCCATGGGACAATGCCATAACAAAAGCAGACATACTCTCCCATGCACTATTACACAAGCCCTCAGGTTTCTCCCATCCGTTTGCAATAAAAACTTGTCCTTCTTCTAAATTGCAGGCGTGCTCTATCGGATTTTCGTATTTTTCTATCAAATCAGCATAGCGGGATATTCTCATTACAGTTATACGGCATTTTTTCATATCCGTGAGTCTCCTTTGGTATTATAGTATTGCGATGCATAAGGTTTAGATGCAGATGGTTTTTAAGAAAAAAACCTATCAAGTTGTGATCAAAATATTATTGTTTCTTAGTTTTTATCCTAAAACCTTTAGTATATAAGAAGCTATCGTTTTTGTGTATTCCAAAAATTTATCACATTCAATATACTCATTTGGTTGATGCGCACCACCCTCTTTCGAAAAATCGCGACCTGCTCCAAAGCCGTACGCTTTTTTCGAACCATATTTTGAAATAACCGAAAGGTCCGAAAGACACGAGCCACACACAATGGGTTCTTTGCCGGTTGCTTCTTTAGATGCTTCAACCATGAGCATAACATCCTCGCTATCAGGTTCACAAAATACATAGTGGAAATATCTTGTAGCCGGCACAAAGCCATCGCCTATAATACCAAGCGGTATAAGACGCTCTTTGAGTTCCTTTTCGAGTTCTGTAAATTCGGAATAAATCTCGTCCTTTGTTTTATCAGTGTAAAATACAAAATACACTTCACCTTTACCGAGGTCAGCTCCGGCATCACCAGCTTTTATGCCCATATATCTAAGTGATGTTTTTGGAATAATAGTTCCTTTATAAAATCTATTTTTTTCCAGTTATTCAAAGCGTCTTTCTGCAAATTTTTCAATAACTTCAAGAACAACAGGAATGGCCATAGCTACTGTCTTTGCGCTATCAACAGTTTCTTTGGCATGAAATAGAAATTTCATTTCACCTCCACCGGAACCGCAATGGCATATTTGTCCCTCTACTCCGTCCATGCTCACAATTCTTTCTGTAGGATATTTTAAGACAGTAGATAAAGCTCCATGAGAACCACCGTATTCTTCATCGCAATATGCCGCAAAGAGTAAATTCCTTTTGGGTTCAAATCCATTTTCCTTTAAAAGTTTCATAATAAATAATGCAGTTGCAATAGCATACTTATCGTCACATGCGCCTCGACCATATATTTTACCGTCAGATATCTCGCCTGAGATGGGGTCACTTTTCCAATCAGCTACATCCCCTATTCGTACAGTATCTGTATGTGCCATAATCATTAGTTCATCCTTATCCTCGATACCTTTATATCTGGATACAACATTGTATCTTTTTTCTAAATTTTTTCCTTGAATAAAATCAGGGTGCTTATCAAATCCGTCTATATCCATTGGAGAAAAGATATCATTATCCAGACCTATACTTTCACAATATTTGTATATATACTTGGCACATTTTTCTTCATTTCCATTAGTTCCAAAGTTTTCAGAATTAATTTTTATAAGTTCTGAAAGCAGACAAAACAATTCTTCTTTTTTCTCTTCAATTAACGAATATACTTTACTTCTTTCCATTTAATTTAATTCCCTCTTTCTTGTATATAAATTTTTGAAGTTTTTGTAATTGCGAGGCATAAGGTTTAGATGCAACCGATTATAAGAAGTAGTTCGTGTTAAGTTAAGAGCAAAAATTATAGATATTTTGAGAAAGTTTAAACATATCTAGTCACAAAACTAACAGAAGTAATTTTAGTATATCCTAATTAACTTGTATATTTCAGGGTTAGCTGCAGGCATCAAACCCCACTGTTATTTTCATGCTTTAGATACTTTCGGGGAGACATTCCTGCTATTTCCTTAAATTTTCTGGAAAAATATACATAATCATTATACCCACACATTAAAGCGATTTCCGACAAAGAAAGCGAACTTTTATATATGTCAATCAAATAACATGCATGATTTATTCTGATTTTTGTTAAAAATTCAACCGGGGTTTTACCGGTAGAATCTTTAAAACGAGCCCTTATATAATCTTCTGTATAACCGCTTTCGTTTAAAAGCTGAGTGACATTAAAGCCAGGATCATAAAATTTTATTGTAATTTTATTTATAATGTCTTTAATAGCTGTGTTTATTTCATTGTCTCTTTTCAGATTTTGAAGCAGAAAATGCATAAAAGCATCAATTAGTAGCGTAACATAATCAGGCTTTGAAAATCGATTATTGTAAATAATTTTTGCTAGCTGCATTCCTTCGTTTTGTAAATTATCCGAAATGGTAATGGGCGAAGTAATATTAAAAATCTGATTGAACTCGCCTTGTATATATATTCTGTCAAGATTATCTTCAAATGTTGTAGTATGTGTAACACCAGGAGGAATAATAGTAATTTTCCCCGGAAAAACAGCAGTGTTTTTTCCTTTAGAATAAAAAATACCTTTACCTTCAGTATAAATAAGTATTTCATAATTAATATGCTTGTGAGCTTGACTTTCTGCTTTTATATAATTAACTAAATAACTCATTATATCACCCGGTAAACATTATATAATAAATCTATCTTTTGTACAAGTATTTTTATAAAAAAGCATAACAAAATATTACGTACAATGGTATAATTAAAAAAGTTTTACAATATATACCTATAAGGAGAATAGAAATGAAGAGAAACAATGTAGATATGCTTTCAGGTTCAATTACTAAAGGCTTGCTTGCATTAGCAATTCCTATTATGATTATGAATGTTATGCAGGTTATATTCAACGCTATAGATCTGGCTGCTTTAAGATACCTTACAAACGACAATTATTCTGTAGGTGCTGTTGGGGCAGGTGGTTCCCTGACAGTATTATGTATAAATTTTTTACTTGGAATATCTACCGGAGCTAATGTTGTTGTGGCAAAATTAGTTGGTTCTAAAGAAAAGGAGCGTTCGGACAGAGCTGTTATGACCGCTATACTTTTGGCTGTTTTCGGTGGAATCACACTTATGATACTGGGTGCAACCTTTGCTGAAACATTATTGAAAATGATAAACTGTCCTGAAATCTTACTCCCTAAAGCTACAATATACTTTAAACTTTACTGTTGCAGCATTCCGCCACTTATGCTTTACAATTTCTCGGCTTCTATACTCCGCGCAATCGGCAATACCAAAAAGCCAATGTATTTTTTAATTTTAGGCGGAATTATAAAGGTTGTATTTACTGTATTACTTATATCATTATTTGACTGGACAGTTGAAGGTGTCGGAATCACCACAATAATAGCAAACGTTACTACAGCTTCACTTGCATTTACAACCTTATTAAGGAGTAAAGAATACATTACCTTTGATTTTAAGAAAATCAGATTTGACTTAAAGGAACTTAAAGATTTATTACACGTAGGCGTTCCCGCAGGTCTTCAAAGTACTTTATACGCTTTTGCAAATGTTGTAATAGTTACAGCAGTTAACAGTTTTGGCGAAGATGCTACTACAGGTGTTTCTATTGCAAATCAGTTTGACGGAATTCTTTACCAAATAGTTTTAGCTCCAGCATATGCAACAGCTCCATATATTGCACAAAACGTAGGCGCCAAGAATTTCAAACGTGTAAAACAAGCAATAATGCGAGCTATCTTTATAACAATAGGCTTTGGTGCAACATTTGGATTTTTGTCTGCATTTTTCTCCAGAGAACTCTCATCAATTATGACGTCTTCTCCTTCCATAATCGAATTCTCAAGGCAAAAAATGATAATTGTATCGAGTACATACTTTATTTGCGGTTTGAACGAAGTTATGAGTGGTGTTTTAAGAGGAATAGGAAAACCTACACTTCCTACAATCTTCTCATTTTTGTTCCTGTGTGTTTTAAGATTTATATGGGTTTATACAGTATTCCCACTATTTCCCAATCTTACATTCTTATACACAGTTTGGCCTATAGGTTGGATATTGGCGTTTATATGTGCAGTTATAACATTCTTTATCGCCTTTCCAAAATTAGTAAAACGCAACTTAGAATATGCTCCGTAAAGTGTAATAGAAGCATAATCAATAAAAAATCTATAAATAAATATGGAACTGTCTCACTAAAAAAGCGAGGCAGTTCCTTTTGCTTTACTTTATTGCTCATATAAATTTAAGAACAAAAAAATTATATTACACATCATTATGGAAGCATATGTCCTGCTGCGCGGTAAATTTCATACCATTCTGTGCGCGAAAGTTTAACATCAGATGCTTTGCATATCTCTATGAGATGTTCGGGATTCATTGTGCCAGCAATCAATTGCATATCTGCAGGATGACGAAGAATCCATGCTGCCGCTACACCAGTTTTTGTAAGGCCATATTTTTCTCCGATTTCAGCAAGTTTTTCATTAAGTTCAGGGAATTCACCGCTATCTACGAAATTACCCTTGAAAAATCCATACTGAAAAGGAGACCATGCCTGAATTGTTATATTTTTAATTCTGCTATATTCTAAGAAAGAGCCGTCATGCATTACAGATTCAGCATTTTTCATATTCACATTCATCCCTGAAGTTACCATGCCTGCCTCAGTTACAGAAAATTGAAGCTGATTTATAATTAATGGTTGTTTTACATCAGTTTTTAAAAGTTCCATCTGCAGCATATTCTGATTTGATACACCAAAATATTTTACTTTTCCTGTTGATTCTAATTTATCAAATGCCTCTGCAACCTCCTCCGGCTCCATAAGCGTATCAGGACGATGAAGAAGCAAAACATCTACATAATCCACTCCAAGACGTGAAAGGCTCCCATCAACAGATTTTAAAATATGTTCCTTTGAAAAATCAAACTGTCCGTCATGAATCGCACACTTTGTCTGAATCATTATTTTTTCTCTTTGCCCATTATGGCGTTTTAAATATTCTCCAAAAACTTTTTCCGCATTTCCACCGCCGTAAATATCCGCATGGTCAAAAAAGTTAATGCCATTTTCTATGGCTGTATCTATAATAGCATCAACCTTTTTTTCGTTTAGATTACCCATTCTCATACAACCAAGTGAAACAGCTGATGTTTCGAACTTATTTCCTATTTTTATATTTTTCATCTTTCTATCTTCCTTTCGACAACATACGACACCTTCATAAGTTCGTGTCAAGCCAGGAGAACAGTGAATAATAGGATCTACTATTTTTCGCTGTTTTTTCTGTATCACTTTTCATCAGAACCCGCAGGAATAACAAATTTTCCTGCCCGATATGTAAATATTTATTATCGGCAAACTTTTTTATTGAATTTTAAAATTGTTATTCACCAAGCATCAAAGTTCCTTCTTTTGCTTTTTTCTTTAGTCTTTGCATTTGTTCCTTTTCAATTTGAGCAATACTCTTTTCGGGAGTTGGTAAATCTTCGGGCATTGTACCACCAATTTCTTCAATAGCTTTTCTTACTTCTCTGCCAACTGTATTATGAACCTTTGTAGCAGTTTCTGCATTATCAACTTTATCTTTTCTCAATTTTTCTTCTGTTTGTGAAATTCTGAAAAGATTGGCAATAAGTTCTGTACTTCCCATATAATCGAGAATTTTTTGTCCTACTGCAAGACCTTTTCTTTTGTGTATATCTTCAACATCAAGCCCGCCATAGAGTCCAATATAACCTGCATTTTGAAAAATTGCAAATTCTTCATTTGTTATAACACCGGCATTTCTTGCAGTTTCCGCAAGAAGCTGATTCCATTGTTTTATATCTCCGCGAACAACTAATCTTCTGCTATCTTCATCAAGCTGATTAAACCTATCTGCAACTTCCTGTCTGTATGTCTGTATAGCAAAGTATGTTTGTCCAAGTGCAATAACTTCTTTTCTCGGATCGCCGTTCTGAACAATTAAATAACAAGCATATCTTGTCAGCTCATAATCCAAGACTGGTTTTTCGGTTGCACCTGCTTTTACGATTTTCTTGACCTCAGGAAAATCGTATGTAATGTCGTGTCCGCTATTTTCACAAGCAATCATTGCACGCTTTATAACCTTATGAAAATTTTCCCATTTGTTATAGTCTAAAACAGCAGCTAACTCTCTTGCAAACCAATATTCTGCTCCATCTTCTTTTATATGTTTTATATCTTCAAAACATTTATATTCTTTTGCAATCAGATTGCTCATTATTTATTCCTCTTTTCTTCACATTATTATATTATTCGTTACATTTCGACATAATTCGATTTTTGTCAAGCCAGGACAAAAAATAATATCTCATTTTTTAATCCAACACGAACATTTTTAAAACAGCAAGACTTTCCCTCAAATAACATGGCATAAGATTGTACCATTGCAAACTTGCATGCATATGTGAAACATCTTTAAACCCTGTCTTCTTTGCAATGTTTGTACCACGAAAAACATGGAAATTATTCGTAATGACAACGACAGAGTAATTATCGCCAAAACGCTTATCAAGCAGGGATTTAGAAAATTCCATATTTTCTGTTGTAGATGTCGCTTTCTCTTCCTTTATAATTCTATCATTTTCAACGCCATGTTCAACAAGGTATTTTTCCATAGCGTAGGCTTCTGTAACAGTTTCTTGAAAACCCTGCCCTCCGGTAACAACAATTACTGATTCGGGATTTTCGTTGTAGTACTGTATTGCTTTGTCGAGACGCATCTTTAACGGTAATGTGACCTCATCACCCCTAATGCCTGCGCCCAAAACAATAACTGCATCCTCATTATAACTAATGTTATCATAAACACCGTATATTGCTATAAAAGACACCAATATAAATTCAACACACAGAATTGCAATTGCAAAGAATTTACAATATTTTAGAACACCTGACTTTGTCAGTTCATTAATTTTTTCGTAAAATATCCCTATGTTAATTGCAAAAGCTCCCAAAACAACTATAAGTACAACTCCGAGATTAAGGTTTGACAATACACATAATATAAAGCCATATATAGCCATAATTATCCCAACAATAGTTATTAATGTGGATTTAATCTTCATCTTACTATGTATCATTCAAATTACCTCCTCTTTTCCAAGATTCGACATTTCCCAGTTTAAAATCTACGAACAATTAACACAATTTTTAACTAACTATTCTATACAGTTACATTATACACTCAAAAAGCATACAATTCAACAAAAAACTCCGCAGTTTATACGAAGTTTTTATGGATTTCATATTCTGTTGCAAAGTCAAGATTATTTACAAGCTCAGGGCTTTTGATAAGTTCTTCTTTCTTTTTCTTCGCAAGCCGCTTTATATAGCATTCGAGCTTAAGAGCGCTGCTTTTGTCGGTGCATGTCCAGAGTGCTTCGGCACATACTACATTTCGGGATTTGGTATATTTGGCAGCTGCCTTATCCTTGTTTACATGAGTTTCAAACCGCTTTTTAAAATCCGTAGTTATGCCCGTATAGAGCGAATTGTCGCTGCATCGGAGCATATAGATATAGTACATAAAACCACCTTACTTGTAGCAATAAAAAAGTACAAAGAAATAGTGCATTATGCTTCCGCCCAGCACAAAAAGATGCCAAACAAAATGCATATACTTAACGCTCTTTAATTTATAGAAAATAATACCTATAGTGTAGCACAGTCCGCCTATAACGAGGAAGACCATACCCGAAAAAGGTATAACCTCGATAACTCGCTTTATACTTATAAGAACAGACCAACCCATAAGCACATACAAAACAAGCGACGGCTTTGCAAACCTGTTTAAGCTTATGGAATTAAACACTATGCCCAAAACCGTGCAAAAGGTATTGATACCAAAAAGTGTCCAGCCCATGCCACCCTTTATCATGGTAAGACATATGGGGGTGTATGTACCGAGTATAAGGAAGAATATCGAGCAATGGTCGAACACTCGGAAAACAGACTTTGCCTTAACATTGGTAAGTGAATGATACAGTGATGAAAACGTATACAAAAGCACAAGAGATGCTCCGTAAATACAAGCAGATACAACTCCTATTGCCGTACTGTTAAATGCGGAACGCACAATAACAATAACACACGCAGCTATGGCAAGAAGTGTTCCCACTCCATGCGACACAGCATTGGCAATCTCTTCGCCAAGGGTTTGTATACGAATTTTTTTGGTTTGCGACATAGTATCTCCTCCATATGTAGTGTGTAATGTTATATAATCTAATGTCAAATACTATATTATCATTGTTATCGTATGTTGTCAATCACCAAAATCAAAAATCGCCTTGTCTCCATCCAACTTAAGTGCGGCAGAAAAGTTCTTGCCCGTCTTTTGCGATACAAACCCGTCCATCTTGTCTGTTCTGCCCTCCGTAAGAAGCTTCGCTACTGCTGTTTTTGGAATTGTCCTTGAGCAAATAACACTCCTTAATACAAAACGGCAGTTATTGTCCTTATAGCCCGTACAACTGTAGCCAAGCCACGAACGAACTATTTTGCCGTTACAAAACGGACAGGGTGCTATAGTGTCTCCCACAAAGCCGTCATCTGTATCAGGCTTTACTGAATTAAACACTGCGGTAATCTCATCTTTGGCAAGCTCAATGCTGTCAGACACCGTCATTTCGCCTCTGTACACACTTTTAAGTGCTTTGCCGAGAGTAGCGGTTTTGTATTTATCCATGGATATATTCATCCTTGCTATAGATTCTATGAGTTTTTCGCCGTCGGGTAATATGTGATATACATCCTTTTTAAGCTCTATGTATCGGCTCTTTTGCGCATTGCCTATTATACCTGTACGGGTTGCCTCTGTGCCAAGCTCAAGTCCCTCAAACATAGCCTTGTACTCCTGCACATCATCTTCATTTTCGGCATTTGCCTTATCCTCACGGAAAGGATTTTTGAGGTAATTGTTAAGCGTCTCTATGGTATAGTGTTTGGGAGGAGAAGTCTCCTTTTCCGCAGGTACAAAATTTAAGGTTATCTCGTCTCCTTTTTTAAGAGGAGGAAGTATTTTGTCTTTTTTGGTATATTCATCATATTTTGTCCAGCCCGGCTCCTCCATTATCATGCCCTTAACGGTATACTGCTCCTTGCCCGAAGCATCTATTGTAATCTCGGTTTTGAGTGCCTTGCACTCTTCTGCGCAGAATACTGCTACAAAACGCCTTAGTACTGTGGTATACACCACTTTTTCGCTTTCTGTAAGAGCATCTTTACTCGGTATCTTCCTTGTGGGTGTAAGAGCGCTGTGGGATTCTATCTTGGAATCATCGAATATGGTCTTTTTGTCCTTGAATTCCACGGGGTAACCCATATCGGCAACAAGCTTTATTACTTCTTTTATTTTGCCTTTTTCAGCAGTTGCAAGATACTCGGAATTTGTTCTGGGATATGTAAGATAACCTTTTTCGTACAAATCCTGTGTTACCTTTAGACTTTCGTCCATCGACATCTTGTACTTTTTACCAAGTACATTCTGCAGCTTCGATAAGGAATACAGCTTACCCGGGGCTACGGAATCCTTTTTGGACTTAACCTCGGTCACTACTGCAGGATTGGCATTTAACACATCGCAAGAGCGCCTTGCCCTGTCGAAATCGTTCTTTTCAAACTTATGCTTACTGGTAAGCTCAAGCTCTACACCGTCTATAACGGTCTTACTTACAAGTGCATAGTATATATCCTTTTGGAAGTTTCTTATGGCAAGATCTCTGTCGTATATTGCCTTTACTATAGGCACGATAACTCTGCCAACTCTCATAAGGGTACCCATCTTGAGCGTGGCGTACCTTGTAAGGTTTACACCGTAGAGCCAGTCTATGTATGTTCTTGCAAGACCCTCGTTTGCAAGATTGTCGTATTTACTGTCATCCTCCATTACGGTGAGTGCTTCCAATATGGTCTCTTTGGTCTGGTCAGGAAGCCAAAGTCTCTTCTGCGCTTTGGGCGTCTTTAGTGCATAACGCACGCAGAGTCTTATGATGATTTCGCCCTCACGGTCAGCATCGCCTGCGTTTACAATGGCATCCACATCTTCTCTGTTGCAAAGCTCTGTGATTATGCCAAACTGCTTCTCCACACCGCTGTCTGTCTTTTTGTCCTTATCCTTGCGGAGTTCAAACAAAAACTCCTTTGGAAAACACGGAAGTCCCTGCATGGTCCATTTGCCGTTTACTTCGCCTCCAGTATACTTTTCCACATCGCAAAGTGAAAAGAGGTGTCCGTATACCCAGGTGACTATGTATTCACTTCCTATATAAAAGCCGTCTCTGCGCTTCATATTCCCTATGGAATTTGCAATGTTTGTCGCAAGGCTCGGCTTCTCGGCAATAATAAGTTTCATTTGGTGTTTCTCCTTAGTTTAAAAATCATATTACATATCCTCCGTTTACACCAAGCACCTGTCCTGTGATAAAATCCGCCTCTTCGCCCGCAAGGAAAAGTACTGCAGATGCCACATCATCTCCCGTGCCTATGCGGCACAAGGGGGTATCGTCTGCTATGGCATCCAAATCCTCTTTGGTATAGCATGAGTTCATGGGAGTATCTATAAGACCGGGGGCAATGCAATTTACCCTTACACCTGATGGTCCAAGCTCTTTGGCAAGTGCCTTGGTAAGACCTATAATTGCCGCTTTGGTCATGGAGTATGCCGCCTCGCAGGAGGCACCCACCTCGCCCCACATTGACGAAATATTTATTATACTTCCGCTATGGTTTTGTACCATGTGCTTTGCCGCATGAGAACACACGCGGAAAGTGCCCTTTATATTTACATCTGTAAGATAAGAGAGGACATCCTCTGTGGTATCCTGAATAATTCCGCTAAAAGACACACCCGCGCAGTTAATGGCGGTTTCTATACTGCCAAATTCAGCCAATGCTTTATTGAATGCGTTTTCCGCCTCTTGCGATAAGGTGATATCCGCCTTTATCAGAACGAGCCTTGAACTTCCGGCATAAGCATTTAGTTCCCTTACCGATTCTTCGTTTTTGAAGTAAACTGCCGCCACATTGCAGCCTTTTTGCAAAAATGCCTTGCAGCAAGCTTTTCCAATGCCGCCTGATGCTCCTGTTATAAATATATTTTTCATAAATCTTCTCCCGCATTGTTTTATTCATGATACCATTTCCACAAAAAAAAGTCAACAAACCCGCCAAAATCAACAAAAAATACCCGATAAATGTTAACGATTTCTAAACCTTTGAAGTTTTTTGCGGAATTAATTGATTTTTACAATTTTTGTGTTATAATATATAGTTGGTAATATATAATTGCAGTTTATTATCTGCAGAAAGGAACTGTTATGGGTTTATTTACTTCGTACTTTACAAAACCTGGCCCGGGTGTAGACAAAAATGCTCCCGAGAAGCTTCGTATATGGCAATTTTTTGAAATATTCTGGGGTCAGTTATCTAAACTTTCTCTTATGAACATGATTTACTTTATAGCTATGATTCCTCTTGTATTGGGACTTTTTCTGTGCTTTGAATTTAACATAGATGCACCGCTTTTTATAGCACTTCCCACCAACGCAGACGGCGTTGCCACAATAGAATTGGCAGGACTTATACTTATTGTTGTATCTGTTTTTGTTTCCTTCCCCGCCACTGTAGGCTTTACTTTTGTAATGCGCAACATACAAAGGCGTGAGCACGCATGGATATGGCACGACTTTATAAAGCATATCAAGGCAAACTATAAAAAAGGTGTTATAAACGGTGTGGTTACACTGCTTGTATACTACCTGCTTTTTAACGCGCACGCACTCTACTACAGTCAGGCTGTATTTGGCTCGGGATATGCAAACACTTTCCTTGCTATGATTATGGTGGCACTTATGGTGCTGTTTACATGGGCACAGTTCTATGTGAACACAATGATAGTTACCTTTGACTTAAAGCTTAAGGATATATACAAAAATGCTCTTCTTTTTGCAATATCCAAAGCACCTTTAAATATCCTTGTAAGCATAATTTGTCTTATACTCGCTTTTGGCGTGTTGGTTCTATTCTACATCATACCTGTTTTGGCGGTAGTTCTCGCTTTTCTTATACTGTATTCGCTTTTTGGTTTTATTACAGTATTTTGTGTATATCCTACCATAGATAAGTACATGATAGAGCCAGTTACCGAAAAAAGCGAAGACGAGGAAACCGATATATGAAGTTTGTAGAAATATTTACAGACGGTGCATGCAGCGGAAACCCCGGAAACGGAGGCTACGGTGCAATACTTAAGTACGCAGGTGTCACAAAAGAAATATCGCAGGGGTATAAAACCACCACAAACAACCGCATGGAGCTGCTTGCTGCCATAACGGCTCTGGAAATGCTGAAAGAACCGTGCAAGGTAGATTTGTACAGCGACTCAAAATATCTTGTGGACTCTGTAAACAAGGGCTGGATAGAAAAGTGGCAATCAAACAACTGGAAGAAATCCGGCTCCGAAAAAGCAAAGAACATAGATTTACTAATACGGCTTGTAAGCCAGATACAAAGGCATGATATCCGCTTTTTGTGGGTTAAGGGACACGACGGTCACACCGAAAACGAAAGATGCGACACTCTTGCCACAACCGCCGCAAAAAGTGATAATCTTATAGAAGATACCGGCTACAGCAGTTAGAAAGAAGGAAGACATATGAAAAACATATATTTTGACCATGCCGCTACTACCTATGTGAAGAAGGAAGTATTAAACGAAATGCTCCCCTACTTTACCGAGAACTACGGAAATGCTTCTTCTGTATACACCATAGGTCAGAAGAGTAAGGCGGCACTAAATACCGCAAGAGAGAAAGTTGCTGCCTGCCTTGGATGCGAAAGCAGCGAGATATACTTTACGGCTTCGGGCTCGGAGGCAGACAACTGGGCAATAAAGGGTGCGGCACGACTAAACAAAGAGAAAGGCAACCACATAATCACAACCTCCATTGAGCACCATGCAGTACTCCACACCTGCAAGGCGCTGGAAAAGGACGGTTTTGAGGTAACGTATCTTCCCGTGGATGAATACGGCAAGGTGTCGGCAGAGGATGTAAAAAATGCCATAAAGGACACCACGGTGCTTATAACGGTGATGTTTGCAAATAACGAAATAGGCACAATAGAACCCATAGCAGAAATTGCGGCTGTTGCAAGAGAAAAAGGAATACTTATGCACACAGATGCTGTTCAGGCGGCAGGCGCAATCCCGATAGATGTAAAAGAGCTTGGTGTGGATATGCTCTCTCTTTCCGCACATAAGTTCAATGGACCAAAGGGTGTGGGCGCTCTTTATGTACGCAAGGGCGTGCGTATAGAAAATCTCATAGAAGGCGGCGCACAGGAAAAAGGCAAGAGAGCAGGTACGGAAAACCTTGCAGGCATAGTTGGCCTTGCAAGTGCTTTGGAAATCGCAAATAACTCCATGACAGAAAAATCCGCAAAGCTCATTGAAATGCGCGACTATATAATAGATAATATCGAAAAGTCAATCCCCTATTGCCGATTAAACGGACACAGAACGGACAGACTCCCAAACAATGTAAATTTCTCATTTGAATTCATAGAGGGCGAATCGCTTCTTCTGTGGCTCGATATAAACGGCATTGCCGCTTCGTCCGGCTCTGCGTGTACATCGGGCTCGCTTGACCCGTCTCATGTGCTCCTTGGTATAGGACTTAAGCACGAAATTGCGCACGGCTCGCTCAGAATAACCCTTGGCGAAGAAAACACATACGAAGAAATAGACTATATGCTGGCTAAACTCTGCGAAATCGTGGAAAAATTAAGACAGATGTCTCCTCTTTACGAGGCTGTAACTAAAGGAGGTAATAAATAATGTATTCAGAAAAGGTAATGGACCATTTTACAAACCCAAGAAATGTGGGCGAAATTGAAGATGCCAACGCTGTAGGTCAGGTTGGCAATGCCAAATGCGGCGATATAATGAAAATGTATATGAAGATAGAAAACGATGTAATAGTAGATGTTAAATTCAAGACATTCGGCTGCGGAGCCGCTATCGCTACAAGCAGTATGGCGACAGAGCTTGTTAAAGGAAAAACCGTAGACGAAGCCCTCGCTGTTACAAATAAAGCTGTTATGGAAGCACTCGACGGTCTTCCGCCCGTTAAGGTACACTGCTCTGTGCTTGCCGAGGAAGCCATAAGCGCGGCAATACAGGATTACTACAACAGAATGGGTATCGATAAACAGGTAAGAAAATGCGACGGATGCTGCGAGCATTGCGGACACTAAAAATCCATTAAAAAACGGTCATGACTCCGATATGAAGCCATGACCGTTTTGTGTTATTAACGCTTATCTTCTTTTTTCTTTTGTTTATATACGAGCTTGCCTATGTGCTGAACTATAAAGGTCTTTTTGCTCTTTCCTACTATATAGCCTACGCCGTAGCAGATATAGGGCAATATAACAGAAAGTATCCCTACTGCTTCGTGTGGAATTTTACTCTTTTCATCGTACAACAGTACAAAGGGTAAATTGTAAATTCTGAATATGGTAACAAAAATATTACCGAGTGCAAGAGAGAGCACATAGAGTATAACGGATATTGCAAACACAGGAAGAGCGTGTATAAAACCGTCGTATATTCTGTAACTCAGCCTGTCCGTTTCGCCGCTTTTTAAGAGTGCATTTGCCGCGCGCAAATCCTTGCCCGATGTCCTCCACGCTTTGGAATACATAGAGGAAAGATACACCAAAGAGGTAAGCACGCTTGCAAGCCACACCTGACTTCTGAAAGCTGCCCCCGCCACACAGAAAAGCGCAACGGATATCACAATTCCTAAAAGATGCTCGACCATAACCGAGAGCATATATTTGATTTTCTTATTCATGACAGATTTCCTTTCGAGATTTATTATTGTAATTATAGTGCCATAGATACAAAAATGTCAAGTAATTCTTGACATTTAAACATTAAAATACTATAATTAAAACGTTAATTAAATTTGAACAAGGAGGTAATATTGTGATTAAAATTTGTCTGCGCGGTACCGATGTAAAGGAGTTTGAAAACGGCACCACAATCTATGAAGTAGCAAAATCCATAAGCGATTCTCTGGCAAGAGCCGCACTCGGCGGCATTGTGGACGGCGAGGTGAAAGAACTTACCTTTGCACTCGAAAACGACTGCGATTTAAATATCATCACCTTTGCAGATGACGAAGGAAAGAAAATCCTCCGCCACACAGCTTCTCATGTAATGGCACAGGCTGTTAAGAGACTTTATCCAAACACAAAGCTTGCCATAGGCCCCAGCATTGACGATGGCTTCTACTATGATTTTGATTCTGAGACAGGCTTTACAAACGAGGATTTAAAGGCTATAGAAGCAGAAATGAAAAAGATTGTAAAAGAGAGAATCCGTCTTGAAAGATTTACTCTTCCCAGAGAAGAAGCGCTTAAGCTTTTAAAGGATATGGACGAGCCCTACAAGGTAGAGCTTGTGGAAGAACTCCCCGAGGGCGAGGAAATCTCTTTCTACAAACAGGGCGATTTTACAGACCTGTGCGCAGGTCCTCATGCTTTTGATACAAGCGTTGTAAAAGCATTCAAGCTAATGAGCGTAACAGGTGCATACTGGAGAGGAAACGAAAAGAACAAAATGCTCCAGAGAATATATGCAACCGCATTCCCCACCAAGGATGAACTAAACGAACACTTAGAAAAACTTGAGGAAGCTAAAAAGCGCGACCACAACAAGCTCGGAAGAGAACTCGAATTCTTTACAACCGTTGATACAATAGGTCAGGGACTTCCGATTCTTCTTCCCAAGGGCACCAAGGTTATACAGATTCTCCAGAGATTTGTAGAGGATACCGAGGCAAAGCTCGGCTGGCAGATGACAAAGACTCCCCTTATGGCAAAGAGCGACCTCTACAAGCTTTCGGGTCATTGGGACCACTACAAAGACGGTATGTTTGTTATGGGCGATGAAGAAACCGATAAAGAGGTATTTGCACTTCGTCCCATGACATGCCCGTTCCAGTATCAAGCTTATCTTAACAAGATGAGAAGCTACAGAGATCTCCCTTTAAGATACAGTGAAACAAGTACACTATTCCGTAACGAAGCCTCCGGCGAAATGCACGGTCTTATAAGAGTGCGTCAGTTTACCATAAGCGAAGGTCACCTTATGTGTACTCCCGAACAGCTTGAGGGCGAGTTTAAATCCTGCCTTGAGCTTACAACATATATGCTCAAAACTCTTGGTCTTTACGAGGATGTATCCTACAGATTCTCCCAGTGGGACCCCAATGACCGCGAAAAATATATAGGTACTGAGAAGCAGTGGAACGAAGCACAGGATATGATGGGGAGAATCCTCGACCATCTCGGTATTGATTACAAGATAGGAATAGGCGAAGCCGCTTTCTACGGCCCTAAGCTCGATATCCAGATTAAGAATGTATTCGGAAAAGAGGATACCCTTATAACCATACAGATAGACCAGATGCTTGCAGAAAAGTTCGGCATGGAATACACCGATACAGACGGCTCCAAGAAGAACCCCTGCATAATCCACAGAACATCTATCGGATGCTACGAAAGAACTCTTGCACTTCTTATAGAAAAGTATGCAGGTGCATTCCCCACATGGCTTTCTCCCACACAGGTACAGATAATACCCGTATCGGAAAAGCACTTTGAATATGCACAGAGCTTAAAACAGAAGCTTATGGATGCCGATATAAGAGTTGAGGCAGACATGCGAAACGAAAAGCTCGGCTATAAGATAAGAGAAGCACAGATGCAAAAACTTCCCTACATGTTAATCGTAGGAGACAATGAAGCATCCCAAGGCACAGTATCCGTTCGTTCCAGAAAAAATGGCGACCTTGGTACTAAATCCGTAGAAGATTTCATATCTCTTATTAATGAAGAAATAAAAACAAGAGCATTATAAAAAGTACGGGCTGTGATAATTCACAGCCCTATTTATGCAAAAAAGGAGATTTGATATGAGTTTTAAAAACGCTATCGGTCACTTCAATACAATAACAAGCCACAGACACATGGTGATACGCCACGCATTTAAGGCAGGCATAATATGGCGTGGACTTATGCACGACCTGTCGAAATACACCCCTACAGAATTTGGCGCAGGTATAAAATATTATGCAGGCGGTAAGTTCTCTGCAAACGAGAACGAGCGTAAAGACCTTGGCTACAGCAAAGCGTGGATGCATCACAAAGGCAGAAACCGCCATCACTTTGAATACTGGACAGACTATGTTCCTCACACAAAGCAACTTATGCCCATAAAAATGCCAAAAAAATTCGTAATCGAGATGTTCTGCGACAGAGTTGCCGCAAGTAAGATTTATCAGGGCGAAAATTATACCGACTCTCACCCTCTCCAATACTTTATGCGTTCCAAAGGCACACGATTTATCCATCCCGAAACATCGGATTACCTCGAAAAGCTCCTCACCATGCTAAAGGATGAGGGCGAAGATTCTACATTCACATATATACGCAAAACGAAAAACGAAGATTATTAAGGAGAACTATATGACTTTTACTGATTTACTGCTCATAGCCATAAGTCTTTCTATGGACGCATTTGCCGTTGCTACCTGCAAAGGTCTTTCGGTTAAAAAAATCCAGTTTAAGCACTACCTTATTACAGGACTGTATTTCGGTGTGTTTCAGGCGCTCATGCCTTTTATAGGCTTTCTTGCAGGATGCGGATTTTCCAACATTATATCCAAATTTGACTATATTGTGTCGCTTGTACTTCTTGCAATAATAGGAATAAATATGATTAAAGAAGCTCTTTCGGACGAAGACGATGAGTGTTCTGATGACTTTGGTCCAAAAACCATGCTCCCGTTTGCTCTTGCTACAAGCATAGATGCACTTGCTGTCGGGGTAACCTTTGCACCATGTGCAAGCTTTAAGGGAAGCTTTACCGCCAACATATTTTTCGATATATTATTAATCGGAGTAACCACCTTTGTGCTTTCGGCAGTTGGTGTTAAGATAGGAAATATATTTGGTACCAAATATAAAAAGAAAGCCGAAATTGCAGGTGGTATAGTACTTATACTACTTGGAATAAAAATGTTTGTAACTCACTTTATATAATACTAAAGCGTGTCCTTTCGGGGCACGCTTTAAAATATTATTTGCAAATTTCAAGTGCACATCTTATACCAATCTCCATGCCGGCTATGAGGCTTTTCTTATCCAGCCATTCTTCTCGGGTGTGCATCTTATCACCTGTGCAAAGCCCCACGGAAATCGCAGGGATACCAAGCGAGAGCGGTATGTTACAATCGGTAGAGCCTGGTGCATAGGTTACTTTTTCTCCCATAACATCTTGTATAACCTGCGTGCAAGCTTCCGTAAGCTTCTGCTGTTTTAAGATGTCAAGACTATCGCTTGCGCACGGGCGCTCACCAAGTATTTTTACATCCACCTTTATATCGTCCTTTTGAGCAGAAGAAAATATATCATAGAATTTCTGTTTCATAATGTTCATACATTTTTCGCTGTTGGAACGGTATTCACAAAGCAAGGTAGCATTTTGTGCTATGGTATTTACCGAAGTTCCGCCCGATATTGTACCTACATTGAGAGTAGTTACACTGCCCTCAAATTCAGGAATTTGTGTATCATATACTGCCGTTACGATTTTAGAAATCTCAGCTATGGCATTGTTTTTTCCAAAATCATTAAAGGAGTGCCCTCCGTCTGTTGTTACGCTAACCTCGTACCTTGTAGAACCTACGCAACTATTTACTATTCGCATAAGTCTGCTGTCAAAGGTGACAAACTGCTTTATTCTGCACTTATAATTTTGGAAAACCTTTCTTGTGCCCTTGAGATTACCAAGACCCTCCTCGCCCGAATTGCACACAAAAAGAATTCCGTTTTCGGCAGGGATGCTATTTTCTATGTAAAACTTTGCAATCATAAGCATATTAACCACATTTGCAGTATCATCGTGCACACCCGGGCAAAAAATCTTATCCTCAGTTTCCTCGTATGGAAGCGGTGTTGTATCGGGAAATACAGTATCGGTATGAGCCTCAAATACTGTTATATCATTACTTCCATCGCAGTTATATTCGTACACCATGTTTAGCGCATCATCTACATATACTTCCTTTGCACCGAGCTTTTCAAGATAATTCTTGCAATACAATGCCCTCTCCTCTTCATGCCACGACGGTGCGGGTATAACACACAAATCACGAAGAACCCTTAGTGCTTCTTCGTAGTTTTCTTTTGCAAATTCTTTTATTTTTGTAAGCATATTTACCTCTCATTTCATTTTAATTCTTTTAAATTATACTCTTTGCTTTAAAAAAAGTCAACTCAAGAAAAACTGCAAGTTTTATTCAAATAAAGCATTTCTTCTTGCATTAAAAGACATGATTTGCTATAATTTATCTGGTGATGAAAATGAAAGTGGTTTTTTCCGTATGCGATGACGCAATACAAAGAGCTGGCGAAACAAAGAGCTTTGCATGCTTTTACTCGGATGTCCCTCCCCCCCGCAACAGTATACACATGCACGATTGCTGTGAAATACTCTTTTGCCTAAAGGGTACGGGAACGGTGTTTGTAGATGACAAAACATACATATTAAGAGAGGGAAATGTGTATGTAACAAATCAGTTTGAGGCACATATGTTCTCGCCCGACAACCCCGATAATTTTGAAAGATACATATTGGAAATCGACCCGTCGTTTATATACAGCGCCTCAACCGAAGACACAGACCTTGGTGCATGCTTTTCTATACGAAACGAGGGAATATCGCACAAAATTGAACTTACCCCAAATCAGCATAAAAAGTTAAATGAGCTTTTCCAAATTTTTACCTCGGACTTTGAATACGGCGATGATATAATAAAGACATTAAGTGCCACAGCTATAATAACTCTTGTAAATGACTTTTTCGAAAAGCAAAACCAAAGCCCCAGCTATCACTCCTCTCTGGAGAATAAGACGGTGGATACCGCAGTTAAGTTTATAAACAAAAACTTTCATACTCAGCTAAATCTCGAAACCGTGGCAAAGAACTCCTTTGTATCGGTAAAAGAGCTTTGCCGTCTTTTCAAAAAGCATCTGGGCACCACGGTAAGCAGGTATATAATGAGTAAACGCATAAGCGAGGCCAAGAAGCTTTTAAAAGGCGGATTTGGTGTTCAACAGACGGCAGAAAAATGCGGTTTTTCGGATTATACAAGCTTTATAAGGGCATTTAACCGAACTGTAGGAATACCGCCCGGAAAATACAAAAGGACAATATGACAAAAATGCAAAAGATGTGTGCCAAATGTTGACAATATAGGCATTTGGTTGTATAATATTTGAGTTAGAGAGCCAATAAATAACGGAGGTTATTTTTATGTATAACAAGGTTGACAATAATCTGAATTTCGTTCAGAGAGAAAAGATTATCGAACAGTTCTGGAAAGACAATAATATATTCAAAAAATCCATTGACATCCGTGAGAGCTGTCCTACCTATTCTTTCTATGACGGTCCCCCTACAGCAAACGGCAAACCGCATATAGGACATGTTCTTACCCGTGTTATAAAGGATATGATACCAAGATACCGTACCATGAAAGGCTACAAAGTACCCCGTAAGGCAGGTTGGGATACTCACGGTCTGCCTGTAGAGCTTGAGGTAGAAAAGCTCCTCGGTCTCGACGGCAAGGAGCAAATTGAAGAGTACGGTCTTGAGCCTTTTATAGGTCATTGTAAGGAAAGCGTGTGGAAATACAAGGGTATGTGGGAGGATTTCTCCTCTACTGTAGGCTTCTGGGCAGACATGGACGACCCGTATGTAACATACCACAATGACTTTATAGAATCCGAATGGTGGGCATTAAAGCAGATATGGGAAAAGGGACTTTTATACAAAGGCTTCAAGATTGTTCCCTACTGTCCCAGATGCGGAACACCACTCTCCTCGCACGAGGTTGCACAGGGCTATAAAGCAGTGAAAGAGCGCTCTGCTGTTGTAAGATTTAAGGTAGTGGGCGAAGATGCTTACTTCCTTGCATGGACAACTACCCCCTGGACACTTCCCTCCAATGTGGCTCTTTGTGTAAATCCCGACGATGAATACTGCAAGTTAAAAGCCGCAGACGGATATACCTACTATATGGCAACTGCCCTTACCGACAAGGTACTCGGTAAGCTTGCCACAGAAGATACACCCGCATACGAAATTATAGAAACCTTTAAGGGCAGCGAGCTTGAGCATAAGGAATATGAGCCTCTCTTTGACTTTGTAAAGCCTGTATGCGAAAAGCAGAAAAAGAAAGGTCACTATATAACCTGCGACAGCTATGTAACCATGTCTGACGGTACTGGTATAGTTCATATAGCACCTGCATTCGGTGAAGACGATGCCAATGTGGGCAGACGCTACGACCTCCCCTTTGTACAGTTTGTAGACGGAAGCGGTAACTTAACTGAAGAAACTCCCTACAATGGTATGTTTGTAAAGGATGCCGACCCCGTTGTTCTTACCGACCTTGACAAAGCAGGTCTCCTCTTTGATGCTCCAAAATTCGAGCATGATTATCCTTTCTGCTGGAGATGCGATACTCCCCTTATCTACTACGCAAGAGACTCCTGGTTTATAAAGATGACAGCTGTTAAGGAAGACTTAATACGCAACAACAACACAATAAACTGGATTCCCGAAAGCATAGGCAAAGGCCGTTTCGGCGACTGGCTCAATAATGTTCAGGATTGGGGCGTAAGCCGTAACAGATACTGGGGTACTCCCCTTAATATATGGGAATGTGAATGCGGACACCGTCACGCTGTAGGCTCCATAGCAGAGCTTAAGGAAATGAGCTCCAACTGTCCCGATGATATAGAGCTTCACAGACCATGGATAGACGAAGTTACAATTAAGTGCTCCGAATGCGGCAAAGAGATGACAAGAGTTCCGGAAGTTATAGACTGCTGGTTTGACTCGGGTGCAATGCCTTTTGCGCAGTGGCACTATCCCTTTGAAAACAAGGAAATATTTGAGGATACATTCCCTGCCAAGTTCATAAGCGAGGCTGTAGACCAGACAAGAGGTTGGTTCTATTCACTTCTTGCAGAGTCCACTCTGCTCTTTAACAAGGCACCTTATGAAAATGTGATTGTATTAGGTCACGTACAGGACGAAAACGGTCAGAAGATGTCCAAGTCCAAGGGTAACGCAGTAGACCCGTTTGAAGCGCTTGAAAGCTTCGGTGCAGATGCAATAAGATGGTACTTCTACTCCAACTCTGCTCCATGGCTTCCCAACCGTTTCCACAGCGGTGCGGTTATAGAAGGTCAGAGAAAGTTTTTGGGTACTCTCTGGAACACATACGCGTTCTTTATCCTCTATGCAAATATTGATAAGTTTGACGCTACAAAGTACACCTTGGATTACAGTACACTTTCTGTAATGGATAAGTGGCTACTTTCCAAGCTCAATACTCTTGTAAAGGAAACAGATAACTACCTTGAAAATTACAAGATTACAGAAACAGCAAGAATTCTTCAGGAATTTACCGATGACTTAAGTAACTGGTATGTAAGAAGAAGCAGAGAAAGATTCTGGGTTAAGGGTATGCCTCAGGACAAAATAAATGCGTATATGACTCTTTATACAACATTAGTTACCCTATGTAAGCTTGCGGCACCCATGATACCCTTTATGACAGAGGATATATACCGCAACATGGTATGCTCCATAGATAAATCTGCTCCCGAAAGTATCCACCTTTGCGACTACCCCGCAGCCGACGAGAGCCTCATAGATACAGAGCTTGAAAGCAAGATGGACGAAATCTTAAAAATCGTTGTACTCGGACGCAGCGCAAGAAATGCTTCTGCCATAAAGAACCGTCAGCCCATTGGCAAAATGTATGTTAAATCCGAAGCAGGCGAGTTTGACAAATTCTACACCGATATAGTTGCAGAAGAGCTAAACGTAAAGGAAGTTCTTTATACAGACAATACCGATAGCTTTGCAAGCTACAACATTAAGCCGCAGCTTAAGACAGTAGGTCCAAAGTACGGAAAATTCTTAGGTCAGATAAGAGCTATGCTTCCCTCTCTTGACGGTGCAAAAGCTGTAGCAGAGCTTAATGCAAACGGATTTATAACCCTTACAATAGATGGCAGCGAGCTTAAGTTTGAAAGAGAGGATTTGCTTATAGAATCTGCAAACAGCGATGGATACGCAACCCAGAGCGACTACGGCATAACTGTAGTACTTGAAACCACTCTTACCGAAGAGCTTATAGAAGAAGGCTTTGTAAGAGAAATCATAAGCAAAATTCAGTCCATGCGTAAGGATTCCGACTTTGAGGTTATGGACCACATAAATGTATATGTATCGGGTAACGATAAGATTGCAGATATAATGCAGAAAAATGCTGAATTTATCAAAGAAGAGGTTCTTGCAGAAGCCATACTCATAGAAGAGTTCTCCGGCATGAAAGACTGGAACATCAACGGCGAAAATGTACAGCTTGGCGTAGAAAGATTATAATACTATAAAGGAGTGTGCACTATGAAAAAGATTTATGAAGGAAAGACAAAAGACGTATACGAGCTTGAAAACGGCAATGTAATGCTTAAGTTCAAGGACGATTGCACCGGCAAAGACGGTGTGTTTGACCCCGGTGAAAACACTGTAGGTCTTACTATTGAAGGTATCGGTAAAGAAAATCTCAAAACATCCATCCACTATTTTGAGCTTCTCAAAAAAGCAGGTATCAAAACCCACTATGTAGGTGCTGATATCGAAAATGCTACAATGGAAGTTCTCCCTGCAACAGTATTCGGTCATGGTTTAGAAGTTATCTGCCGTCTTGTTGCTACAGGCAGCTTTATAAGAAGATACGGTGAATACATCGAAGATGGTACCGTACTCGAGGGCGGATATGTAGAGTGCACATTTAAAAATGATGAAAAGGGTGATCCTCTCGTAACTGGCGAAGGACTTGCAGCACTCGGTGTCATGAGCTACGATCTCTTCGAAAGCATGAAGGAGCAGACATTAAAGATTACAAAGATTGTTGCGGACGACTTAAAGTCCATTGGTCTTGACCTTTGGGACATTAAATTTGAATTCGGTTACAATGGCGGCGAGGTTATCCTTATAGATGAAATCGCATCGGGTAACATGAGAGTTTACAAGGACGGCAAGATTGTAGAGCCTGTAGAGCTTACAAAGCTTATCCTTAACAGATAATATACCGATATTAAAAGGTGCTTGCAGTATAAACTGCAGGCACCTTTTAATTATTGTATTTAGACCGTTATAACCACCCTATCATAAATGGTCTTACAATCCCATTTCTTGTTTAACCTTTTTAAAACATTCAACTATATACAAAATATCTTCTCTGCTTAATGCAGCCGAAAGCTGAGTTCTTATACGAGCCTTTCCTTTTGGAACAACAGGATACGAAAAAGCAACTACATACACGCCTTTATCCATCATTCGCTTTGCCATCTCCACTGCCTTATGCTCATCGTAGAGCATTACGGGAATGATTGGCGTACCGCCATCCATAACATCAAGTCCGATTTCTTTTATCTTTTGTGCAAAAAGCTTAGTATTATCAAAAAGCTTCTCCCTCATAGAAAGATCATTTTCAATAATTTCAAGCACTTTTAAAGAACCTGCCGCAACAGCGGGTGCCAATGTATTTGAGAAAAGATACGGTCTTGACCGTTGACGAAGCAAATCAATAATTTCTTTTCTGCCGGATGTGAAACCGCCCGATGCACCGCCAAGTGCCTTGCCAAAGGTTCCCGTGATAATATCCACTCTGCCGCTTACTCCGCAGTGCTGCGGTGTGCCTCTGCCTGTCTCCCCCATAAATCCTGCTGCATGGCTGTCATCTACCATAACAAGAGCATCATATTCATCTGCAAGATCGCAAATGCTTTTAAGGTCGGCAACAATACCATCCATAGAAAATACGCCATCTGTTGCAATAAGCTTTATACGGCAATCCTTTGCCTCTTCCAGCTTTGCGCGTAAATCTTCCATATTATTATTTTTATAACGAAATCTTTGCGCCTTGCAAAGTCTTATACCGTCTATTATACTTGCGTGGTTAAGCTCATCACTTATAACCGCATCTTCCTCTCCGAGCAATGTTTCAAAAAGTCCGCCGTTTGCATCAAAACAGGATGAATACAGAATAGTATCTTCCGTACCCAAAAATGTGCTGAGTTTTTCTTCCAAATCCTTATGCAATTTCTGAGTACCGCAGATAAAACGAACTGATGATAAACCGTAGCCGTATTCGCCATAACTTTTCTTTGCAGCTTCAATAACCTCGGGACTATTTGCCAGACCCAGATAATTGTTTGCACACATATTTATAACCTGTTTTCCGTCTTTAAGACAAACCCTTGCTCCCTGAGGAGAGGTTATAACCTTCTCGTTTTTCGTAAGTCCATCTTTTTCTATGTTTTCACATACTTCTTTAAAGTACTTCAATGCTGTTTTCATGCTTTCGCCTCCAATTTAGTCCAATCAAGAATGACCTTTCCACACTTTCCGCTGTTCATTGCCTCAAAACCTTTTTCGTATTCAGTTATATCCATACGATGAGTTATTATATTTGATATATCAAGTCCGCCCTGAAGCATCGCCGACATTTTGTACCATGTTTCGTGCATTTGTCTTCCGTATATGCCCTTTATAATGATGCCATTGAATATAATTTTTGACCAGTCTATCCTGCTGTCACTTTTCAAAAGTCCGAGGAGAGCTATTTTACCTCCATGAATCATATGGTCTATCATTGTATTGAGCGCGATTTCACTGCCGGACATTTCAAGCCCTACATCGAAGCCCTCTTTTATAGACAGGCGCTCCATAATATCTGAAAGCTCTTCTTTTGCAGTATTTACCGTGTACTGTATACCAAGCTTTTTTGCAAGCTCAAGTCTTTCGTCATTGATATCCGTAATAACAACACGACGTGCTCCAACATGTTTGCAAACTGCCGCCGCCATAATACCTATTGGACCGGCACCGGTAATAAGCACATCCTCACCGGTGAGTTCAAAAGAAAGAGCAGTATGTACGGCATTGCCAAAGGGATCGAAAATAGAATACATCTCTTCGGGAATATCTTTCTGGCATTTTCGTACATTTTCCTGCGGAATAACAAGATACTGCGCAAACGCTCCATCACGATTCACGCCAACTCCAACCGTTTCCTTGCACAGATGACCGTTTCCCGCCAGACAGTTTCGGCATTTACCGCAGACAATATGTCCTTCGCCGGAAACTATATCTCCTACTTCCCAATTGCGTACATTTCTTCCCAATTCAACAATCTCACCAACATATTCATGCCCTATAACCCTGGGCGTTTCTATCGTTTTCTGCGACCATTCATCCCAGTTATATATATGCAGATCCGTTCCGCATATGGCAGTTTTATGTATCTTGATTTTGACATCATTGTCTCCTGTTATCGGCTCGGGTACATCTTCAAACACCAAGCCCTTTTCGGGAAATTTCTTAACAAGCGCTTTCATAGACTTTATCCTTTCTTTATTGTTTTTTCTACTATATTTATAAATTTCTGTGTTATATCAGAAATTTTTCTTTCTTCATTTAAAATATAACCTATTATATAAAATTCCTTGCTTTCAAACGGAATACTGACTATATCGCCTTTATTTAAGGCAGATGGCATTATTCCTGTTCCGACAGTATACGAATCTGTAAGCATAAGTACATTCATAAGAGTTGCTCTGTCACTTATTTCAATGTGTTTATCAATATATGATATATCAGCAAGCTCTTCTGTGAAAAACGAACTGTTGTGCTCACCTTGTTCATACGAAACATAAGGATAATCCTTAAGGTCAGATGTAGTCAGTTTATCACAATGCACCAATGGATGTTCCTTTCTTAAAAACACATGAGGCAAAGCATTTAAAACAGGAGTAAAGGACAGTCTTTTTTTGGAAAGATATCGTCTCATAATTTCATAATCAGCATCTTTGATTGCGATTATTCCAATATCGCTATGGGCAGTTTCCACATCCCGTATAATATTATGGGTTTCGATTTCTCTTATGGAAAACCTATAACTATCGCTATCGGTTTCTTTAAGAAACTTACCAAAAATATCCGCTATAAAGTCATAGTGTTGTGTAGCAATATATAATTTTTGGTGTATATTTTTGGATGCGTAGCGCTGCGTAACAAAATCACTATTGTCGCAAATCTGCGTTGCATACTTCACAAACTCGGCTCCTTCGTCCGTCAGATGCACACCGTTTCCGGAGCGTTCAAATATTTTTATGTTGAATTCCTGCTCCAACGATTTAATGCTGATAGAAAGCGAAGACTGCGCAATAAAAAGCTGTTTTGCCGCTTCGCTGAACGAACCGGTTTTAGCTATTTCAAGTACATATTTGCATTGTTGTATAGTCATAATACACCCCTGTTCACTACAATGTTTTCAATATTATTATACATAGGTTTTTACAATTTGGTCAAATATATAAATCCTATGGTTATCGTTAGTAAAAATCAATATCATGAACAATATAATAATTGAGGCAATTCCGTTTAAGCGGAATTGCCCTTTTTCATTATTATCATTTTATTTTCTTTTAATATTCCGATATATTTTAAAAGTCTTTCATATACAGGGTGTGCATCCTCACCTATGCACACATCAACCTCTTTTCCTATTTCCATAACAGTTCTTGTGCCATCTATAAGAAGCCACACTCTGCTTCCCACATAATCAAGAACTATTCTGCTTGTCTTTGGAGTTGAAAAGAGTTTTTGACATATAAGATTAAATACCCCTCTGTTTCTCACCTTAAGTGTCACCATTCCCGCCTCGCTGCAATACCACGATACCCTGTCTGATTTTACAGGTACAAAATTTAGATGTTTACTTTTCATACTTTCCCTTCCAAACCGAAAATCTCATAAGCACGGCTATTACCATTGCAAATACCGTAAACCCGAGCGCCCCCTGTACATAACCCGGTATATGAAAACGCGAGGACATATCAATAAAGGAATCAAATCCCATTACCGCGAGGATTGCCAGCACAATGCCTACAATACCCTCTCCTGCTATCATGCCCGAAGAAAAAAGAATACCATTATTTACAGCTTTTTCATTTTTTATCTTTTCAGCAAAGTATCTTACTATGCCTCCTACCATTATGCATGCATTGAGGTGTACGGGAAGATATATGCCTATAGCCACAGGCAGTACGGGTACACCGATTATATCCACAAACACCGATATAAACACACCTACAAGCACAAGTGTCCACGGCAAGGTAGCATCCATTACGCCCTCTGTGATTAGCTTCATAAGTGTTGCCTGCGGCGCGCCAAGCTCCTTTGAGCCAAAGCCCCACGCACTGTCTAAAAGGTAGAGCGTAGCACCTATAGCAAAAGCAGATGAAGCTACTCCTATAATTTCGCCTATCTGCTGTTTAAGCGGTGTAGCACCTAAGATATATCCTGTTTTTAAATCCTGTGAAGTATCACCTGCTATAGCAGAAATTATACATATCACAGAGCCAATAGCTATAGAAGCTGTCATGCCCCCCATTCCTCTGTAGCCTACTGCCTTTAATATTACAGTTGTCATAAGAACAGTTGCAATAGACATACCCGAAACGGGATTACTGCTGCTGCCTACAATACCAACCATACGAGAAGATACAGAAGCAAAAAAGAAACCAAAAACCACAATTAAGACAGCACCCAAAAGCGTAACGGGAATATCGGGAATAATCCATACCAAAAAGGTAAGAATTGTTATCCCCAAAAGCACAATACCCATGTGCATATCTTTGGATGTCCTGTTTTTGGCAACATTCCCCCTGGATGATATCCCCTTTAAAACACCCCTAAAGGTAGATATTATAAGCGGAAGTGATTTTACAAGACTTATAATTCCTCCCGCTGCAAGAGCACCCGCACCGATATATCGGATATATGTGCTCCATATTCCCGAGGCACCCTCCGAGGCATACAAATCTCCCACCGTAATATCTGCAGGATAAAGCACCGCATTCTCACCAAAAAGTACAATAAGCGGAATAATAACAAGCCAGCTAAGCAGTCCTCCGCCAAACATATATGACGATATCCTCGGACCGCAAATGTAGCCTACACCCAAAATAGCAGGATAAATCTGTGTGCCGATTTCGCCTGCAAAGCCTTTTACCTTAAGAGAAATTTCGCCCGACACAAGCTTAAAGCCGTCTACAAGAAGTTTAACTGCCGAAGCAAATCCCATGCCTATAAATACAGTTGCAGCACTCCCGCTGTTCTTTTCGCCTGCAAGCAGTACCTCTGCGCACGCCTTACCCTCGGGATAAGGCAGTATGCCGTGTTCCTTAACTACAAGAGCATTTCTTAGTGGTATCATAAAAAACACCCCAAGCAACCCTCCTATAAGGGCAATTAGTGTAATGGTTATTATGTCAGGCTTTTCTATTTTCCCCTCGGATGCCCAAAGAAAAAGAGCAGGAATGGTAAATATAGCTCCTGCAGCAAGTGACTCCCCTGCCGAACCTATTGTCTGCACAATATTATTCTCGAGTATAGAATTCTTTCTTAAGATTATCCTTATAACTCCCATGGAGATAACAGCCGCAGGAATAGATGCAGATACCGTCATACCAACCCTTAAGCCAAGGTACGCATTTGCCGCACCGAAAACCACGGCAAGAATTACACCTGTAATTATTGATGTAATCGTAAGTTCCTTTTGTATGTTTTCTTCGGAAATGTATGGTCTAAAGCTCCTACTGTCTTTCATAAAAAAACCTCTTCCGTCCATTTCTACGGAAGAGGTGATTAACTTTATTTGCAGTTTTTCAGAACTTCCGTTATGATTTCATAAAATACTTGTGTTGATGAAATACTGAGTCGTTCTGAAGCAGAATGTATGTCAAATTTTTTTGGTCCTACGGATATGCAGTCGAGCCCATCTATGGCAGAGTCAAATATACCACACTCAAGACCAGCATGGGTTGCAGTGAAAATTGCATCCGTACCCGTCTTGGAAACACACGCTAAGGCAAATGCCTTTTGAAGCTCGGTGTCTTTTTTTAACTGCCAGGGCGGATACGCTCCGCTTACGCTACACTTACCGCAATAGCGTGTACAAAAACCTTCAAGCTCTTGCAAAACACGGGCAAGTTCACCTTTGACACAGCTGCGCACGGATACGACAAATGTAATCTTGGTATCCTCCGTAGCTATTATACCGAGATTTGCCGAAGTCTGCACAAGGTTTTCTATCTCTGCGGACATATCTATAACACCGCTCGGCAGGTTGGATGCCATACTAAGAAAATCCCGGGTATTTACTATTGATTTACAGCTTAACTTGTCTTCTTTGGTTACGGAAAACTCCATATCGGGGTTATTTTGCGCTATATCTTTTTTTGCATCATTTACAATGGTTTCGAGAGCCAAAATCAAACAATCCGGATTTTCCGTTACAACATACGCTTCGCAGGAGGTTGTTATAACATTTGTTTTATTTCCGCCATATATGCTTATTATTTCAAAATTGCACTTACTATATACAGCATTTAAAATTTTTATCATAAGTGCATTGGCATTTGCAAAGCCCTTATTAATCTGCCCACCGGAATGTCCGCCGGGAAGTCCGCTAAGATTTATTTTTAATACTGTGCCTATACCCTCTGCGCGCTCATAGTCGAACACAGCTTCGAAGTTGGCTCCGCCCGCACAAGAAATGAGCGCACTGTTCTGTCCGCCACCGTCTATATTTATCATCTTTTTAGCGGTAAGCTTACTTGTATCCAAGGCGTGTGCACCATACATTCCTATTTCTTCATCGGAGGTAAATACGCACTCAAGAGGCGGATTCATAAGCTCGTTATCCGCAAGAACAGCAAGTATAATTGCCACACCAATACCATCATCAGCTCCGAGTGTTGTACCCTTTGCACCTATAAGGTCACCGTCTACAAATAAATCGAGACCGTCCTTTTCAAAATCAATGTTGCAGTCCTCCGTCTTCTGGCAGACCATATCGGTATGTGCCTGCAATATTACAGCAGGACTGTTTTCATAGCCTGCAGATGCTTCCTTGTATATTACTACATTGTTCAATTCATCGGTATGATACCTTAATCCGTGCTCCTTGGCAAAATTTACACAATAATCCCTTATAGGGGCTGTATTTCCCGAGCCGTGCGGTATGGATGAAATATCTTCAAAGTATTTAAAGACATCCTGTGGTTTAAGATTTTCAAGTTTTCTCATTTTTCCACCTCATTAATTAATAAAATCGTGTCTGAACTTCTGCGGAGTTGTACCTACGAGTTTTTTGAATACTGTATTAAAAGACTTCATATCCGAATATCCACACGCTCCCGCTATATCTATAATCTTACGGCTTGTATTGGCAAGCAGGCATATGCTATGCTCTATCCTGAGTTTTTGCAGATAATCGGTAAAGGTTGTGCCCATATTCTCCTTGAATTTACGGCTTAAGTAAGAAACGCTGAAAAATCGCTCTGTGCTTATATGCTTTAATATATCCTTTTGGGCAAAATTCTCCGATGTGTATTTTATGATATAATTACAAAGCTTATCCGTACATACGGGCGTAGAGGAAGAATTTTTTCGCATGGTAAGAATTATTATTTCTATAATCTTGGAGCGAATTATTTCCTGATGACCGGAATCTTTGTTTTTGTATTCTTCCAGGCATTTATTAAGAAGTGTACCAATGTAGCCGTCGTCATCGTGGAATATGACATTTGTGGGGCTTATGTTTATAACAGAATTGTTGTGCTTTATCATGTAGTTATTTACCACATCGCTGAAGCTGCGCTTATCTTTTATGGTCTGGTCTATAAAGTCCGATACAAAAAGACAGTTTATAAGCTCAAATTTCTCTTCCCCTTTGCGCACATAAGAATGCATGGCATCATAATCCATTATGAAATAATCGCCTTTTGAAATAACTCTTTCGCTTCCGTTAAGAAGGTGCCTTGCCTCACCTAAAACCACATATGCGAGTTCAAAAAAGGCATGCTTGTGCGTAGTGGACTTGCTTATTGAGCAGGTATGTATATTGAACTTTTCGTTCTTGAGTGAATCCATTATCCGCACAGTAAAAATCCCCCTGTATTTTCGCAAAAAACCTACTTAATTTTATTATATATTAAACCTACAATGTTGTCAACAAAATAAACATGGAGTGTTTTATATGCTATATAAAAATATCTCCTCAGCAAAATAAAAAAAGGTATAAACAACATTGAGATTAAAACTCCTAATGTAAAATAGTATATCCTCCCTATATTCTGGAAATATCCGTAAAAAATGACTGCAACCTTAGTTTGCAGCCATTTTTATTAGATTCAATTATAACTGAGGACCTGCAGTTACCAAAGCCTTGCCGGCATCGTTGCCGGTATACTTTGCAAAGTTTTTAACAAAGCGGGAAGAAAGGTCTTTTGCCTTTTCGTCCCAGTCTGCAGAGTTTTCATATGTGTCTCTGGGGTCTAATATGCCTGTGTCAACACCGGGTAATTCGGTGGGTACAGCAAGGTTGAAGTAATGAATGGTCTTGGTATCTGCCTTAAGGATAGAGCCATCTAAGATAGCATCTATGATACCGCGTGTATCCTTGATGGATATACGCTTGCCTGTGCCGTTCCAACCTGTATTTACGAGGTATGCCTTAGCGCCACTCTTTTCCATTTTCTTAACAAGCTCTTCTGCATACTTTGTAGGGTGAAGCTCTAAGAATGCCTGACCGAAGCAAGCAGAGAATGTAGGTGTGGGTTCTGTGATTCCACGTTCTGTACCTGCAAGCTTTGAGGTAAATCCTGAGAGGAAATAGTACTGAGCCTGTTCCGGAGTAAGAACAGATACAGGGGGAAGTACGCCGAAAGCATCTGCAGAAAGGAAGATAACATTCTTAGCATCGGGTGCTGCTGATACGGGGCGAACTATCTTCTCTATATGGTCTATAGGATAAGATACTCGTGTGTTTTCAGTAACGGAATCGTCTGCAAAATCGCAAACACCATTTCCATCTACTGTAACATTTTCCAAAAGTGCATTGCGCTTTATAGCATTGAATATGTCAGGCTCGGATTCTTTGTCGAGATTGATAACCTTTGCATAGCATCCGCCCTCGAAGTTGAATACGCCGTTATCATCCCAGCCGTGCTCGTCGTCACCGATGAGGAGTCTCTTAGGATCGGTGGAAAGTGTAGTTTTGCCTGTACCGGAAAGGCCAAAGAAGAGAGCTGTGTTCTTGCAATCCATATCAGTATTTGCGGAACAGTGCATGGAAGCCATGCCGTTTAAAGGAAGGAAGTAGTTCATCATGGAGAACATACCCTTCTTCATTTCTCCGCCGTACCATGTGTTTAAGATAACCTGCTCACGAGAAGAGATATTGAACACTACTGCGGTTTCGGAGTTGAGTCCGAGCTGCTTGTAATTTTCTACCTTAGCCTTGGATGCGTTGTAGCACACAAAATCAGGCTCGAAGTTTTCGAGTTCTTCTGCTGTGGGATTTATGAACATATTCTTAACAAAGTGTGCCTGCCAAGCAACCTCCACGATGAAGCGGATTGCCATACGGGAGTCTGCATTTGTACCGCAGAATACATCCTGTACATAGAGCTTCTTGCCGGAAAGCTCGTTTACAGCAAGTTTCTTAAGCTCTGCCCATGTTTCTTCGGAACAGGGGTGGTTGTCATTTTTGAATTCATCGGAGGTCCACCATACTGTGTCCTTGGAATTTTCGTCCATTACAATAAACTTATCCTTAGGTGAACGACCTGTATAAATACCTGTCATAACATTAACAGCGCCAAGCTCTGTCACCTGTCCTTTTTCGTAGCCTTCGAGTGATGCATCTGTTTCAGCTGCAAAGAGTTCTTCGTAGGAAGGATTGTGTACAATCTCTTTTACATCTGTAATGCCATACTTGGTTAAATCAATTTGCTTCATAATACAATACCTCTTTTCTAAATATTTACATTTATATAATTCATTATATACAATTTGGGTAAAATTTACGCGGTATTTTATACAAAAAGAGAGCCTCAAAATCCCCTACAGACAGCTGGCTCCCAAACTATTCAAATTTTTACCAAATGCATTATATCATGTAAAAAGTCAAATGTCAATCTTTTTTCCTACACAATGTTTTGTTTTTCAGAAAATTATACAAATGGTTTAAAATCTGCGCTCGTGCTGACATATTCCGTTCCCGACACTTCACGATAAAATGCTGCATATGCTGCTTGCTTATATGGTGCAAGCCATAAATGACCTATGCCAAAAGCAAGTGTTGCAAGTATATCCCAACCGATAAAACTGAATTGCAGACAGAATAATCTCCAGCGGTTTCCCAGCATCATTGATTTAGACTGACTAATTGCTTCATTAGCAGTAAGGTCCGGATTTTCTGCAAGTATATAATCTGTCATTGCGTAGCTGAGGCTTGCAACGATACCGGGGATAATGAAAAGAAGCGACCATAGCAAAACATATAATGTGCGAAGCAATCTTGCCACCGCAGTTGTTTTCCAATACGAGAAATATTCAAACAAGTTTTCAAATGCAGCAGTTTTTCTGTCCAACAGGTTAAGATTGAATTTCGCATAACCAACACCGGTAAAGCTTCCCAATACAAAATACATAATTGCCATAAATATTGCTGCTATCATAATAATCCCGATACTTCCTGCAATAAAAGCACCTATATTTGAATTTAGACCACCGTCGATTGAAAGCATGTCCTGTCCTGCAAAGTTGAAACTTAAATTAGCATTTGAATCGTCTATATTTATCTTAAATTCCGGACCGTTATCTCCAACGGCTCCAAGTATTGATGCTACTAAACCAACCGCAACAGCTATAAGCCATTTACCTGTAAGGGCATTTTTTGCTATTCTTCTGAAATCTTCTGCTGTTTTCATTTCATAAGCTCCTTATCATTTATCTTGCTTTTCGTAAAAACTGACTCTTCATTCTTATTGTAACATGTATATGCAAAAAGTTCAATTATTTTCTATTGCAAGATCGGTTGCCACATTGAAAAGAAGTACACCCTCTGAAGCCCTTATGGTGTATACTGTGGTGAATTTTTCAAAACATTCTGCCACAGGCAGCGTGAGTTCTCAAAGCCCACGAGCCGCTTCGCGTCACGAGGTTTCAAATCCCCATTATTTTCACCAAAAAAAGCACCCTGATGGGTGCTTTTTTTGTGGCGGAGTTGGAGGGATTTGAAACCTCATTTTTTCACAATATAACTGACTTACAAAAGATTTGACACCAATTTGACACACATTTTTTCTTTGACATTTAGAGCACCGATTATATTCCGCAGACATAATTAGTGCTTACTCCTATACTTTCTGTTGTCGAAAAACATCAGAAAAAGGAGCCGACACAAATGCCCGAGTACCTCATTTTAGCAAAGAATGTTAGACGGTTAAGAACACAAATGAAGATGTCGCAACTGCGTTTTGCGATGGAATGTGATATAAGTCTTGATATTTTAAGTCAGATAGAACGACAACGTACTAATCCTCGGTTAAGCACCTTACAAAAAATTGCAGCTTACACGGGAAAAACTGTTGCGGAGCTACTTACGCCTCCGGAAGAAACAAAATCTAAATAACGGGTATATTCCGTAGTCTCTTACCTTTTCATGAGTTATAATAACCTTGTTGTCAAATAATGTCGAACAGAGAGGGTAACACATGGACAAGGAGAGCATTCTACAAAAAATATCTTACAGAAAACCCATGGCGGTGCGTTCGGGTGTTGTACGAAGTAACAACTCCCTGTATGCCATATGCCCCAAATGTCACCTAACCATAGACCGTGAATACCAGGCATACTGTGACAGGTGCGGACAATGTTTGGAATGGGGCGACTTCGACAACATCAATATAATTAATTTGTTGCAGATAAAGTGTTGAAAATTTCTTCCATTTGCATACTCCTCACTGATTTCTGCAATAAATATAGCCGGAGCATTTCGCTCCGGCTTGTTTATTTTTCTCTCCCTGCAAATATCCTCTTAAGGCACAGCATCAGCAGTTCACCACCAAATACTGCATGATTTGCTATTATAAGACCATCTGTGAGGAAAGAGTTATGGCTTGCAATCCTCATGGCCCATACTTGCATAAATGCCATTTCGAGTATGCAGAAAACTACTATTACCTTACTGAATTTACCCTTTTTCTTTTCGCTCATGGTATTACTCCATTATGCTGCACATTCTGAGCATTACTACGAGGCACCATATCTTCATATCATCGAGATTGAGAGAGCCTGTATCGGTGCCTTTTATGTAGCCTTTTTCGACTGCCTTATTTACATAAGGTCTCGCCCATGCGGGGCACTCATTTACTGTATTGTAAATCATCTTTTTTACTTCCTCCTTTTTTACTGGATATTTAGGTCTGCCATAGCCTGCTATTCTATTGTAGCTTAGAGCATATTTTTTCTTTGCCACGGAACCGCCATTATCTACTACGCCACTTGCAGTAGAGGTATTGCCCTCAACTGTATATACATAATTGGAATCTATGGCATACACAATGCCCGTATGGCAGATATTTCCGCTTTTATCTTTAAAGAATATTTGGTCTCCTTTTTTAGGTTGCGTGTGCCATTCTTTATGCAGAATATAGTATGATGCGGAGGTGGGCGTATACGCAGACCATCCATGAATAAGCTCTAAGGTCTTTTCAGCACCAAAGGCTTGTACCATACACCAATCCACAAAGGTATCACACCACGGATAACCGTTGACATATATACCTGCATGGCATTTGCACATATCCCTTGCATACTTTGTATAGTTCTTGCTTCCTGCGTTATCGGTTTTGGAATCAAGAGAAGCGGTGCTTCGCTTCTCAAGATATCCAACTTCGGCAAGGGCAATTTGTATAAGTTTATCTACCAAAGTTGTCAACCTCCTTTAGTGTGGCTCTTAGCAATATCAATTAACTCTAAAACATATTTCTTAATCCTTAAATAGAATTCTTTCCATCCAAACATTGCACCAAATGCGCTGAATATACCCAGCACTACAGATGCGCATAGGACATACCATTCTCTGATACAGTATCCCATATCACATGCTGCATAGTAGATTATAACCCACAAGACAATCGAAGTTATCATCACCTGCACCACGGTGGGTATCTTCTTTAGGTATCGCAGCTCTTTTGTAAGCTCTGTAAGTACGCCTACTATCAGACTTACTATAGCAAGAAGAATGATAGTAGCACAAATAAGCTTGTACATATGTATTACCTCCGTAATTTAATTATTTCCATGCCCTACAACACGCTCCCACTTGTCATGAACATACGAGTTTTCTTTAAGGTCTTTTTCGTAGTGGTCGTATATTTCGTGTGCGAGTTTCCACTGTACTTCGTCCTTTTCAATTCCTTTTTCTACATCGCAAAGGAACTCCACAAGAAACATCCTACATTGTCTCACATCATTCTTACGCAAGTCCTTTTTTATTGGCTTGAGTACAAAGTTCATCGCCACAGAAAAGAAACCGATTATAATGCCAACGGCAGTTATAAGTGAGCCTATGAGGATTATTTTTGACACAAGGTCAGATACTAACATTTTTCTTTTGCTCCTTCCTTATTTCGTGACACTTAACATTTTAGCTTCCAAAGCCGCAAACTTATTATCAATATAGTTCTTTGTATCAGCTACATACTCAACCTCTGTATGAGCACCATCACTATTGTAAATGGTAGTAACAGGGTAGTTTGTATGCAGAGCCTTGTATGCTTCGATTTCCTCAGCTGATAGAGGTGTTTCGATTGGTTCTGCGAGTCTATAACATACGATTACAGGGGTTCCAGCCTCATACTGATTTGTCAGATATGTTTTCCAATCATCTGCGTTGGTATATGTTATACCTCCTTGCGTTGTATGAAAATACAAGTTAGTATTAACAGCACAGGTATTTTCCTTGAGTGATGTTACTACATTTCTTTCTACGGGTAATGTGTGTGTACATATAGCTGTTTCTGAACCGAGCAGAGTTACACCAGACTGCCCAACACCTGCAGGCATAAGGGGCAATAGTAGGTATTTGACTCCATTATATTCACGAAGCGACCAATTTTCGCTACCATCTAAAACCAACTTACAACATGTCTGCACCTTAACCATTCGCTCATAATCCTTGTAATCGCTAATATATTGCTGACCATTTTCATCGGTGTAATTACCGCCAGACGATACAGGAACACCGGGCAAGCCGTTTGGTGTTGGGATTGTGAGGGATTTGGGTTTGGGTGGTTCGTATGGTGTTGCGACTGCTCCAACCTCAATTTGCCAGTAATAAGCATTTAGGTTGGAAGATATTGTATCTTTATTTGATGTAGACATACTAGCAACAATATGTTTTTTACTCGAATCTAAATTGTATTTTGCAGACCTAGATGTACCCGAGAATGTTATAGATGATAGTGTGGTATATGTTTCGTTACCATCAAACTCATATATGCCAAG
>JAZURE010000030.1:0-10097 GCA_045606045.1 Clostridia bacterium | reverse complement strand
ATTCGGAAGCTATGCACCTGCATACTTTATAGCAGCAGCAATTATGACTGGTGTGCTCATAGTTACGCAAGTCGTTATAAGCTCTGCACACAGGACCAGAAATGTGATTCTTGCCAAGATTAACATATCACAGGTATAAATATGGAAGCTGTAAAAATTCTTCACATAGCCGATATTCATATCGGGAGAAAATTTAAAAACCTCTCTCCCCGCGCAGCAACACTCCGTCGCTCAGAAGTGCTTATGACTTTTAAAAGGACTCTCCGGCGCTTTGATGATGCTAAAATTGTTCTTTTGGCAGGGGATATATTTGAAAACGATGTTTCGGTTTCGGATATTGAATTTGTCGTGGGTGTTTTTAATGAACATACGGACAAAAAATTCTTTATCTCATGTGGGAATCATGATTGCATAGAGTATTTGGTGGTTAAAAAATTCATTTCCCTTCTTCCCGAAAATGTCCATGTATTTTCGGATGCAATGGAAAAGGTTGTTGTCGAAGAGTATAATCTTGAGGTGTATGGAGCAAGCTTTTGTGCACCCACCTTGTATTCTTCGCTTCTTTCGGGCTTTAAAGCTGACAAAACTGATAGAATACAGCTTATGGTACTGCATGCTGATGTTAATTCCGATTCACCGTACAACCCCGTAGCCTATGATGAAATTGAAGGTACAGGGCTTGATTATATAGCGCTTGGTCACATACATTCGTTCTCGGGTATACAAAGGAGGGGGCAGGTGCATTATGCCTATCCCGGTGTTTTGGAGCCGGGCGGATTTGACGAAACGGGCGAATGCGGTGTAATATACGGAGATGTATATAAAGGCGGTTTATCGCTCAGCTTTTATCCCGTATCCGCAAGGCAGTATCAGGATTTAACAGTTGATATCACAGGATGCCTTTCCGATGCGGATGTTATTGAACTTCTCCGCAAGGTTGTTTCCAAAGAAAATCTTTATAGAATTACCTTTGTAGGAACTTCCGGTTTCGGAAGTCTTGATTTTGATTTATATACAGATGCAACCGATGCTTTTTATATGAAGTTTTCAGATGAAACGGATAACAAGCCCGGGATTTTCGATTATAGCAACGAAGATTCATTAAGAGGTTCAACCGCTTGTGAACTTCAAAAGCTGAAACACACCTGTGATGAAGAAACTTACAAAAGAGCATGTGAGATTCTTACAAAAATTATGTGCAGGGATTGATGCTATGTACATTACAAAGCTTGAAATTACATCCTTTGGATGTTTTGAAAACAGGACATTTGAATTCAAGGACGGATTTAATCTTATCTATGGCATGAATGAATCCGGCAAAAGCACTTTGATAGCTTTTGTAATTTTCATGTTCTATGGTACTAAAATAAAGAAAACTCCTGACGCCTTAAGTTTTAAGGAGCATTATAGTCCATGGAACGGGAAGGCTATGCAGGGGAGAGTAACCTTCTGTCAGGATTCCAAAACATATGTTTTGGAGCGTACTTTTTTGGGTGGCAGAAGTACAGAAAGCCTTTATTGTATCAATACAGGTCAACAAATCAAAGAGCGCGATATTTTATCGCATATGGGTGAACATTTTCTGGGTGCCGGTTTAGAAACCTTTTTAGGCTGCGCTTTTTATTCTGGCGAAAGAAATGCTAATGGCACAGAGTCTTCCAATGATATAATAACAAAGCTTACAAGCAGTGCAGAAAACACATCTGCGGAAGTATCATATAACGGCATTTTGGAAACAATTAATGAAGAAATATTAAGCCTTACTTCTTCAAGAAGGAAAAACGCACGAATACCCATTTTGGAAAATAGACTCCGCACAAAAAAAGACGAGCTTTTTAATATGCGTCAAAAGAGTGAAGATGCAGAAAAATTGCTCACTCAAAATATTTCTTTTAAAAAAGACATAGAAGATTTAAAAGCTGAAATTGACGCAATCAAAAACTCTGAAATCGAGCATGAAACTGCAGATTATACTGATAAGACCCCTATAAAATTCGTTTTTTTATTGCTTTCTGCAGTGTTACTTGGGGTATCGGCAATAAAGAATATTGTTTTTTTTATAATTCCATCCATAATTTTGACTGTGTTTACTGTATTTTTGACAGTTAGTTCTTTAATCAGAAGACTTCGCATTAAGAAAAGTTTAGACACAAAATTCTTTACAATGAAGCAAAATAATGATAAAATAGTTTTGTTGACAGAAAAAATTTTCTCTCTTGAAACTCTTGTTATCAAAAACGATGAGCGTTACAGCAGCTTTATGAGGCAAAAGTCAGATACCGCTGAAACAGAAATCGAAATACAGAAAATAAATGCCGAACTGGATTCTCTGAAAAAAGAAGTGGCGGCTCTCGAGCTTGCCAAACTTGCTGTAACCAATGCATATGCAAAGTACAAAGAGGTTTTTGTACCAAAACTTTCCAGACTGTCTTCAAATATACTTTCTGATTTTACAGACGGCAGGTACAATTCGGTGATTATCGACGATTCTCTTAAAATGAATGTAGAGAACGAATTCGGCTATAAAAATTCGCAATCTTTAAGTCAGGGTGCCAGACATCAATCGAGGTTAAGTATGCAGCTTGCATTGTCAGAGATAATACTATCAGAAAAGCGAACACCTTTGTTTTTGGATGATGCACTTGCTTTTTATGATGAATTAAGAGCTAAACGCACGATTGATTATCTTGTTTCGCTATCTTGTGAAAGGCAGATTTTCTTCTCTACCTGCAGAGAAAACGAAGTTTTAGCTTTGAAAGATAAAAATATCAATTTTATAAATTTATGTAATTAGGAAAGGGTGACTGTTATGTCTATCAATACTGGTTTTGATTTATCAAAAGGCTCAATTATAATCGAAACAGATGTTATTGCTAAGATAGCCGGTTATGTAACCACCTCCTGCTACGGAGTAGTAGGTATGGCATATCGCTCTAAAACAGACGAATTTGCAAATTTGCTTAAGAAGGACAATATTGCCAAGGGTATTAAGGTTGCCTCCAAAGATAAAAAGCTTGTGATTGACATCCATATAATAGTTGAATACGGTACAAATATTACCGCTGTCTGCAACAGCATTATAAACAGAGTTAAATATCAGGTTAAAGAACTTACAGGACTTGAGGTTGAAACAGTTAATGTGTATGCAGAGGGCTTCCGCGTACAAGAATAAGGAGTGGTTTTCCAGATGAACGAAATAAATGTATCAACATATAGAAATATGTTGCTTTCAGCTGCTGCTAACCTCTCGAATCATAAGCAGGAAGTTGATGAAATGAATGTTTTCCCCGTTCCCGATGGCGACACGGGTACCAATATGTCCATGACTATGGATGCCTGCGAGGCAGCCCTTATCGGAAACGATTTGGATACCATTGGCGAGGTTTCAAAGCTTGTGGCAAATGCGGCTTTAAGAGGAGCCAGAGGTAATTCGGGTGTTATACTTTCACAGCTTTTGCGCGGTGTTCAGAAAGCACTTGCAAATGCTGATGTTATAGATTGCACCTTGCTTTCGCTTGCTGTTCAGAGTGCGGCGCATAGTGCATACAAGGCTGTTATGAAGCCTACCGAGGGTACAATACTTACAGTTGCTCGGAAAATGGCTGAATTTGCACAGAAGAACGAAGAAAAGTTCGATGATGTTATTAAATTTGCCGAAGCTATAATTGAAGCCGGAGACAGAGCCCTTGCAAAAACTCCCGACATTCTTCCTCAGCTCAAACAGGCAGGCGTGGTGGATTCCGGCGGACAGGGACTTATGTATCTGTGCAAAGGTGCATTTTCTGCACTTGCAGGAGAGATGCGTGTTGAACGCACGGAAGCGTCGAGTGTTCAGGTTACAGGTGCCAAAAGCGTTGAAGTATCTGATTTAAAATACAAATATTGCACAGAGTGCATAATTGAAAAGGATTCAAAGAAAGCTGATGCATTTGCTCTTAAGCTCGCAATCGAGCCAAAAGGAGACAGCATGGTTGTTGTAGATGATGATGAAATCATCAAAATCCACATTCATACCGACAGACCTGATTTTGTACTTGCCGAGGCACTTAATCATGGCGAACTCAGCAATATAAAAATCGAAAATATGCTTCTTCAGCATAATTCTATTATAAATAATTCCGAAAAAACATCTGAAAAGGAAGAAACCAAGCCCGAAAAGGAATATGGTTTTGTTTGTGTTGCTGCAGGTGAAGGACTTGTGTCTACTTTCAAAAACCTCGGTGTTGATATTGTTATCGAGGGCGGACAGACCATGAATCCCAGTACAGATGATATTTTGTCTGCAGTGGAAAGCATAAATGCCAAAAACATTTTCGTTTACCCCAACAACAAAAACATCATCATGGCAGCACAACAGGCATCGGAACTTTCCGATAAGAATGTGTATGTTATACCTACAAAAAGCATTGTACAGGCACTAAGCAGTATTTTGGTATTTGATGAAGACAGCGATGCCGAAACTAATTTCGGGGAAATGTCCGAGGTTATATCCGAGGTAAAGAGTGCACAGCTGACATATGCCGTAAGGGATACTATTGTGGACGATAAGCCCATAGCACCCGGAGATATTCTGGGTATTTTGGAGGGCAAGATTTCGTATGTGGGTACAGAAACGGACGAAACTGTTTTGGCACTTCTTGATGAAATGGTAAATGATGACAGTTCTGTTATAACCCTGTTTTACGGCGAAGGCATCGAATCCGAAGCTGCAGAAAATCTCAAATCTGTTCTCGAAGAAAAGTACGAGGATTGTGATGTTTATATGCATTTTGGCGGACAACCGGTATATTATTATTTTATTTCGGTGGAATAAACAATTGGGCATAGCGAAAGTCGCTGTGCCCAATTTTAAAATGGAGTTATTATGAATTTTGACGAATATGTAAGTTTTATTAACTCAAAACTTAATATAATAGCGGGCATCGGTGATAAAAAGGCATCGCTTTTTGCAAGAATGGGTATATATAACATTTGGGACCTTTTATATACTTTTCCTATAAGGTACGAAAATCGAAACAGATTTTCCACTGTGGCAGATGCCGTTGTAGGGGCGACATGTTGCATAAATGCAGTAGTTAGATCTACAGTGTTGGAAAAGAAAATAAAAAGCAATATGTCTTTGTACATACTTCGTGTGGAAGATTCTACAGGCGTTATGAATATAAAATGGTTTTCTTCGCCTTTTAATAAGCACAAGATAAAACGCGGTCTGACTTATACTTTCTATGGCAGTATAGACGGTGAAAAAGGCGTAAAGGAAATGATTTTAAAGGATATGGAAGGGGTAGAAGAGCGTACTCTGACAGGTAGAATCATTCCGCTATATCCTCTCACGAGCGGACTTACACAGAGAGATTTCAGAAAAAGCATTTCATTTATTTTAGAAAAGCTTACCGAAATATACGAAACCCTTCCCGATAATATAATAAAATCCGAAAACCTCATGCCGTTAAAGGATGCACTTTTCCAGATGCATAATCCGGATAACGAAAACAGTTTGAGCCTTGCAAGGCACAGACTTGCCTTTGAAGAGATTTTCATACTCACTCTTGCACTCAAACGGCTTAGAAAAGTTTCCAATTTAAAAACGAATGTACGCATTTCGGATGTTAAATGTGCAATGGATTTTGAAAATTTTATACCATTTAAGCTTACCAATGATCAGAAAAAAGCAATTAATGATATATGCCGTGATTTAAAATCCCCAATTTCCATGAACAGGCTTGTTCAAGGTGATGTCGGAAGCGGAAAAACTGCCGTTGCTGCGTGCAGCGCATATGTCATGTACAAAAATAACTATCAGACTGCTCTTATGGCGCCTACCGAAATACTCGCTCAGCAGCATTATAAAGCCTTTAAGAAGTTTTTTGAAAAAACAGATATTAAAATTTCGCTTCTTACAGGCTCCACCAAAAACAAAGCCGAGGTTTTAAAAGGGATTTCTGACGGCATCTATGATATCATAATCGGAACACATGCTCTTATTGAGGACAGAACAGAATTCAAAAATCTGGGGCTTTGTATAACAGATGAACAGCATCGCTTCGGGGTACAGCAAAGAGCTTCTCTATCCAAAGGAGACGGTTATCCGAATGTGCTTGTAATGAGTGCAACTCCAATACCCCGTACACTATCTCTGGTGTTGTACGGCGATTTAGATGTATCTTTAATTACCTCTCTTCCTTTGGGCAGACAAAAAATCGATACCTTTTGCATCAGCTCTTCTTTAAGAGAAAGACTTAATGGTTTCATTGAAAAACAGATACATGAAGGTTCTCAATGCTTTGTTGTGTGTCCGCTTATAGAAGAATCCGAAAAAGTTTCGGCTCTTTCGGGCAGGGATGCTTTTGAAAATTTATCAAAGAGATTTGGAAAGGGCAAAGTTGTTTTTCTGCACGGCAAGATAGCTTCTGCAGAAAAGGATGAAATTATGGCAAGATTCCAAAAAGGCGAATTCCCTATTTTAGTTTCAACAACAGTTATTGAGGTGGGTATAGATATCCCCAATGCTACTCTTATGATTATAGAAAACGCCGAAAGATTCGGGCTTTCGCAGCTTCATCAGCTAAGAGGAAGAGTGGGGCGCGGAAACAAAAAGTCTTTTTGCATTCTTGTATCGGAATGTACAACCGATACAGCGAAAGAACGTATGAAGATTTTGTGCAACCATTCAGACGGTTTCAAAATTGCCGAGGAGGATTTGCGTTTAAGGGGTTGCGGCGAGTTTTTCGGCACCAGACAACACGGCCTTCCTGAATTTAAAATTGCCAATCTGTTTACAGACATTAATATCGTTAAACAAGCTACCGATTGCTGCAACAAACTCATCAAAGACGATCCTCAATTGGAAAATGAAGAATTTACAAGGCTAAAGCTTCGTATTGATAAGCTTTTAAGCGACTTTGAAGGTGGTAAGATACTCAACTGATATTATATTACAGGTATATAACAATTAAAAAAAAATCTTTATTTTTATAGTGATTTGTGTTAAAATTACTATTGATATATCATAGGGCTTTTTATGAGGTGGACAGATGTTTGACAAACTTTCTTTTATTGACGATAGATTCAAAGAACTTGAACAAAAAATAAGCGATCCCGATGTCATTTCAGATCAGGAATTATGGCGCAAGCTTTGCAAAGAACATAGCGACATTACACCTATTGTAAATAAATACCGTGAGTACAAGACCTTGCAGGACAACATAGCCGAAGCAAACGAAATGCTATCTGTGGGCGGTCTTGACAAGGATGAAAAGGATTTTCTCGAATCAACCATTGCAGAAAGCAACGAAGGAATCGAAAAAGTAAGCGAAGAGCTTAAAATACTTTTGCTTCCAAAAGACCCCAATGACGATAAGAATGTTATTGTAGAAATACGCGGAGGCGCAGGCGGCGACGAAGCAGCACTTTTTGCAGCGGATCTTTTACGTATGTATTCCATGTATGCAGAGACAAAGCGTTGGAAGGTAGAAATGCTTTCTGAAAGTCCTACAGACATTGGCGGTTACAAGGAAGTATCATTCTCCATTACAGGAGACAAGGCGTACAGCCGTTTTAAATTTGAAAGCGGCGTACACAGAGTGCAGAGAGTTCCCTCTACAGAATCGGGCGGACGCATACATACATCCACTGTTACCGTAGCGGTTCTTCCTGAAGTCGAAGAGGTTGAGGTTGAGATTAATCCCAATGACCTTAGAATTGATGTTTTCCGTGCAGGTGGTCCTGGCGGACAGTGTGTTAATACCACCGATTCTGCAGTAAGAATTACACACATTCCCACAGGTGTAGTAGTTTCCTGTCAGGATGAAAAATCCCAACATAAAAATAAAGATAAAGCAATGAAAATTCTTCGTTCAAGAGTATATGATATTTTCATTCAGGAGCAAAATGACGCTATAAGCGCAGAACGCAAAAGTCAGGTTGGCACAGGTGACAGAAGCGAAAGAATCCGTACATACAACTTTCCGCAAGGCAGGGTAACCGATCACAGAATAGGTCTTACCTTACATAGATTGGAAGCTGTATTAAACGGTGATTTGGATGAGATAATAGACGCACTTATTACAACCGACCAAAGCGAAAAACTTAAAAATGAGTGATGCAATCTATGACACAAATTATAAACAGGGATATGATTGATGTTGCCGCACAATGCATAGCAAACGGCGGAACTGTAGCTTTCCCTACAGAAACTGTATACGGTCTCGGATGCGATGCACTAAATAACACTGCAATCGACAAGGTATACAAGGCAAAGGGTAGACCAAGTGACAATCCTCTTATTATACACATTGCAAACAAGGATGATGTCTTCCTTTTAGCAAAAGAAGTCTCAGACGATGCAAAAAAGCTAACAGAGAAGTTCTGGCCTGGTCCACTTACTGTTGTACTTCCAAAAAAGTCATCTGTTCCTTTAAGGGTTACAGGCGGCCTGGATACAGTTGCAATACGGTGTCCATCGGACCCTGTAGCAAGAGAGCTCATTTCAAAAAGCGGAAGATTTATCGCAGCACCGTCTGCCAATCTTTCGGGCAGTCCGAGTCCTACTACCTCAAAACATGTAATAGATGATTTATTTGGCAGAGTAGATTACATACTCTGCGGAGATAATTCCGAAATTGGTTTGGAATCTACTGTAATAGATATGTCGGGCAAATCTCCTGTGATTCTTCGCCCGGGGGCAATAACACTTGAGATGATTTCAGAGGTTATCGAAAATGTAAAATACGATGCCTGCATAGACGCAGGTGTGGACAAGCCCAAATGCCCCGGAATGAAATATAAGCACTATTCTCCCAAAGCAGATGTTGAGGTCATAATGGGAGAGGGGAGTGCGGTAAAAAATTATATAGACGCTAAGCTCTCTTCTGATTTAAATTGCGGCGTCCTTTCTTTCTTCGGCCATGATTATGACAATGCTGTGTGTGTTCTTCGTGCAGGAAACAACATGAGTGAATATGCATCAGGTCTGTTTTATAATCTTCGTGTTTTTGATGAATACAAAGTCAGTAAAATCTATGCCGAATTTTCAGAAACCAACGGAATAGGGATTGCTGTTAAAAATCGTTTGTTTAAAGCGGCAGGAAATAAAATTACAAAGGTGTAATGTAAATATGAAAATTCTGTTTGTATGCACAGGTAACACTTGTCGAAGCCCCATGGCAGAAGCCATATTTAATAAAATTAAAGCATCCGATGAAAGCCATGCTTTCTCCCGAGGAATAAGCGTATTCTTTCCCCAGAACATTTCCGCAAAATCTGCAAGTGCTTTGAAAAATTATGGCATAGAAGATTTCAAACACAAATCGGTACAAATATCAGAGGAAGATATAAAGGAAAGTGATCTTGTTCTCACAATGACCTCTTCCCATAAGATGTCCCTTAAGAGCACTTATCCCAAATACAAGCAAAAAATATATACACTGAATGAAAAAGCATACGGTAAAGATTCCGATATTGCTGACCCATACGGACTTTCTCAAGAAGAGTACAATATCTGTGCAAAAAATATATATGATGCTATAGAGAGGATAGTATGTATACTATAAAAGCCCCTGACAGTGCCAAGGAAATTTTCGCTCTTGAAAAAGAGTGTTTTCCAAATGACTACTGGTCTTATGAACTTATAAAAAAGGACCTGTCATCATATTTTATTTGCAAGTACAAAGATGAATTTGCAGGTTATGTGTGTTTTTCATGTGTTATTGATGAGGCAGAAATTACACGCATAGCTGTGAGAACATCATACAGACGTGAAGGTATAGCAACTAAACTCATTGAATTTTTAAAAAGCTATCTTTCCGAAAAAGGTTGTAAAACCATCTTATTGGAGGTTCGTGCTTCAAATTTGCCAGCTAAGTCCTTGTACAATAAATTGGGTTTTGTTACCTATTCGGTTCGTAAAAACTACTACCACAACCCTGACGAAGACGCTGTTCTTATGTCGGTTAAACTATAAGCAGATGCGTCAGTATCCGAACTCGCCAAAATCAAGTAAAATAGGCGTTTTTCTTCGTTGTCGGTCTTGAAATACGACAGTATTCCTGCGACCTGTCGCCTCGAAAAACAAACTATTTTATCTTGATTTTGGTTGA
>JAZURE010000029.1:0-15765 GCA_045606045.1 Clostridia bacterium | reverse complement strand
TTCAAGGTTGTTGTATTCCTGTATGAGCTTTATGTATTTACGGACATCTATACTCTCATCGGCATACAGCTCCGCAATCTCCCAAAGGGTATCGCCCTCATGTACCGTGAATTCACATACTGCGTAATTTGTTTTGTAGTGCTCTGAGCTGACGGCATTTATACTCAATGCTATTACGCTCATCATCATGACAAGTGCTGCGAAAAATCTCTTGCGATTTATTATCCGATATTTTCTCATTGACATCTATCTCCTTTGATTCGGTCATGCAAGTGCACTTCTCATTGTGGTCAAGATGTGCACCGCATAACATACATACTTTGTACCTCATGCAGACACGCTCCCTATATTCCTCTTATAGCAAATACTGCGCCCGATAAGGCACTTACTGTAATTAACAGGTCAATACCTATAACTATAAGCTGTGTCTTGCAAAAAGCTTTAAAATTATATAGATTGCCTGCAAAGCTCCAAGCGTTAAGCTCGTTAGCCTTGTTGTCCTGTACAGTTAAATCCTGCTTTAATTCGATATGTCCTACCTCATGCAGTAGGGTTATGAGCTTGTCCCTTTCGGATAGATGTCCGTTTATGAATACATATTTTAAACAATTCATTTCATAAACAAATCCGTCTGTTCGGGTGATACACTCCTGCAAATTAAGCTTTTTAATCAGCGCATCGCCCGATGGAGTATTGAACATAACGAGAGACCATCCGTTACGCTCAAGATATTGCTTGATATGTACAAAATCAATCTTTCGCACATCAAAGAGAAATTTCAAAAAGTTAAATACATTGTTATTTTTAGCTTTCAACATTTCTTATTTCCTCACATTCTTTTTTGCATTGCCCAGGCATCAAGTGCCGTCTTTGACACTCTAAGTATTTTCCCAAAGCGAATTAAGGGAAAGTCGGGACGGTGCATAAGCTCCCGTGCCGTAGGTATAGAACACCCAAACATTTTTGCAATATCCTTTACATCGTAAAAAACGATGTTTTCCGCTTGCTTTTCTTTTTCGGATGCCTCTGTTATTACTTCTCCTTTTTCAAAACAGGAAACAAGCAATTTTATTCCCTCTTTGAATGTTACATTGTCAAGAGCATCTATAAGCTCTGACATATCAATCGTTTTTACATTGTCTGTTTGCATTGGTTATTCTCCTTTTAAATCACGAATTGTGGTTTTGGTTTGTAAAAAAATCATCAATATTCGTGTCGGGATATTCACACTTTAGTTTTTTTAAGAACCTATTGCTCATTTCTCTTTCTCCGCACATTATCTTGGAAATTGCAGAAATTGAATAACCCATTCTTTTTGCAAATTCCTCTACTGTCAGTTTTTTTGATTTTCTAAATTCATTGATAGTCACGATTTATGCTCCTTTCTGTTCACGATTTGTGGCTAACTATATTAAATCACACTTTGTGAACAAAGTCAATACACTTTTTCACTTTTTGTGAAAAAATATATTGACATATTCACATTTTGTGGTATAATACAGTAAAAGGATGTGTTTTGTGTGTTTGGAAAAATTTTAAGAGAATTAAGAATTGAAAATAATCTATCACAAGAGGAATTGTCAAAAATAATAGGTGTATCCAAAAGCACCATTGGTATGTATGAACTTGATAAGCGTATGCCTCAAAAAGACAATGTTCTAAAGAAAATTGCGACTTACTTTTCTGTTAGCATAGATTACCTGCTTGGTTTTGAGAATATAAATAATAGCGTTAATAAATCATCTATTAAACAAAGAGTTTTAACATTTGATGAAGAACAACTGCTTAAATGCTATAATAAACTTAACACTTCAGGAAGAGAAAAAGCCTCTGAATATGTTGCCGACCTCACAACAATGAAAAAATATATAGATGCTGATGTTAAAAGTAAATTAGGCTGATGGGCAAAGTTTATCGAACACCTACGGAGCTATGGCGAAAGGAATGATATAGATGTCTATTATAGATTTTATAAAATCGAATAACGAATACTTTGAGGATTACATCACACGGAGCACATATCACTCAAACGGCATTGAAGGCTCTACGCTTTCCTATGCAGAGACATATGCGGTACTGTTCAATGATAATTCATTCCAAGTCACAGCACAGCCAAGGGAAATATACGAGGCCATAAACCACAAATACGCATTAAGCTATATCTTAGGTCTTGAAGATGGTTATCTTACAGAGAAAATTATAAAAGACATTGCTATACTCATAAACAAAAACATTAACGATATAGACGGATATAGAAAAACACAGGTATATATCAAAGGAGCTGAACATATTCCCCCTGCACCTAATATGCTCAATCAAGAAATGATGTATTTCGTGCACAATTATAATTCCACGGTATACGAAAATGTTTTTGACAAAATAGCCACAAATCACATAAATTTTGAACGCATACACGCATTTGAGGACGGCAATGGCAGAACGGGTAGACTTCTTATAAACCTTGAGCTTTTACATCAAAATTTGCCTCCTGTCATAATTCCAAAGGACGAAAGAACAAAATACTTTGAATTCATAGCCAATGTGGATATAGACGGTTTAAGTAAATACTTTAAACACTTATCCGAAAGGGAACGGGAAAGGCTTTTGCAATTTGGATATACGGATTAAGCAAATGCTTTAAACATCTATTTTTTGATTTATAGATGTTATCCCTCGAAACTAATAAAATAAAGACAAAAAAATGAGCTATCGAAGTACGGGAATACCTCAATAGCTCGAAGTGTGTACATTGCAAACGGACAATTCACAAGTACGAGATTATTATACATTACACACTTCTATTTGTCAAACACAAATATATAAGGAGTGTGTATTTTTATGCCCAAAAGAAGAACGAGAGGGGACGGAGCTGTCTACTATGATGAAAAAAGGAATATGTATATAGGTCAGCTCAGTATCGGATATGATGAAAACGGCAAAAGAAAACGAAAGACGGTATACGGTAGCACAAAGCAAGAGGTTAAGGAAAAATTAAAAGCCATAGAATATCAAATCTTTTCCGGGACCTTTACCGATGCAAGCACTATCACCATCTATCAGCTTGCAAAACAGATACTTGATGATAAGAGAAACGAAAACGAAATAAAAGACTCTTCTTATTATCGCCACTTAGAAACACTAAAGATATTAAAACCCATATACAACACACCCATACAGGAAGTATCGGAAACTCAGCTTAGGCATTTCTTCAATAGCTGTCTTGATTACTCACAATCCAATATAAATAAGATTTACGGGCTTTTATCTATCACACTTAAGGAAGCCTGTCGCAGAAGAATAACCGCAGAGAACCCCATGCAGTATATTAAAAAACCAAAGTCCCGAAAGTCAACTGCAAAGGTAAGAGCCTTAACCAAGGACGAACAAAGGAAACTCATATATATTTTGCAAACAGAAGATATAAATTATAGCCGGCAGATGCTTTTATCTCTTGCTTTGGGTTTGCGCATGGGTGAGATAAATGCTTTGCATACTGATGATGTAAACTTTGATTTTAACCGTCTTACTGTTCGCAGAACTATATCCCGTGGAGAAAAAGGAGAGCCGATACTAAACAACACACCGAAAACCTCTGCAGGTATAAGAACTCTTGCAATGACTAAATCAGTCAGAGAGCTTATAGAGGATTGTATGAAATTCAAAGAAAGGGGGCTTATATTTACACACAATGGAAAAATGATTACTACCTCTCAGGTTAATTGCCAATTCCAAAGAATTCTAAAAAAATACGATATCCTTGATAAAAGTGTAACAGATGGGAAAATAAATCTTCATTCTCTGCGACATACTTTCGGTACAAGATGTGCAGAAGCAGGTATGCCCCCAAAGGTTTTGCAAGAGATTATGGGACACACAGATATCAGAATTACTATGAACACATACTTTTATGCTACTAAAGATTATATACATGATAATCTTATAAAGACAGATGCGATTCTTGAAAATGAGGGCTTAACAATTACCAATGCAAATAACATAGAAAATATCATGCAAAAACAAGCTTAAGGTTGTTTGAAATAATTTCATAGGCAACACTTAGGCAACAGTTGAAAATTAAAAGATGCATAAATACTGGCATTGCATGAGGTTTTGTCCTATCGGGCGTGCCAAACACAAAAAGTCCCTTTCGGGACTTTTTGTGTTTATAGCATACCGATAGGGTCGAACTACGACGTGCGGATAGTGAGATAGTATGTCTAACTAACTAAAAAATAAAAACCAATTTTTTTCTTTCTGCTTTGTAGCACTTGACCACAGAGGATTACTGCGTAGGCGACCGAACGAAGTGAGGAAGTACTCGAAGAGTATACGATTCCTAACAAGTTTTATCTTTTTTAAATTCTTCACCATTTATCAAGTAATCTATTGAAACATTAAAATATTCAGACAGTTTATTCAGTATATCAAGACTTGGTTCTCTTTTTCCATTTTCATAATGTGACAGAGCTTCGCGGGAAATGTTTAAATCCATAGCAACTTTTAATTGATTTAAATTTCGCTCTTTTCTGATTTGTTTTAATCCTTTCACTAAATCACCCCTTGACATTATTGTAACAATTTGTTACAATAATTATGTTACATTATGTAACATAACAATAAAGGAGACCGCTTATGAATGTAAAGCTTGAGCTATTAAAAAGCTATATATGTGATTTTGTAAATAACAATTTAGAAGATTTTGAGATTGATGCTTCGCAAATCGCCGATACAACGGCTACACAAATGTTATCCCAAATACAAAAGGTCATACAGAACGAAAATTATTCTGATTTTGAAGCTATGGAAGAAATTGTATGTATATTTGAGAAATACAAGATTAATGCCGGTTGTCGGCATGATTTATAGAGAAATATGTTAATTATTTTCATTTGATTAAAACGCATCGCATCTATTGTGAACGTGAAATTGTTGATATGCCTTATAGGGCGAACTACGACGCGCTGAAAGTGAGACAGAGGTTTTTTAGTAATGTAATTTATATTTTCTAACTTTATTACACAAACTATAATTGAGGTGATTATATTTATGAATGACAATAAAAAAACGGATTCTCAAAAAACAGCAACAGATAACAAATGGATTTCCACCGGCATAGTCCGTCCTCAGAACAAATCCGAACGTAAAGACGGTCCTGGCGGAGAGGATACGACAAATCTTGACAAAAAACACGGATAGGTAAAAATCTAAACAGACATATTGTTTTTTAAATATTATAGTATTAAGATGTAACTGCCTATTATCACAATTCAAAATACACATGTGAATCGCTTGTATGAGTTCTCTTAAATCCCGCTTTTTCTATCATATGGCATGAGACTGTATTTTCTTTAAAGCATCTCATGCTTATTTTTTTTGCGCCTATCTTCTTAGCATAGTCGGATGCGATGATGGTTGCCTCTGTGCCAAGGCCCAATCCCTGATATTTACCGATAAGCCGTATACCTATTTCCACGCTGCCAAATACATCCATATTATGAAAGACAACCTCACCTGCAAACTTACCGTTGTACCTTATTGCAAGTGAATACTCCTCTTTGGTATCTTTCATTCTTTCTACAAAGCCCATAAAGTACTCAGCACTTTCCTTATACTGCGCATCTTCGCGATAGTCATAGCCCCAGTATTTGTTGTTTTCTGTATCTGAACTTAGTTTAAAGAAATCGTCAGCATCGCTCTTTTCTATATCTGTAAGGCTTATGCGCTCGCCCTTAATCTCGGATGTGGGTTTTATGCGGTCAAAAAGTGTTTTGGCATACATGTAGTATTTGTGTTTTATCTCTATAGGCTTATATTGAAGTTTTGAGGTGCGAAGTCCTGGAAGTCCCATATCATCCTCGCGATTTATATATACTACGCTGTCATTCGTATGGTGCCTTGCAAATTCCTGAACCATTATCTGATAAGCGCCCTCGAAATTGCGGTCTGCCTTTTCCACAGTAACATGAAGCATATCGTCTCTTACCTCGCCCATGCTCATAGCCACAATGGTACCCTGTGCCTCTATGAAACCGCCGAATACATCAAATTCATTCATGTTTTGAAGTAGTTCAAGCACTCTTATAAATTCCTCTTTCTCGGTAGGAGAGGAGAAATCTCGCTCGCGCCCGAAACGCTCAAGAAAATCCATTACCCGATTCTTGTTTTCACTTGTTATTTCATTATATACAGGCTCGCCGTAGTTTTTTTTGAACTTATTTATATGGTTTCGCTGACCGGAGAATTTCTTGCCTGCAAATTCTCTCATGTCTTTGGCAAGGTAGATGTAGTCACTCCAACTTCTGTCATAGTATATATCGGTCATAAAGTATCTTTTAGAAAGCTCTTTGGCTTCATCTTCCGTAAGATTTGCAAAAACAAGACTCTCACAGTTTTTCTTGCAATAATTCTCTATTTCCACAACTGCTCCTGCGATATCAGCTCCCATGGGCATAAAGAAATGTGCATTGTTTTTCTCGTCGGGATTGAATTCTCTAAGTATAAGAGTATCATTATATATACAGTATTCCCTCGGATACAGATTCCGCCACAACATAAACCCGGGCAGGTTAAGTGTGGAAAAATGCCCTCTGTAGCCTTTTACATATTTTTCTATAATGTGTACATCCGAAATATCGGATATTCTTTTAAATTCAAGCATTTTATCACAACCATTTTCTTTTTATACTAACGCATTTGCTTACTCTTGATTATAGCATATATTTATGTTAAAATCAAATTATTTGATGGAGGTGTTTTTATGATTTTTGGCGGTATGCAAAAGCTTACTCTGCTTGATTATCCAGGCAAGGTGGCATGCACATTATTTACAAAAGGCTGTAATTTTTACTGCCCGTTCTGCCATAATGCTTTTCTGGTCGATGTAGACGGCAGGGAGGAGAGTATCTCCTCGGAATATGTAATAGATTACCTCAAAAAGCGAAAAGGTATACTCGATGGTGTGTGCATTACGGGCGGAGAGCCTTTGATTCACAATGCTCTTACAGATTTTATTAAAGAGGTTAAAGATATAGGCTACAGCATTAAGCTCGATACAAACGGCAGTTTTCCCAAAAAATTAAAAGCACTTGTGGAAGATGGTCTTATAGATTATGTAGCAATGGATGTAAAAAACTGCCTTTCAAAATACCATATCACATCGGGCTGTGACACTCTGAATCTTGCACATATAGAAGAAAGCATAGATTTTCTTTTGGAAGGCAGAGTAGACTATGAATTTCGCACAACAGTTGTCAAAGAACTTCACACACCACAAGATATAGATGCTCTTACTATTAGGATAGCGGGAGCAGACAAATATTTTATTCAAAGTTTTGTAGATTCAGGCAATATTTTAATGGAAAATTTGCACCCTGTAGACGAAGAAACGCTCAAAATCATGGAAAATACGGCTAAGAAAAACATCAAAACCGCCTGCATACGCTGAAATAGCTGACCAAACCATATTTAGATATCGGTTTTTCAAAAAACACAATATATTGTGTTTTTGCTATTGACAATGTGCAAAATAGATGATACAATGATATTACTTTCAAAATAATTCTTAGGAGGGATATCATGTATAATGTTGTAAAAAGAGACGGGAAGCTTACAAGCTTCGACATAAGCAAAATCAGTACAGCTATTAAACAGGCATTCGATGCTTGTAACAGACAATACAATGATGACATCATAGATTTTCTTGCATTAAAGGTTACAGCTCAGTTTGAGCCTCTTATAGAGGACATGAAAATAAGCGTGGAGCACATTCAGGACAGCGTTGAGTCTGTACTTATCAAAGCAGGCTACGACGATGTTGCCAAAGCATACATCGTTTACCGCCGTCAGAGAGAAAAGATTCGTAATATAGGCGCTACCATGGTAGACTACAAGTCTATTGTGGATAACTACCTTAACATCAATGACTGGCGTGTTAAGGAAAACTCTACCGTTACATATTCGGTAGGCGGTCTTATCTTAAGTAACTCGGGTGCTATCACAGCAAACTACTGGCTCTCAGAAATCTACGATGACGAAATCGCAAATGCACACCGCAATGCCGATATTCACATTCACGACCTTTCCATGCTCACAGGCTACTGTGCAGGTTGGTCTTTAAAACAGCTTATTCAGGAGGGTCTTGGCGGTGTATCCGGCAAGATTACATCTGCACCTGCAAGCCATCTTGCTACACTTTGTAACCAGATGGTAAACTTCCTCGGTATAATGCAGAATGAATGGGCAGGCGCACAGGCGTTCTCGTCCTTCGACACCTATCTCGCACCCTTTGTTAAGGTAGACAACTTAAGCTACGACCAGGTTAAAAAGTGCATAGAATCCTTTATCTATGGTGTTAATACTCCCAGCCGTTGGGGTACACAGGCACCGTTCTCCAACATCACTCTTGACTGGGTAGTTCCAAACGACTTGTCCGAGCTCAACTGTATAGTAGGCGGCAAGGAGATGGATTTCAAGTACAAGGATTGCCAGAAGGAAATGGATATGGTAAACAAAGCGTTTATCGAAATCATGATTGAGGGCGATGCAAACGGAAGAGGATTCCAGTATCCTATTCCCACATACTCCATCACAAGCAATTTTGACTGGTCCGATACCGAAAATAACCGTCTTCTCTTTGTGATGACCTCCAAGTACGGTACACCTTATTTCTCCAACTATATCAACAGCGACATGGAGCCGAGCGATGTAAGAAGTATGTGCTGCAGACTCCGTCTCGACCTTCGTGAGCTTCGTAAGAAGTCGGGCGGCTTCTTCGGAAGCGGTGAGTCCACAGGTTCTGTAGGTGTTGTTACCATCAACATGCCCAGAATCGCATATCTTGCCAAGGACGAAAAGGACTTCTACAATCGTCTTGACAGAATGATGGATATATCTGCCAGTTCCTTAAAAGTTAAGAGAACGGTTATAAGCAAGCTCTTAAATGTAGGCCTTTATCCCTACACCAAGAGATACTTAGGAAGCTTCGATAACCACTTCTCCACAATAGGTCTTGTTGGTATGAACGAGGTTGGTTTAAATGCTAAGTGGCTCAAGGCAGACCTTACAGATGCCAAGACTCAGCAGTTTACCAAGGATGTATTAAATCATATGCGTGAGCGTCTTTCAGATTATCAGATGGAATACGGCGACCTCTACAACCTTGAAGCTACACCGGCAGAGTCTACTGCTTTCCGTCTTGCTAAGCACGACCTTAAGCACTATCCCGAAATCATTACCGCAGGTGAGGATGACGGCACACCTTACTACACAAACAGCTCGCATCTTCCCGTTGGTTATACACACGATATATTCTCCGCACTCGATATTCAGGACGAGCTTCAGACACTCTATACATCGGGTACAGTATTCCACGCTTTCCTCGGCGAAAAGCTTCCCGACTGGAAAGCTGCAGCATCCCTTGTCCGCAAGGTAGCAGAGAACTATCGCTTGCCTTACTATACACTTTCGCCCACATACTCTGTATGTAAGAAACACGGATACATTCCAGGTGAGCAGTTTACATGTCCTGAATGCGGCGAAACCACCGAGGTTTACAGCCGTATCACAGGTTACTATCGTCCTGTACAGAACTGGAATGACGGTAAGGCTCAGGAATACAAAGAGCGTAAGGTATACAATATAGAAAACTCCAAGCTCACAAGAGACGGCAGACCTGAAGATGCCAAGTGTGAATCCTGTGAGGATACATGCGCAGTAGAAGACGGTAACTACCTCTTTACTACAGCTACTTGTCCCAACTGCAAAATAGCTTGCACACTTCTGGATAAGAACGGTGTAGCATATACAAAGCTCCTTGCAGATGAAAACAAAGAGCTTGCAGTAGCACTTGAGGTTAAGCAGGCTCCCACACTTGTTATGGTGGAGGGCGGCAAGGCTACTAAGTATGCCGGAGTTTCAGACATCAAAAAGGCATTGAAAGTGTGAAACAAATGAATTTATACGATATTATCATTATAGGCGGCGGCCCTGCGGGGCTGACCGCCGCAATATATGCAGGCAGAGCCAATAAAAAGGTTCTTATACTCGAAAAGGGTACTTTCGGCGGTCAGATTACCTCGTCGCCTAAAGTAGAGAATATACCTGGCTTTATGAGCGTTACGGGCAACGAATTTGCCGAGAAGCTCATAGAACAGGCAATGGCTCTGGATGCTGAGATTGAATGCTGCGAAGCACAGAAAATAATAAAGGGAAATCCCCATACGGTTATTACCGATGAGGGTGAGTACAGTGCCAAGGCTGTTATCATTGCTACAGGCACTAAGCATAGATTGCTTGGTCTCGACAGAGAAGAGGAGTTCATAGGAGAGGGCATATCGTTTTGTGCAGTATGCGACGGAGCTTTCTACGAGGGCAAGACCGTAGCAGTTATAGGCGGTGGGAATTCCGCTTTGCAGGAAGCCATTCTTCTTTCCGAAACGAGTAAGAAAGTATATGTGGTGCAGAATCTCGATTACCTCACAGGTGAGGAAAAACTTCAGCAGACAATCAAAAAGAAGGACAATATAGAGGTTATACTTGGAACTGTAGTAGATAAGTTCTTAGGCGATAAGGAACTTACAGGTATTACTGTATCGGACGCAGACACTAAGCGCGATATAGCCGTGGATGGTGTGTTCATTGCGATAGGACTTCTTCCGCAGAATGATGCTTTTTCCGATGCAGTAGAGCTAAATGACTATGGATATGTAATATCGGATGAGGACTGCCTCACAAATACCGATGGCATATTTGTAGCAGGCGACTGCCGTACCAAGAGAATCCGTCAGGTTGCAACCGCAGCTGCAGACGGAGCTGTAGCGGCACTTGCTGCATGCAGTTATATAGATTAGTATAGATAACAAAACCCCGAAAGAAAAATTATTCTTTCGGGGTGTTTTTTGGTTTTATAAGTATTTATATTTTTTTCTCTTGATTATTATAAATATAACCGACAGAGTAAATGCCATAAACTCTGCAACTATTATAGACAGCCATATGCCGTTTATATCAAAAAACAAAGGCAGTATCATAACCGCCGCAATCTGAAACACAAGAGTACGCAAAAATGATATAAGAGCAGAGGTAAGTCCGTCATTTAGTGCGGTAAAGAATCCCGAGCCGAAAATTGCAGTACCCATAAACAAAAAGGAGAGAGCGAATATTTTAAAACCGCTTACGGTAAGCTCTGTAAGAATTCTGTCATATCCCACAAAAAACATTGCGAGAGGTTTTGACAATATTATTGCAAGTGCTGTCAGTATAACAGAAGTTGTGGTTATGAGAATTGTACTCTTTTTCAGTATGTTTTTAAGTTCCGCATGGTTTTGTGCACCAAAGTGGTAGCTTACAATGGGCGCTGTACCCACGCTGTAGCCGATAAATGCCGCCGCGAAGACAAAGCTTACATACATCATAACACCGTATGCTGCCACACCGTTTTCAGCCGCGTATTTGATAAGCTGTATGTTGTAGAGCATACTCACGAGCGACATGGATATATTGCTCATAAATTCCGAGGAACCGTTTGAAGAGGCCTTTGTAAGTGCTCTAAGCTCAAATGAGCATTTCCCTAATTTTAGTATACTCTTGTTTTTTCTTGCAAAGTATATAAGCGGAACAAAACCGCCCACAACCTGACTCAAGGCGGTAGCAAGCGATGCACCTGCAATGCCAAGCGGTATTGCAGCCACAAGAAGAGCGTCGAGTACCATGTTTGTAACTCCCGAGGCTATGGTAACTGCAAGCCCCAATTGCGGCATTTCTGCCGTTACAAAAAACGATTGAAACATTAACTGCAGTACAAAGAAAGGGAGTGCTACAAGCTGAATTCTTGCATATATAATACAGTTTTCAAGAGTTTCGCCGCTTGCACCGAGCATTTCTGATATAGGATTTATAAATATAAACCCCAAAACAGCAAATATACTTCCCAATATAAAGGCGGTATACACAAAAAGGGAAAAATGCCTGTTTGCTTTATCCGATGTTCCCTCGCCAATCTCTTTGGCAACAATGGCACTTCCGCCTGTGCCCAGCATAAAACCCACCGTAGCGGCAATCATAAGGAAAGGAAATATAAGGTTTATTGCGGCAAAGGGCACCTTACCTACAAAATTAGATACGAAAAAACCGTCCACCACTCCGTATATGGAAGTGAATATCATCATTGCAACGGATGGCAGGGTAAAACGAAATAGCTTTTTGTATGTGAAATGGTCGGAAAGCTGGATTTTCATTTGTTTACTCCTTGAGTTTAAAACTTATCGTAAAACACCGTTTCTTCTATAGGACGGAATGTGTTGTGGAATTCATGTATGGGGGCATCCTTGTGCGGATAGCCCATAACAAGAAGTGCATGGGGGACGATATCATCGGGTATACAGAATTCCTTTCTCATGGCAGCGGGGTCAAAATACATTACCCAGCAGGTTCCTACGCCAATGTTTTGAGCCATGAGCATCATGTGGGTTGTAACGATAGATGCATCCACGGGAGCAGACAGAGCGCCGTTGTAGGGGCTTTTCCAGGATTCGTTTTTGTTGTAGCATATGAGCATAGCACAAGGTGCACCAAAGTGACATTTGGTACATTTTTTTAATTTTTCGATAGTTTCTTTGGAGTTTAAAACAAGTATCCTCTGTGGCTGAAAGTTGCATCCTGTAGGAGCAAGATGTCCTGCAGAGAGAATTTTGTCTATGTCGGATTGACTTACAGGTCTTTCTTCAAATTTCCGTACGGAAAATCTTTCTGTGATTACTTTTTCAAATTCCATTCTTATTCCTCCTGTTAATTTTTGGTAATTATGACTGTTATGGGCGGATTGTTCGGACGGTTGTAAAAATCATGTACCGTAACTGTATATTCTTTGTGGTCTATGGTTTTTAAGTATTGCATAACGGCTTCTTTTTCCTCAGTTCCCGTATCTTTTCCATGGTAGATGGTTATAGATACAAATCCGCCTTTATCAATAACGGAAAGTGCCATTGAAATGGCTTCTATGCTTGTATCGGCATGGGTACACACCCTGTGGTCTCCACCCGGAAGATAACCCAGGTTGAATATAACCGCGCGCACCTTGTGGGTTACATATTTATCCATATTTGAGTGTGAATCGAGTATAAGCTTAGCATTGGAATATCCTTTTTCGGAGAGCTTTCTTTGCGTTTCTTTCAGCGCATCTTCTTGTATGTCAAAGGCATACACTCTGCCGCATTCTTTTACGGCTTCGCACAGTTTAAGTGTATCATTGCCGTTGCCTGCGGTAGCATCTATTACAGTGTCTGCACAATTTATATAATTTTTTATAAAATATTCGGTTATGTTTCGGGGCTGAAGCATTTTTGGTTTCTCCTTTGTGCTTTTCTATATTTTAGCATGATATGGCTAAATTTACAATAAAAATTTAACATCATAAAAAAGCGGAATTTTGACGAAAATATGAGTAAGTCATAAATGGAGATTATATTTATGTTGGAAATCTTACTCTCGTATTTTTGTGCACCTGCGCTTGCTGGAATAAAGCCTGCAAACACACTTACATGTCAAAAAATGCTCATGCCTGATATACAGTATCAAATAGAAAAGCTAAGCGGTGAATTAAACTCGCGCGATATCTATATAGATGTGCTCTGTGAATACGAAAGGTACATACTTATTATGGTGTACCGCAAAAAAGTATTGGCAAAGCACTTGTCCAAAGGGGAGAACAGGGATTTTTTGTCTAAATTCGGCTATCGTGAGTGCGATGACCTGTACGAATATATAAGCTTTTTGAAAACACGGTTTTCTTACTGCAGGTTTCCACACGAAATCGGAGTTTTTCTGGGATATCCTCTTTTCGATATATACAGCTTTATAAACCATCGTAGTGATGGCTGTCTTATGGCAGGGGAGTGGAGAGTTTATCACAACATGGATGAAGCATCGGCTATCTTTGAACGATACAGAGTGTGCCGCAATTCGCTTGCCAAAAAGGTAATAGAGGGCAGAAATCTTGCAGATATTTTCATAGTACGACAATAAAAAAAGATATTGCATAAACACCTTGTTTGATGTTAGAATAGTGGAAACGGAATATATATCAAAAAATGACAGGGTACTCACCAATGCATAAGTACTAAAGAGGGTAAAATATTATGAATATTCTTACAGTAACTTTCAATCCGTGTATAGACAAAACCATAACAATGGATGGTTTCAATTACGGAGGACTAAACCGTGCAGACACCGTAAGAGAGGATGTAGGCGGTAAGGGAATAAATGTAGCCAAGGTGCTGAGAAGCTTTGGTGCACCATGTATTGCATATGCCATGGTTGCGGGACAAAACGGTCAAAAGCTTGAGGACTTTCTTTTAAGGGAGGGCATAGATGCTCTCTTTACCAAGGTTCAGGGGGAAATTCGCACAAATCACAAGATAGTAAATACAAAAGATAGGATAACTACCGAGATAAATGAAAAAGGCTTTGCGGTATCAGAGGATGATTGCGCAAGTGCAGTTGAAACAATAGAAAAGGCGCTTGAGTTTTGCGATATACTTGTGCTTGCAGGAAGCATACCAAATGGTATGGACGACAGAATTTATGCTGACCTTATAAAGCTTGCAAACTCCCATGATGTAAAGGTAATACTTGATGCGGATACAGAAAAATTAAAACACGGCATAGCTGCCAAGCCCTATGCCATAAAGCCGAATTTGTACGAATTTGAGCTTCTTACAGGCAAAAAGCTCGATACCACAGATGTGATTGTATCAGAAGCCAAAAAGCTTATACAAAAGGGTATAGAGCTTGTTGTGGTATCTATGGGTGCAGATGGCGCGGTGTTTGCAGACCGAGGCGGTGCATACAAGGCAGAGCCCTTTGCCATAGAGTGCAAAAGCACGGTGGGCGCAGGAGACTCCATGGTAGCTGCCATGGCATATTCAATATATAACGGACTTTCCCTTGAAGAGATGGCAAAATTAAGTATTGCCGCAGGAAGCATTACCTCCTCCAAGGAGGGTACTGATGTTTGCATGGCAGAGGAAGTAATGGCAAGAAAAGATGTTGTTAAAATATTTGCATTGTGATAAATTTTGTGCTAAAATAAAAACACCAATGAATACGAAAGGATGGATAATGTGTTAAAAGGTATACCAAAAATAATTCCCCCCGAGCTTTTAAAAATTCTTGCGGAGATGGGACACGGCGATGAAATCGTAATCGGAGACGGTAACTTCCCCGGCGAAAGACTCGGTAAGAGATGTGTAAGATGTGATGGACACGATGTTCCCGAACTCCTCGAGGCAATACTTCAGATATTCCCTCTCGATACATATGCAAAGCCCGTGTATATTATGGAGAAGGTGCCGGGAGATACTGTAGAAACTCCTATATGGGATGAATATGCCAATATTATAAAACCTTATACCGATGAAGGTCTCACCCAGGTAGAGCGTTATGCTTTCTACGACAGAGCAGCAGAGGCTTATGCGGTTGTTATGTCGGGTGAGAGTGCACTCTATGCAAACATAATTCTCAAAAAAGGAGTAGTAACCGACTAATAAAAAACTCACAATCCAAATTCGGATTGAAGTAGTATAATGATGGTAGACACTAAAAAAACAGTGTCTACCATCATTTTTTATGCTATTATAAAATAAAGGAGTTGAATTTTATGGGCAGACCAAAAGGTGGGACAAACATAACACATATTAAAGAAGAGAAATTATCAATAGTAATAAGGGTTTTAAATGGTGAAACCACTGCGGCGATAGGCAGAGAAAAAGG
>JAZURE010000028.1:0-2155 GCA_045606045.1 Clostridia bacterium | reverse complement strand
ATTTACGCTACAACAGACAAGGCAAAGGGTACATTAAAGGAACTTTCCGATGCAAAGGGTTACGAAACATTTGTTATTCCCGACGATGTAGGCGGACGTTTCTCCGTACTTACTCCCGTTGGTCTTTTACCTATTGCTGCTGCAGGATGCGACCTTGATGCCCTTATGGCAGGTGCTGCACAGGCTGCAAAGGACTATACCGACCCTGATATCACAAAGAACGATTGCTACAAGTACGCAGCAATCAGAAATATACTCAACCGCAAGGGCAGAAGCGCTGAAATGCTCGTTGCTTACGAACCTTCATTCTCCATGATGAACGAATGGTTCAAGCAGCTCTTCGGTGAAAGCGAAGGTAAGGACGGCAAGGGACTTTATCCCACAAGTGCTGTATTCTCTACTGACCTTCACTCTCTCGGCCAGTTCATTCAGGACGGCACAAAGCTTCTGTTTGAAACAGTTGTAAGCTTTGAAAAGGCACAGAAGGACTTCTTCTTAAAGGATGAAGAGGGTAACGGCGACGGTCTTAACTTCCTCTCCAACCAGAATATGTCCGTTGTAAACCGCAAGGCATTTGAGGGCACAGTTATTGCACACTCTGAAGGCGGTACACCCAATGTTGTTCTTGAAGTTCCTGAGCTTAACGAAACAGAACTCGGTTACATGATTTACTTCTTCGAAAAGGCTTGTGCAATTTCCGGCTACATTTTAGGTGTAAATCCCTTTGATCAGCCCGGTGTTGAAAGCTACAAGAAGAATATGTTTGCTCTTCTCGGCAAGCCCGGTTATGAAGAAGCAAAGGCTCAGCTTGAAGCAAAGCTTGGTTAATATGAGCATTTTATGCTCTTAGCAAATATAAAACACTCACGGAGGATAATACCATGGTAAAATTAATCGCAGGAAAAAAGGGTTCCGGTAAGACAAAGAACTTAATCGAAGCAATCCACACTGCAGAAAAAGAAAGCAAGGGTAACGTTGTTGCGATTCAGTACGGCTCATCTCTGAACATCGACATTTACCACAAAATCCGTTTAATCAACATTGAAGATTATAAAGTAAGCGGCTACAACGATATGTATGGCTTTGTTGCAGGCCTTCTTGCTTCCAACTACGATACAACAGACCTCTTTATCGACGGTACATTAAGAATCGTTGGCAGAGATCTTGATGAAGTAGGCAAGATGCTTGACAGAATCGCTGCAATCGCAGAAAATGTAAATGTTGTATTTACAATTTCCTCTGATGAAGCAGATATGCCTGAATCTGTAAAAAAATATCTCTAATTACTATTGACAAATCCTGATATTTATGATATACTAATAACCGTGCTAATTTTGACTATTTCAAAATAGGTAAATTCATAAATATCGATTTATTAAAGGGAGGTGCGAATAATGGCAGTTCCGAAGAGCAAAGTTTCTAAGGCAAGACGTGACAAAAGACGTTCACAGGTATGGAAGTTATCTGCACCTGCATTTTCACGCTGCACAAACTGTGGCGAGCTTAAGCAGCCTCATAAGGTTTGCGGAAGCTGTGGTTATTACAAAGGCAAGGAAGTTATCGCTCACAGCGAGGCTTAATTGCACATAACTTACGCGCAGAACAGCAGTACCATACGGTACTGCTGTTTTATTGTTGTATGGAGGTATCTGTATGGATCTGATAAAAAGGATTATAAAAAGCAAGGGCTTTCTTGCTTTTATAATGGGTTTTGTCTTTTATATTATAATTGTTCTCCCTGAACTTATCGCAATGGATGGCGTTCTGCTCGGAAGCGGTGACTATAATTATCAGTCACTTCCTTTTATTTTTCATGTGCGCAGCAGTGTACTTGAGGGCAATATTTTCTGGGATCATACAAATGGTATCGGCAATCAGTTTCTATCTTCGTATGCCTATTATAATCTTTTCAGTCCTTTTACCGCCATATATTTTTTGATTCCCGAATCAGTTTTGCTATATGCGATTCCTTATGTAACTGCTCTTAAATACGGCGTCGGAGCAATGCTTACGTATTTTTATCTTAAAAGATATTTTTCCTCGGCTCACTATGCAGTTATCGGCGGACTTTTATACATTTTTTCCACATTTACAGCCTATAATCAGGTTTTCCACTTTTTAGATGTTATTGCTTTATTTCCGTTGCTGCTTCTTG
>JAZURE010000027.1:0-19806 GCA_045606045.1 Clostridia bacterium | reverse complement strand
GGTCAAAATAAACCATAAAGTCATCCGGAGCCACACCGCAGATAGTTGCACTTACAGATTTTACTCCTCCCGCATTGGGTGAGGGGTTTAAAATCTGTACAGTTTTTCCTACCAGTTCTTTAGCATTATTTAAATTCAAAGAAAACTTTGCCAATGCACCAACCTTGGATGAGTTGCCTGCAGAACATGTTACCTGACTTGCATCCATGCTTAATGGTCCAAAAGCAACAGACATTGTCTCTCCGAAAAGATATGCGATAACTGAGTTAATTGTAAGTTTCTCTAAGACTGCTTTACCATTGTTGTTTATTTCAACAGACACCTCATCGCCATCGTGAACTTTTACGCCATCATAAAAATCAATGCTACAAGTACGAGGGTTACCCGTTGTAACAATTTCCTGCTGAGCCAGTAGCTGCTCACCTACGCAAAAGGGTCTATTCTTAAGAAAGTCGGGCTGCGTTGGGTCGTTTTGATTGTAGTCGGGGTTTACCGCTTTTTTCTCGACTTTTTCTATATACTTCTGGACAAGTGAAATATCAGACATCCTTGCAATAGTATCGGGAATGAATATTTCGTCAAGCTTGCGAACTCCCCCTGTGTATACTTTTATTGTCGCACCCGAACAATTGGAAACTGCTAAAACTGTTACACCATTGGATATCAATTTCTCTATTGCAAACCCATTAATAACATACTTGCTATCGATTGTCACTACAAAACCATCGGAAGTATCAAAGGGAACCTCCTCCGGCATTGTTGCAGGGTCAAAATAAACCATAAAGTCATCCGGAGCCACACCGCAGATAGTTGCACTTACAGATTTTACTTCTCCCGCATTGGGTGAGGGGTTTAAAATCTGTACAGTTTTTCCTACCAGTTCTCTAGCATTATTTAAATCCAAAGAAAACTTTGCCACTGCACCAACCTTGGATGAGTTGCCTGCAGAACATGCTACCTGACTTACATCCATGCTTAAGGGTCCGAAATCCGCAGTGCTAACTGTTCCATAGAGATAAGCCACTTTGAAAACCTTAGCCTCTGTGCTCTCTACAAATCTCACACCGCCAAGCTTTCCTATTTCGCCCGCATATATTGTCTCTGCATTTGCGTACTTATTTACATCTATCCATTCCTGGTCTCTCATAAGGTCGTACGCAACATCAGGATGGATTATGGCAACATAGCTGCCGTCTATCTTGGGTGCATTCTGCGACTTTAACATTCTTGCAGCTTTGAAGACATCATCTACAGTAAGCTTACAGTTTTCATCAAGGTCGCCTCTTGCCTCTGCACCGCCTGAGTACATTACATTTGTACCTGAATTCAGTACCTCTCTTGTAACGGTATCCAGAGTGCTTCCTGCCTGTGCACCGAGAAGCTTTGTGGTCTCCACAAGAGTATTGTCCACCGCGGTAAGCATAAGCATATCGGAAAGTGTTACATAGTAGCCGTACTGGCTTACCTCAGATGTTACATCTGTAACAGAAAGGCTTCCGCCGTCGGGAGTAATACCCTCTGAAAGAGGTGTTATAGCCTTGTTAAAGGGTACAAACTTACGGAAATTGATTGTCTTACCGCCGTTTGCGGGTATGGGGTGCTTCTGACCGAACTGGTCATGCACAAGATTTGGTGATGCGTTATCTATGAGATAATCGCTGTAGTAGGTCTTCATCTCCTCCGAGAGACCTGTGGTTGTATTTGGATTCATATTCATTTATTTTCCTCCTTTAATAATACGCTAAAAGGAGATTTTTTCTCCTCTTGCGGCTCTTTTAGCTATATCCTCTCTTTCCTTTGCGGTAAGCGAGGATACGCCGTTTGCAAAAATTGCGGAGCTTTTGGAGGAAAGACCGTTTTCAGCAGGACGCGAGGCCTTTTGTCTTATGGATTCCGCCACCTTTATTTCCGCTTCGCGTGCAGCAGTCTCCTGTGCCATACGCACGATATCGTTGTGATGCACCGCCTCGTAGGCTGTACGCACATCTATACCGCTTTGTATAAGCGAAACAAATGACGGATTCTTTGCCTCGGAAAAAATATCAAAGTCAGGGTAGCTTTCCTTAAGCTTCATGCTCTCGTTATACCATTTTTCAACGGTTTCGTTTGCCCTCTCTCTTGCATTTTGCTGAGCCTGCATTGTCATAAAGCGTCTGTTGTCATTTTCAAGTTTTTTTATGTACTTGTAATTTTCGATACTTATTCCCCGCTTGTCAGCCTCGGCTGCAAGATAACTATCGTCCCCCTCCAGCGCCTCTTTAAGTGCACGCACATCGCCAATGTCAAGATTGTAGCGGTCATAGAGCATTTCCACTATTTCGCGGTTTTCCTCGTTTTGCCTTTTTGCTTTGGCATTTTCCCTGAATCTTCTGTTTAAGTTTTCCTTTACTCTTTCCTCGTAGAACTCCTTGTAATCCCCTTTGATAAGCTTTTCAAATTCTGCTTTCATATGGGATTTGTCCATTGTCTCTTCTGTGGAAGTCTCTTTGTCGGGCTTGGAATCTGATACACCGATATCTTCTTTGCTGTCTGTATGTATTCCGCCCTCTGAAATGCTGACTTCATTTGAAGAATCGGGATTGGCGATATCCCCTATTACTTCATCTGCCTTTGCTGCAGTTTCTTCTGCAGCGATTGTTACTTTGTTTTCCATGTTTTCTCCTTTCGTCTGTCCGAAGTGTCAGCAGTCTATCCTGCGTGTCTCCTGCTGTAATTTCATTTTAATTCGTTTTTGCACATCTTTTCGCCTACTTTTTTTATTTTTTTGACGGAAATATGAATTTTATATTAAACTTTCTTTATTTTGATGCAATATGCGGGCAGACTTTGTTATAATTACTCCGAGGTGAAACACATGAAATTTAAAAAAATTGTTTCTGCAAGCATTTGTGCTTTATATATGCTGGGTATACTTACGGCAAATGCCGCCGTACTCGGAAGCGAAACCATAAAACATGCCCGCCTTAATATAGGCGAGGGCGCAGTACTGGAAACCAATGTATTCTACGGCGACCAGTCGGGCGTGGGCAATCAGTCGGAATATTTTGTGGAGTATACTCCAAATACCAAGCTTAAGCCCATCCTTATAAATGACGATGTTTACGGCTTCAACACCGTATCCTCTGTGGCAAATAGTCTAATCGGCGGCGGTATGCACCCCACAATGCTTATGAATTCCGACTTTTTTGCAATGAGTACGGGTATTCCGCTAAGCCATCAGATAATAGACGGTGTTCTTACAGTAATGGATGCAAACGATATGGATGCCATAGGCTTTAACAGCGACGGCAGTGCATTCATATCGCATCTCAGTCTTGGCGTAACAGTATTCACAGAAAATTCCGAGATAAATATAGGTGCGGTAAATAAGCTCCGCCAGCCATACGGGATATATATGTTCACAGACAGATTTTCCGCTACCACCAAGGCAAACACAAAGGGTATAAATGCGGTAATCGGCTCGGTAAAAGGCAATCTTTCCATAGGAAGTACAGTCCGCGGTGTAGTAGAATCCGTAACCGAGGACGAGGGTTCAATACCTTTAGAAGATGGAAAGATTGTACTTTCGATAGACACAAACGCACCTGCAGAGTTGGTAGAAAGCATAAAAGCTCTTAAAGAGGGCGACCATGTGGATATAAACATAACCGCCGAGGGCGACAGCCGTTGGAAAACTGCAACTCATATACTCGGTGTGTGGGGCGACAGGCTTATAAAGGATTCTGTAATTACAGAAAATGACGAGGCTGCCGCACCCCGAACTGCGTTTGGTATAAAGGAAGACGGCACTCTGATATTCTATACGCTCGACGGAAGAAATCCGGGGCACAGCTACGGTGCACGCATCAAGACTCTTGCAAAGCGCCTTCTGGAGATAGGCTGCGTGGATGCTGTAAACTTAGATGGAGGCGGCTCTACTACCATAGGTACTATATATCCCGGAAAGGACGGTTTTTCTGTTATAAATAAGCCATCCGACGGCTCGGAAAGAGGAGTTTCCACACTTATAGGTCTTATAAATACCGCATCCAAAACAGGTGTTGCCGATAAGCTCTTCATATATCCGTATACCGAAAATTATCTTTCGGGTGCTACCGAAACCTTTAGCGCATATGCCACAGACAAAAACTATTACAATGTTCCGCTTGGCAAAGATGTTGTATTTACAGCACCCGACGGAAGCACATCTACCGACGGTAAGCTTAAAATAACAGGTGACGGCAAGGTAAGTGTGAGTGCCAAAAGCGGAAATCTTTCTTCGGAAATCGAATTGAATTGCTATAAAACCCCCACAAGTGTGACTGTTCTTAATGCATCAAACGGACGCTCTGTTTCTTCCATCACCTTGCAACCAAACAGGAAAATAGATTTAAATGCCTACGCATATGCCGGCAACAAAGCCTTAAAAGGTGATGACACCTGCTTTACATGGGAAACCGAGGGTAATATAGGAAAAATAGACGAAAAAGGTTACTTTACCGCATCAGCAGAGGACGGCGAGGGAAGCATAATCATAAGTGCAGGCGATTATACCAAAACCATAGATGTAAAGATAAAAACCATAAGTCCGTATATAAAGGTAAACTTTTCTTCCGATGGCAACGGAAATGTTACCGTAAGCTTCTCTTCCGATGAAGGCAAGGCAATATGGGAGTCCGATATAAGCCTTAAGGTTGACGGTAAGGATACCGACTTCAGCCTGGAATCCAACAAATTCACTCTTGAATTTGACGATAACAAAACCCACAAAATAAGTGTGACTGCCAAAAATACCGATGAATATACCACCGTGGCATCCTACACCGCCATGGGCGAAGATTACGATAATATTTTCGTCGATATAAAGGACAGTCACTGGGCAAAAAGCTATATAACCTATATGAATAACTTTGGTATCATAAACGGAATATTGGAAAATAACAAGACATATTTCAAACCCCAAAACAATGTAACACGAGGACAGTTTGCAGTAATGATTGCAAACGCCATGGGAATTTCCACCGAAGAATACGAGGATGACGAGATAGAATTTGACGATGCAGACAGTATACCGACCTGGTGCGAAAACCACATAAAAGCTCTTTGCTCCGAAGGAATAATGAACGGCAAGGAAAATAACGGCAAGCTGATATTTGACTCATCTGCACCACTTACAAGGGCGGAAGCCATAACCGTAATTTCAAGGCTTATCCCCGACAGCGTAAAGACGGAAGAAAAAAGCTTTGCCGACAGTAAATCCATACCCTCCTGGTCAAAGAATGCTTTCAATAAGCTTGCAAGCCTCGAAATAATAAACGGATACTCCGACAACACCATAAAACCCAAAAACAATATAACAAGAGCAGAAGCTGTAAAGCTTATATATTCGATATTCTGATAGAATGCAAAAAGGAACCCGCATGAAAATGCGGGTTCCTTTTGTTTTAATTAAAGTAATGTTACATATCTTTCATATGCCTTGTCAAAGCCATTGTCTTGAGGCTCATAGTGAACTACATCAAAGGAATCTGCAATAATCTTTCTTGCTTCCTTTAAATCCTTGATTTCGCCTGCTGCGATAAGCTGAACTGCAACATTACCTGCTGCTGTAGCTTCGATAGGTCCTGCAATAACGGGAGTCTTGGTGGCATCGGCTGTCATCTGGCAGAGGAAGCCGTCCTTAGTGCCACCGCCTACCATGTGGATTGCCTTAAAGTCACTTCCTGTGCAATCCTTTAAGCTGTTGAATGTGTGCTTGTACTTAAGCGCAAGACTTTCGTATATGCAGCGTACCACTTCGCCGTCGGTCTCGGGTACAGTCTGTCCTGTCTTTTTGCAGTAATCCTTAATTCTCTGTACCTGATTGCCGGGAGGCATAAACACAGGGTCATCAGGGTCTATAAAGCACTTAAAGGGAGTAGCTTCTCTTGCCATCTTTTCCATATCGGCATAGCTGTAATCCTTACCGTCTCTCTTAAACTGACGGCGTGTTTCCTGTATAATCCAAAGACCTATTATGTTCTTTAAAAATCTTGTTGTGTTGTCATAGCCTGTTTCGTTTGTTATATCAAGCTTAGCAGACTTTTCGCTTATGCAAGGAGACTTAAGCTCAGTGCCGAAAAGGCTCCATGTACCGCAGGAAATATATACAAAGCTGTCCTCCGATGCGGGTACTGCCGCAACAGCACTTGCTGTATCGTGGCCTGCTACCGCTACAACGGTCTTGGCATCTATGCCTATCTCCTCGCAGATATCGTCTGTAAGCACGCCCACTGTGGTGCCCGGGTCTACAAGACCTGGGAATATGTCGCGCTTTAAGCCCACCTTGTCTATAAGCTCCCAGTTCCAATCCTTTGTGTAGGGATTAAGAAGTGCCGAGGTCGAAGCGGTGCTCTTTTCTCCGTATATCTTGCCTGTTAAAAGATATCCGAAAAGCTCGGGCATCATAATGAATTTATCTGCAATTTCGTACATGTCATTTTCAAGCATTTTGTGAGCTAAAAGCTGATATATGGTGTTGAATGTCATGTACTGGATACCTGTTTTATTGTAAAGCTCTTTGTCTGACATGAGCTTTCTTACTTCTTCTATAGCCATTTGTGTTCTGCTGTCACGGTAGTTATAAGGATTGGAGAGAAGCTTGCCGTTTTTGGCTATGAGAGCATAGTCAACACCCCATGTATCTACACCGATGCTCTTGAAATCTACATCCTTTACCTTTCTTATTCCCTGCTTAACCTCATGGAAAAGTCTTGCAAGGTCCCAGTAAAATCCGCCGTTTAAGCTTACCGGCTCGTTGTCAAAACGATGCACCTCTTCCAGAACGATTTTGCCGTTTTCCAGACTGCCCAGTATTGCGCGGCCGCTGGAAGCACCGAAATCAAATGCCAACACTTTCATGATTATATTACCTCCATAATTCTATGTGTAATTGCTTTGGATACATTCTACCACAAATTACCTCGAATAGCAACAACAATTTTTATATCTTTGCACCTTGGTTTTACAAAATTCTACCCGCCCGTTATGATACAATTTTATTGAGTAAGGAGTTGGTTATTATAAGCACAATATACATAGATGTACTTTTTTTTGTAAATCTTGCAATCAACTTATCCATACTCCTGTGTATGAAATGTATATTAAAGCTTCCTATGAAACCCGTACGGGCGTTTATGGGTGGTTCTGCAGGAGCGCTCTACGCATGCCTTGTTTACACAGTTAAGACAGATGCCCTGTCGTGTGCTGCAATGAGGCTTCTTTTTGCCGCACTTATAGTAACCCTTTCGTTTGGTACAGGAAATTTTATCTGTATCTTGAAACGCACACTGGTATTTATAGCGCTTACCATAGCACTTGGTATTGCCATGCTGGGTATATTGTACTTTACAGACCTTGGAATACGCCTTGGAGGTATTATAAAAGACGGTGTGTTCTACTTTAACATACCTCTTCACTACATGATTTTTTGTACCCTCGGTGCATATATTCTCATATTTGTATGGGAAAAGCTGTTTAAAAAATCCGCCTCCAGAAGTTTTTCGAGAGTAAAAATCCACCATTTCGGCAAAGCAGTAGAGCTCACGGCACTTGTAGATACAGGTAACATGCTCTCTGACCCCATATCGGGAAGAAAGGTACTCATAGCCGAAGCGCAGATGCTCTCACCTCTTTTTAACTTCAGTATAGAAAATATATTAAAGGATAGCTTTGAAAGCGCCTATCTTCCCGAGGGCTTCCGCCTTATCCCCTACTCATCCATAGGCAAAAAGGACGGTCTTCTGGCTGCTTTTGTGCCCGATGAGGTGGAAATAGACTCAAAAAAGGCAGACAACATCATCACCGCCGTTTTTGATGGCGCCCTGTCGGGAAGCGGTGACTACAATGCGCTTATAGGACCTGATATTTGAAAGGATATGATTTTTTGTTTAAAGAAAAGTTTATTACCATATTGCAGAAAATTTTCTGCGGTGAAATACACTACATAGGCGGTGCTACCACCCTCCCCCCGCCGCTATCCAGGGAAGAAGAGGGGCGTCTTATAGAGATATTAAAAACCAATCCCGAGCTTGTCCGCACAGAGCTTATAGAAAGAAACTTAAGGCTTGTTGTGTACATATCCAAAAAGTTTGAAAACACGGGAATAAATATAGAAGACCTTATAAGCATAGGTACCATAGGACTTATAAAATCCATAAATACCTTTAACCCCAACAAGAACATAAAGCTTGCAACCTATGCTTCGCGCTGTATAGAAAACGAAATTCTTATGTATCTAAGGAAAAACAGCACACGCAAAACAGAAATATCCATAGATGAGCCGCTTAATGTAGACTGGGACGGCAATGAGCTGCTCTTATCTGACATACTGGGAACGGACAACGATATAATACACCAGAATCTTGAAAACGAGGTAGACAAGGAGCTTCTTACCATAGCGTTGGGAACCCTTACGCAGCGGGAAAGAAACATAATGGAACTGCGCTTTGGCATGAACAGGAAGGAGTCCAAAACACAAAAGGAGGTTGCTGACATACTCGGCATAAGCCAGTCTTACATATCCCGATTGGAAAAAAAGATAATATCAAGACTTAAAAAAGAAATTACCAGACTTGTATAAATTTCCATTTTTACGGGCAAGATACAATCATAGAAAGGATGTTGTATATGCCCGAAAAAAAATTAAATGTTATAACACAGCTTTTTGGCGCCTTTCAAAAGAAAAAGTATGTATGTGACGACATAGTAACTGCCGCCGATAAGGTTATAGAAAACTATATATATTCCAAAAACAAGCTCATCCGAAAGGTGTATGCACCAAAGCGGGAAAAGAAAGCTTTAATCTGGGCTTCTGTTCTGGCAATCTCCTCTGTGTTAATCACTATTTTGATACTAAAGTAAAAAGAAATCCGATGCCAATGTCGGATTTCTTTTTTGTTACTCACCGATAATGTAGTCTTTTTCCACCTTTGCAAGAACTACATCCCTGAACATTCCAGATATATCTTCCGAGCTTTTTATACGAACCTTGACATAGTTTGTCATGTGTCCCTCGTATATACCGTCTGATACCTCCTGTTCAAAAAGGACTCTTGCGGTCTTACCTATCTGCGACTCAAGATATTGCTTCTGCGTTTTTTTGAGGGCAGCTATAAGACACCTGCTCCTTTGCTCCTTTTGAGCTTTTGGCACCTGATTTGGAAATGTATCCGCTTTTGTGCCCTTTCTGTTGGAATAGGTAAATACATGTGCATCGGCAAAGCCTATTGCCACAGCAAAATCAAGAGACTGTTTAAACTCTTCCTCGGTTTCCCCCGGAAAACCCACCATAATGTCAGTGGCTATGGCAGGATTATCAAAATACTTTCTTACAAGCTCAACACCCTTTGCATATTCCCTTGCGGTGTACTTGCGGTTCATACGCTCTAAAGTTTGCTCGCATCCGCTTTGAAGAGCTATGTGGAAGTGATTGCACATTTTATCTATCTTAGATATCTCTTTTACAAATTCCTCGCTAAGAAGCCTCGGCTCAACCGAGCCTAAACGGATTCTCTGTATTCCGTCTATCAAAGATACCTCTTTTATTACATCAAGAAGAGATACAGTCTTTAAATCCTTGCCGTAGGAAGCTAAGTGAATTCCCGTAAGGACAATCTCGGAAAAGCCGTTTTTCGAAAGCTCTTTTACCTCATTTACTATGCTTTCTATGCTTCGGCTTCGTACAGGACCTCTGGCATAGGGAATTATGCAGTAGGTACAAAACTCACTGCACCCGTCCTCTATTTTAACAAAAGCTCTCGTACGCAAGCTGTATGAGCCCACCTCCATGTCCTCGTACTTTCTTTCTTTCATTATGTTTTCTACACACACCATCTTGTCCTCTGAAGCCATAGCTTTTTCGCAAAGCTCTACAATACGGCTTCTGTCCTTGGTACCAAGAACAAGCGAGACACCCTCTATGGCTGATATCTTTTCGGGCGCAACCTGAGAATAGCACCCCACCACAGCTATAAACGAATCGGGGTTTAGCTTGTTTGCACGGTTTATCATCTGCCTCGATTTTCGCTCACCCATGCCTGTGACAGTACAGGTGTTTATGATGTATATATCGCATATATCGTCAAAAGTCTTTACGGTATATCCCGCACTTTCAAACATTTTTGTCATTGCCTCGGTCTCGTACTGATTTACCTTACAGCCGAGAGTGGCAAACGAAACGGTCTTCATTATATATAAACTCCTTAATTTTAGTATGTTTTTATTATACACTACTTACAAATTTTTGCAATAGCATTTGAAAATAATTGACTTAGGTTTGTCATGGTAGTATAATGTATATGAAAAATATTTCAGTATTGGAGGAATATAGCAATGAAAACATTCAATATCATTTTAAATTCTATTAACGATGTAAAGAACTTTGTAAATATCGTCAACAAATACGATTTCGATATAGACCTTATATCCGATCGTTATGTTGTAGATGCTAAGTCTATAATGGGTATTTTCAGTCTCGACCTTACAAAGAAAATCACTGTAGAAGCTCATACAGAAAATGCAGATGCATTTGCAAGTGAGCTTGCTCCCTATTTGGTTTGATATTCTAATATATTATAGGGGACGCGGCTGAAATGTCAGTCGCGTCAATTTTTTAATTTAGGAGTTATGTGTAATGGACTTTACATACATTCCCACAGAATACGAAATCAAGCTCATGGTCCTCTATACTGTGGCAAATCTTAAAATTGCATCAAACTACACCATGATAGATTATGTTATATCATCCTGTGCCAATGTAAACTACTTTGAACTTGAAAGATATATAACAGACCTTATGGATACCAAAAATCTCACAGACTATGAGGCAGACGGCCAGAGATATTACAGCGTTACAGAACAGGGCGAAGAAACTTTAGGCTTCTTCTCGGGTAAAATCCCCGGAAGCATAAGGCTTAAGTTAAATGATAAAATACAGGAAATAAACCTTGAAAACGCACGCGGAAATAAGCTTTTTGCCGACTATTTCCCCATAAACGAAAACGAATACACCGTTAAATTCTCCATGGAGGAAAATAATACCGTTATCTTAAATTTTGAGCTTTATGCCGGCTCTAAACAGCATGCCATGGAAATGTGCAAGTATCTTAAAAGAGAAACCTCATCCTTCTACAAGACGCTGATGCATACCTTGGACGAGGGTATAAATGCCATGAATGAAAAAGAAAACTGATGCAGGGTGATAACATGAAAAGCGACATTTTCAAAAAGTATATAGGTATTTTTATACTGAGTGTGCTTATAATAGCCGTGTACAAAACCTTTGACAGCATAGGAATTGTATTTAGCTATATAAGCAGATTTGTTCATCTTCTTATGCCTGTAGTGAGTGCTTTTGCAATAGCCTTTATACTGTTTCCCGCATGCAAAAAGCTGGAAACCTCATTTCGAAGTCTTAAGCTAAAGTTCGTATCAGCTCATTGCAGAGGGTTTGCCATAACAACTGTATATCTTGGCGCACTTGCCATTGTGATAGGCTTTTTCTGGATACTTCTTCCTATGGTGTTTAGAAGCATAACCGAGCTTGTAAAACAGCTTCCTTTTATCATAGAGAATGTAGGAAAGTTCTTAACAACCTTTGAATTTGCCGGCTACTCCATGAAGCCACTTTTGGAAAAAATCACAATATACGATGTTATGTCTGTATTTAACCTTGGCAATGTGCAGGAGGTTCTGCAAGGGGTTGCAGGATTTTCCAAGGGTATCATAAATGTTTTTTTGGCAATAATAATATCTGTATATATTCTCTCGGACCGCGCAGGTCTTCTCCACAGTGCAGACAAGGTATTCTCACTTATTGTACCGAGTGATAGAAAATCTATATTGAAAAAATATGCCAACCACTCTTTCAGGATAATGTACAGATACATCTACTGTCAGCTTCTTGATGTAGTTATAGTATTTTCGCTTTCTTTTATTGCACTTGGCATACTTGGTGTTGATTATGCGCCTGTGCTCGCCATGTTTATAGGTGTTTTCAACATTATCCCCTACTTTGGTGCAACCATAGCTTGTACTCTTGCGGCGCTGCTTACCGTATTCACTTCGTCAATTTCCAAGGGAATAATTGTGGCTGTAGTTCTTATAGTACTCCAGCAGTTAGATGCCAATATTATTCAGCCAAGACTCGTAAGAGATACCTTAAGGGTTAAACCATTTTGGGTGCTCTTCGGAGTTCTTGTGGGCGGAGGTCTTTTTGGCATGATGGGTATAATTCTTGCCGTGCCTGTAATAGCTCTTTTTAAGACAATATTCGAGGACATATGCGATTATCACGCAACAGATATGAAAAATGCCGTAACAGAAGACGCTCCCGACACGAAAGAAACAGAGAAATAATACAAAATTTTTACAAAAAAACCTTGACAAACCCACACAAAGCTGATATAATTCTATAGGTCGGTTATCCTTATAAGCAGCCGACTGTTATGCGGGTGTAGTTCAATGGCTAGAATTCCAGCCTTCCAAGCTGGCCGTGTGGGTTCGATTCCCATCACCCGCTCCATTATGTGCGCCAGTAGCTCAGCCGGATAGAGCATCTGCCTTCTAAGCAGAGGGTCGGGAGTTCGAGTCTCTCCTGGCGCGCCATTTTTTCTGGTGGGTATAGTTCAGTTGGTTAGAGCGCCAGATTGTGATTCTGGAGGTCGTCGGTTCGAATCCGACTACCCACCCCACACTTTTATACTGGGCTGTAGCCAAGTCGGTAAGGCACCAGATTTTGATTCTGGCATTTTCGCTGGTTCGAGTCCAGTCAGCCCAGCCACCCTTCGGGGCGCACTAAGTGCTGGCAGATACAACTTAATATTTGGACCATTAGCTCAGTCGGCAGAGCACTTGACTTTTAATCAAGGTGTCCGGAGTTCGAATCTCCGATGGTTCACCAAACCGAAAGCACTCCGCAAGGAGTGCTTTTTGGTTTGGTGAATTATCCGAAAATCCGAGTTTCTGCGCGCTTTGATTAAAAGTCAAGTGCTCTTCACAACTGACTCATGCGAAGTCGGTAGCATTACAACCGCCCCGCTGCCGGTGGCAGATGAAGGGGCGGTTGTAATGGCGCCGTGGTCGAAAGCAAAGTGCGCTCCCTTTAGGGTGCGTGCTTTGCTTCGGGTACCACAAGAGTCGTTTGCTAAATTTATGATGTGAACAAATAAGGCAGCTGCAGTCCCTACCCGCCGGTGGCAGATTAAGGGGGTGATGTAGTGGCGCAGCGGTCGAAAAGAGCCTCAAATAAGCAGATTTATGATTGACCGCCAAGAAAAACAGCTTGAATATAATTTAAAGTCGCAAGAGTAAAAAACACAAAAACGTACTGCAGAGTATAAAACTTTTACAGTACGTTTTTATTTTGTCTCTGCTTTTCAAACTGTTTTGGGGGTACACCCATTATATTTTTAAAGTTCCTATAGAATGTACTAAAGTCATTGTAGCCGCAAAGTCCGTAGATTGCTGTTACTTTGTACCCTTTTTTTATATACTCTGTTGCCTTTCGTATACGGCAGATATTTAAGTATTTGTTAAAGGTATACCCAGTAATCTTCGAAAACACCGAGCAAAATTTAGCCTTGGACATGGCAGATAGCTTTACCATACTGTCAAGATTAATATTCTGAAAATAGTTGTTTTCTATATACTCCACACAGTACAGTACAAACTGCCTTGTGTCCTCTATATATGATATACTCTCCTCCTTATTGTAATACACCCTTGCAAATGTTGTAAGAAGTATTATAGCATATGCCCTTATTACATCTGCGCAGGCAAGACGCTTACTTTCGAATTCTTCATATATACTGTCCATTATATCCTCGGTTTTGAGCACATCATCGGCAGGCAGACTCACCTTTGCCCTTACATAAGTGGCGGATTCCAGCTTATGCAGAAAGTCCAAAACAAAACCGTTTGTCGTATTGGGTTCTCCAAGACTTCCCGGCATAAAGGAAAATGCATAGAATAATGTACCTAAGTCAAGATTTATCCTATGTTTTACACCCGGTGGGATGATGAACATATCACCTGCCACAAGATGCGACTCGGCATCCTCCAGATAGTGAGTAACCATGCCTTTTTTTACATAGTATATCTGAAAATATTCGTGAGTATGAAGCTTTTTTGCCTCAATCGAATTGTCCAGCTTTTGTATGAGGAAACCATCTGTAGCATTCTTGTAATAAGCAAGTGCAAAGTTTTTTATATCCATATGTATCACCAATCTTATTATATCAGCTTTATATACAAAACGCAATATTATTTATAAAATTTGCAATGTTTTTCTTTGTCGATGTGATATGATGAATCTGAAAGGAGTAATGTATATGAAAATTGTTGCATTAAACGGACTTCTCGGCTACGGCTACAGCGAAGAGGCCCTTGAAATTGCTTTTTCGGAAAAAGTTGATTACCTTGGTGTGGATGCAGGAAGCACTGACCCCGGCCCCTACTACCTCGGAAGCGGAAAATCCTTTACGGACAGAGGTGCTGTAAAGCGCGACCTCTCTCTTGCTCTGCCCAAGGCACTAAGCCACAAGGCGCCCTTTATAATAGGAACTGCAGGCGGTGCAGGAAGTCAGGAACATGTAAAGTGGCTAAAGGAAATAATACTTGAAATAGCCCGTGAGAAAAACCTTAATTTTACCCTGGGTACAGTAAAGAGCGATGTTTCCACAGAATATGTACTTGATAAGTTCGACAGCGGAAAGCTTATAAATATGTCCGACGAAATGCCGATAACAAGAGAAACTATAGAAAATTCCTCAAGAATAGTAAGCCAGATAGGCATAGCACCTATAATAGAACTTCTTGAAAAGAAAGTGGATGTAATACTATGCGGTCGTGCATGCGACACAGCTATATACGCCGCCCCATGCATATATGAAGGCTACAATGAGGGTCTTGCCTTTCATATGGCAAAAATTATGGAATGCGGAAGTATGTGCTCCGAGCCTGTTGCGGCGGCAGATGTAATGCAAGGCTACATGTACGATGACTACTTTGAGCTTCGTCCTGCCAATCCCATAAGGAGATGCACGGTAGACAGAGTTGCAGCGCACACCCTGTATGAGCAGTCAAACCCCTACCTTATATTTGAGCCTGACGGTGTATGCGACCTTACAAACTCCACCTTTATTCAGGCAGATGACAGAACTGTACGGGTATCGGGTTCGGTATTTAAAGAGGCAGAGGAAAAGACACTAAAGCTCGAAGGTGTAAAATGTTCAGGCTACAGAACCATATGCCCTGCTACAATATACGACTCCAAAACAATAGAAAACATAGACCTCATCATAGATATAGTTACAAAATTTGTAGCCGAAAATACCAAAAACACTCTTCCCAAGGACAGCTACAGCCTTACCTTTAAATTAAATGGCGGAAGCGAAAGCTCCATGGGTATAATAATGGATATAGTGGGCAAAACACAGGAAATTGCCGATACCGTATGCGCTCTTGCAAGAAGCCGTATGCTTCATTGCGACTATGAGGGCAGAAAGTCTTCCGCAGGAAATCTTGCATTCCCGTTCTCCCCGTCCGACATCCATGTGGGTGCGGTGTATGAGTTCTCCGTGTTCCACCTTGCAAAGGTAGACAGCCTCATGGAAACATCCGTTATAAGCATTGAGGAGGTAAAATAATGAAAAAGCTTATAGATTATACCAAAATACTCCGCAGTAAAAATGCAGGCCCTCTTTTTATCACATTCGATTTGATTTTCAATGCAAAAGAAGATATGGAATATGTGGAAAAAAGACTTAAAAAATCTGATATTTCAAAGGCTTATGATGTTGATGAAGAAAAAATAGATATTATATCTTACGGAGTAGTTAATTCCATTAAGATAACATTTCCAAGAAAAAATATAAGCGGAAGCCTTGCAGATAATGACATCTACGGCTGTCAGCAACATGTTCCGCTTGCAAATATTGAACTTTGAGGTAATCACAATGTATGCAGATAGAGAATATATACTCAACTTAAGACACAGGCTACACCAGTATCCCGAGCTTGATTTTGAACTTCCCAAAACCATTGAACTTGTTAAGAGTGAACTTGACAAGCTCAATATCTCTTATACCGAGGAATTTGGTGAAAGCAGTGTGGTAGCATATATAAACCCCGACAAAACAAGCTACACAATAGGTATCCGTGCAGATATGGACGCACTCCCCATAGAAGAAAAAACAGATTTGGAATTTAAGTCCAAAATAAAAGGTCAGATGCACGCCTGCGGTCACGACGCACACACAGCGATGCTTCTGGGTACTGCCAAGGCATTAAAGTCAATGGAGGATAAAACTGACTGCCGGGTTATGCTCGTATTCCAGCCGAGCGAAGAGGGAGTACGAAGCGGTGCCGCAGAGCTTGTGAAGGGCGGACTTATGAAGCATATAGATGTCATCATAGGCGTTCATATAGAAAACTGGCTTAATGTAGGAAAAATCGGTATATGCAAGGGTAATTCCATGGCATCGTGCCGTAACTTCAAGGTTGAATTTTTCGGACATACTGCTCACGCAAGCCTACCCCAGACAGGAAAAGACGCTTTGGCGGCGGCAATAGGTACATATAACGGCATTCAGACAATGCTTACAAGAAAGGTAGACCCCTTTGCAAGATACATCTGCTCTGTGGGTAAGCTTTCGGGCGGAACCACACAAAATGTCATTGCCGACTATGCTGAGATGGAGGGCACCATACGCACCTACGACCTTGACCTCGACAAGATGCTCATTGAGGGTATAGAAGATTTGGCAGGCAAAAATGCCGAAAGCTTCGGATGTACATACAAGGTTACAACTGCACTTATAGATGCGGTAGTGTACAACGACCCCAAGATTTCCGACATGGCTCTGGAATCTGCAAAAAAGGTTCTTGGAGAAGACGGCGTGGCAGATATGCCCGTAAAAATGAGCTCCGAGGATTTTTCCAATTATCTTTTGGAAAAACCGGGGGTATTTGTAAGACTGGGTACAAGAAACGAAGAAAAAGGTATTGTAACTCTTCCCCATAACAACGACTTTATGATAGACGAGGATGCCCTGCCCTACGGTACGGATTTTTGTGTTCAGTTTGTACTGGACAACATGAAAGGAATTGATTTAAATAATGATTAAAACCGAAGTTTACGAAAAGGTTCTTTTTGAGACGATAAAAAAAGGTGCTACAGAGATTTCCGAGGATGTACAAATTGCATTTGAAAACGCAATCGAGCGTGAAACCAACCCCGATGCAAAAAAGGGACTTGCTGCAACCTTAGAGAGCATGAAAATGTCCTCCGTGCGTGAAAACCCCTTGTGTGTAGACACAGGCTGGCCCATTTTCTACTTTAAAGTAGGAAACAAATGCGAACTGGAGGGCGGATTTGTAGAACTGGAAAATGCAGCAAGAAGAGCCGTAGCCAAGGCCACAAAGCTTGGCTACTTACGAGCCACCATGAAGCACCCCCTTACAGGTTATGACCCGGGTAACAATATAGGTACGAACATACCCGACTTTACATATCAGTTTACAGACGGTGATTTTATAGAGATGTCCTATGCGGCAAAGGGCGGCGGTAGCGAATGCTTTGGCGGTACACGCCACAGAATTGTTGCCTTTGCCGATGGTATAAAGGGCATAGAAAAATTTGTAATAGACAGCTTTGTGGCATCCGCAAGAGCAGGTGCGGTGTGTCCCCCGTCAGTACTCGGTATTGGAATAGGCGGTACTGCCAATGTAGCGGCAAATCTTGCCAAAGAAGCGGCCTGTCTCAGAACTGTAGGCTCAAGACACCCCGACCCAATGTTTGCCAAGATAGAGGAAGACCTCTACAAAGCACTAAACAGCCTTGGGGTAGGTATACTCGGCTCAGGCGGAGATACCTCTGTGCTTGCGGTTAATGTAGAGTACGCATACACACATATAGCAGGTATAGCTTGCGCTACCAGTACAAACTGTATGGTAGCAAGAAGAGCATCAAGCAGAATTGATGCTGACAGCAAAGTTACGGTAATGCCAAGTCCAAACTGGTTTGGCGACAGATAGGAGGTATATTCTATGAATTATGCAAAAGAACGGGAAAACGAACTTATAAAAACAGTTATTGAGCCAAATATCAAAGCGGATTTAAAAAGCTTCTGGGATAATGAAGTGAAGAAGATGCGTGAGGTTCCCTTGTCTGTTGATAAAAAGAAGTTAACAACACCATATGACAAAACAGTCACAACCTACGAGGTTACCTTTAATACTCACGACGATACCGTTATAAATGCTTATTTCTCTCATCCCACCAATAAACGCAGTGAAAAACTGCCATGTGTGTGTTACTATCACGGCGGTAACGGCAGCAAAGACATCCATCTTCCCATTGTTGCAACGGGCGTGTGCTGTTTTGCTATAGATGTCCGTTCACAGGGCGGTACCAGTATGGATAAAGCCAAGTACAAAATGGGCGATTTCAGAGGAAGCCTCATGACAAGAGATGTTCTATATAAAGAAAGCTTTTATATGAGAAATATTTACCTTGATGCGGTACGCACTGTTGATGTAGCCGCCTCTCTGCCCGAGGTAGACGAAACCAGGATAGTAACCTACGGTGCAAGTCAGGGCGGTGCGCTTTCTATGGTGGCATCGGCACTAAACGATAAAGTCAAAAAGAGCTACGCGGCAGTTCCAAGCTATTCCTGTCTTAAGCAGAGAGTGGAACTGGGCACAGGTATTTTCGGCCCCTTAAATCAGTTCCTTACAAAATATCCCCAGCATACAGACAAGGTTTTTGATACACTGTCATATTTCGACATGAACAATCTCGTATCGCTTCTTAAGGCACCTGCATCATTTATGGTAGGTCTCAGCGACCCTATTTGTATTCCGAGATTTGTATATTCAGTTTATACCAATACTCCCTCAGCTAAAGAAGTTATGCTGGTTCCTTTCACTCCGCATACAATCGCCGATGAATATATGAACTTTGTTTTTACAGAATTTGCAAATCTATAGAAAGGTGAGGTTAATTATGGCAGAATACCACTTAACTGCTCCTCTTAAAAACGAGGACATAGAAAAGCTTGAAATAGGCGATACCGTGTATATAACGGGCGAAGTCTTTACATGCCGTTCCAGACTTCAAAAGTATATATTTGACGAGGGCAATACTCTCCCCTTCTCTACCGATGACCGAAATGTTCTCATACACAACGGCCCCATAGTAGTAAAGGAGAACGGAAAATGGCGTCTTGTGTCATTCATGCCCACCTCGAGCATCCGATTTGAAAAATGGGGCGCAAAAAGCGTTGATAACTGGAAGCTCAAAATGATAGTGGGCAAGACCACAATGGGCGAAGAAACGGCAAAAATGATGAGAGAAAAAAAGTGCGTTCATGTATCGCCACGCTCTGTCAGCCCTAATCTGTGGATAGATTCCATAGAGGTACAGGATGTATATTTAAAGGACGAGCTTGGAAGCATAGAAGCCGCATGGTTTTTTAAAGTAAATAATCTTGGTCCCTTTATAGTAGATATAGATTCCAAGGGCAACAACTACTTTGACAAGCTTGATGGCGAAATAGCCAAAAGGAAAGAAGAAGCCCTTAAGGAGCTTGGAATAGAAGCCGATTATAAATTTACAAAATTGTATTAAAAAAATCCTTCCGCTTTTTGAAGTGAACCCCAAAGTTTAGACAAAAATTTAATATTAAATTGCTTGTGAATGAGTTCGGTATTGTGCCGGACTCATTCCTTTTAGTTTCATGGAAATTCTTTCATTGTTGTAGTAATGAATATATCCTTTCAATTCTT
>JAZURE010000026.1:0-12607 GCA_045606045.1 Clostridia bacterium | reverse complement strand
GTATCGACTCAACGCCTTGGCTGCATAAAAATAGCGTAGCAGTCATTTAAACTACTACGCTATAAAAAGTCTAACTTTTTGGGGTCACATTACCTTTTTCAAGGCTTCCTGTTATTTTTATGAACTATTTTTTGGAAACTTTGTACGAACCTCTAACCATAACTATACCGTCCATGGTAAACACCATTCCTCTTGAGTCGTTTCTGGGTACGAGCATGAGATGGTTTTTGGCAACTTCGGTTCCGTTTGCAAGGTCAACACCTGCTGTAAGGTCTGCCACACCGCCCTGTGAGGTAGCGATTATATTGCCGCTTCCCGAACGGAGTATGAATTCTGTGCCTTCGCTGCCTATTATTTTGTTGCCTGCTTTTACATTCACAAGCACAAAGGAGGAGCTTTCACCGGAGGGTTGACTTTGAATGGCTTCTTGTACACTCGACTCAACCTTTTTTGTGATACGGCTGTCAAGGTCAGGCACGAGCACATCTGTAATGTAGGAGAGGGTAACTAAGGGGTCGCCGCTGTCTCCTGCGGTGGCAAAAGCAATTACGGTAGAAAATACAATGCAAATCACCGTAAAAATAAGTACTGATTTTAATCTGCGTTTCATATTAATCCGCCTTTCTCGTTTGTATATTAAAGGTCTATTCCAAAGCTTATTTTAAGCGCATGGTCTATGGAAGTCATAAGTGCGTCATCTATATGTCCTATTTTTTCCTTTAGTCTCTTTTTGTCTACGGTCCGTATTTGCTCTGCGAGGATTACAGAATCCTTACTTAGACCGTGTTTTTCGCCTTCCAACTCAATATGTGTGGGCATTTTGGCTTTGTTTATTTTGGATGTAATTGCCGCTACTATCACGGTGGGGCTGTATTTGTTGCCCACATCGTTCTGAATTATAAGTACGGGGCGTACTCCTCCCTGCTCAGAGCCAACAACAGGGCTTAAATCTGCGTAGAAGATATCTCCGCGTTTAACCATAAATATCATTCACACTCCGCTAATTTTTCCTCGTAGCTTTGCTGTTGAATGTTGTCTGCTTCAAGGCACAGCTCAGCGATTTCTATATTTATTTCCGCCATGCTTTCGTAGCCCTTTTTAAGCTTTTCTGTAAATGAGGTCTTTTTTTGCTGTGCCACATAGTTCTTTGCTGCTTCTCTTATAAGAGCACTTCTGTTAATTTTTTGTGCTGTGGCAAGTGAGTCAACCTCATTTAAGAGTGTGTCGGGTAAACTTATGAGAATTTTTTTACTGTGCGACAAAACAATCACGCCCCCATTTCATCTTGATATACAATAATTATATAATTACCTGTCTGTAAAGTCAAATGTATATTCTTCCAAGGGCAACCTTACTGTTATTCAAGATAATTAAGGGTGTCTATGATTTTATTGTCTTGTATGTAGGCACGGGGTACACGCCTCGTTACAGAGCATACAACCTCATAGTTTATTGTACCGAGCAGATCTGCAACAGACTCTACGGTAATTGTATTATTACCATCAGAGCCAAATATTATAACCTCGTCACCTATTTTTATATCGTCAATATGCGATACATCTATCATGCACTGGTCCATGCATATTCTTCCGATAACCTTTGCGCTTTTTCCTCTTACAAGTACACACGCCCTATCTGAGAGCACGCGCGAGAAACCGTCGGCATAGCCTATGGCAATGGTTGCGATTTTTTGTCCCTTAAGGGCTTTGTAGGTGCCGCCGTAGCTTATATAGCTGTCGGCCTCGAGTGTTTTGATATGGCTTACTTTCGTTTTAAATGCCATTGCGTTTTCAAGATTTGGCACAAGCTTATTCACATAGTCCGAGGGGTAGTGCCCATAAACAACCATGCCCATTCTTACCATATCCATATGTGAGTGGGGCATTGTAAATATCGCTGCGCTGTTTGCCATGTGCTTTATACCCACATCTATACCCATCTCTTCCAGACGACTGCAAACCTTTGTGAATTTTTCAAACTGCATTTCTGAGTAGGAGAGGTCCTCATCATCCGCTTTTGAAAAATGAGAAAATATTCCGTCTATCTTTATATTAGGGAGTTCTGAAATGCGTTTTATATCAGCGCATACCTTCTCTGTATCACTACACACAAAGCCTATTCTTCCCATTCCTGTATCAAGCTTTATGTGTATTTTGGCTGTTTTGGAAATCTCCTTTGCTTTTTGCGATATAATAAGGGCGCTTTCCAATGAATCTACAGAAAATGTCACTTCGTTTTCTATTATTCTATGATAGTCCTCGGGAAATATTACTCCCACTATAAGTATAGGCTGTATAAAGCCTTTGTTTCTAAGTTCAATGGCTTCGTCTGCATTGGATACTCCAAATGCATATACCCCGCCGTCTGCAAGGACTCTGGCTACATGCTCTATACCGTGACCGTAGGCATCAGCCTTAATTATGCCGAGGATTTTGGAATTTGTATGGGATTTTATTATTTCCAGATTGTGTTTTATGGCATCAAGATTTACTTCTGCCCATGTACGCATGATTTTACAACTCCTTGGAATGTTTTATGGCATACGGCAAAAAATCAATTATATCGCTTGGCGTGAGGGAGTATTCTCCTTTGTCAAGTGCCGCCATATCTGCCGAAAGCGAATGTATATACACACCTAATTTTGCCGCATTTTCCATACTATGCCCCTGCGAGAGAAAAGATGCAATACATCCTGCAAGTACATCTCCGCTGCCGCCTGTAGCCATGCCGGGATTTCCAAGAGCATTTTCATAAATAGCGCCATCCTTTGTGCACACAAGAGTTTTATGAGATTTTAATACAAGTGTTACATCATACTCCCTTGCAAAGGACGTGGCAATAGGTTTGGGATTACTGAGGATGTCCTTCGCAGAAAGTCCTGTAAGACGAGAGAATTCGCCTATGTGCGGTGTCAGTATTACAGGACACTTTTTACTTTTTAATATATCCGTATTTTCCGATACAGCATAGAGGGCATCAGCATCCAGCACACAGGGAGTCTGTACAGATGCCGGTATCTCACTTACAAGAGATATTACATCGTCTGTACGCCCAAGACCGGGCCCTATGAGAGCCACATCGGATTTTTTTATACATTCTGTTATTTTATCTTTGTCTTTTGCAGTTATAACTCCGTCTGTGCTTTCAAACGGCTTTGTCATGACCTCGGTAAGAGAAGCTTCAAATATCGGATTAAGTTCATTTGCACAGCCCAGAGTTATAAGTCCCGCACCGCATCTTAATGCAGAATTGCAGGAGAGTATGGCTGCCCCTGTGAGACCTACCGAACCTGCCAGTACAAAGAGTCTGCCGTAATCCCCTTTGTGTGTCTCACTCTTGCGGTCGGGCAAAAGAGCTTTAAATTCGAGCTTTGTATCATTATCGAGCTTTTCAACCGCCTTGCTGTAATATTCAAAGTATTTGTCAGTCTCCATAATGGCGTATGCTATGGCATATTCCCCGTCGTGCGATATGCTTATATCTATATTTGTTACACCAAGGGCATTTGCATGTGCCTTGGCTTTACCTGTAAGCACTGCAAAGGGCTTGCCAGATTTTTCGTGCCTTACGCAAATATCACAAAGAGCAAGAGAAAGCCCTGTGCCAAGGCACTTAAGCACAGCTTCCTTTACGGCAAATATACCTGCGGCAGTTTGAACCGCATTCTTTTTAGAGGATATATATTCTGTTTCCGACTCTGTAAAAACCCTGTCGGGAATTTTATTTTGTATGAGCCTTTCAAAACGACTTATCTTAACTATATCCGTACCGATATACATATTAGTCTCTGAACACCTTTCTGGGGTTTCGGATTGTCATAGTCTCAATCATGTTTTCTGTGGGACAGAAATACAGAGCCTTCTGGATACCGTCCTGCGTAAACACAAGAACAAAGGTGTCGGGTGAGTCTATGGAGGAAGACGCATCTATCTTATCCAGATTTTGCCAGTTATCAGGGAGATTGGAGCTTCCTGCGGGAGCCATGGCAATTATCTCCTTGCGGTATACGGATACAATGCGTTTCCTTTTTGTTTTGTTCATGATTTTGTCTATGTCTAAGTCGCTGTCTACAAGAAGATATTCAAACTCTACATTTTTGTTTGCTATTATCTTGTAGGAAAGGTATATACTGCCTACGATAACAAGCGGAAACAGCATACTGAAAAACGGTATTACAGCAAGCACTATAAAAGAAAGTATAAGTGCGACAAATGCCATAACAAACGGAATGGCAAGGCAAAACGCAAAATCCTTTCCTGTCTTTTTCTTCTTTAAGATATGTTCATGATATGTAACCATATTAAAATACCCCTTTATGTTAATACTAAAATTGTACCACAATAAACATGGTTTCGCAATATTTTAATTGAAATTGTTATAATTTATTCACAAAGTAAGGGATTCCCCATATAATATACGGGGTGATATAATGAAAGACAAGAAAAAATTTCGATTAAGATATATTCTCATACCCGCTTTAACCATATCAGTTTTGTATGGGGGATTTTGTTCATATATAGTTATGATGCGTACAGTGCACTCTGTGGCACAATCCCAGATGGAGCAGATTGCAAACGAAGCCATACATAATGCCATAGGTGAGTGTGCGGCAAATTCATCCAAATACGGCGAGCTTGTTAATATATGCCGGAATAAAGACGGTGCCATAGAGTCACTCACAATTAATTCTCATGCTGTAAATATGATGAAATCTGATATATCAATTAAAGTGCTTGACTATCTCAATGATTCTGAAAAATATGTCATAGCGGTACCTCTCGGCAACTTTTTTGCATCGGAATTTCTTTCGGGTTTCGGTCCTAAGGTAAAGCTTGATGTTGTTCCGTTTAATGTAGCAGGGATAGATTTTGAAAGTAAGTTTACCCCTGCGGGTATAAATCAGGTGCTTCATACCGTAAGCGTAAGGGTCGATGTAAAGATAGGCGCTCTTCTCCCGGGATTTGAGGAAATTTGCGATGTTTCCTCCTCGGCCATTGTATCCGAGTCTGTAATAATAGGCGATGTACCGCAGACCTATCTTGATTTTTAAGGTGATACACCCAGGGAGTCTATAAATTTTCTGGAAAAGTACACATAATCTGTATATCCGCATTTTTCAGTTGTCTGGCGGAGCGTAAGTGGAGGTAGGTTTCTGCCAAAAAGCATGTCGGAAAGCTTCTTTTGATTACATACAGTATTGTAGCAGAAATTTCGCTGGGTATGGAGCTGTTTTCGGAAGGTTTATGCATATGGGAGTATAGGGTGTGTGTTGAGTTTTGTTTGGAGCAAAGTGGCGAATAAACGCAAGAAAACCGCATGTTTTGCGGTTTTCTACATTATTTACGCCACTTAACGCTCTGCCTTATTTTTTAACATTCCCTCTTGTGTTGTTCTTACTCTAATATCATAGTACCAATACCATGGTCTGTAAATATTTCAAGAAGTATGGAGTGCATTATTCTTCCGTCTATTATGTGCACTCTTTCAACGCCGTTTTCCACAGCTTCTCTGCAGCCTGTAACCTTGGGTATCATGCCGCCTGTTATTGTGCCGCTTTCAATGAGTGTATCTACCTCGTTTGTATGTATTTTGTGTATAAGCTCGCCATTTTGGTCGAGCACACCGCGTACATCGGTAAGATACATAAGCTTCTCAGCATCAAGTGCTTCTGCTACCTTAGCGGCAACCGTGTCCGCATTTATGTTGTAGCTGTTGCCTTCATCGTCTACGCCTATGGGAGCGATTACGGGTATGTATTCATCCTCGGTAAGAAGGTCTATTACCTTGGTGTTTACATCTATTATATCACCCACAAAGCCGATGTCTTTCTTCTCTCCGTCAACCTCGGTATAGAGTTTTTTGCACTTTAAGAGGCTTCCGTCAAGACCGCACAGACCTATCGCCTTGCCGCCTGCATGGTTAAGCTTGGATACGATATCCTTGTTTGTCTTTCCCACAAGTACCATCTGTGCTATACCTACAGTCTCTTCTGTAGTAACACGAAGACCGTTTATGAATTCGCTTTCTATGTTGTACACCTTAAGAGCATTAGATATATCAGGACCGCCGCCGTGAACTACTATGGGGTTGAGGCCTACATATTTGAGCAGGGTTATATCGTCCATTACCGATTTTTTGAGGTCTTCATTTATCATGGCATTTCCGCCGTACTTTATTACTATCTTTTTCTTGTACAGCTTGCGTATGTAGGGGAGAGCCTCTATTAATATATCGGCTTTTTTAATCATTGTTTCTATTGTATCATTCTTTTGTGCGAGACCGCTCATTGCATTAACTCCTTATAAATAGAATGCAGGATTGTTTATGCCTGCTTTTTCGTCAAATCCCATCATTATATTCATGTTCTGGATTGCCTGACCTGCTGCCCCTTTAAAGAGGTTGTCTATAGCAGAGGATACAACCACTCTTTTTAGCCTGTGGTCTACCTTAAAGCCTATTTCCACAAAGTTAGAGCCTGCTACATTCTTGGTTTCGGGAAGAATGCCAGGCTTTAGCACTCTTACAAAGTATTCATCCTTGTAGAAATCGGCAAAGATTTTGTATATTTCTTCGTCTGCCATATCCACTTTTAAGTTTGCATAGCTTGTTGCAAGTATGCCCCTCTTTTGCGGTATGAGGTGGGGAGTAAAGGATACCATTATTTCCTCTCCTGCAGCATGACCAAGCTCCTGCTCAATCTCAGAGGTGTGTCTGTGTGTGGCAATTTTATATGCTTTGGAATTTTCGGTACATTCGCAGAAGCTGTAGGGGAGCTTTTCTGTTCTTCCCGCACCGGTAACACCCGATTTTGCATCAATTATTATGTTGTCCTTATGTACAACACCGGCACTGAGCAGGGGGTAGAGCGAAAGTATTGAGCATGTAGTATAACATCCGGGGTTACCAACTATAGTAGCATTCTTTATCTTATCTCTGTGGATTTCGCAAAGACCGTAAACCGATTTTTCTAATATTTCGGGTGCGCAGTGGGGTTCGCCGTACCATTTTTCGTATACTTCCTTGGAATCATAACGGAAGTCTCCGCTAAGGTCTACGATTTTAACACCCTTATTGTATATTGCAGGTATTACCTCTTTGGATGCACCGTGAGGAAGAGCTGTAAACACCAAATCACAGTTTGCGGCGATATCATCAACATCCAGCTCACAGCATTCCATTTCGCACACATGGCGAAGGCTGGGATAGATGTCGGATATTTTTTTGCCGACAAAGCTGTGGGATACAAGTCTTGTTATTTCTACCTCGGGATGTCCCAAAAGGATTCTTACAGTCTCTATACCTGCATATCCCGTTGCACCGAGAACTCCAACTTTTAACATTATGGTCATCTTCTTTCTATTATATATATGCACAAATAAAACCATTATAGATTATAGTACAAAGACTTTGGTTTGTCAAATACTTTGTCAGTATTTCTTGACACTTGTTTTTAATGTCGGTATAATATTAGTATTCTTTTATACTGGGAGGTGATGTCTTGAACGCTCATGAAACCATACATGGTGAAGTTGTACATATTATATATTCCAACGATGAGAACAGTTATAAAGTAATTGAGATGGAAAACGATAAAGAGAGCTTTATAGCCGTAGGGTATTTTCATGCAGTAGCCGAGGGAGAGAGCCTTAAGCTTTCGGGCAAATGGACAAGCCATCCCACATACGGCGACCAGTTCAAGGCAGAGATGTTCGAAAAAGTCCTCCCCGCTACAAGAGAGTCTATAGAAAGATATCTTGCCTCCGGTATCATAAAGGGCATCCGCAAGGCAACCGCCACTAAACTTGTAGAAAAGTTCGGAGAGGATACATTAAATGTTCTTGAGACAGAGCCTCATCGTATAGCGGAAGTCAAGGGTATAAGTCTTACCAAGGCAATTAAGATGCAGGAGAGCTATCTTGCACAGCTTGGCTCCACATCCCTTGTTATGTTTTTGCAGGAGTGCGGCATATCGGTACGAGCCGCCGCCACCATATACAAAAAGTTCGGTGCTGCCGCAATAGATATAATAAAAACCAATCCGTATATTCTCTGTGAGGAAATAGAGGGCATAGGCTTTAAAACTGCAGACGGCATTGCTCAGAGACTCAGCATATCCTGTGACAATATCAACCGTGTACGGGCAGGTGTGTTGTACACACTTAAATACAATACACAGTTCGGACACACATATCTTCCCCAGTCAATTCTCACAAACGCCGCTTCGGTACTTCTTGGAGTAGACGGTGAGGATGTGCGTACAGCCATAGATAAGCTTATCGATGCGGGTATGCTTTATAGGGCTTCGGGCGATGATGGAGACAACATATATATCTACTCTCACTATCTGTGTGAGGGATATGTGGCATCCAAAATCTGTGAGCTTAGTGAATATAAATACAAGTATAAAACTTCCGATATAGAAAAGCAGCTTGATATAATAGAAAAAAAGCACAAGATACAATTTGCTCATCTTCAGCGTCAGGCGGTTATAAGTGCCATGCAAAACGGTGTAATGGTTATAACAGGCGGTCCGGGCACAGGAAAAACTACTATTATAAATGCAATCATAGACATAATGAAATCCAACGGTCTTACCGTAGCTCTTGCCGCACCTACAGGCAGAGCCGCCAAGAGAATGACACAGGTGTGTTCGCTTGAGGCAAAAACAATACACAGACTTCTTGAAGCAAGCTTCCACTCGGAAGATGGCGAAACACAGTTTATGGTAAATGAAACCTCGCCCATAGAGAGCGATGTTGTAATAGTAGACGAGATGTCTATGGTAGACATTGTCCTTGCCAATCATCTTTTAAAGGCAATAAGTGTGGGCACAAGGCTTATAATGGTGGGCGATATAAATCAGCTTCCGTCTGTAGGGCCGGGCAATGTGCTAAAGGACATTATAGAAAGCGGCAGGGTAGAGGTAATACGCCTTACCGAGATTTTCAGACAAGCTCAAAAAAGTCTTATAATAACAAATGCCCACGGCATAAACGAGGGCAGATACCCCATACTAACCTCCAAGGATAAGGATTTTTTCTTTGCGGATATTCCGTCGGGTGCAGACGGAGTACGATATATTGCATCGCTTTGCTCGGATAAGCTTCCCAAGGCATACGGCATCACAAGCTTCGATGTGCAGGTGCTCTCCCCGTCCAAAAAGGGTATTGCAGGGGTAAATAATCTCAATGAGATTTTAAGAGAGGTATTAAACCCTGCTTCCAAAGACAAAAAAGAGCATGACTTCGGTTTTCGCCTTTTCCGTGAGGGAGACAAGGTAATGCAGATACGCAACAACTACGATATTCGCTGGGAGGATGTTACCACAACAAGACTCGGCAACGGAGTTTTTAACGGCGATGTGGGCACCATAACCTCCATAAGAAATGATTTAAAGACAATAACAGTTATGTACGATGAACGCAAGGTAGTGTATGAATTCAAGGATATTTCCGAGGAAATAGAGCTTGCCTACTGTGTTACAATACACAAAAGTCAGGGCAGCGAATTTCCCGTTGTGGTAATACCTATGTACGATGCACCTCATATGCTCATAAACCGCAACCTGCTCTATACGGGCGTTACAAGAGCCAAGAGCCTTGTTGTGCTTGTGGGCAGAGAGGAAATTGTACACAAGATGGTAGATAACAACAGAGAGGACAAACGATATTCGGGACTTTGCAAGAGGCTTAAAGAATATGAAAGCATTATCCGTTTTTAAAACCATATTAAATATCATACTGGATTTTATATACCCAAGGCATTGTGCCATTTGCGGAAAGATACTGTGGCATTACGGGGATTCGGCAGTTTGTATGAAATGCTCGGAAACTTCGCCTGTATGCAAAACCGTGCGTGATGATAGATTTTACTTCGATGAAGCCATAGGCGTAATCAGGTATGACGGCAATGCCAAGGAAGCTATGCTTAGGTACAAATTCAAATCCGTAAAATACTATGCCAACGCATATGCATGTATTATGGATAAGGCTACAGGAGACAGACCGTATCTACGGGATGCCGTTATGTGCTGCGTTCCTGTTTCAAAACGCAGAAACAGAGACTACAGTCAGACAAAGGTGCTGGGAGAGGAACTTTCGCATTTGTGGAGCTCGGAGTTTGTGCCCGACCTTTTGTATCGTTCCAAGCCTGTAGGACAGCTCAGTAAAATGAAGCTTCCCGAAAGGCAATTCTACATACAGGGTACCATAGACTTAAACCCCGTTTATGACGTGTATGGAAAGGACATACTTGTGATAGATGATATCTACACAAGCGGAACAACGGCAAATGAATGTGCAAGAATACTGAAAATGTACGGAGCAGAGCGAGTATTTGTGCTTTGCCCGTGTTATGACTGATAAAGGAAAATTAATACTATGGCATTACAAATAGAAAACATTACAAAAGCATACGGCACAGATATTATATTAAACAAGGTTTCCCTTACTGCAACCGACAACGAGAGAATAGGTCTTATAGGCGCCAACGGTGCAGGTAAGTCCACGCTTTTAAAGATTATAGCGGGCGAGCTTTCGTTTGACGAGGGCAGAATTCTTACTCCCAAGGATTGCAGGATAGGGTTTTTAAGGCAGGATTGCGTGCTTGAAGGTCAAAGTACCATCCATGAGTACATGATGGCGGCATTTGAGAGTCTTGTTGCCTTGGAGTCAGAGCTTCGTGTGTTGGAAGAACGTATGGCTCTCGGTGATAGTGACAGCGAGCATGAAAAGCTACTGCGTGACTACGGCTCAAAAAGTGAGCTTTTTGAAAAAAGAGGCGGTTTTGATATCAAAACCCGTATAAATACCGTCCTTACAGGCATGGGCTTCGATAAATTCGACAAGAGTATGCGCATATGCAATCTGTCGGGCGGAGAGAAGACCAAGCTTTCTCTTGCAAGACTTCTTGCCGAAAGTCCTGAGGTGCTTCTTTTGGACGAGCCTACAAACCACCTTGATTTCAAAACAATGCAATGGCTTGAGGGATATCTCAAGAGCTATAAAGGCATAATAATAACCGTATCGCACGACAGATATTTTTTAGATTCGCTTGTTGATACGATATATGAAATAGAGCGTCACACCATAACCCGCTACACAGGCAACTACTCAAAGTATCTTGTTTTGAAAAAGCAAAATGAAGAGATAGAATTAAAGCACTATAACGCACGCGTAGAGGAAGCCAAAAGGCTCGAGGACTATGTGGCACGAAATATTGTGCGCGCATCCACTTCCAAAATGGCAAAAAGCCGTCAGAAAGCACTCGAAAAAATGGATATAGGCGAAAAGCCTGTGTCCCTTACCGAATCATGCCGTTTTAAGTTTGATACGGTATATCGCTCATACAACGATGTTTTAACCGTAGACGATGTGGAGATAAGTGTTCCCAAGGCAGGTATATTGACATCGCTTTCCCGCAATATAAATATAGAAGTTAAACGCGGAGAAAAGGCGGCAATAATAGGTGCCAACGGTATAGGTAAGTCCACACTTTTAAAAACAGTCCTCGGAAGACATGAGTTTTTCTCGGGCGATATAGAAATAGGCAGAAACACGCAAATAAGCTACTATGACCAGGAACAGGCACAGCTTACCGACAGCAAAACTGTATTTATGGAGATAAGCGACCGCTTTCCGCTTATGGACGAAGTGGATATACGCACCAGGCTCAGCACCGTGCTTTTTAAGGACGAAGATGTGTTTAAAACTGTCGGCGATTTAAGCGGCGGCGAAAGGGCACGCCTTATGCTTCTTATTATAATGATGGAAAAACCAAACTTTCTCATACTGGACGAGCCCACAAACCATCTCGACCTTCCCGCCAAGGAAGCACTCGATGAAGCTATAGCACAGTATGAGGGCACAGTTCTTTTTGTATCGCACGACAGATACTTTTTAAACAAGACCGCAGATGTCATATTTGAGCTTACGGAAAACGGCATAAACTCGTACAGAGGAAATTACGATGATTATATAAAGCGCTTTGCGGAAGAAGCAAATAAGTCTTCGCAGATAAAGCAACCCGAGAAGAAAGGCGCCATGGATTATTCGGATGCCAAAAAGCTTCAGTCACAAATACGCTCTCTGGAAAAGAAGATTGCCGCATCCGAAGAAAAGATATCACTTCTCGAAAATCAAATACAAGAGGCAGAAACCGAGCTCCAAAACTGCGGCTCGGACTTTACCAGAGCCAAGGAAATCTATGAGCAAAAGCAAGAATTTGAAAACGAGCTCGAAAAGACCTACGAAGCGTGGAATAATTACACCGAAGAGCTAAGTTTGTTGGTGTAGAAAAATATTAAAAAATTTCAAAAAAGTGTTGACATTCTTAATTCTATATGATATATTAGTAAAGCACCGCAAATGAGGGCAAAAAACACTTGAAAATTTTTTAAAAGTTTTTTAAAAAAAGTGTTGACAAAGCTTTCAAAGTGTGGTATCATAATCAAGTCGCTTGTGAGAGTGGCAAGGAAATGAGGCTTGCCTCACTTCCGCTTGGTCTTTGAAAAATGAACAGCATATTTAAAGTAATGAGGTTCTCGTTAATTAAATGAGAATGTACTTTGAGAGTACTTTTAAACTTTAGTAAATTTCGTTAGTTGTTT
>JAZURE010000025.1:0-6774 GCA_045606045.1 Clostridia bacterium | reverse complement strand
CTTGTCTTCCTAAGACCGCTTGGCCTCCGACTTGGTTTTGAGCGGTTTTTCTTATGGAGCTGTTGAGCAGACTTGAACTGCCGACCTCTTCCTTACCAAGGAAGTGCTCTACCTGCTGAGCTACAACAGCATCACAACGTTAATTAGTATAACACAAAAAAACGGGTTTGTCCATACCTAAATTCAAAAAAAATTATTTTTCATCTGTTTCTTCTATATGCTGTATGGATGCGACATCCTCGGAGAGCATTTTAAATACATTTGCACTTACGGATATTTGCATGGCAAGGTCATACATTCTGTTGGGGTTGCTGTCGGCTTCTTTAAGGAGTGGGTCTGTTACCGCGCACACCTTTTCGGTTATGTATGCAAATGCCTTGTGCTGATTGTTGCAAAATACCTCGTAAAGCTCTTTTATACGCTGTATATCCTCGTACAATGGTATGATTTTCTGCATGGTGGGTATGCTAAGGGCATGCTTTAGCGAGCATAGCATTATAAGGTATGCTATGTGGGAGCGTGAATATTTCTTCTTCACAGGTGCAGGCATTACCTTGAGCTTAACATAGTTATTTATCATTGGGGGTGTTATGGTCTGATTTGCATCTTTCGCACATGGTACATAGTCGCTTAAGTACTGATTCATAAGTACAATCACCTGATCCATGTATAAATCTATAGACGGAAGCTCATCCCACGAGGGAAGCTTGTGAGTATTTAAAAGTGTATTCCAATCCTGCATATGCTTTGCAAATTCTTCTCTGGAATAGCCCATAAACGTAACACCCTCTCCTTTATGATTATACAATTATACCATTTCACAATACAAAAAGCAACAAAAAATTAAGATTTCCTTTTGCGTTTATTGTATTGATTTATTTTAAGTATTGTGTTATGCTTAGTATGATAAAATATGTCTAATTAATAAACTGAGGTGAATATAATGGACAGTCAGAAATTTACTGTAGAGCTTACCAAAATTATAAAAGAATTTAATTTAGAAATCGTGTATGAGTCAGAAAATATGGATAAGGTACTCGTATGCAACAACGAGGTCAACCGACCGAGTCTTCAGATGACGGGTTTTTTTGAGTATTTTGACAACACTCGAATTCAGGTTATAGGAATGGTAGAAACCTCATATTTAAGGCATATTTCAGATGAGGCGGAGGCAACTGCACTGGAAAACTTTTTCAAAAAAGAAGTGCCTTGCGTTATAGTTACAAGAGATATAGAGATTTCGGACATTATGAAAAATCTTGCAGAGAAATACAACACCCCTCTTTTCCGCACGCATATGTCCACCTCGCGCTTTATAAGTGCTCTTATAGCATTTTTAAATATCGAGCTTGCTCCAAGAATTACCACTCACGGAGTTCTTGTGGAGGTGCATGGTGAGGGTGTACTTCTTTTGGGAGACAGCGGTGTGGGTAAGAGCGAGACGGCGGTGGAGCTTGTAAAGAGAGGACACAGGCTTGTAGCAGACGATGCCGTAGAGATAAAGAGAGTTTCCGACAAGTCCCTTTTGGGAAGCGCCCCCGATATCATAAGGCACTTTATAGAGCTTCGTGGTATCGGCATAATCGATGTCAAAAATGTATTCGGTGTCGGTGCTGTCAAAAATATGGAAAAGATTGACCTTATAATAAATTTGGAAATCTGGCAGGATAAAAAGCAATATGACCGTCTTGGTCTTACAACGGAATACACAGAGCTTTTGGGTATTAAGATACCCTCGCTCACAATCCCTGTAAAGCCGGGCAGAAACCTTGCCGTTGTAATAGAGGTTGCGGCGATAAACCACCGTCAGAAGAGGATGGGCTATAATGCGGCAGAGGCACTCAACGAAAGACTTATGAACGAAATGAAGATGGGTGCGCAAAAATAAAAATCCGGAGGAACACAATGTATTATATAGGAGTAGATGTAGGCGGTACTACAATAAAAGGCGGAGTTGTTACACCAAACGGTGATATCATATACAAATCCTCTGTTCTTACAGACCCCAAAGCGGGATGCTCGGGTCTTGCAAAGAGTATTGCCGATTTGTGCCATGAGCTTACAGAAGGCGCAGGCATAAATATGGAAGATGTCATATCAATAGGCATGGGTATACCCGGTACCGTAGACAACACCTCGGGGGTTGTGGTGTACACCAACAATATAGATTTAAAGAATGCACCTCTTGTAGAAGAATTTCAAAAGCACATTTCAAAGGATGTATACATCGACAACGATGCCAACTGTGCTGCTTTGGGAGAATTCTTTGCTCTGGGCGAGGAGGGTATAAAGGATTTTGTGGCAGTAACTCTCGGTACGGGTGTAGGGGGCGGAATAGTAATCGGAGGCAAGCTCTTTTCGGGTTGTAACGGCGGTGGCGGAGAAATCGGCCATATGGTTATAGATATGAACGGCGAAAAGTGCTCTTGCGGAAGATGCGGATGCTGGGAAGCGTATGCATCGGCAACTGCACTTGTACAGCAGGCAAATAAAGCCGCAGAAGAGAATAAAACTTCTATGCTTTTTAAATACAAGGAGCAAAACGGCGGTGTTCTGAACGGTAAACTCATATGGGAAGCATCCAAAGCGGGAGACCCCTCGGCAAAAGCTGTTACTGATAAATACTGTGAGTATGTGGCACAGGGCGTTGTAAATATAGTAAATATTTTCCGACCCGAAGTTATTGCCATAGGAGGCGGAGTAAGCCGCGCGGGCGAGGAACTTCTCAGTCCCGTAAAGGACTATGTGGAAAAAAACCATTACGGAGTAGGCTTTTCCGAGCCGAGCAGGATTGTCATAGCCAAGCTCGGCAACGATGCAGGAATAATCGGTGCCGCATTTTTGGGAAGGAGCTAATCAAAATAGAGACTTTAAACATATTAACCGAGTTTATACCAAAGGAAAATATATTGCAAAATGAACCCTTAAGTCTCCATACAAGCTTCAAGCTCGGCGGAAACGCAAGGTATTTTGTTCTTCCGTCCTCCGAGGATGAGGCAGTAGATGTGGTAAATGCCTTAAGAAGAGCAGGAGAGAATTTCATCGTCATAGGAAACGGCTCAAATCTTCTTGTGTCGGATAATGGGTTTGACGGTACGGTTGTGTGCATCGGCAAAAGCATGTCGGATATTACGGTATGCGGTACAGAGATTCATGCTATGGCGGGAGCACTTTTGTCCTCGGTGGCATCAGTTGCAAGGGCGCACAGTCTGGAAGGCTTTGAATTTGCTTCGGGCATACCCGGAAGCCTTGGCGGAGCTGTGGTTATGAATGCAGGTGCATACGGCGGTGAGCTGAAGGATGTTGTTACAGAAACTACCTATCTTTCCTCGGACGGTACGGTTAAGACTGCCGTAGGCGATGAGCATGGTTTTTCGTATCGCAAAAGCATATTTACAAAAGACGATGTGGTACTTAAATCTGTTATTTCCTTAAAAGAGGGAGATGCCGAAAAGATAAACAGTTATACACGCGAATTAAACGCAAAACGCAGAGAAAAACAACCTCTCGAATATCCCAGTGCAGGAAGCACCTTTAAAAGACCCGAGGGTTACTTTGCAGCAAAGCTTATCGATGATGCGGGACTTCGCGGCTACAGAGTAGGCGGAGCCATGGTATCGGAAAAGCATACAGGCTTTGTTGTGAATTATGACAATGCGAAAAGCTCGGATGTGTATAAACTCATAGGCGATGTTAAGCGCATAGTGTACGATAAATTCGGAGTGGAATTGGAGCCCGAAATAAGATTTATAGGAGAATTCTAAATGTCATTTTCGCAAGACACGAAAAATGAGCTTGTTAAAATAAAAAATGTTTCTACCTCGGCATCTTTGTGCGAGCTTATGGGCTGTGTTGCATTCGGGGGCAGATTAAGACGGGAAAAGGGAGTATTAAGCCTTACCGTTGTTACCGAAAATCCTAAGACAGCACGAAGAATATATCAGCTTACCAAGGATACCGTGGGAGTAATTTCCAAGGTAAAGATAACAAAGTCGGCGGGTGGTAAAGCTACCTATACTGTGTGCACGGACAACGACGAGGCAATTACCCTCATGATAGCGCTTGGGTTTATAGAGAGACCGTCTGATGTTAATTACTTAAGCTCATTTAGGATAAATACAGAATACATAAACAAAAGTGCCAGACAAAAAGCCTTTTTAAGAGGCGTATTTCTTACCTCGGGCACCGTTATGAGCCCTGAGAAGAAGTATCATATGGAGTTTGCCACACCAAGCTACGGACTGCACAACGATTTGTATGTTGTTATGAAATCCATGGGCGTAAATCCGAGGGTTGTGGTAAGGTCGGGCAATATGGTGATATACTTTAAAAACAGCGAGGAAATTGCAGATATACTTACCCTCATGGGTGCCTACAAGGTGCTTATGGACTTCCACAATGCAAAGATACTTAAGGAAATAAGAAACAATGTAAACCGCACCATGAACTGTGAGGCGGCAAACCTGCAAAAAATGGTGGATGCTTCCGTGGAACAGGTAAATGCGATAAATAAGATTATAGATGCGGGCAAATTTGAAAGTTTGCCTCAAAGTCTTAAGGAGGTAGCACGCCTGAGGCTCGAATACAGGGAGCACTCTTTAAAGGAGCTTGGCGAAATGCTCGACCCCCCGCTTGGCAAATCGGGAGTAAACCACAGACTTCGTAAAATTCAGGAGATAGCTGAAAAGTGTTAAAAATGCCTTTTACCCACCTACATGTTCATACACAGTATAGTCTGCTCGACGGTACATCGCGTATAGATGAGCTTGTGAAGAGGGCATCTCTTCTTGGATTCGACTCGCTTGCAATCACCGACCACGGTGTCATGTATGGTGCGGTGGAATTCTATGATGAATGTATCAAACAAGGCATCAAACCCATCATTGGATGCGAGGTTTATACTGCACCAAACAGCAGATTTTCCAAGGTGCACGGAGCCGATTCCGATTACGGACACCTTGTTTTGTTGTGCAAAAGCGCGGAAGGCTATAAAAACCTTATGAATCTGGTGTCTCTGGCATTTCAAGACGGATACTACTATAAACCGCGTGTGGACAAGGAGCTTTTGAGACAGTATTCGGGAGGACTTGTAGCTCTTTCAGCGTGCCTCAAGGGCGAGGTGAATATGGCTCTTTATTCGGGCAACTATGAGCTTGCCAAAAAGAGAGCATTGGAATTAAACGAAATCTTTGGTGACGGCAACTTCTATCTGGAGATTCAGAATCACGGTATGATTGAGGAGGATGCAGTCCGCGAGGGTGCAATAAGACTCTCTAATGAAACGGGAATTGAGCTTGTTGCCACAAACGATGTCCACTATATACAAAGAGAGGACAGCCTTGTTCAGGATGTCCTTACTTGTATTCAGACAGGCAGGAAGATACACGATACCGACAGACTCAAATTCTTCGGTGAGGAATTTTACCTAAAGAGTGCCGAGGAGATGTATGATGCCTTTTCGGATGTGCCTCATGCAGTTAGAAACACTCAAAAAATAGCACAAATGTGCAATCTGGAATTGGATTTCAACACTATTCATCTTCCCAAAATAAGCATTAATACTTCCTTAAGTCACGAGCAGTATTTAAGGGAGCTTTGTATAGACGGAGCGCACCGCAAATACAAAGAGGTAACGGAAGATATATTAAAGCGCATAGATTATGAACTCAATACCATAAATTCCATGGGCTATACGGACTACTTTCTTATAGTATGGGATTTTATAAAATTTGCAAAGGATAGTGCCATACCTATAGGCCCCGGCAGAGGAAGTGCCGCAGGAAGCATAGTGGCATATACCTTAAATATCACAGAGGTCGACCCTATAAAGTACGACCTGCTTTTCGAGAGATTTTTAAACCCCGAGCGTGTAAGCATGCCCGATATAGACATAGATATATGCAACGAAAGGCGCGATGAGGTAAAGGACTATGTAACAGATAAGTACGGCAAAAACCGAGTGGCAGGTATAATAACCTTTGGTACCATGGCGGCGCGTGCGGCGGTAAGGGATGTGGGCAGAGTGCTTGCGATAGAGCCTGTCACGGTGGACAAGGTAGCCAAATCCATACCTGAAAGGCTTCACATAAAGATATCGGATGCATTGAAAACAGAGCCTAACCTTAAGAAGCTCTACGAAACGGATGTAAATGTAAAAAAGCTCATAGATATAGCCATGAAGATAGAGGGACTTGTGCGCCATGCCTCAACCCATGCCGCAGGTGTTGTAATAGCAGATGATGAGCTTACAAGCTATGTACCTGTTCAGACGAGCGATAGGGGGCTTATTACCCAGTATCCCATGGGTGCATTAGAGAAGATAGGACTTCTTAAGATGGACTTTCTGGGTCTTAGAAACCTCACCATAATAGACAACACCGTAAAACTGATAGAAAAAACACAGGGCATCCGTATAGATGTGGACAATCTCGATTATAACGATAAGAACACTTTCAGCCTTATACAAAAGGGCGATACAGACGGAGTATTCCAGCTTGAAAACCCCGGTCTTAAGGCATTTATGCGTAAATTCAAGCCACGCAGGTTAGAGGATATCATAGCCACCACAAGTATCTACAGACCAGGTCCCATGGAGCAGATACCCGCATTTCTTAAAAATGTGCATAACCCCGATGGGATAAAATATATACACCCTGCGTTAGAACCTATACTTAAGTCCACCTACGGAACTATAATATACCAGGAGCAGGTTATGCAGATAGTGCGCAAACTTGCAGGGTATTCCATGGGCAGAGCAGACCTCGTGCGCAGAAG
>JAZURE010000024.1:0-81978 GCA_045606045.1 Clostridia bacterium | reverse complement strand
GCTTCTTCCAAGGTCAGATTGCTTTTTTCCCAAATAGGTACTTCTTTCATATGAACTGTCTCCTGCCCTTTCTATAGATTTACGGTTTTTGAATAGTTGCCGCAAAACTATCTTCATTTGTTTACCTGCAAAACAAAAATGGTGTGCCGTAAAATACGGCACACCGAAAAAGCCTATAAAGGCAGTATTCACTTATAGTATATCTCATATAAACTGTTAGCACTATGCTAACAGACCACCATCGCCACCAACCTTATACAGTTTACACCATAAAGTTGTGCCAGAGGTCACATTGTGACCACATTTCTTCTACCGTTAAATATTGTATCACACTTTCTTTGAGTTTTCAAGGCGTAGAGCACCACTTTTTTTGAAGATGCCTCTAACGGCAGGATTTCAAAAATTGTTTTATTGAAATCTCAACACATTCTGGCATTATTACATTTTTGTTACAAATGAAAATTTATAACATAGAGTAAATGTTTATAATTCTTCTTTTTTTCCTTTCGGCATACTTATAGGCTACACCTGTGCCGCTTGTCGGCTGATAATCGAACAAATCACGCCTGCTGTGCTTTCTCCTTGAAGGAGCATAACTCTCATCGTAATAGACTACACATACCGCACTTTCATCTATCATGTGCTGATTGCGCTTGACATAAACTGCCTTACCAGCACCCGAAACACTTTCGGGGTAGTAGGTATGCTCATATAGTTCCATCAATCCTTCTCTATATGCTCGGCTGCCTTCGCCGTCAATATACTCGCTTTCCGCCCTGACATAGATACGTCTGATGTCAGGATATTTCCCTTTTAATTCGGAAACGATTTTATAACAAAGGTCATCAAACTGGCTTTTACTTCCGAAAAGGAAGGTGTTAATACCGTCAACGGTTATCAGTTTTTCAATTTCTTCATATAATATAGTCTTTAACTTATCAGATGTATCAATTTTTCTATGCCCGAAGAAACAGGCGGTATTTTCTTTACTCATCGGCTTACTCATCTCTCGTTTATCACTTTGTTTCAAACATTTATATACATTATATCACTTTCATTACGATATAACAATACATTTTAAGGAATAGTTCCGCAGTATTTTAATTTTTGTGGGATATAATATTATGTATAGTGAGGTGATATCAATGTACGAGGATGAATTTCCGTTACGCCTGGCACAGTTAAGAACTAAAAAAGGTGTGTCAGCAAGAGAGATGAGTTTAGCAATAGGTCAGAATGCAGGATATATTAATAATGTAGAATGTGGTAAGGCACTACCGTCAATGGCAGCATTTTTCTTCATCTGTGAATATTTGGAGATATCGCCAAGTGACTTCTTTGATACAGATGCACAAAACCCCGAAAAGCTAAATGTGTTGATAAGTTCGCTGAAAAAGATGAGCGACAAGCAACTTGACAGTATAACTTCTATTGTTAATGATATAATTAAGTAAGCACTCTCCGGAACCGGAGAGTGCTTATTTTAATGTATAAATAGACCATGCCTTAAACCTACACGATTAAAATATCTAAATAAAATTGATTTCTGGGCGTTTTAGACGAACTGTAAACCACATTATAATTTAAACTTGACGAAGCCACTCCTGAAGAGTTAGTATACGGTCACGACATAAGAAAAAGGAGTGTTTATCATTGATTTGTGCATACATACGTGTATCTTGTTCTGACCAATCTACCAAAAGACAAGAAGAAGCATTAAAATCATACGGCATAGAGAAGTATTTTATAGAAAAGGCATCGGGAAAAGATATGAATAGACCAGAGTTGCAAAAGTGCCTCGACTTTTGCAGGGAGAACGATGTGCTTTACATTTTAGACTTTTCAAGAATTGCTCGTTCGACAAAAAATCTACTTGATATCGTCGAATTTCTTCAACAGAAGAAAGTAACCCTGATATCTGTCAAGGAAAACATCAATACGTCAACCCCTCAGGGCAGGCTGATGCTTACGATGATAGGTGCTATATACACCTTTGAAAGAGAAAATATGCTCGAACGCCAACGCGAGGGCATTGCCATAGCAAAGAAAGAAGGCAAATATAAAGGAAGAAAAGCCATTAGCATCGAAAATTTCGGAGAATGGTATCAAATGTGGCAGCATCGGATTTATTCCAAAACCCAACTCGCAAAGGAACTCGGCATCAGCAGGCAGACCTTGTATAAACTCTTTGAAGAATACGAAAAAGCAAATCCGCCTAAAATCCAGCAATAACAACGAAAACGGCAGATGTATAAAAAGGTTGAAATATCAGTCTTTCAAAATGCTTTTATTAAATATTTGCAGATTTTTTGCATCTTATTTTATCTCAACCTGTAAGACACGAGAGAGCATGGCCTTAATCGGTGGAAATCTACAAATATTTTGAAAGCTAAAACATGTATAATCTTTTTATAAAACGTCTCTCAATTTTTCATGCACACTGAATGATTATTTTATAATTTATGTTCAGAAATGTGATGCTGAAATAACAGGCTTTTGACTTCAGCATCTTTTTCTTAAAAATCAGTTAATCTCCGGGAACAAAAATTTTGCATTTTTGTTCCCGATTTTTTATAAAAAAGGGTGGGTTGATTTTTTTCGATGAAAAAACCAACACTTTTTAATTAGAGATAAAAGCATTATATTGTGCAAAATTATCGGCATTATACGATGAAAAATACCGCTTTGCTTTAATGCGGCAACTCTCCGATGTGATTTCTGCTTTTATACCCACTATTTAATCTTTATATCATATTATGCAAAAAAAATACCGTTTCACATCGTAAAAAACTGTACGGAATGAGATGACAACATATTCTCCTGTAAACATAGTACGAGCCGGTCCAAAAGACCGGCTCTCAAATTACTATTAAATTATGCAAAATATTCGGCACTTCACATTGGAAGATTACATCTCTTCATTATCTACCCACAATTCGCACTGAACCATAACAGTCTGCACCGCTTCATCCATACCTTCTGGTGGGTACTTATGCTTTTTAAGAAGTTTCTTGATAAGCATACGCATCTTGGCACGTGCGCTGTCTTTTCTCTGCCAATCTACCGTCTTATTCTTCCTTAAAGCGTCTGTAAGTTCTTTTGTGATAGCGATGAGTTCATCGTTCTCATAGAAGTCCTTTATAGCCTGTGGCTTTGTCAAAGCATCATAAAATGCTAACTCATCAGGAGATAAACCTAATTCTTCGCCTTCTTCTTTTGCTTTGGAAATCTGCTTTGCAAGGTTCATAAGTTCTTCAATAACCTGCTCGTTGGTAAGCATACCGTTTAAGTACCTATTCATTACTTCGTGAATGATGTCACTAAACTTTTCGGATTTAACAACATTAGTTCTCTTATATACATGTATCTGTTCGGCAATAAGTTTCTTCAACAGTTCAACCGCCAAGTTCTTTTCTTTCATCTTGCTGATTTCTTCAAGGAACTTGGGGTCAAATAGTGAGAACTCCTGCTGAACATCGGAGAATAAGTTGATTACGCCGTCGCTCTTGATGCTCTGCTTTAACAGTTCATTGATACGGGCGTTCATTTCAGGTAATGAAATTTTCTTGCCTGTTCCCTGATTGGTAAGCCTTATTACCATAACCCTTACGGCTTCAAAGAAAGCGGCTTCAAATCTCATATCTTTATCTACCAGAGAAGAACACAAGGACAACGCCTGATGCAGCATAAGTGCTTCTTTCACAAAATCTTCTCTTTCTTTTTCTTTCTCACGAGCGATGATATAGTTTACGGCACCGCTGATTGTCTTTGCACGTTCAAGGTCAGTTCCCGTCTTGAACTTATCATAATCAAACCCATGAAACAGGTCTTTACAGATAGATAACTTTTCAAGGAACTTCGGATATGCAACCTTCGCAACGTCAGTATCACCGTAATTCTTACGGTCACGCACCGTATAATCATTCATCGCCTGTTTAAGTGCGGATGCGATACCAACATAGTCTACTACAAGACCGCCTTCTTTATCTCTAAATACACGATTTACACGAGCAATCGCCTGCATCAGATTATAGCCACTCATAGGCTTATAAACATACATAGTAGCAAGAGACGGAACATCAAATCCCGTAAGCCACATATCTACTACGATGGCAATTTTAAGCGGACTGTCATTGTCCTTAAACTTTATCGCCAACTCATCCTTATGATGCTTGTTACCTACGATAGAGTGCCATTCTTCAGGGTCTTTATTGCTGCTTGTCATAACAACGCCAACCTTGTCCTTCCAAGCAGGTCTTACTTCAAGTATTCTTTTATATATCTTCATCGCTATCGGGCGAGAGTAGGCAACTATCATCGCTTTACCCGTAAGCAGACCTTCCCTGTAATTCTCATAGTGGTCTAAAATGTCATTTACGAGAGAGTTAATGGTCTGGTCGTTACCAAGTACGGCTTCCATCTGTCCTAACTCCCGCTTGCTCTGCTCTATAACCTGCTCATCAGCATTATGAGCCATAATATCATATTCCGCATCAATAAGCTTCAGCGTATTCTCGTCAAGGTTTAGCTTAATAACTCGGCTTTCGTAGTAAACAGGGCGAGTAGCACCGTCTTCAACAGCCTGTGTCATATCATAAATATCTATGTAATCACCAAAGATTTCTCTGGTATTTCTGTCCTTTGCAGATATAGGAGTACCAGTAAAGCCAATGTATGTAGCATTCGGCAAACTGTTCCTGATAATACGAGCAGTACCAACAACTCTTTTAGCGATTTCTTCACCGTCATCATTCTTGGTTATCTTGATTTTTTCGGATAACCCGTACTGGCCACGATGCGCTTCGTCTGCCATAACAACAATATTTCTTCTTTCGGAAAGAGCATTGTCGGCTTCTTCAAATTTTTGCATCGTTGTGAAAATGATACCGTTAGCCTGTCTGCCGTCAAGTAACGATTTCAGATGCTCTCGACTTTCAGCCTGTATCGGTTCCTGACGCAAAAAGTCTTTACACTTCGCAAACTGTCCGTATAATTGGTCATCAAGGTCATTACGGTCTGTAAGCACCACGATAGTAGGGCTGTCCAACTTTTCTTGCAGCAGATGAGCATAAAATACCATAGAAAGCGATTTGCCACTTCCTTGTGTATGCCAGAACACGCCGCCTTTACCATCTGTCATAGTTCCTTTTTTCGTAGAAACTACCGCTTTATTTACGGCAAAATACTGATGATAGCCTGCTAAAATCTTAAAACTCTTTATGCCCTCGTTAGAAAAACAGATGAAGTTCTTTATGATATCAAGCAGTCTGTCCTTTTGGAACATACCTTCAAAAAAGGTATCAAACTGTGCATATTGTGTGTTTTCATAATTACCGTCTTTGGTTTTCCACTCCATAAAGCGGTCTTCCCCGGATGTTATAGTGCCTGCTTTTGATGTCAATTGGTCGCTCATAACACAGATTGCATTATATATGAACATGGACGGGATTTCCTGCATATAGTTCCTTATCTGCAAATATGCTTCCGACGCATCCGTTTCTTCACGCGATGGCGATTTTAGTTCTACCAGAACAACAGGCATACCATTAAGGAACAACAAGACATCAGGGCGCTTGTTAGAGTTCTCTATAAAAGTCCATTGATTTGCAACGACAAAGGAGTTATTATCAACATTCTTATAATCAACAAGGTAGCAGAGAGCAGAGCGTTCTTCGCCTTTATCTAAATAACGAACAGGAATACCATTCTGCAGGTAGTCCATAAATACGGCGTTCTTCTGCACGAGTTCGCCGTTCTCATAGTTCTTTAATTTATAAAGAGCATCGGAAATAGCGCTATCAGGCAAATCGGGATTTAACCTGTATAACGCACTCATCAGTTCTTCTTCGTATAAAGGGCTTTTCAAATCCCTTTCAAGTTCAGGAGCATAGACATAAGTATAGCCTAACCCCTTAAACAGTTCGATTACGGAATTTTCATAATCTGCTTCGGTGAAAAAAACTCCCATATAACTTATCTCCTTGTGATTTTATGATGTTCGTAAATCCATACAACGTTTGGCTTCTTCGGAAACGATTTCTTCTAACGCTAATACTTTGTTACATATATCTATAATTTCTTTATGTAGTTCAATAACATCTTTATCTTTGGATACGATGTCGTACCAGTCTTTCTCTGATATACTTACATAACGTTGCTGACGCATCAATGCTTCAAACTTTGATAAGACCTCAGCTAATTGTTCCCCAGATGTATGTATAAAACTAATTTTATCACATATTTCTTGTTCAAACATATACTGAAACATTTTGTCTGTATTATCGCGTATGACAGCAACACGTTTGGTGCTGTCCTGAATGGAACATATAAAGTGTTTTCTTAGATTATCAGGTATAATTACTTTGGACATTATATTTTTGATGTTTTTATACTCAGACATTATTATTCCAATTTTTTGTAGTGCCATAAACCGCTTTTCAAATAACGCAATTTTATTTTGCTCACTTGCGATTTTTTTCGGAACCCTAATTGCGTAAAACAGTGCAGCACCCGATATACCTACACTGATAACTGTCGCAATCATTTGTATGTAATCGATACATCCAGGCTGACCTAATTCTCGTATCGCACTTATTAACTCTTTCATATTGACCACCATATCACTTTATAGAATTTGTCAGTATCTGCGTCAATGCAGGAATATATGATGCAAAGATTGTCATATGATTTGCAACATTCTGTATAAAGGCATTGTACTTTTCCGCAAAACTTTTTTTACCGATACTGCTTTTCATTTCTTCGATTGATTGAATAATTGCATCTTTATTTTCTAATTCTTTAGCAACCATCTTCAAAGTTTCCATAAGCGCTCTGTCTTCCGATGAAACATTATATGTTACAGAATTGTCAGTAGAATTGATATTAATCTTTTCTGCTGTCCCTATATTATAATTATTTACAACATTCTTACCTTTATCTAAATCAATAGAACTCTGTTTTCTTACAGAAGCCTGATAGTGCGCTGGAAATCTACCATGTGCCGCAAAATAGCCTCTGTCAAGAACCAAATAATATTCCGATTTTCCTGTTGGCAATACTCTTTCAATTGTATCTCCTTCTTCTATATCAAGAGAAGCGTCATCAATAACGATTAAATCACTTTGCACAACCGCATCGATGTCTTCGATAACAACAGAACTTCTTTTTATAAGTTTTACTTTTTCTCTTGGAAATGATGATAACATATATTACTCCTTTCAAAATATGGTGTAGAAAACTCTAATTTGATGACTTAAATATCGATATTAGAAATATCAATATCACCCGATATAAGTTTTGGTATAAGCGCATCTCTCAATGATTGGAGATGTATATTTTCTGTGTGTTTTTTTGATATGATTGCATTTATCTCGTCAAGAACAGGTATGTACTCTGTGCGGTCGGTTATGGCCGGAATTGGAATAGTCTGTTCTAAAATACGTCCTGGTGATGTGTGTTTTACTGTTGAACCTGATGAACTTCCAACAATACACATATGATATTCATAACTTCTCATATACCAATAAATATAGGAAATAGGTAATTCGTTACTAATCTGTTCTACTAAACCTATTCGCTGGTTATGAAGATATATACGTTGTGTAGAATATGGTACAAGAGCACCATATCCCAAAGTATCTGCCTCTTTGCTTAAATCAGTCATTGTTACAATCAAACTATTTGGCTTTAATACATAATCATTGGGATAATCATTTGTAAAAAATTTGCATTTGGTTTCTTTAAAGCCTCCACCAATACAGAAATTACCGGGAGTTACTAAAACAACACCATTATCATCGGAAGATATGAAATCACCTTTGAAAGCATAACCGTGTTTTATTTTTATAAAATCACTTAATGTTTTTTTGTTGATGGAATTTTTCACAATAGTATTATAGATTGCTTGGGCTTCTTGCTCTAAATTATCGTTTATTTTATTATTTAAATTAATTTTTTCATCAATACTTCTTAAAATAGAAGCAACTTTTTCTTGATATTTAATATCAGGCAAATCCATTTCAATTTTTCTAAACTCTGATTGTTTTATTCCCGTTACCGTAGTTCCTGTTTCTCTTGACCTTAATAAATATTGTCCGATTGGGGATTGTAGATAATAGAGCAGATAATCGTTATTCAATACGCCTTTTTTTCCTCTAAGTGTTAGTAGCCGTTGAGCTATTGCGACATCATCTCTATCTAAACGGCATACCATACCAAGAGGTGCTTCTGTTGTTAGTAGTATATCGCCCACTTTTGGGAAGCCTCTAACCATAAATTTCTTATATTCAGATTGAGAAATATAATAACATTGAGAGTAATCTATATATCCATTTTTTACCGATTTAGCACTTAAAGTCATTATTCCTGTTTCGGATTTTTTGGGTGTTTTTCCACGATAATCAATTATTTCGTCAAGTGCATCTTCCATAAGATATTTCTTAGTTTCCATATCCAATAACACCTAACTTTCTGCGAATTTCATTTTCAAGGTCATGCGATTTATCAAACATCTCAAAGAGTTCGGATGTCAATCTTGTCATCTTTTCTTCAAAAGGTTCATCGTCTTCTTCCTGTTCTTCAATACCCACATATCTTCCAGGTGTTAATATATAGTCCTGTTTCTGTATATCTTCAATAGAGGCAACCGCGCAGAAGCCCTTAACTTCTTCAAGATTTCCGCCCTGAAATGCTACAAATGTGTCGGCAAGTTTCTGTATATCTTCATCGGAAAAATCTCGGTGAGTTCTATCTGCCATATATCCCATCTTACGGGCATCAACGAACAGGGTTTTGCCTTTTTGCTTTTTGTTCTTGCTGATAAACCAAAGAGTTACGGGAAGGGATACACTATAAAACAATTGTGTGGGTAGTGCAACAATACCTTCTACAAGGTCACTCTCGATGATATTCTTTCTGATTTCACCTTCGCCTGAACTCTGTGTTGAAAGAGCACCGTTAGCAAGGACAAGACCAATCTTGCCATTAGGAGCAAGGTGATGTATCATATGCTGTATCCACGCAAAGTTGGCATTACCAGCAGGTGGCATACCATACTTCCAACGGACATCATCCTTTAATTTCTCCGCGCCCCAGTTTGAAAGGTTAAATGGCGGATTTGCCATAATAAAGTCGGCTTTGAGTGTAGGATGCAAGTCATTGAAGAAGGTGTCAGCGTGATACGGACCGAATTCTGCATCAATACCACGAATAGCCATATTCATTTTAGCCATCTTCCATGTGTCTGCATTGCTTTCCTGTCCATAAACAGAAATCTTATTTCTATTTCCGGAGTGAGCCTGTAAGAACTTGACGCTCTGTACAAACATACCACCAGAGCCGCAGCAAGGGTCATATACACGACAGTTATCATAAGGCTTCAAGATAGATACGATGGTCTTAACAATGCTTGATGGTGTATAGAATTCGCCGCCTTTAACGCCCTCGTACTCTGCGAAATTTGCGATACAGAACTCATAGGTACGACCAAGCAAATCTTTGCTTTCTTCTGTATCTTCCATATTCATATTATTGGTGAAAAGGTCAACTACATCACCTAATACACGCTTATCAAGGTCTGGGTTGCCGTAGTTCTTCGGAAGAACATTTTTAAGTTTAGGGTTCTGTTCTTCGATTGCACGCATTGCGTTATCAATTACCGCACCTATTTCAGGTGTATGTGCTGCAGATGCGATTGTACTCCAACGAGCTTCAGTTGGAACAAAGAAGATGTTATCTTCCATATATGCGTCAATATCATCTTCAAATCCGTCGCCTTCCGCAACGAGTTCCTTATATCTCTTTTCAAATGCCGTAGAGATATATTTAAGGAATATCAACCCAACAATAACCTTTCTATATTCAGCAGCAGGAATATGTCCCCAGAGGACACACGCCGCATCCCAAATCTGTTTTTCAAATCCAATATTTGCATTATTAACTGCCATAACACAATCTCCTTATCTTATTTCTACTATTTGGTCTATCGAAACCCCGAAATGTTTACACAATTTATCGATAGTTTTCAACGACACAGCCTCATTTTCTTCTTTTTTAGCATTGAGTTTAGCCATTGTGCTTGGAGAAATACCCAATTCCTGTGCGAGAGCAGTTGTTTCCAAATTCTTTTCCGCAACCAGAACTCTGAAAGGTCTGTAACTAATCATATCAATCCATCCTTACCGTTAAAGTTTGACATCAATACATAAATTATAGCACATTTCGATTACAATTTCAATAATTTATAAAAAATTATAGAAAAATGTAATTATTTTTTTGAAATTGAAAATCTGCTCCCGATGCACAATTACATCTCCGCATTATAATTTTATACGCTTTAATGTCCGTTAAACAGGACAATAAACAGAGCAGGCAGGTCATCAGACCTGCCTGCTCATTGTGGTTTATAGGGTGGAGTGGAGTTTTGTTTCCCTGATTTCTTCACGAAGAATATATTTTAACCCTTCCAGCACCAACTCCGACTTAGTGCATTTTTCACGTGCCGATTTCAAATTTAACAAATCTATAATGTCTTGTGGCAAATAATAACTCATCGCCTTTGCTCCGTCACGTCCGCGATTACGCTCATAACTTCTGGGGTGCTGCATACGATAGTCACTCATAACTTTATTTTCCATAATCCTTCATCCTTTTCTGCTTATTAGGGCATTAAACCCTTGCATGTGACATCATACCGCGTAATTTGATTTTTGCCAAGGTTTTTTCGAGTTTTTACCTATTTATATATAATATGGACAAAAAGTGGTCAAAAATCCGTTTTCATTCTCCGACAACAATTTACCCGCCAAGAACATAATCCTGAGACACAGGGCGTCCTGGGTGCGTTTAAGGGCATAATAACAGCGATGGTACAAGCAGTGCCATCGCCGGATGTTATTTTTTCTTTAATTCTTCTTTATATGTCTTCAAAGCCGCACAAAGAACATCAAAGTTATTTATTTCAGATGACCTTATGTTTTTCGGAAGGCTGTCAAGTCTGTTCCTTATTTCTTTTAGGCACTTTTCCATAGATAAATCCGAATGTTCATAGTTCATTATTGAAGCAGAAAAATTAGTTATATCGTTCATTGAATAGCAGTAATCCATATTAAATTTAGCATCCTTCAAGTACAGGGCAAGTTTCTTTAATACTGAAAACGGCTCTTCTTTTTCCGCAAACAAGAAATTCAGTCCGTCAAGAACTAATGCAAACTCTCCGTCATTGCCGCATCTATTATCATATATCCTACGTAGTTTCTCGATGTCAACACCTTGCTCGATAAGATGCTCATACTTTCCGTCAACAGTTTCTTTATACACATAGTCGTTCAATGTCGTTTCTTCCAGCATCGCATTGACAGTAACTCCGAAAGCATTTGCCAGAACAACTAACTGTTGAGAGTTAGGGTAGGCAATCTTAGCACCTTCCACGGTTTTCCAACGCTTTACAGTTGAAACGGACACTTTTGTAATATACGCTATGGCAGCATCGGAAATATATTTAGAATTTTCTAATTGGTCTATATAGGTCTTTGTTTCATCTATATGATATTCTCTCTCTTTTTCATCCATATTGGCTTCTTCATATTGGAGATATTCTAATCTTCCGTGCAGATAGTCGATAAAATTCTGCTTGTAGTCCTGTGAAAATCTGGCACCTTGCAAAAAATGATTAAAGCCGTTTGTTTTTTCGTCGTATATATGTTTAATAATTGCCATATCAAGACCCCCTTTGCACATATGATACCACAAGTCAATAAATTTGTCAAATTTGACCTTCATAAAAATATTTGGCTCATATTTGAGCCGCGCTTTGATTGATTAATTTTTTTCCTGTAGAATTGATTTGTGAGTTGCGAAACCATTGATTTCTCAACCACAACGTGATATCACAAAATAATTTCAGTAAACGGAGGTAGATAGTACCAGATTTTTGACACGCTACCATATCGGTAGTGGACTTACAACTTAATATAGACAACAACTCTCTAACACAGCCTCAAAATTGAAGCCGCATCAATAAATATATATAAAGGAAGAGCAGGTGTATGCGGCACATCTGCTTCAGGTAAAAGATATGTGTAAATTTTGGCAATTTGAAAAACTAAATGGTTATCAGCCTTTAACCTTGTTTTATACAGACCTCTCTGTATCCGAGGACTACGGCACCGACGCTGTTCAGGCAACATTTGAACTATGCTTTCAAACAGCAATGAGCGAGGGTGTTGCTCATCTTACAGAACTTGTGCTGGTTTTGAAGTGTAAGGCTGAAGAAGTTTCCGAAACAGACGCAGCACTTGCGAAGATATATGAAGGACTTTGGAAAAAGGTTGATGCCTATGTGCAAAACAAATTTAAAGGTAATAAACTTTACCACTACTATAAAACATTAAATCTGTGTGGTAAGTTGAAGTAAACTCAACGGTGGGGTGGTAGGCTACCACGATAAAAATTGCCTACCAAATATTAAGTATTTGGGGGAATTTAGATATGAAAAAAATTATGATTGATGATGTAGAATTTATCATCACTGATGAACAGATTGCTATGGAGAAGAAGTTGAAGCCGATTTATGACGAGGTGTTCTGGTGGGGCACAAAACATGCAGGCATAACACCTTCTATGCTTAAAGAATTCGGTGCTTGGATATATAATTATAGACATGTTTACGATAAAGCAGCAAACTATATATATAATATGTTGCTTCATCACTTTGATGAAAAAGAACGTAGCACTGTTTGGGGGACTTTTGAAGAAAATTTCGATGCTGATTTTAGCGAAGTTATGTCATATCTTCTTGAAGTGCTAACTGAGAGATTGTCAGAGGATATAGATAATTGTCGTGATGTTGTATTTAATTTCCTTGACACAGAAGCAAGGACATCTGAAAGTTATAATTATAAGTATTTTGTTCAAAAGTGTATATCTGAAGATGTGAAGTGGGTGGCAGAAGATATTGTTAATGATAAGATTAATGCGCCTGACCATATCAAACAAAAATGTGCAGAACTTTTGGAAGAGTACACAGATGATTATGGCATTCGTTCATACTATATTGGACATTTGATAGGTGAATGTAATGAGTTTTCAGACATACTCGGCACAATTTGTGCAAATTATTGATAACAGTAAAATACCGGTGGACTGCACCGCAGTCCACCGCAATAAACAGGGGGGAATTTTATAATGAATAAAGATATTAATGAGAGAGTTTCGAACGAATTGATAAGATTTATAATCTTTCTTGCAAAGCATGGTATGGCTTTTTACAATTTTGATTGTGGCTACTTTTATATAGGCAATACAGAGTTCCACTTTGATGAAGAATTTGACGATATACTTGCTTGTGTACGTAGCCATTATAGAACAAGAAAGAACATCTATAAAGTTACTTATCTTGATACTTATGACGGCGGCATTGCCGTAGGCTACCAAAAGGCAAAGGAACTTGCAGAAGAAATCAAAATTAGCGAGTTCAGTAGAGAAGAATACACCAAGCAGCGATGCAAATATGATTTGCTAACTGCGCAAGAAACATTAGGTGTTATGAAATGGGCTAATTCTTCCGATAGCACTATCCGTAAACAACAAGAATGGATTGAGCACCTTGAAGAAGAACTCAAAAATTTTGATAAAAACTTGGAACTCATACTTAAAGAGCATACCAAGATAGAAAAATTAATTAAATAATTTAGGGGGATTTCAATTATGAAAAGATTTGAAAATATATCAGAAAATATTAAAACATTAAAAGTAGAGTTAAATGAAAATCAAGAAATTTATATTATGTATGAAAAGCCAGAAGCCAACAAATACATGGTTTCGATATACGCCAAGCTTAAGTTCAATGGCGATTTAATACATCAGTTTGGGTTTGAAGTACCACAGGCATCAGAAACAGGCATTCGCATTGATACTGATGAACATTTTGAAGAAGATATAATTGAATTAGCATTAAATAATGTCGCAAATGGCAATATTATTTGGGAACAAGAGTTATTTGAAAATTAAAAAATTAGGGGGATTTTGACTATGAAGAAATTTAACGATTACACTTTAGAAGAATTAAAGACCATTTTTGACAACGCTGTTGCTGATACAAAAAGTTACATAAAAAGTAACGGTCTGGTAGATGGCTTTAAGGAAGAATTTAGTGACTTTGTTAGCACTTTATATGTAGACTACGAAGATGGAGAGATTTTTCATCATCTTGACCTGCCTTGGAGTTCTACCACAGGCCTTTGTCCTCGCCTGTATTACAGCAAGGGCATCTCAATCGTGACAGCAGTACCAAATGTACAGCCTATATGTGAGTATGAGAATGATTGCAGCAAAGAAGAATTGCAAGAGTGGTATGAAGAGTATGTAGACCAATTTTTAGAGTTCATCTCTTTTGAAGAATTTACAGACTTTCTTGAAAGCCTGACATAAAAGTGAAGGTAAGATTTCCGGCACCGGAAATCTTACCTTTTTCTTAAAGGGCAGAGAGCAGAACGCACGCGTTCTGCTCTCTGTTTAGGTTAATTAAATGAGTAAAAAATTGGTCAAAAGATTATGACCTGTATATATAAAACCCTACGCAAAGCCGTATCCACACAAGGGTAGGTGTATTGCTGGGTATTTATACCCACTAAATATTCTTTATATAAAATTTTTAAATGCCGTTTACTCTATATAGCCTAAATACTCATACATAGCATCCGATGTATATTCGTGCTGAACTTTATCAAGTAGTTCTTCTACTGCAAACAATCTAAACGCCAATGCTTTTTGTTTTTCTGCACTAATGCAAGGAGTATATATCTGTTTGCGAACTTCAAACAATTTCTCTTTTGCATCTTCTATCATGCGAAGAATTTTACCAGATATACACAAGTCACCATTTACGACTTTTTCCGTATCCGCAGTCACTCTGCATCCCTTTGGTGTTGCTAACTGTTCTGACAAAATCTCTCTTATCTCATCGTCTTCTACCGCAGGTGGCTCTCCGTAAAAACAATCTTTGTACCCGTCAAGGTATGAAGTTTCAGCACCATCTCTGCAATCAATCATCGCCTGTTCGTATCCGTCATCATAACTCAACTCTGTCATATCCGATATTATAGGGCATTCTCTCTCGCATCCTACACAAGGAGCAAGACCAATCTTCCAATTATTTTTATCTTTCATAATCAATCTCTCCTGAAAATCATAGTCTTTTCTTCCATAACCTATTTATTTTTTACGCTCATCAATAGCCTTCTGCTTATATACATACACGCCTTTACCACATCTGCCGCACTCCGTCCACAAATAACCCAAATTTTTGTAGTGTAACTGTACAGGAAGTTGCGCTTTGCAATAAGGACAAAATACTCTAATAAATCTGACCATCTCAAATCACGCCCATCTCTTTGGCTATACGCGTAGCCGCAATATTCACCATTCTGCCAAGCATTTCCAACACCTGTAAAGCCTGTCCGTATGACAGGTCTGCTTTATCAATCAAATACAAAATTATCGCGTCGCAATCTTCTTCATCAAAATATTCTTTTACATTTATATCATTCATAACAAAAACCTACTTTCCCAAAAATTACTCACAAAAAACTACCCACTATTTAATCTTTATACAAAATTCCACCTAACACACCCAACCACTCCGACCTGTCATCTCCCAAGAGATTGTATTTCCAATTGTTATATCTTGTTTAGGTTCTTCAAAGTTGTTGTATATTATATGCTATATTTATATTATCTCTTATTATTAATAAACCAACTGTCTCAAAAACTGTAGGGTTCAAAAAAATTATATGCATCATATTTTTTATAAAAACTGTAGTACTTTTTTATAAAAACTGTACTTTTTTTGAGAGCGTCCGGATAGCTGGACGCTCTCCGATGAAAACATCAAAAATTATATAAAAAAGGTGTATTTGCTATCTGCAAAGCCTGAAACAACTCCAAGAAGTTCACAGGTTTAAAATCCCCGCCGCCTTTTTTTGCATTACCAACACGCGTAACTACTGATAAGTTCATAACACCATTATTGAGAGAACAGCCATCGATATGGTCTATTGTAAGCAGAGACCCAGAACCAATGCAATATTTAATCACATTAAGTCCGTAAAAGCACATCATTACAACCTGATGAGCAGGCATTTCAAAGGCTTTACCCCCATATTCTTCAAGGTATGGCTTGCTTGAAAAAGTGACATTTTTATAAACTGTACCTTTTTCTCCACCGCTACGCTTGGGATGTGTAGCATCAATCCATTTACCTAAAAAGACCCCGTTTTCATATACTGTATCGAAATTACTATTATACCAAACATCAATGCCGCCACCGTTAAAACACTCAAAATCATTGATTTTTTTCGTGCATTTCAAAATGCGACCTGAACTTGTATTCACATAGTATATGTAAGGTACAGCATATAGGAAATATTCATTTTCATTGAATTCGAAAACATTTTTCCATATGTTGTATGTAATCTTAAACCGTCTTTGTAAACCTGCTTCTTTAAAAAGTGTGGCATTAAAAGCCGCTTCAAGAGCAAGGTATATAGGACTTTTTTTACCCAAATCATACGCATCCATAATATACCTTTTATCTGTTCTTAAATCTGCAAAATCAAAGGCTTGAATAAGATTTTTAAATGCTTCTGTAAACTCCTTTAATAATCCATCAGTTTCCACCTTTTTTAATTTTTTAACGCAGACAACATAATTTTCCATTGCAAATGCTAAACGCGGCTTACTATCAACAAAATCCTTACAAATACCTTCACCCGAACATAATAATTTCAAATTCTTCTTTGTTTCTCTGCCCGCCTTTGCAATCAAACTATCTGCTGTTTCAGTACTTCTCAACGTTATATCCATAATACATCATCCCTTCTATCTTAACTAGTTTCCCGCCACAGTAGCAGCACTTTCTTTTATAGCCTGGACTGAGGCAACTACAACTAACACAAATCTTCACATCATCCCCGTAAGGGTACTTCTTTTCTTTTTTCATTACAGCCACCGCCTTTATCTGTATCCCAGATATTCATCTACCGCATCCATAGCAAAATCTTTAATCAGGTCAGTTAAATCCTTTAAAATCTCATTAACTTTATCCGAATTATCAGAACCCAAAGCGATAACCTTGTGCTTGATGCTGTCAATCTTACCTATCCTATAACCATCAATATAAATATCATCCATGAGCTCTTCGCGAGCAATTTTGCTCCCTTGACGAAAACCCATATCAAAACCGTTATTGAAACAAGGACAGTCTTCGCACCCATCATCATACTCATCTTCAAATTCGCAATCTTTTCCGAAAGGACAATCCTGACAAACTGAATATTCAGTACAATCTTCTAAACAACCTACTTTTAACTTATCTTTCATTTCTAATTCCTCCGATTTTATTGTTAGTCTTATCATCCTGAACTGCAAAATCATCAATGTACTCACTTAAAACGTACCTAATGAAAGAACTCATTGACAAACCTTTTGAGTAAGCGCATTGTCTGATTTGCTCTTTTTTATTTTTTGGTATCCTTAACTTTAAGTGAGTGCTTTTTACTTCGTTATCCATATAACCCCCCACAATCATAATAAAATCAGTAATTTTTTACTGTCTCTTAATATAAAAGTAGATGTGTCAAAAATCAGCATGTGCCCTCAATGTTCCCCTTCACTGTCCGAATATTTTTTCCATAAAAACGGATAACGAGGCTGTAGCAAAATAACAACCTCAAAAAGAGAAAAATGAGGACGATTGCAAATTGCAAAAGTCCTCATTTTTTGGTATAATTGAATTGCGAAAAACAATAACACCACAAGGAGATTATACCACTATGAAAAGAAATATTCAACTACTAATTTCAGAAGAATTTGCAGAAAAAACAATTCCCGAAAACGATAGTGTTCGTCTACTTGATGAAGTAATTGATGAAATGGACTTGACAGCACTTTATCGGACATATTCTCATTTAGGCAGAAGAAGTACAACCACTCCCCGAACCATGCTCAAAATAGTGATATATGCAGCTATGGAAAGCGAATACTCAAGCAGAAATATACAATCCGCTTGCACAAGAGATATTAACTACATTTGGCTTCTTAATGGTGAAAAAGCACCAAATTATCATGAAATAGCCAGATTCAGAAGCACTCGACTAAGTGAATGCTACGAAGACCTGTTCTACCAGTTTGTTCAAAAACTTAAGGAATTAGGTGAAATTAAATTTGAGCATCTTTTTGTAGATGGTACAAAAATTGAAGCAAATGCGAATAAATATAGCTTTGTATGGAAAAAGAGTACTACGAAATATGAAACTCGACTGCTTAAAAAATTGGATAAATTAATGCCTGATTTATGCCTCAAATATATGGTTAATTGCAAAGAACCCGAAGAATTTCTTGATGTGTTAAATTCAAAAGTTCAAACACCATTTGTATATGGAAGAGGAAAAAGGAAAAGTGAACTGCAAAGAGATATTGAACAACTGACAGAGCTTGTAGAACGCAAGAAAAAGTATGAAAAGTATCAGGAAACATTTTCAGGCAGAAACAGTTTTTCAAAGACTGATCCGACTGCAACTTTTATGCATCTTAAAGAAGATCATATGAGAAATGCACAGCTTAAACCGGCATACAATTTGCAATTAGCAGTAGAGGGGGAATATATTACAGGTTTTGATATATCAAGCGAAAGAAGCGACCAACTGACTCTAATACCGCTAATTGATAAAATGGAAAAGTATCTTGAAGTTCAATATGATGATATAACTGCTGATGCAGGCTATGAGAGCGAAGAAAACTATACATACTTTGAAGAAAAAGGACAAGCGTGCTACATAAAGCCACAAAATTATGAGCGTTCAAAGACAAAGAAATTCAAGAACAATATGGCACTTCGTGAAAACATGTATTATGATGCCGAAAACGATGAATACACTTGTCAAAACGGCAGAAAACTCAAAGCTATGTATCAGGGAAAGCGAAAGAGTAAATCCGGTTTTGAAAGTGAAATCACATATTATGAATGTGAGAGTTGCGAAGGGTGCCCACATAAAAAAAGCTGTACCCGAAGCAAGGGGAATCGAAAAATGCAGGTGTCTAAAAAATTCATAGAACAAAGGAAGCAATCACTTGCCAATATTACATCACCAATGGGAATACTGCTTCGCACTAATAGAAGCATACAGGCAGAAGGTGCATTTGGTGTGATAAAAGAGAACTACAAATTCAGACAATTTTTACTTCGTGGAAAAAAGAAAGTTCAAACAGAAATTGCTATTGTTGCAATGGCGTATGACATTAACAAATTGCACCATAAAATTCAGGATAATCGAACGGGAACACAGCTTCACGGTGAACTTTCAGCTTAAATAAAATACAACCGAATAAATTTTTTAACAAGAGGTATGACCTCTTATTTGCTGTGCAAAAATTTATGGAATTTTGCACATTTTTCTTATTGATAGGCAGAAAAACAGGGCTGTAGTCAACCCGATTTGAAAAATCGTTTTGCTACAGCCCCGTTAAATTGTTAGAGTTATGTAATTAGATAGGATGGTAAGGGGTTGCCTTCGTGATAAAGAAGGAGTGCTTGGTCAAAAAGAATTACGGCTTTTTGCAGAGCATCGGTGTCAGATTTTCCTTTATAATCTTTCTTGATTTCAGATATAAGCATATACAGACACTCCCACTCTGGCTCAACTTCTCTGTATTTTCTATATCCGTGCTGAATTCGGAACTTCGTGTGTTTTATAATAAAGTCTTGAAAGCAGCAGGTAGGCAAGGATTTATCTTTCTGTTTCAGTCCTTTATGATACGTATGTTGTAGAACTTCAAGCACGGGGTAAGTAAAGGTGTAATCATCCAAATTTTCGTATTCATCAAAATCAAACATACTCACACCTCAAAATCTTCGGGTTCAAATCTTTCACCCAACAGTAACTCACGCCACGACCTGTTAAGTACTGAAAAGGTGGCATCAAAAGTCAACATCTGTTGAAGTTCAAGAAGGCTGTCTATTGGTTGCAGGATGGTCTGGTCTAACATAACCCGCTGTGCAGGAGTTAACCCCGCCATAAGAGCAGTAACGCCATCATCCAATCTCGCTTTTGTCCGCTGGTACTCGAAGTTCAAGTGTGGGGTGCTGTTTTCCTTCACTTCGCACCATATCATCTCTTTTACACTCATAAAAACACGTCCTTTTTTATAAATATTGGGGTCTCATCATACCGCGCTTGAATAGAAATGTCAACTCCAACAGAGATTACGGCAATAAAAAAAGGCTGTACAAAGATGATTTTTAAATCAAATTGATACAACCTATTTTTTAAATGTTAGGTGCTTTTTTCAACATATAATTCTGCATAAAATGGTGTCAAAAAGGTGTCAAAAGGTGTCGTCAACACCTTAAAAACCTTGATTTTACGCCATTTATTTGTCTAATGGCTTCATTGTTGGGAACAACAGTACATCTCTTATAGCCTGAGAGTCTGTAAGAAGCATGCACATACGGTCTATACCAAAGCCGATACCGCCTGTAGGCGCCATACCGATTTCGAGGGCGTTCATAAAGTCCTCATCGGTGGTGTTGGCTTCGTCGTCGCCCTGTGCGAGCTGTTCTTCCTGCGCCTTGAAGCGCTCTCTCTGGTCTATGGGGTCATTTAATTCGGAGTATGCATTTGCCATTTCCCAGCCGTTCATAAAGAACTCGAAGCGCTCTACATAGTCGGGATTTTCGGGCTTTTTCTTAGTAAGGGGCGAAATCTCAACGGGATGGTCCATAACAAATGTAGGCTGAACGAGGTGGTCTTCTACAAATTCTTCAAAGAAGAGATTTAAGATATCGCCTCTCTTGTGGCGCTCCTCATATTCTACATGATGCTCCTTGGCAAGAGCGCGAGCCTCTTCGAGTGTTTCCACCTTAGAGAAATCCACTCCCGAGTATTTCTTAACAGCATCTACCATTGTGATTCTTTCAAAGGGCTTGCCGAGGTCCATTTCGATTCCGTTGTACACAATCTTAGTTGTACCGAGAACTTCCATGGCTACATGGCGGTAGAGGTTTTCTGTTAAATCCATCATGCCGTGGTAATCGGTATATGCCTGATAAAGCTCCATAAGAGTAAATTCGGGGTTGTGACGGGTGTCAAGACCCTCGTTTCTGAATACTCTGCCTATTTCATATACTCTTTCGAGTCCGCCTACAATAAGGCGCTTTAAGTAAAGCTCAAGGGATATTCTAAGCTTTAAGTCTTCGTCCAATGCATTGAAATGCGTTTCAAAAGGACGCGCTGCTGCACCGCCTGCGTTGGAAACAAGCATAGGTGTTTCAACTTCCAAAAATCCCTGACCGTCAAGATAACGGCGGATAGAGGAAAGGATTTTTGAACGCTTTATAAATGTATCCTTAACACCCTCATTCATGATGAGGTCTACATATCTCTGACGGTAACGAAGGTCGGGGTCGGAAAGTCCGTGGAACTTTTCGGGCAGGGGGCGGAGCGACTTGGAAAGAAGAGTAATTTCATCTACTCTTACGGATATTTCGCCTGTCTGTGTGGTAAATACCTCGCCTGTAGCGCCTACTATATCGCCTATGTCGAGCTTTTTGAAGCGGTTGTACTCGTCTTCGCCCAATATGTCCTTTTTAACAAAAAGCTGAATTCTACCATCGAGGTCAGCTATGTGCACAAAGCCTACCTTACCCATGCCTCTTTTGGACATGATTCTGCCTGCAACGGTAACAATCTTGCCGTCTAATGCAGAAATCTTTGCCATTATGGTTTCGGTTTCTTCGCTTCCTCTTTTGGTAATCTGTCTTTCTTCCTCTGTGTAGTCAGCGGTAATCTGTGCGGAAGTGTGAGTTCTGTCGAACTTGGTTATTTCAAACGGGTCTCTGCCCTCTTGCTGAAGCTCTTTTAGCTTATCTCTGCGGACCTTTAAGAGTTCGTTTAAATTTTCTTCTGTTTCGATGATGGGATTTTGTGTGTTTTCCATAGAAACTATCCTTTCTATCTGTTTATCTCGAGCACCTTAAACTGTATTGTCTCTCCGTTTGGCAAAACTACATCCACAACCTCGTCTGCCTTGTGGCCGAGGATTGCACTGCCTATGGGCGACTCATCGGAAATTCTGCCCTCATCAGGATTTGCCTCGGTGGAGCCTACTATTGTATACTCAACTTCTTCTTCAAACTCAACATCAAAGAGCTTGACCTTGGAGCCTATTGTTATTACATCTGTGCTCACATCGCTCTCGGAAACTATCTGAGCGTTTTTGAGCATATTTTCTATAGTTGTGATTCTCTGTTCCATAGCTGCCTGAGCATCCTTGGCTGCATCGTACTCTGCATTTTCGCTAAGGTCGCCGTAGCTTCTGGCTTCTTTGATTTTTTCGGCAATCTCCGTTCTTCCCTCAACCTTGAGAGTTCTTAATTCTTCTTCTAACTTCTTGTATCCCTCAGGTGTCAAAATAATTGGTTTTACTGCCATGTTACTAATTCTCCTTTAAAATACACTGTATGTTTTAAGTATATCAATATACCGCCAACATAATTACAATATTATACCCAAATTATAAACAAAAGTCAAGCATTTTTAGTAATATCCGATGTGTTTTTGCTTATTTCTGAAATCGGCATTTTGCTGATGCATAAATCAAACCGCATAACCTTCTGTCGGTTGCTGCGGTTTGACTTTGTTATTTCATTTCGTTTTTATAAGCTTCTACAAGTCTTAGTGCCATCTTGGAAATTGTCTTTTGTACCTGTCCTTTGCGGGCATAGTTGGTGCTTCCGTTTTCGTTAAGAGCAATGTTATCGGTAAATAGTGCAAATATGAGGTTGAAGTCCTCGCTCATTATAACGGCAACATCATTTTCCACCTGAGAAAGCTCGCCCGTCTTATTTGCAACAACAACAGACGGATACTTATTTACAATCTGTGCAGGAATTTTGCCTCTTCTCGTTTGGTTTTTGAGAAGCTCCATAGTTTGCGAATTGCAGGGCTTCCTCTTCAATGGCTTCCTCTTCGAGGATTTGTTCGTCTGCCGCCTCTTCCTCTATTGCTTGTTCCTCAACAGCTTCTTCATTCACAGACTCTTCTTCCTGAATTTCTGCCGGCTCCTCTGCTGATGTATCTGCGGGCTCATTATCAACCTCCGGTGTTACATCATCACCGCCAACATCTGTAAATTCGTCGCACATATGTACACCCCTTTTCACAACAAAAAAGGCGGGAACAAGCCCGCCTGTATCTGTATAATAAATCCGTAATTACATAAGCTTGTGTAAAATAAATTTTAGCTGTTTTACATACTATTACGCTTATGCCTTGCCTACAGAACCAAACAACTCCATCTTTTCCTTAACGGTTTCCTTGATAGCTTCAAAGCCGGGTGCGAGCACCTTACGGGGATCAAAGCCCTTGCCAACGAGGTCCTTGCCCTCTTCGATATACTGTCTTGTTGCCTTGGAGAAAGCTATCTGACATTCGGTATTTACATTTATCTTGCTCACGCCGAGCGAAATAGCCTTTTTAATCATATCGGCAGGGATACCTGTACCGCCGTGGAGTACAAGAGGCATGGGGTTTGTAGCCTTGCTTATTTCCTCGAGCACATCAAAGCGGAGACCTGCCCAGTTCTCAGGATATTTGCCATGGATATTGCCTATGCCTGCGGCAAGCATATCTACACCGAGGTCTGCTATCATCTTGCACTCTGCAACATCTGCAACCTCGCCGCCGCCTACAACGCCGTCTTCCTCGCCGCCGATAGAGCCTACCTCTGCTTCTACGGATATGCCCTTTTCGTTTGCGATTCTTATGATTTCCTTGGTCTTTTCTATATTTTCGGATATTTCGTAGTGAGAGCCGTCAAACATTACCGAGGAGAACCCTGCCTCAATAACCTTGAGTGCGTGTTCGTAGCTGCCGTGGTCTAAGTGGATAGCAACGGGAACTGTAATATTAAGCTCCTCTATCATTCCCTTAACCATTCCAACTACTGTCTTGTAGCCGCACATATACTTGCCTGCGCCCTCGGATACACCAAGGATAACAGGTGAATTAAGCTCCTGTGCAGTAAGAAGAATGGCCTTTGCCCACTCGAGATTGTTTATGTTAAACTGACCTACTGCGTATTTACCTTCTTTTGCTTTTAAAAGCATTTCTCTTGCCGAAACCAACATGATTTATGTCCTCCCCTGTATTACTTTATAATATAATATTATACATTTTACAGCTTATTATGTCAAGGCTATAAGTCCAAAAGCTTCATGGCATTTTTAAAGAGGATTTTATCTCTGTCCTCATTGGATAAACCGAGGGTGTCTATGAGCCTTAACTCCCACGATGGTCTGTGCCATGGCATGTCCGAGCCAAAGAGAAGTCTGTCGGGGGTGTGCTTTTCCACAATGGCTTTTGCCGTCTCTCTTGCCATGGTGCCGTATCCAAATGACATATCGAACCACACATCGCGTCCGCATAGCTTTTCTATAACCTCTTCACCGCATCCGAGACCTCCCCAATGCGCCAGTACAACGGGCGAATCAAAGTACGAAAGCGCCCTTAAGGCATTGTCGGGCATGCAATGGTACGGCGGTGCAAATCCGAAATCGCGCCCCGCATGAAACACGGTTATAAGACCCAGTGACGAAATCTTTTTGTATATGGGTATAAGCTTTGCATCGTCTGCATAAAAGGATTGGTACTCAGGATGAAGCTTTACACCTTTTAAGCCCATCTCTTTAATCCTTTCAAGCTCTTCCAGAGCATCGGGCGCATCGGGATGCACAGAGCCGAAGGCATAGAGGTTATCCTCTTTGTTAAGCTCTATGGCAAAGCCGTTTACATTCATCTGCTGACTCGGATTTGTAGCGATGGAATGTACAACCGATATATCAATTCCGTCCTTTTTCATCTCTTCTTTAAGAGAGGTAACCGTTCCGTCCGTCTGCGGTTTTAGTCCGCCCGATGCATAGGAGAGGTTAGTCATTGCCCTTTGAGCAATTTTTTCGGGAAACGCGTGTGTGTGGAAGTCTATTATCATGCAAAACACCTCTGTGAAATTTTAACACAAAACACTTAAATTTTCAACACGCAGTTTACATTTTGTATTCGGCGCTCTCTTCCAGCTCGGCTGCTATACGCAGAAGCCTGTTGTACTTTGATGTTCTGTCGCTTCGTGACGGCGCGCCAGTCTTTATCTGCCCTGCGTTTACCGCAACGGCAAGGTCTGCTATAGTTGTATCCTCCGTCTCACCGCTTCGGTGCGATATTACTGTGGTATAGCCCGCTCTCTTGGCAGTTTCTATGGCTTTTAGAGTCTCTGTAAGGGTGCCTATCTGATTTACCTTTATCAAGATGGAATTGGCAAGCTTCTTTTCTATACCCATCTTAAGTCTCCTGGTATTGGTTACAAAAAGGTCATCGCCCACAAGCTGAACTCTATTTCCGAGTTCTTTGGTAAGAATTTGCCATGCATCAAAATCATCCTCTGCCACGGCATCTTCTATTGACGCTATGGGGAACTTGTCGCAAAGGCTCTTCCAGTAGTTTATAAGCTCGCCTGCGCTCATACGAAGTCCGCTTTTTGGCATGAGATAGTCGCCCGATTCGGTAATCCATTCAGATGATGCCGCATCTATTGCCAGCATAAAGTCCTCGCCGGCCTTATAGCCTGCCTCCTGTATTGCCTCGCATACAAGAGTCAGGGCATCCTCATCCTTTTCGAGTGATGGCGCAAAGCCGCCCTCGTCGCCTACATTGGTGGAAAGTCCTCTCCCCTTTAATATACTCTTAAGGCTGTGGAATACCTCTGCCGCCGCACAAAGTCCGTCTGCAAAAGTCGAAAACCCCACAGGCATAATCATAAATTCCTGTATATCTATATTGTTTCCTGCATGAGCTCCGCCGTTTAATATGTTCATCATTGGCACAGGCATGGTGTGTGCAAAGCATCCCCCCACATACTGATATAATCCTATACCCAGTGCATTTGCCGCTGCCTTGGCGCAGGCAAGCGATACCGCAAGTATGGCATTTGCACCGAGACGGGATTTGTTCTCCGTGCCGTCAAGCTCAATAAGCACTCTGTCTATTGCCATCTGGTCGAGCACATTCATGCCCACCACCTTGTCCGATATTACGGTATTTACATTTTCTACAGCTTTTTTAACACCGAGTCCTTTAATACGGCTTCCCCCGTCTCTAAGCTCCACAGCCTCATATGCACCTGTGGATGCACCCGAGGGTACGGCGGCTCTTCCCACATAGCCGTCTTCGGTTATAATCGTGGCTTCTACCGTGGGATTTCCTCTTGAATCAAATATCTCCATGGCACATACATCGGTAATCTCAATAAACTGTCTCAAAAAATCATCTCCCAAAAAAAGAAATACACCGCCATTGGCGATGTATTTATTCTATCCTTTTTCAGGAATTTGTATTCTTTATTATATCGCAGGAATCGAGCATTACGGTAACAGGTCCGTCATTTAAAAGCTCCACCTTCATATCCGCACCGAAGATACCCGTCTGTATCTTCCTGCCCGTGATTTCACCGAGGGTTTGCACAAAGGTGTTGTAATACCCCTGTGCGATGTCGGGTTTAAGCGCTCCCGTAAATGACGGGCGTCTGCCGTGAGAACAGTCTGCATACAGGGTGAACTGGCTTACCACAAGTATATTCCCGTCTACATCCCCTACAGATAGGTTCATCTTTTCGTTCTCGTCTTCAAATATACGAAGTCCTGCCATCTTCTGCGCCATGGGAAGAATGTACTCCTCCCTGTCGCCCTCGCAAAATCCCACAAAGGCCAAAAGACCGCGGTCTATGCTTCCGTTTATTTTGCCGTCTATTGTAACAGAGGCCCTCTTTACCCTTTGCAAAAGAATTCTCATTTCTTCCTGCTCTTTCTGGGGGTAGCCAAAATTACATGCCATGCTATGCTCACAAAGGAATACACCACAAGCATAACAGATATCACCTTGAACACTCCGCCTGCCCAGTTGCCGTCAAAATATGTGCCATCTACAAGAGTGCGCAAAAATGCAGGTCTTGTGTACATGAAGAAGAGTCCGAATCCGAGAATAACCGTGTATACCACATATTCAGCAAGATACTTCTTTTTCTTCTTAACCGCATTTACCGCAATAAACGCTGCACCAATCCAGAATATGAGGCCGCATACCTTGGAGGCATTTCGCACAAGAAGCCAGTTGGCAGGATTGCGCTCGCCCATATACACAAACATGAGCACCACAAAGCCAACCATTGCCATTACTGTAGTAAACAGCGCAAGATTGGAATGCTGTTCGTATTTTTCGTGTCTTGCATATTTGTCGGAAGATTTCTTTATCATGCCTATTCTCCTTGTCTTTTCACCAATCGAGCTCGTACATAACTGCCGATACCATTGCGACCGGTGCTGTTTCGCATCTTAAAATTCTGTTGCCCAGGGTTACGACCTTGGCGCCTTTTTCCTGCGCTTTTATAACCTCGTCCTCTTCAAAACCGCCCTCGGGACCTATTATGATGTTTATTTTATCACAATCTGCTTTGGAAAGCACATCCTTAAGTGAGGTTTTCTTTTCATTTTCATATGCCAGTATGGCAAGCGATTCGCCAAGACGACTTAGCATATCTTTATATGAAATACACTCGCTAACAACAGGCACTATGCCTCTTGCGGACTGCTTTGCCGCTTCTTCGGCAATCCTCTGCCATCTCTGGTTTTTGGACGAGCCGTCCCTCACCTTTACCACGGTGCGCTTCATAACCACGGGCACAATCTCGCACACGCCCAGCTCCACGCACTTTTGCACTATATAATCCATTTTGTCTCCCTTTGGAAGACCCTGGTAAAGAGTGATCTTTATTTTGCTTTCATTTTCATTCGGAATTTCTTCAAGGATATTTGCAAGTACAAAATCCTTTGCCGTCTCCTCTATAGAGCAGAGGTAGTCCGTACCCTCGCCGTCGCAAATGCTTATACGGTCGCCTTTTGCAAGCCTTAAAACTCTTGTTATATGCTTGACATCATCGCCCGTAAGCCTTATACAAGAGCCTTCTATGAGGGATCTGGATGCAAAAAACCTGTGCATATACGCATCTCCTCGTATTACTTACTATATATTAGTATAACATATCAGCATTGCCATATGCAAGTGCTTTTTTTATTTTGAGAAATCACTTGTTATACAGCACCATCCGTCCTCGGTTGCAACAGTGCTTACGGGCACTCCCTCTTTTTCCATAGCGGTCTTTACATCATCGAGTCGCTCGGCTATTATACCCGAGCATATAAACACCCCGTTTTCAGAGATAAGCTTTTTAACCGAGGGAAGAAGCGCTATTATAACATCGGCAACTATGTTTGCCACTATTACATTATACCTTGTTTTGGAAAGCTTGTCAAAAAGTGCCTTGTCGCTTGTGACATCGCCTGCATAAACCTCGTATTTTGTGCGGTCCACGCCGTTGCGGTCTGCGTTTTCGTATGCCACATGTATGCAGTTTTCGTCTATATCCACCGCCTTTGCCTCTTTGGCGCCGAGCATAAGCGCAATTACCGAAAGTATACCGCTTCCGCATCCTGCATCAAGAATGGCGGTGTCTTCATTCACATACTTTTCAAGCTCGCATATGCACATCTTGGTGCTTGCGTGCGTACCTGTGCCGAAGGTCATGCCGGGATTTACTGTAAATACCACCCTGTCTGTCTCATCCTCAAGCGGTGCCCACTCGGGCTGAATGAGTATTTTTTCGCCTACCTCTATGGGTTTAAAGTATGCTTTCCAGTTGTTTGCCCAATCCTCCTCGTTTAACCCTGCGGTCTGTATTTCAAGAGTGCCAAGCTCATTTTCGCTGTCCGAAGCTTTAAGAACAGAAAGACTCTCACGGACAGACACAAGTGTGTCCTTGGCATCGGCATTGTTTTCCACATAGAATTTTACCTTGGTTTCGCCCTTTTTGGATTCTATGAGTTCATCGTCCACATAGTCCCAGTACTTTTTGTTCTGCTGCAAAAACTCCGTGAATTCGCTTTCATCCTCTATTTCAAAGCCCGATATACCCGCATCGCTTAAACGGGAGCATACCGCATCTATACCAAAGCTTGTAGTGTACACGCTTACACATATCCATTCCATAGCATTTACCTCCAACATCTTCAAAAGCAGTTGACAAAATGAAACTTATCATATATAATGTTTATAGAAAAGGCAAGACCTCAAACGGTTATGCCAAAACGAAAGTATTATTAAAAAATAACGCTATTGCTTTGGACGGCTGGCGTGATTTTTTTATGGTAATTACTAAAAGTGTCGGATTTCTCTGACAGATACATTATACAACATATTTTATATTATTTCAACACATTTTTGCAAACTGAAAACACTTGATATTTTGAACGATAGATAATATAATCATAATGAGGTGATATGATGAAAAACCTTGCAAACCCTGCCGTTATAAAAGAAATCCTTAATAAAAACGGCTTTAATTTTTCAAAATCGCTTGGGCAGAACTTTCTTATAGACGAAGGCGCTCTAAATGAAATCGTGGCAAGCGCCGCACCCGAGGGAGCAAATGTGCTTGAGATAGGGCCAGGCTTTGGTACGCTTACACAGAGACTCTGCGAGCGCAGCGCAAAGGTGGTGTGCGTGGAGATAGACTCCGCTGCCATTCCCATTCTTGCGGACAACCTTAAGGACTTTGACAACCTTAGAATAATCCATGCCGATATCATGAAAACCGACATATCCTCGCTTTGCAAAAAAGAGTTCGGCGATTCACCCGTGAAGGTGTGCGCAAATCTTCCCTATTATATTACAAGTCCCGTAATAATGAGCCTTTTAAATCCCAATCTTCCCATAGAAGATATAACCGTAATGATACAAAAGGAAGTGGCACAGCGCATAGGCGCAAAAGCGGGAAGTAAAGACTACGGCGTGCTCACCCTCTGCGTGGGATACTATGCAACATCCGAGATTGTAACCATAGTTCCGCCCTCATCATTTATGCCTCCTCCCAAGGTGGAATCTGCAGTAATTAAACTTACCATGAGAAAAAAACCGCCCGTTGATGTAAAAGATACGGACATGTATTTTAAGGTGATTAAAGCCGCCTTTGCACTAAGGCGCAAAACCCTTTTAAATGCACTTTCATCGGGACTCGGTCTTTCCAAAGACAGAGTTTCCGACATACTTAAAAACGCAGAAATAGACGAAAAAAGGCGCGGCGAAACACTCTCGGACGAGGAGTTTGCCCGAATAACCAATTTCATTTAAAGGAATGATACATATGACAGGACTCATAGTAGAGGGCGGTGCGAGCCGCACATATTTTGCCGTGGGCGTAATGGATGCCATGATGGAAGCCGATATCCCCATAGACTATCTCGGCGGTGCATCGGCAGGTATATCCAATGCCATGAACTACGCAACCCGTCAGATAGGCAGAGGTCTTAAAATAGGCACAACCGAGGTCCCCAAAAAGGAGTACAGCGCAGTAAAGCACCTTTTTAATCCAAAAAACAGAAGTCTTTACAACATAGACTATGTGTTTAAAAAAGTGCCCGATGAAATTGTACCCTACGACTACGAAAAATTCGCTGAGTTCAAAGGCTATGCCGAGGCGGCAGTTACCAATGTGGATACAGGCGAGGCGGAGTATATTAAAATTCAAAACCCACTAAAAGGGTGGGATATACTTGTGGCAAGCTGTTCTCTGCCTATAATGTTTCCCATAGCTAAGATAAACGGCAAGAAATATATGGACGGCGGAATTGCGGATTCTGTTCCGTTTGAGCGTGCTATTGAGGCAGGCTGCGACAAAATAATAGTAATACTCTCGCGCGAGAGGTCATATGTAAAGGGCAAGAGCAAATCGGAGGAGATATCCTCTTTTATCTTCCGCAAATATCCCCTCTTTGCCAAGGCGCTCAAAAATCGCTCCAAAATGTACAACGCCCAGCGCAAAGAACTCTTCCGTCTGGAGAGAGAGGGCAAGGCATTTGTAATAGCGCCCGAGGACACATCCGACTGGAAGAGGACGGAAAACAACGCAGACAAAATAAAAAAGATGTACGACGAGGGCTACAGTATGGGAAAAAACCTTATACCCTCGATTAAAAAATATATGGAGACTAACTATGAAAACATTAATTGAGCTTTTTTGGACCTTCTTTAAGATAGGTGCATTTACCTTTGGCGGAGGCTACGCAATGATACCGCTTATACAAAGAGAAGCGGCAGAAAACAAAAAATGGGTTTCGGACGAGGATATATTAGACATCGTGGCAATAGCAGAATCCACCCCGGGACCTATTGCCATAAATTCAGCAACCTTTGTAGGTTACAAGACAAAGGGAGCATTTGGCTCGGCCTTTGCAACGCTCGGAGTGGTGCTTCCGTCATTTATAATAATATCTGCCATAGCGTATCTATTAAAGGAATTTGCAGATATTCCCGTAGTTAAATACGCATTTTTCGGAATAAGAGCAGGTGTGCTCGCCCTTGTAACCAAAAGCCTTTTTACAATGTATAAGAAAGCGCCCAAGGGATATATAGCTACTGTCATATCCGCTCTGGCGCTTGTGCTTGTGGCATTTTTCGATGTGAATGCGCTTATTGTTATAATTCTTAGTGCTGTAGTAGGACTTGTGGTCTCGGAAATAAAATTAAGGAGGAATAAGTAATGATACTATTAAAGCTTTTCCTCACATTCTTTAAGATAGGTGCATTTACCTTTGGCGGAGGCTACGCCATGCTCCCCCTCATACAGGAAGAGGTTATAAAAAACAACTGGGCAAGCCTTCATGAGCTTATAAACTTTGTAGCCGTAAGCGAAAGTACACCCGGTCCCTTTGCGGTGAACATGGCTACTTATGTGGGCATTGTACAGGGAGGTCTGTGGGGCGCAGCATGTGCCACACTCGGTGTTGTGCTCCCTTCATTTATAATAATACTTATAGTGGCGAGAATTTACGAGAAATTTAAAGAAAACCGCATAGTTTCAGGCTGTATGACAGGATTAAAAAGCGCCGTAATAGGTCTTATTGCCGCAGCGCTCATTTCCATGGCAAAGGCGGTGTTTGTGCCAAACGGCTTTGGCGATATAAATGTGACTGCACTCGCAGTTTCTGTAGGAATATATGTGGCAATGACATTTCTGTCCTTTAAGGTAAAGCTTCATCCCATAGTGGTGATAGGGATTTCTGCACTTATTGGAATAGGGATGATGGTGATTAATCCTTCTTTTTTATAAAAGAAGTAAAAACTTTAAGTTTTAAGTTTAAATAGCTTCCTGTTGGATTTTTTTGAGATTTTCTATTACATCTGTTATTTTGTTAAATAGCTCATAATACATTTTTTTATAATCTTCCATTGGCATTTCTCCTTTTCTTAATTTTAGTATAAATTAAAAAATGCGCCGGCGCGGAGCCGACGCACGAAAAATGCACAGCTCCAGGTGCGAACCAGTTTTAAGAAAATCCGAAAGATAGCTTAAAAAGAGAGTGCATTTTTACCAATGGTAAAAAGCAACCTTTCGGCATATTCTATTTAACTGATTCGCAAGATTATCGTATCATATATTTTATTAAAAGTCAACCGAGAAACATGTCGCATTTTGTAAGAAACAAACTTTTTCACTTTTCTGCCGATGTTTCGACTGTCACCCTTGTAATCCGCATTGGACTTTAAAGCGAAAAGAAAACCCCGATTAAAAACGCAGAGACACCGCAAACGGCGCTTGCACAAATTCAGTTCCATTATGCAAGCGCCGTTTAGTGAGGACTTACGGAAAAGATTTCCGTTTCCGCAACGGCGGTAGTATATGCGTTTTTTAATTGGGGTTTTTAGCTTTAAAGTCCACAGCGGATGGGAAGGGTGTCAGGAGAAACATATGTTATTCCCTTAGGATTTGTTTGCTTCTTTAACCTTAAAGAAGGCTCTTCCTCAGCTCCGCAGGACTTTTCTCACTAAGATATTTTGGCGCAATATCAAATGCGGTCATACATCCTGCCTTGCCCTCGGCATTTAATTTGTATGCAGCTCTTGCATATGCCGTAAGCACCGATGCCGTGAATTCGGGGTTTGAATCAAGCTTTAAGCTGTACTCTATGATGTGGCTGTTGCCATCTCCCGTTCTTCCGCTTCGTATTACAAAACCGCCATGCGGAATTCCGCTGTGGTCACGCTTTAACTCTTCTGCGGTTATAAAGTGTACAGTTGTATCATAATCTGCAAAGTAGTTTGGCATATTTACTATTTCTTTTTCTATCCTTGCAAGGTCAGCACCATCCTTAGCCACTACAAAGCACTCCCTTGTGTGCTTCTGCCTTGTGGTAAGATTGGGTGCATCGCCGCGTCTTACGCTTTCGAGTGCCTCGGGTACGGGTATGGTGTACTGCTTGGCATCGGCAACACCGTCTATACGGCGTATGGCATCAGAGTGCCCCTGACTTACGCCCTTGCCCCAGAAAGTATAGTCCTCGCCATCGGGGAGGATTGCTCCCGAATACATTCTTGCTATAGAGAACATTCCGGGGTCCCAACCCACCGAAATTACTGCCACTTTGCCGCTTTGTGATGCTGATTTATCCACATTGCTGAAGTGCTCGGGAATTCTTGCGTGGGTATCGAAGCTATCCACCACATTAAAGAGCTTTGCCATGTCGGGTGTCTGTGTGGGAAGGTCGGTAGCGCTTCCTCCGCACAGCACCATTACATCTATCTTGTCTTTCCAAAGCGGTGCATCCACGGCACTAACCACGGGAACACCCTCTGTTTTAATATTTACACTTTCGGGGTTTCTTCTTGTAAATACTGCCTTAAGCTCCATATCGGGAGCATTGTTTACGGCACTTTCCACTCCTTTTGCAAGGTTGCCGTAACCGAAAATTCCTATTCTTATGCTCATTTTAATCATCTCCTACAAAAATTACATGAAAAGTATATCATAAATTTTTACCGTATTCAATATTTATAAAACAAAAAAGCGGAATAAATCCGCTTTTTTTGCCTGTATCCATATAATACAGCGTAAGTAAAATGAATGTGTTATTTAGCCTTTGCTATAATTTTGTCTGCTATAATCTGAGGAGCTTCCTCGTAATTTGTGATTTCGTATTCAAATGCTCCTCTGCCGTTTGTAAGCGCTCTTAAATCTGTGGCATACTTATTCATTTCGGAAGCAGGCACTATTGCCTCAACCTCGGTGGATACCGCATCTATGGGATTCATGCCTAAAATTCTGCCTCTTCTCTTGTTAAGGTCACCCACAACATCGCCTGTGTACGCATTTGGCACAACAACCTTGGCTGTGCCCACAGGCTCCAGTATTACCGGCTTAGCCTTTGGAATACCCTCTTTGTAAGCTATGGAAGCGGCTGTCTTAAATGCCATTTCCGAAGAGTCAACTGCATGATAGGAGCCGTCTAAAAGTGTAGCCTTAAGATTTACCATGGGATAGCCTGCAAGAACGCCCTCTGTCATGGCATCGCGAAGTCCCTTTTCTACTGCAGGGAAGAAGTTCTTGGGAACTGCTCCGCCTACTACCTTTTCTTCAAATACAAGCTCTTCACTTACTGTAGGCTCGAACTCTATCCATACATGGCCGTACTGACCGTGACCGCCCGACTGCTTCTTGTGCTTGCCCTCTGCCTTTACCTTTGCCTTTATTGCCTCACGGTACGGAGTTTTGGGTTCTGCAAGGTTCACGGACACACCGAACTTGCCCTCTAATTTGGAGCAGATTACATTTATGTGCTGTTCGCCCACACCCGAAATTATGGTCTGATGTGTTTCGTGGTTGCGGACAAGAGAGAATGTTCTGTCTTCGCTTGCAAGCTTATTAAGACCTGCGCTTATCTTCTCCTCGTCGCCCTTTGCCTTAGGCTCTATAGCCATGGAAAGCACAGGCTTGGGGAAGCTTATGGCACCTATTGCCACAGGGAATGAGCTGTCGCACAGGGTATCGCCCGTCTCTGTAACGGAGAGTTTGGCAGTTGCACCTATATCGCCTGCGCAAAGCTCCTTGACCTCGGTCTGCTTCTTACCGCATACAACATAAATCTTACTTATCTTTTCCTCCTTGCCCTTGGCGGGATTTACAAGGATTGTATCAGGGGTAAGTGTACCCGAGAGCACCTTAAAGTAAGAAAGCTTACCCACATAGTTGTCGACTACTGTCTTAAACACATGCACAACGGTGGACTTTGCAGAGTCGCAGAAGATTTCGGCTATTTCGCCTGTCTTCTTGTTTTCGCCCTCTATATGTATAAATTCATTGGGTGCGGGCATGTAGTCCGCTATGGTATTTAAAAGGTGTGTTATACCAATTTTTGCCGTTACGCTTCCGCAGATAACAGGAACTACCGTGCCGTCCTTAATGCCGACCTTTAGTGCAGCTTTGATTTCGTCCTCGGTAAATTCCTCGCCTCCGAAATACTTTTCCATATATTCTTCGCTTACCTCGGCTACGGCTTCTAAAAGAAGGTCGCGGCTTCGTTTGGCTATATCCTTGTGAGTATCGGGGATTTCTTCGTAGCGGTGTGTGTCACCCTCGGGCGAGAACATCTTGGCACGCATCTTGATAACATCTACAAAGCCTGTGAGCTTATCGCCCTCTTTTATGGGGAATGTAAAGGGAGCTATGGACTTACCAAAAGCATCGTCTAACTGTTCTACAACCTTGGCATAGTCTGCCTTCATATCGTCAAGTTTATTTACAAATACTATCTTGGATTTGTTGGCTGCAATGTTCCATGCTCTTTCGGTACCTGCGCTTACGCCCGACTTACCGCTTACTACTATAAGAGCAGTACCGCATACCGATGCACCCTCAAGCTGTTCTCCGACAAAGTCGAAGGTTCCGGGGGTATCGAGAAAGTTTATCTTTGCGCCGTTCCACTCTATAGGAATAACTGATGTGTTTATGGAAATATTTCTCTTGATTTCTTCGGGGTCAAAGTCGGATACTGTATTTCCTTCGAGTGTGCTTCCTATACGGTCTATAACACCTGCTTTATGAAGCATAGCTTCGCAAAGCGAGGTTTTACCTGCATTGGAATGCGCCAGTATGCACACATTTCTGATTTTTTCTGTAACAAACATTGTCTTACCCTCCTTGAATATTAAAAGTACTGCATACTACATATTTCGCTTTTTTTATGCTTGTTTCCTTTTTTGCAGATACCAAAAATACAGAGCATTTTATGTGCACATTGCACAAACGCCCTGTATTTTGTAAGGTTTTTTTAGCAGTTTTATCGAAAATATCTCTGAGCCTCCGTAAACTGAGACGGAGTTAAGCCCGTATGCTTTTTGAACATTCTGTAGCCGTAGGATATATCCTCTATTCCCACGCTTTCGCAGGCTTTCTTAAACGGAAGTTTTCGCTCCAAAATAAGCTCGGATATTATGCGCACTTTTTCCCTGTTTATATAGCTGTGTATGCCCGTGCCTGCTGATTTTTTGAACACGCTATTTAAGTAATTCGGAGTTCTTCCGAGGTGCTCTGCTATCTCACTAAGCGGTATGGGGCGGTGGATTCTGTCGGCAATACATGCTTTTATTCTGTACTCTGTTACAGATGCCGAGGATTCATACAGACTTTTTCGGTATATGCGGTCAAGCATAGACAGTATATGCATTGCATCAGCAGAGTCGGCAAGGCTCCCCTTTCCTCCGTGAGCACCTACATTTGATACTATGGAAAAAAGTATTTTCTTTATTTCCTCATTCTCTCTGCAGGGCGGATTTATAAAGGGCAAAAGAAGATGCGGTGTGTTTTTGTCTGCCTCGGCTGTATCATATATTATACTGTGCGTATACTCTGCACGAAGCTCCAGAGTGCAATGTCTCCTTACCGCACTGTCCTTTGCATGGAGCTTAAACGGCAGAGAGCGGAGTATTATCATAATGCTCCCCGGCTCAGCGGTATATTTTCTGCCGTAGACTTCGGCAATTATGCTTCCCTCTTTGATATAAACTATCTCTATGCCCTTGTTGTCATAGAGCTCGGGCTTTTCGATATTGGTCATGTCCTGCATATAATTTTCCATACGGAAGTGATGGGCAAAGCCTATTGTAGGAACTGCTTCAAAACCAAGACGAATCCCGTTCATAAGAGTATTCTCCCCTCATTTTTGTTTAAAACATTATAACATAAAACCGTTGTTTTGTCCATATGTTGTTTTTGATATTGATTTTTATCTGCAAAAAACTATAATGTAAGAAAAACACGAGGAGGTTTTAACATGAAAAAATGTTTCTTTTTTATTGATGATGTTATATGGTGCTTAAGGGATATCGCAAGGCAAAAGCCCAAGTCCATATTTGACCATCACTTTTTAAAAGCTCTCAAAAAAGCGCACGATATGTACGGACTTAAAGTTCAGCTTAATTTATTTTACCGTCTGGATTTCTACTACGGTATGGACGAATTTACCTTAAAAGATATGCCTGACACCTACAAAAAGGAATGGGAAGAAAATTCCGACTGGCTCAGATTTGGTTTCCACTCTCTTCAGGAATTCCCCGACTATCCCTTTGTAAATGCAGACTATGACGATGTTAAAAAGTAATGGATTTAATAACGGGCGAGGTAGAGCGCTTTGCGGGTGAAAAGAGCTTTGCAAAGGCGGTGCTTACACACTGGCTTCCCGTATCCAAGGAGGGATGCCAAGCAATATACGACAGCGGAATAAAGCTTATGGGAGCTTCCTACGGTTCAAGAGAAGAATACAACGGATACCCCAACTCTCTCCCCTACGGTCACTCACAAAGACTTCTTAATAACCGCAAAAGAGAAACAGGCGTATTCTCCCGAGGCACACGTGACAAGGCAATAGATAACTCCATCTGCGGATACAATCATATATCTTCGGAAATATGTGACTCGATTCTTACGGGCTTCAAAGCTTACAAGGATGAAGAAACGGGAATTTATTTCAAGAGATTCTGCTATGCATCCTGCCTTAATCTCACTCCCTTAAATGAGATTGAAGAAGATTTCAAGCCACATCTGGGAAATGAATTTATAGGCTACGCCACACACGAGCAGTATTCTTATCCGGACTATTTTGCATATCAGAGCGATTCCGAGGAAAAGCTCCTCACTGCAGCAAAGACGCTTTCGGATGCAGGATATGAATATTTCTTTATAGAAGAAATAGCGGAGAATTTGCAATAACTTAAAAAACGGCTGTGTTTTCAGACAAATTTCTTATCCGGAAACACAGCCATGTCTTTTATAAAAAGCTTTTTTCTACATTATATATTAAACTTTTTTCAAAAAAACTCTTTACAAATTCCTTTCTTTATAGTAATGTAATAAACAGAGTTTAATTTTGGAGATGATATTTTGGAAAGAGAGCTTCTGTGGCTTTGGCTTCAGCTGAGCGGTGTTACACGAACAAAGAAACTTAAACTTTTATCTAGTCTCGGCGATATAGAAAGCATATATTCTGCCACGGTATCGGAATTAAAAGATGCAAATATCCTTACAGATGAAGATATAAATTCCCTTTCCAAAAAGGACCTGTCGGAAGCAAAAGATATGCAAAGAGAGTTAAGTAAGCTCTCTGCCAAGGTTATATCCATAGACTCCCCTCTCTATCCCGATATGCTCCGCAAAATCCATCAGCCGCCTGCGGTACTCTATGCCCGAGGAAGCTATATGGATTTCAACTCTTCGCTGTGCGTTGCCATGGTAGGCATGAGAAAGGCTACAAACTACGGAAGAACCGCCGCATATAACATTGCAAGGCAACTTAGTGAAAATGGTATAACCGTGGTAAGCGGTCTTGCCATGGGCATAGATGCCAAGTGCCACGAGGGTGCGCTCGCGGGCGGACATCCTACCGTTGCGGTGATAGGAAGCGGACTTGATAATATCTACCCCAGAATAAATACTGCGCTTGCGGATAAAATTTTAAGAAACGGAGCTGTGCTTACAGAATATCCCTTAGGCGCCAAGGCGGAAAAATACCACTTCCCCGAGCGCAACCGCATAATAGCAGGCATGTGCAAGGCTACCATAGTGGTAGAAGCAGATTTAAAAAGCGGTTCGCTTATAACCGCAAGATGCGCTACCGAGGAAAACCGCGATGTGTTTGCCGTACCTGGCAATATAAACACATTATCCTCCAAAGGCACAAACTACCTCTTAAAAGACGGCGCGCAGATGCTTACAAGCGCAAGAGATATAATGGATTTCTACAGCATAGCCTATGATTTGGAGAGGATACCCTCCCCTGCAAATCCCGATTCCTCACTCACAGTCGAGGAGAAAATTCTCCTGGCAATAAGGGAAGAAGCGGTACATAAGGACATGATATGCGAAAGGACCTGCCTTGATGCGGGTACAGTAAGCGCACATCTTCTTATGCTGGAAATAAGGGGCAAGATAATAAAGCTTGCAGGCGGTTATTATAGTCAGAGTAAAAACATATAAAAAAGATAGGAATTGTGAATATGAAAAAGAAATTAGTCATAGTGGAGTCCCCCTCCAAAGCCAACACAATCAAAAAATACTTAGGCTCGGGCTACAGCGTTGTAGCGAGTATGGGTCATGTTATAGACCTTCCCAAAAGTGATTTGGGCATAGATGTGGAAAACGGCTTTACTCCCAAATACATTACCATAAGAGGAAAGGGCGAGCTTGTAAAGAGCCTTAAAAAAGAAGCAAAAAATGCCTCAAAAGTATATCTTGCAACCGACCCTGACCGTGAGGGAGAGGCAATAAGCTGGCATCTTGCAAACCTGCTTGATATAGACAAAGGTGACAAGTGCCGTGTAACCTTTAATGAGATTACAAAAAAGGCAGTTTCTCAGGGTATTAAAGAACCCAGAGCCATAGACGAAAAACTTGTGGATGCCCAGCAGGCAAGAAGAACACTTGACAGAATAGTCGGCTACAAGATAAGCCCTCTTCTCTGGAAAAAGGTGCGCAAAGGTCTTAGTGCGGGCAGAGTTCAGTCTGTTGCCACAAAGCTCATATGCGACAGAGAGGAAGAAATAGAAAACTTCGATTCCAAGGAGTACTGGACAATAGATGCCCATCTTACCTCGGGCAAGAAGAAATTCACAGCATCCTTCCACGGCAAAGGAAACCGCAAGATAGAACTGCATTCAAAGGAAGATGCAGATAAAATCCTCGAAAGCACAAAAGACGGTGTATTTACCGTAACATCAATAAAGAAAGCAAACAAAAAGAAGGTAAGCGCTCCCCCGTTTATAACCTCCACTCTTCAGCAAGAGGCAGGAAGAAAGCTCTCCTTTACCTCACAGCGTACCATGCAGGCGGCTCAGCAGCTCTACGAGGGTATCAATATAAAGGGCAAGGGACTTATAGGTCTTATTACCTACATGAGAACAGACTCCCTGCGTGTGTCCGATGATGCCGTAGCCGAAGCGAGAGCATATATAGAAAATACCTTTGGCAAGGAATACCTGCCCGCAAAGGCAAAGGCATACAAAACCAAAAAGAGCGCACAGGATGCTCATGAAGCCATAAGACCCACATATCCCGACATAACACCCGAGAGCATCAAGGCTTCGCTTACTGCCGACCAGTACAAGATATACAAAATCATATGGGACAGATTCACAGCAAGCCAGATGGCAGATGCAATATTTGACACAGTAAGTGTAGACCTCGAAACAGCAGGCTTCACATTCAGAGCATCGGGACAGACGGTAATCTTCCCCGGTTTCTCTCTTGTGTATACCGAAAGCGAGGATATTGAGGAAAAGAAGATATCCAAGCTCCCCGAATTAAAAGAGGGCGATACTCCCTCCTGCGATAAGATAGAGAGCGAGCAGCACTTTACCCAGCCTCCCGCGCGCTATACCGAAGCTTCGCTTATAAAGGTACTGGAGGAAAAGGGAATAGGCAGACCGAGTACCTACGCTCCTATCATTACCACCATAACCGCAAGAGGCTATGTGGTAAGAAGCAAAAAATCTCTCATGCCCACAGAGCTTGGCAAGATTGTAAACACAATCATGTGCGAGCATTTTGAAAGCATAGTGGATATAGGCTTTACTGCCAATATGGAAGAAGACCTCGATAAAGTTGAAGAAGGTAAAATACAGTGGAAGAGCCTCATGGAGAGCTTCTACACCCCGTTTGAAAAAATCTTAAAGGAAGCCGAAGAAAAGGTAGGCAATGTGGAAATAAAAGATGAGGTTTCCGATGTAGAATGTGAAAAGTGCGGAAGACTCATGGTGTATAAGCACGGAAAATTCGGTAAGTTCTTAGCTTGCCCCGGCTTCCCCGAGTGCAGAAACACCAAAGCCATAGTCACAGGTCTTGGCATAGATTGTCCTAAGTGCGGCAAAGAGCTCATAGAGAAGAAATCGCGCAGAGGAAAAGTATTCTTTGGATGCTCCTCGTATCCCGAATGTGATTTTACCTCCTGGGACAGACCTACCAAGGACAAGTGCGACAAATGCGGTTCTATGATATTTCAAAAAACCACACGCGGCAAAAATAAATATTGCCCTGTATGCGAGGGTGAAAAAAAATAATGGAAGTTAAAGTAATAGGGGCCGGTCTCGCAGGATGCGAGGCCGCCTGGCAATTAGCACAAAGGGGCATAAAAGTTAAGCTTTATGAAATGAAGCCCCAAAAATATTCTCCTGCACACAATCTGCCCACATTCTGTGAGCTTGTGTGCTCAAATTCCCTGCGCGCCGACGGACTTGAAAATGCCGTGGGACTTTTGAAAGAGGAAATGAGAAGATTCGGCTCGGTGGTAATGGAGTGCGCAGATGCTACCCGTGTACCTGCAGGCGGAGCGCTTGCGGTAGACAGATTTGCCTTTTCAAAGCTTGTAACCCAAAAGGTAACAAACCATGAGAATATAGAAATAATAAATGAAGAAATCGAAACCTTAAACCCCGATGAATACACAATAGTAGCCTCGGGACCTCTTACCTCGGACAGCCTTTACGAGAATATCCGCGCTCTTTTGGGTGAGGGATATCTTCACTTTTTCGATGCGGCAGCGCCCATAGTTACAGCCGAAAGCATAGATATGACAAAAGCTTATAAGGCATCCCGCTACGGCAAGGGAACGGCAGATTATATAAACTGCCCTATGGAAAAGGATGAATATGAAGCATTTTATAATGCTCTTGTATCAGCTGAGCTTGCCGAGCTTCACGGAGAGGATAATAAAACCGTATTTGAGGGCTGTATGCCTGTGGAAACTATGGCAAAACGCGGAAAGGAAACCCTGCTTTTCGGACCCCTCAAACCCGTGGGGCTGGAAAATCCGCTAAAGGACAATACTCTCCCCTATGCCGTGGTACAATTAAGGCAGGACAATAAGGAAGCCACATTATATAATATAGTAGGTTTTCAGACGCATCTTAAATTCGGCGAGCAAAAGAGAGTGTTCTCCATGATACCAGGACTCGAAAACGCACAGTTTGTACGCTACGGTGTGATGCACAGAAACACATTTATAAATTCCCCATCGCTTTTAAACTGCCACTATCAGCTTAAAGAAAATCCAAAAATTTTCTTTGCAGGACAGATAACGGGCGTAGAGGGTTATGTAGAATCCGCATCCTCGGGAATGGCGGCAGGTATAAACATGGCAGAATACATCACGGGAAAAACAATGACGGATTTTACATCCTATACCGCAACAGGTGCACTCGCGCATTATATAAGCGAGGGTTCTGTAGGTAATTTTCAGCCGATGAATGTAACCTACGGCATAATAGAGCCTCTTACACAGAGGGTAAAAAAGAAAAAAGAAAAAAATGCCCTTATATCTCAGCGTGCACTCGAAAAAACAGAGGAAATAAAGACGCAAATTTTATAAAACATAAAATTTTAGATTATAAACCGCGTATTTTAAAATACGCGGTTCCCTTATTTTTAAAAAATTTTTCTGTTTTAAAATGCCTTTTTTTTAAATTATTCTTGAAATATCCGTTTTTTTTTGATATAATTAGTGTATATAACTATGCATTTTAAATGGATAACTTTATCAACAATTTTATGTAACAATGTGGATAAATTTTACTTAGGAGATTTTTTTAAAATGACTAACCTTGTAGAAACCTGGGAAGGCGTTGTGGAAATCCTAAAAAGAGATATGATGGAATCAAGCTTCAACACGTGGATAGACCCTATAATTCCTGTGGATATCTCTGTGGATAGTATTACTCTTCTTGTTCCGTACGACTACAGCAAGAGTATAATAGAAGCAAGATACCTTTCCTCAATCAAAGAAGCTCTCTTTCTTATAAAAAAACAGGAATTTAATGTGGAAATCATAGTTAAATCCCCCCTTACCACTATAGAAAGGAGAGGCAAAACAATAATATTAAAGCATGAAGCAAATATAGGCATGCACTTAAACCCTGCATATACCTTCAACACCTTTGTTACAGGTAAATCCAATGAGCTTGCCCATGCTATAGCAAAAAATATAAGCCAGTGCGTAATAGACGATAAATTAAGCGACTACAATCCTCTTTTTCTTCACGGAGGAGTAGGTTTGGGAAAGACTCACCTTATGAATGCCATATGCCATGACATTTTGCAGAAGAGACCCGAGGCAAAAATTCTCTATACCACAAGCGAGCAGTTTACAAATGACCTTGTAAATTCCATTAAGGATGACAAAAATCAAGAGTTCCGCGATAAATACAGAACTGTAGACATTCTTTTAATAGACGATATCCAGTTTATAGGCGGTAAGGAAAATACTCAGGAGGAGTTTTTCCATACATTCAACGCTCTGTATCAGAACAATAAGCACATAGTAATCACAAGCGACCGTCCTCCCAAGGAATTATACACTTTAGAGGAAAGACTTCGCACAAGATTTGAATGCAGCGGTATACATGAAATAAGTCCCCCCGACTTTGAAACCCGTATTGCCATATTAAAGAAAAAGGCAGACCGAATCGGTGTGGAAATTGCAGACCCTATATACAGATACATTGCAGAAAATATTACTTCAAACATCAGAGAATTAGAGGGCGCGGTAAAGATGCTTAAAAGCTACCACAACCTTATGAACAGAGAAGTAACAATAGAACTTGCAAAAGAAGTCTTGAGAGATTACGAAATAGAAACACAAAAGACCATAACACTCGAATATATAGCAAACAATGTGGAAAAGTACTGCAATCTTAAAGAAAACGAGCTTCTGTCGCATACAAGGTCGCAAAAGGTAGCATATCCGAGACAGATAGCAATGTATATAATGAAAGAAATCACAAATTACTCGCTTATTCAGATAGGTGATTTCTTTGGAAAAGACCACTCAACCATAATCCACGGTATAAACAAAATCAAAAAGGATATGGAAGAGGACCGCACCAAGAAAAACCTTGTGGATAACATCATAAACAACATAAGAAATTAACATATCGCAAAGTAAGCAACCGCAAGGCTTTAAGATGGTTTTGCACATATAAATGTTTATTATTTTTTTTTAAAAATGTGTACAAAAATTTTATGCACAATTTGTCCCTTTTAAAAAGGATAACTTTTAAAAATTATAAACAGCTTTAAACTTAGCAGTATTCTTATAAAAAAGGGTTTTCAACATATCAACACCCCCTACTGCTACTACTAAAATTATATATATATTTATTTTGTATGTATTAGAAAGGAATGAAAGTTTATGAAGTTTGTATGTGAAAAGAAAATTTTGCAGGATTCCATTTCTATTGTCTCCAAAGCTATAAACAGCGCATGTGCCATAGATATACTAAAAGGTATAAGAATAGAAGCAAAAGATATGATTAAAATGAGTGGAAGCGATTTAGACCTTTCCATAGAAAGCATATTTGATGCAGACATATTTGAAGAAGGAAGTCTTATTGTAGATGCAAGAATTTTTGCAGACATAGTACGCAAGCTTCCCGATGGTCCTGTAGAAATAGAAACAGACGGCAAAAACGAGCTCAAGATAAATTGCTTAAATACAAAATTCAACATTCTTTATTTATCCAGCGAGGGATATCCCGAAATAAAGAAGCTTGAAACAGGCGACAGCTTCAAAATCTATTCTTCCGACTTAAAGAATGTAATAAAGAGCACAATATTTGCTATTTCAAACAATGAAAGCAGACCTATTCTCACAGGCTCTAAGTTTGAAATAGAAAAAAGCAATCTTAAGGTCGTATCCATAGACGGCTACAGACTTGCTCTGAAAAATCAGATTATACCCGAAACAGACTACGAAGACCTTTCATTTGTAGTTCCGGGAAGAGCATTAAACGAGCTTTTAAAAATATTAAAAGACGATGCTACAATTGTGGATATAACCATATGTGAAAACAGCGTAATGTTTAAATTCGATACCTTTATAGTAAATTCCAGACTTCTTGAGGGTGAATTCATGGATTATGAAAAGTTCATACCTAAGAATTCCACAATCACTATGAAGACTAATGTAAAGAACCTTCTTGATATGGTAGAGCGTGCGTCAATCATCATAAATTACGATGACCCGAAAATTCCGATTATCTTAAATATAGAAGAAAACAATTTAAGAATAGAATGTATTTCCAAAAAAGGCAACTTTGATGAAAATATGCCTATAGAGCACCACGGCGAAAACCTTAGAATAGGCGTGGCATCAAAGCTTCTTACAGATACATTAAAAAGTATAGATAATGAGCAGGCGGTATTTGAATTCAACACCGCGCAAAGTCCTTGTGTAATTAAGCCTGCAGAGGGAGAGGGCTTCGTGTACATGGTGCTTCCCATAAGGTTAAAGGGATGATAATATGGAAATAATAAAGATAAACACAGAATTTATAAAGCTTGACCAGCTACTAAAATTTGCAAACATTACCGAAAACGGTGCTGATGCAAAGTATCTTATTACAAACGGCTATGTTTCATTAAACGGAAGTATTGAAGAAAGACGCGGTAAGAAGATATATGACGGCGATATTGTAGAAATAAATTATGAGGATTCTTCCTTTGTATTAAAAGTAGAAAATCATGATAATTAAAAAAATATATCTTGAAAATTTCAGAAGCTATGAAAAAGAAGCAATAGAGCTTCATCCCAAAAAGAATGTATTCTACGGCTTTAACGGACAGGGAAAGACAAATATAATAGAAGCCTTGTATTATTTTTGTACCTGCAAATCATTCAGATGTACACACGACAAAGAGGTAATTAACTTTGGCAAGGATTACGCTCATATAAAAATTGATTTTGAAACAATGGGAAGAGATAATACTGCCGATATATATATTACCGATAAAAAATCTGTTAAGCTAAACGGAGTAAACTTAGAAAAACTTAGTGAGTTAATAGGAATTGCCAATATGGTGATATTTACTCCCGAACACTTAAATCTTATAAAGGACGGCCCTGGGGTAAGGAGAAGCTTTCTTGATGTTTTTATAAGTCAGATTAAACCAAACTATTTTAGCTATCTTATAAATTATTATAAGGTATTAAAGCAAAGAAACAACATCATAAAAAACAGAAAGATGCTCTCTACCATAGATGTATGGAACGAAAAGTTAGCTTCCTACGGGGTGGTAATCAGTAAGTACAGACAGGAAGCTCTGGAAAAGATAAATGAGTATGTCTCGCTCTATAAAACAGAAAATGAAGAGCTTTCTGTAATTTATTCACCTTGCATTAAAGAAAATTTTACAGATAAAGATTATTTTATAAAAAAGCTCGAAGAATCTTTGGAAAGAGATTTAGAAAAGGGCATTACCATGACAGGACCTCACAGAGATGATTTCGATGTGATTTTAAACGGAAAATCTCTTCGTAAATACGGCTCTCAGGGGCAGATGCGCTCTGCTGTACTTAAAATAAAGCTTGCCGAGTGCGAGATTATAAAAAATATAACAGGCGAAGAGCCTGTGCTCCTATTAGATGATGTACTAAGCGAGCTTGACGAAAAGCGCAGAGAATATTTTACTCACAATATAGAGGGCAGGCAGGTTATAATAACCTGCACTGACCGTAATCTGTCGGATGACGGTAAGGGAAGCTATTTTTATGTAGAGGGCGGAAAAGCAGAGCAAATTTTTTAAAAAATTTGCGGGGAGGACAATATGTATCTTCATATAGGCGCAGATATATGCGTTAAAATCAAAGATATAGTAGCTGTAATGGATATGGAAACCTCGTCTACCTCGAGGATAACGCAGGATTTTCTCCGTCAGAAGAAAAACGAGGTAATAAGCGTAAATGATGAGCTTCCAAAATCCTATGTAATAGTAAATACCAAGGGAAAAACCACCCTTTATATATCCCCCATTTCTTCACAAACACTCTTAAAAAGAGCAAACGATACAAAGGCATTTAATATTTTTTAGCATATTAAAGAAAGGATACATACTATGTTAAATAATACCGAATACAACGAAAACCAAATACAAGTCTTAGAGGGTCTTGAAGCTGTAAGAAAAAGACCGGGTATGTATATAGGTTCAACCTCTGTAAGAGGACTTCATCATCTTGTTTACGAAATAGTGGACAACAGTATAGACGAAGCCCTTGCAGGATACTGCGACAAAATAGAGGTAAGCTTAAATAAAGACGGCTCTGTTACAGTAAAGGATAACGGAAGAGGTATGCCCCACGGCATACATCCCAAGATGGGTATTTCTACCATAGATGTAATCTTTACCGTGCTTCATGCAGGAGGTAAATTCGGCGGAGGCGGATACAAGGTATCCGGCGGTCTCCACGGCGTTGGTGCATCGGTTGTAAATGCGCTTTCCACCAAGCTTTGTGTTAAGGTGCACGATGGCGAGAATGTGTGGGAGCAGAGCTACAAGGTGGGTGTGCCTCAGGGTGAGGTTACAAACACAGGCAAGACCGACAGAACAGGTACAGAGGTTACCTTCTGGGCAGACCCCGAAATATTTGAAGAGACATGGTATGAGTACGATGTTCTTTTAAAGAGACTTCGCGAACAGGCATTTTTGAATGCAGGTGTAAGGATAGTATTTTCCGACCTAAGAGGCGAAGAGGCAGTTTCCGAAGAGCTCATGTATGAGGGCGGTATAAAGAACTTTGTATCCTATCTTTACAATGATAAAAAATCCCGCAGGGAATCACTTGAAACAGTACATGAAAATGTAATATATGTATCGGGCGAAAAGAATGGCTCCATGGCAGAGGTTGCGCTTCAATGGAACAACGGCTACGATGAAATTATAGAATCCTTTGCAAACAACATATCCACCACCGAGGGCGGTACTCACGAAACGGGCTTTAAGTCTGCGCTTACAAAGGTGCTTGTAGAGTATGCTAAAAAATATAAGCTCTTAAAGGATAATGAGGAATTAACAGGCGAGGACGCAAGAGAGGGTATGATAGCGGTTATATCCGTAAAGCTTGAAGAACCTCAGTTTGAAGGTCAGACCAAAACAAAGCTTGGTAATTCCGAAATGCGTACCCTTGTGGAAAACATGGTAAAAGAAAAGCTTGCAGACTTCCTTGAGGAAAATCCCAATGTAGGAAGAGCTATTGTAGAAAAGGCACTTCTTGCATCAAGAGCTCGTCTTGCTGCAAGAAAAGCAAGAGAAGCCACAAGAAAAACACCGCTTGGCTCAAGCTCACTTCCCGGTAAGCTTACAGACTGCATAGTAAAGGACCCCACAAAGACAGAAATATATATAGTAGAGGGCGACTCTGCGGGCGGAAGCGCAAAGAACGGAAGAGACAGTAAGTATCAGGCTATTCTTCCTCTTTGGGGAAAGATGTTAAATGTAGAAAAAGCCCGTGCCGACAAGGTATACGGCAACGATAAGCTCACTCCTGTAATTCAGGCGCTCGGCACAGGTATTGCAGGTGAATTCAATATAGAGAGACTTCGTTATGACAAGGTTATAATAATGGCGGATGCCGATGTAGACGGAGCGCACATTCAGACACTTCTTCTCACATTCTTCTTCCGCTTTATGACTCCGCTTATAGAAGCAGGCCATATATACCTTGCAAAACCGCCTCTATATAAGATTTCAAGAGGCAAAAAGAGCCATGTGGCATTCAGCGATGAAGAAAGAGACCGCATAAGCGAAGAATTAAAGGACGGCGACCCCAATGCAAAGGTGGATATAAGCCGTTACAAAGGTCTTGGTGAGATGAACCCCGAAGAGCTTTGGGAAACAACCATGGACCCCAAGAACAGAGTTCTTCTGCGTGTTACTTTAGAGGATGCCGAGAGAGCAGATCAGATATTCTCCGTTCTCATGGGCGATGAGGTAGAGCCCAGAAGAATATTTATAGAAGAAAACGCTCAGTATGTAACAAATCTTGATGTATAGGAGGCGGGCACTTAAAAATGGCAAAGAATAAAAAATACGAAGATTCGCATTTTGAAGAATACTTCGACTCGCAGACAATAGTAGATATAGACATAGAAAAAAGAATGAAAGAGGCTTTCATAGACTACGCCATGAGTGTAATCGTGAGCCGTGCTCTGCCTGATGTAAGAGACGGTCTTAAGCCTGTACACAGGAGAATACTCTACTCCATGCACGAAGAGCATCTTACCTCGGATAAGCCGTTCTTTAAGTCGGCTACCACAGTAGGTAATGTTATAGGTAGGTATCACCCCCACGGCGATGCTTGCGTATACGATGCTATGGTAAGACTTGCACAGGATTTCTCCATGAGATATCCTCTTATAGACGGACACGGTAACTTCGGTTCGGTGGACGGAGATCCCCCGGCTGCATACCGTTATACCGAGGCAAGAATGAGCAAGCTTTCCAACACCATGCTGGAAAATATAGAAAAGAATACAGTTGACTTTGCTCCCAACTTTGACGAAAAGAGAAAAGAGCCCACAATTCTTCCTACAAGAATACCCACACTTCTTATAAACGGAAGCTCGGGTATAGCGGTAGGTATGGCTACAAATATTCCTCCGCATAACCTTACCGAAGTATTAAACGGTGTCATGGCAAAGATAGACAACCCCGATATATCGGTAGAAGAGCTTATGGAATATATAAAGGGCCCCGACTTCCCCACAAAAGCTTCCATAATGGGAAAAAGCGGTATAAGAAGCGCTTACCTCACAGGTAAGGGCAAGGTAATAGTGCGTGCAAAAGCGCAGATTGAAGAAAGAAAAGACGGAACATCCTCTATAATAGTAACCGAGCTTCCCTATCAGGTAAACAAAAAGATGCTCGTTGAGTCCATTGCAGAGCTTGTAAAGGACAAGAAGATAGAAGGTCTTTCCGACATAGACGACCACTCCTCCGACAGAGTGGGTATACGCCTTGAGATATTCTTAAAAAGAGACGCAAATCCCCAGGTTGTACTAAATCAGCTTTATAAGTACACAAGACTTCAGGACAGCTTCTCTATAAACATGCTCGCTATCTGCGACGGCAAGCCTAAGACAATGGGACTTAATGAAATTCTTTCCAAGTTTATAGAATTTCAGGAGGAAATCGTAACACGCCGTACAAGATACGATTTGGAAAAAGCAGAAACAAGGATGCACATATTGGAAGGACTTAGAATAGCTCTTGCCAATATAGATGCAGTTATAGAGACAATCCGCAATTCCTACGACGATGCCAGGGAAAGACTTATGGAAAGATTCGGTTTTTCCGATATTCAGGCACAGAGCGTACTTGATATGCGCCTTGCACAGCTCCAGAAATTAAACGGCGAAAAGATAGATGAAGAGTTTAATATGCTCACCTCTCTTTGCGAGGAGTACAGACTTCTCCTCTCCGACAGAGGCAAGCTTATGGAAAAGATAAAAGAAGAGCTTACCGAAATCCGTGATAAGTACGGTGATGAGAGACTTACAACCATTGAGCCTGCCATAGATATGATAGACGATGAAGACCTTATAGAAAGAGAAGACTGTGTTATCACCATGACACACTTCGGTTATGTAAAGAGACTCCCCACCTCTACATACAAGAGTCAGCACAGAGGCGGAAGAGGTATATCGGGACTTTCCACAAGAGATGAGGACTTTGTAGAAACTATATTTACTGCATCCTCTCACGATTACCTTATGTTCTTTACAAATAAGGGCAGAATGTACAAGCTCAAGGCATACAGAATAGCCGAATCGGGCAGACAGGCAAAGGGTACTGCAATAGTAAACCTTATTCCTCTCGAAGCAGATGAAAAGGTAACTGCAACTATCCCGATAAGCGAATTTTCTTCCGATAAGTATCTTACCATGATTACAAAGAGAGGCTTTGTAAAGAAAACCTCTCTGGATGAATATGATTCCAACCGTAAGGGCGGTATTATAGCCATAGGCCTTAGAGAAGATGACGAGCTTATAGAGGTTGCGCTCACCGAGGAAGAGGACAACATAATCCTTGGCACAAAGAACGGTATGTGCATTAAGTTCAGCCAGACTGATGTCCGTGCTATGGGCAGAGGCGCAAGCGGTGTTATAGGCATCAAGCTTAAAGGAGACGACTATGTTATAGGCGGAAATGTTACCAAGGATGAGGGCATGCTACTCTCTGTAACAGAAAACGGCTACGGCAAGAAGACCGATATCACAGAATTTAAGTGCCAGTTCAGAGGCGGAAGAGGTGTAGCAGGCTACAAGATAACTGATAAGACAGGTCTTATAGCAGGCTGCAGAATAGTAACCGACGATGATGATGTTCTCATGATTACCTCCGACGGTGTAATAATAAGAACAGGTGTGGATGAAATAAGCATGTTCGGCAGAGTAACTCAGGGTGTAAGGGTTATGAAGCTTGCAGAAGATGTAAATGTGGTGTCCATTGCAAAGGCAAGCAAGGAAGAGGAAGAAGATTCTACAGAAGAAGCTACACAAGAATAAAACAAAACCCAAGGGGCATTTAGGCATGCCTCTTGTTGCCCCTCCGCATTGAAATATGCGGGAAAAGCAAAAATATAAAAGGCAAAGCTCTATCGCCGTTGCGGAAATTGCAATTTTTGCAATAAATCCTCACTAAACGGCAAATGCATAATGAAACTGAATTATTGCATTTGCCGTTTGCGATAGCTTTGCCTTTTCTCTTTTTCCTTTCTAAATCCCGCATATTTCAATGCGGCATTAGAATAAGGTAGCTTTGCTTACGCAAAGCATATTATTTGTTTGCAGTACCAGATAAATATATTTATTCTGCTTCCTGCTGGATTTTTTTAAGGTTTTCTATTACATCTGTGATTTTATTAAATAGCTCATAATACATCTTCTTATAATCTTCCATTGGCATTTTTCTCCTCTCTGTTTTGATATAAATTAAAAAATGCGCCGGCGCAGAGCCGACGCACAAAAAACGTACAGCTCCAAAGTCGCGAAACAAAATCCATTCTAATACAAGAAATAGAAATAGAGCGTATACATTTTTTACTAATGTAATACTATTTCTTGTAATAGATGTTAAATTTTGTTTCGCAAGATTATATTATCATATATAAGGTCGAAAGTCAACCGAGAAAACTGTCGCAATTTGTAATATAAAAATTTTGTCTCAAAAGTTATAAGAGTTTGTATAAATGACAAAAATAAATCGAACAAAATTGTTGACAAAACAAGTTTTATTTTATATAATAAATATAGAAAAAGGCAGTCCGTTGAACGACTCGCCAGAATAACGATTAAAAATTAGTCGCTACATTTGACGGTGTGGGCGACTAATTTGTCTTTATATCGAAAACTATCAAAAAGATAATTGTAAAAATCAATATTCTCGTTAATATTTTTTCCATAAAGAAACCACCCCCTCTCCATTATGTAATGGGGTTTGGGGCGAGCCGTCCACGGAATGTTCATTCCCGAACTGCCTGTCGAATTTCTCCGACAGATACATTATACAACTTGTTTCATATTATTTAAACAGCTTTTTATAAAATTAATTCATCGTACTTGTGTGCTGATTAAATGTCTCTGTAAATATATGCGAGCCGTCATTTTTCTTTGTATCGGTATGATAGTAAAGATAGCTGTGGCTATCGGGATTTAATGCTGCCTTTATTGATGTGGTACCCGGGTTACATATAGGTCCTGCAGGAAGTCCTGCGTACATATATGTATTGTACGGAGAGTCGAGATTTTTGATTTTATCTGCTATAAAGGCGCTGTTATCGTTATCATACAAGCCGTCTGTAGCCGCATAGAGCACGGTTGCGTCTATCTGATACGGCATATTTCTTGAGGTGCGGTTTTCTATAACACCTGCGATTACGGGGCGTTCAGATTCAAGCTTTGCTTCTTTTTCTATCATGGATGCCTTTGTTATTATATCAAAAATATCCTTGCTGTCTGTTGCCATGGAAAAATAAACTTCATCAAAGCGGGCGAGCATCCTGTTTATGATTTCGTGTGCAGAGCTGTCCTCATAGAATTCATAGGTGTCGGGAAACAGAAAACCCTGAAGAGCATGTGTATAATCCTTGTCCTTTGGAATTTCATTAAGAAAATCGTACTCATAGCTATCTGAAATCGCACTAAAGAATGCATCCCTTGATACAAGGGACTTTTCCGCGAGTGTTTGTGCCATCTGCTCTATAGTGTAGCCCTCGGGAAAGGTAATAGTTACAGTTTCCCTAACGGGTTTCTTCTCGGAGAGATTTTGGCATATCTCCGTTATTGTCATTTTCGGAGAAAGAGTGTATGTACCGCTTGTAAGCTTACCGCTGTACTCACTTGTCTTAACCTTTAGCAAAAAAACCATACTGCTTCGGATGAGTTCATTTTCCTTGAGGACCTTACCTATGCCATAGGTAGAGGTGCCGTCTTCTATGGTAACAAGCACCTCTCCGCCGTCTTTAGATACGGGAATATTAAGAAAATCCGCACCCATAGGGAAGACAAATACAAACAAAAGTGCCAGTACAGCTATTGTAATAATTATGCGTTTAATCTTTATCATTGTGTAATCCTTTCAACAAAAAAGGCAGCTTAAATAAGCTGCCTTTTTATATTGGAATTAGTTAAGAATAACAGCTTCTGTTTCCTTATCGAAGAGGTGAATCTTGTTAAGGTCAAGGGCAATCTTAATGCTTGCCTGAGGAACTGCTGTTGTTCTGGGGTTAACTCTTGCGGTAAATCTGGTTTCGCCGATTAACATGTAGAGGAATGTTTCAGCACCCATCATTTCTGTAACTTCTACGAAAGCATCGATAACACTTTCGGGAGAAGAATTTAAGAATGCTTCTTCATCGTGCATATCTTCGGGTCTGATACCGAGAACTACTTCCTTGCCTGCGCAGTCTGCAGCCTTGAGCTTATTGGATATGCCCTCGGGAAGATTGATTGTGTGACCGTCGAATGTAAGAGATTCGCAGTTAGCACCAACTACACAGTCTGTAAAGTTCATCTGGGGGCTTCCGATAAAGCCTGCAACGAACATATTTGTAGGCTTGTTGTAAAGACCGATAGGAGTATCTATCTGCTGGATAAAGCCGTCTTTCATAACAACGATTCTTGTACCCATTGTCATAGCCTCTGTCTGGTCATGTGTAACATAGATAAATGTTGTCTGGAGTCTCTGATGGAGCTTGGAGATTTCTGTTCTCATCTGTACACGAAGCTTAGCATCGAGGTTGGAGAGAGGTTCGTCCATAAGGAATACCTTAGGTTCTCTTACGATTGCACGACCGAGAGCAACACGCTGTCTCTGACCGCCGGAGAGAGCCTTCGGCTTTCTGTCGAGAAGGTGAGCTATGTCGAGAATCTTAGCAGCTTCATTAACTCTTCTGGATATTTCTTCTTTTTTAATCTTTCTTAATTTAAGACCGAATGCCATGTTGTCAAATACGGTCATATGGGGATAGAGAGCATAGTTCTGGAAAACCATTGCTATATCTCTGTCCTTGGGGGGAACATCGTTCATAAGCTTGTCACCTATGTAAAGTTCACCGTCAGAGATTTCTTCAAGACCGGCAATCATTCTGAGTGTTGTGGACTTACCGCAACCGGAAGGACCAACAAGAACGATAAACTCCTTGTCTTCGATATCGAGGCAGAAGTCGGAAACAGCAGTAACTCCGCCGTCATATCTCTTATAGATGTGTTGTAAGCTTAAACTTGCCATTACAATAACCTCCTAAAGTATCATCTAAACAATTATTAAGTGTATTTTATCATATTTTTTGCTTTGTGCCAATGGTTAAAATGACAAAATAAATCCCGCAAATTATACAGATTGCATAAAATGTACACTAAAATTTAAAGAAAACGACTTTGGCAAATTAAAAATTAGAGTTTTTGCACAATTTGAACATGCGTTTTTGTTAAAAAGTATGATAAAATTGATATGTCAAATTTTGCGCCAAGATTAAATATGATAAAATTTGTTGTTTTTGCACAAACAAAACTGTTTATTAGAGGATTAATTTAGAGATTCTATCTCATCATCCGTAAGCTCTCGTATTTTGCCAAGCGACAGGTGTTCATCGAGTGAGAGAGAGCCCATTTTTACCCTCTTTAAGTAAACCACTTTGTTATCTATTGCCTCCATCATGCGTTTTACCTGATGGAATTTGCCCTCCTGTATTGTAAGAAGACATTCGTGGGGACAGGCAGTATCTATTCTGAGCACGGCGCTCATGGTTTTGTAGCCATCGTCCAACACAACTCCGTCTTTAAATAACTGTATGTCGCTTTCCCTAAAATCTTTTTCGCATCGCACAAAGTAGGTCTTGTCCACATGGCTTTTGGGAGAGAGCAGTCTGTGGCACAGGTCGCCGTCATTTGTAAGAATAAGAAGTCCCTCGGTGTCTATGTCGAGTCTTCCCACGGGGAACACTTCGTAGTGTGCATACTCCCCGGGTACAAGGTCGGTTACAACGGGAAGCTTCTTATCGTAAACGGCGCTTACATAGCCTTGGGGTTTATTTAGCATAAGATACACAAAGGGCTTATATATAATAGGTAGATTTCCGATTAAAACTTTGTCATTTACTTCGTCTACCTTGTATGCGGCATCCTTTATTACCTTGCCGTTTACCGTAACGGTACCCTCTTTTAAAATTTGTTTTATTTCCTTACGGCTTCCTTTGCCGCTGTTTGAAAGAAATTTATCAAGACGCATTATGTCACCTCTGCTTACATTATATATGTTAAAAACTCATATGTCAATGTGGATAAAATACTCCAAAATACCCGAATTATAGGATAATACGAAAAATTTATGTTGACAAACAAACCTCTATGGTATATAATTAGATGTGATTTTTAGTCGGCAGATTATTTTTGGCGGGACAGTGCATCCGCTTTGTACGCGGCGGAGCAGCCCTAAACAAGTGTTTGGGGAATCCCGACAGTTACAGCTGTACTTTGTAAGGAGGTGTAGAGTTAATGAAAAGAACATTCCAGCCTAATGTAAGACACAGAAGCAAGGTTCACGGCTTCAGAGCAAGAATGAGCGACAGAAACGGCAGAAAGGTTTTAGCTCGCAGAAGATTAAAGGGTAGAAAAGTTTTATCCGCTTAAGCATTTTGAGTCAATTAACGATTGAGCCAGTCTCAATCCTACAAGAGAACTGTAGGGAACGGTCCAAGACTTTGTATAAGATGCAAAGCAGCCCTGACCGTTCCGTTTTTTGTATAGGTGATGATTATGAGAGGTACTGTTAAACTTAATCGGGAATTTACTTATGCGTACAGAAAAGGCAAGAAAATCGTTTCCGATTGTATGGTTTTTCATTATTACAAAAACAAAAAGGGCAAAAGCAGCCTTGGCATCACAGTATCCAAGGCAGTTGGTAAGGCACACGACCGCAATCGTGCAAAGAGGCTTATTCGTGCTGCCTACAGAGAATGTATGCCTGAGACTGAATGTGGCTACAATGTCATTATAGCCGCAAGGGCAGCTTTGGCACATGTGCCTTACAGCAAGGCATTATCTGCCATGAAATATTGTATAGAAAAGTCGGATATTGTATGAAAAGAGTTCTTATTTGTATAATTAAATTTTACCGCAAGAGAATATCGCCCTTAAAGAAGCCTTGCTGCAGATTCTACCCCACCTGCTCGGACTACTCGATGCAGGCTGTAGAAAAATACGGAGCACTAAAGGGCTCATACCTGGCTTTAAAGAGAATACTTAGGTGCCATCCCTTTTGCGAGGGTGGCTACGACCCGCTTATAGGAGGTTGAAATGAAGTATATTTATATGGCGTTTGGCTATATGCTTAATTTCATTTACGGATTTGTAGAAAACTATGGTTTATCCATAATTTTACTTACCGTACTTATCAAGATTATTCTTCTCCCGCTTACGCTAAAGCAACAGAAGTCCATGACAAAGACTCAAAAGCTTCAGCCTAAGCTTCAGGAGGTTATGGAAAAGTATAAATACGACAAGGAAAGACAGTCCCAGGAAACAATGAAGCTCTACAAAGAGTATGGTGTTAATCCCATGGGCGGATGCTTGCCGCTTCTTATACAGTTTCCTATACTTATTGCGTTTTATCAGGTTATCCAAAAGCCCGTGCAGTATGTACTTGGCTACTCAGCCAAGGAGATTACAGCTCTCTTAAAGGCAGAGGGCATAAGCGAAAAGATAGCAGGCGCGCAGATAGCACTCGCCGAAAAGATGGGTAAGCTTGACTTTAATTTCTTCGGTCTTGACCTTGCTACAACTCCGTGGGATGAGTTAAAAGGAGTTATGGCAGGAACTGTAGGTCTTGTGGGACTTACCGCACTTATAATACCCGTGCTTTCCTGCGTAACCACACTTCTCACAAGCAAGATTTCCACCATGATGAACGGCAAGAAGGAAGACAAGAAAGAGAAAAAAGCTCCCCAGAGAGTGCTTTCTCCCGACCAGAAGACCACAGGAAATGAAAATTCCGCAGAATCCATGACAAAAACTATGACATATGTTATGCCCCTTATGACCTTGTGGCTTACATTTACTTTCCCTGCCGCAATGGGTCTTTACTGGACAGTATCCAATGTATTGGGACTTTTGCAGAATATAGTGCTCAATAAGTACTACAACATAAAGCTTTCCAAAGAAATCGAGCTTAAGGACGAGGAAAGGCAAAAGAAAATTGACGAAAAAATGAAAAGATATAATATGAAAAAGAAAAAAAGAGGTTAAGAGATGTCAAACTTTATTGAAAAATCAGCCAAAACAAAAGAAGAGGCAATAGAGCTTGCACTTTCAGAGCTCGGTCTCACAGAAGATGAGGTAGAGATAGAGGTTATAGAAGAAGGCACCAAGGGCTTTCTCGGTATAGGCGGCAAGGATGCCGTAGTTAAGGTTAGCTACGAAGAAAAGCTTGGCAAAAGAGCACAGGACTTTCTTGGCGGAATCTTTTCCATCATTGGCGAAGAGGTAAGTGTGGATGTTAAAGAGGACGGCAAGGAGATGGCTATAGAGCTTTCGGGTCCCGACATGGGCATGGTAATAGGCAAAAGAGGCGAAACACTCGATGCTCTCCAGCACCTTACAAGCCTTGTAGTAAACAGAGGTGACCTCGACTTTGTAAAGGTTTCCATAGATACCGAGAACTACCGAGAAAAGAGAGTAAAAGCTCTCGAATCCCTTGCAAAGAAGCTTGCTGCAAAGGTAGTAAGAAGCGGCAGAAACACATCATTAGAGCCTATGAATGCATACGAGAGAAGAATTATCCACGCTACACTTCAGGATCACGACAAGGTTACTACATACAGTGTAGGTCAGGGTGTAAGAAGAAAAGTAGTTATAGCATTAAAGAAGGATTAATAGTTTTTAAAAAATTGGTTGCCGATTGGCTTGCCGAAATAGTCGGTAGCTCGGCAACCTTTTTGTTGGAGAAAAGATATGAATTTTGACGATACAATAGCTGCAGTATCCACCCCCGCCGGTAAGGGCGGTATATCGGTAGTGCGTGTAACAGGCGCCGATGCCGTGGAGATTGCAGACAAGGTCTTTAAAAATGAATATGGCAAAACTCTCAAAAATGCAAAATCGCACACCATAACACACGGCTTTGCGGTAAGAGGGGATTCTTCCGTAATAGACGAGGTGCTTTGTTCTGTTATGCTTGCTCCCCGCACCTACACGCGCGAGGATGTGGTGGAGATAAGCTGTCACGGTTCTCATATAAGCACAAGGGAAATCCTTTCGGCGCTTCTTAGTGCAGGCGCGCGCCTTGCGGAGCCGGGCGAATTTACAAAGAGGGCGTTTTTAAACGGGCGCATGGATTTGTGCTCTGCCGAATCTGTAATAGATATTATAAATTCGGAGACGGACCAGTGCCACAGAGTATCTGTAAATCAGCTCAAGGGCATCTTATCTTCCAAAATCAATGCCGTAAGGGAAAAGCTGCTTACATTAACGGCGCACCTACAGGTGCTTATAGACTTTGCAGACGAGGATTTGGAGCCTCTTTCGGACGAGGAATATTTAAACGGATTAAAAGAGTGCCTTGGAGAGATAAAAATACTTCTTAAGGGCGCAAATGACGGTGCCATAATTAAGGAAGGTATAAACTGTGCCATAGCAGGTAAGCCCAATGTAGGTAAATCCTCGCTCTTAAATATGCTGTGCAAGGATGAAAAAGCCATAGTTACAGACATTGAGGGCACAACCCGCGATACCATAGAGGCAAGTGTTACCTTGGGCGGTGTAAGGCTCAATCTCTTTGATACTGCAGGCATAAGGGAAACAGACGATACCATAGAAAAAATAGGCGTAAAAAGAGCTATGGATGTAATAACCGATGCCGATTTGGTGCTCTTTGTAACGGATGCCAAAAGAGAGCTTGACAAAAATGACTATGAGATAATAACAAATCTTGAAGGTATGACAAAAATCGCTCTTATAAATAAGGCAGAGGATGGTGTATGCTTCGATTACAAGCGGCTTGGCGGCGGATTTGACGAGGTTATAGAATTCTCGGTAAAGACGGGCATGGGCTTTGATGTATTGGAGAACGCAATAAGGGATATGTACTTTGTGGGCGATATAGCAGAGAGCGACAGAGCCATAATCACAAATGTACGCCATACGGATGCTCTTATAAAGGCATCTTCGGCATTGGAGGGCGCCATAGATGCAATCGAAAGCGGAATGGAAATTAATATGACCTTTATAGACATAGAGGATGCCATATCTGCCCTTGGCGAAATCACGGGTCAGACGGTGGCGGAGGAGATTGTGGACAGGATATTCCACAGCTTCTGTGTAGGAAAGTAGGGTGAAAACATGAGAGAATATTTTGCAGGTGAATACGATGTAGCCGTAATAGGCGGCGGCCATGCAGGGTGTGAGGCGGCGCTTTCCTCGGCAAGGCTTGGTGCAAAAACCATACTCTTTGTTATAAACATGGATACCCTTGCCAATATGCCATGCAACCCCTGCATAGGCGGTACGGCAAAGGGTCATCTGGTGCGTGAGATAGATGCACTCGGCGGCGAAATGGGCAAAAATGCAGACAAGACCTTTATACAGTCGAGAATGTTAAATAAGGGCAAAGGCCCTGCTGTATACAGCCTCAGAGTGCAGTCCGACAGAAGAAAATATCAGGACGAAATGAAGCACACTCTGGAAAATACCGATAATCTGCATGTAAAGCAGGCGGAGATAGTGGATATAGAGTTTGCCGAAGACGGCAGTGTAAAGAGCGTTCTTACAAGAATAGGCGCGCGCTTTAATGTAAAGTGTGCCATAATTGCTACAGGTACATTTTTAAAGGGTAGAGTAATTGTAGGAGATGTAAGCTACGAAAGCGGTCCCGACGGAGTATTCCCCTCAAACTATCTTGCAGAATGCTTAAAAAATGCAGGTATAGAGCTTCGCCGTTTTAAGACAGGAACACCTGCAAGAATAAACAAAAACTCTGTGGACTTTACAAAGATGGAAGTACAGGAGGGCGACGATGAAATAGTGCCCTTTTCCTTTGAAACCGAGGACACGGGCGAAAACAAGGTGGTATGCCACCTTACCTACACCACCGAGGAAACACATAGGATAATAAAGGACAATCTTCATCTTTCCCCTCTCTACAGCGGTATGATAGAGGGTGTAGGCCCGAGATACTGCCCGTCCATAGAGGACAAGGTAGTAAGATTTGCCGACAAAAACCGCCATCAGCTCTTTGTAGAGCCGATGGGACTTGATACAGAGGAGATGTATGTACAGGGCTTTTCCAGCTCGCTTCCCGAGGAGGTACAGCTTAAAATGCTTCACTCCGTACCTGGACTTGAAAATGCAGTTATGATGCGTACTGCATATGCTATAGAATACGATTGCATAGACTCCACCTGCCTTAATGCCACTTTGGAATTTAAAGACCATAAGGGTCTCTACGGAGCAGGTCAGTTCAACGGAAGCTCGGGCTACGAGGAGGCGGGGGCACAGGGACTTATTGCAGGAATTAATGCAGCATTAAAGTGCCTTGGCAAAGGTGAATTTACTCTGGACAGAAGCGAGTCCTATATAGGCACTCTTATAGACGACCTTACCATAAAGGGTACAAACGAGCCGTACCGCATGATGACAAGCCGAAGCGAGTACAGACTGCTTCTGCGTCAGGACAATGCGGATTTGCGTCTTACTCCCAAGGGTTACGAAATAGGTCTTATATCCCGGGAAAGATACGCAAAATTCCTTAAGAAAAAAGAAGAAATAGAAAATGAGATACAGAGGGTAAACTCTGTGTCGGTAGGACCTAATAAGGAAGTAATAGAGCTTTTGGAAAAATATGAAAGCACGCCTATTACAACGGGAATAAAGCTCTCTGAGCTTATACGAAGACCCGAGCTATCCTATGAGGCGCTTTCTCCTATAGACCCGAAAAGACCTGTATTGGATAAATACACAGCCGAGCAGGTAAACATACAGATTAAGTACGACGGATATATAAAGAAACAGCTTGAACAGGTTGAAAAGTTCAAAAAACTTGAACAAAGAAAAATCCCCGACGATATGGATTATTCCTCAGTTTACGGACTTAGAATCGAGGCGAGACAAAAGCTCGAGAAAATACGCCCCAAGTCGCTCGGACAGGCATCGAGAATATCGGGTGTGTCCCCTGCGGATATGAATGTGCTTATAGTGCATCTTCAGGGCGCCAGATAACAGAAATGTTCAATAATTTTGAACTTTAATACAAAAGGAGATTAATATGGCTTTAAAAGACATACTCATGCAAAATTCAATAGACGAAAAGACCTGTGATGACTTTTACAAGTATTTTCTTCTCATTACCGAGTGGAACGAAAAGATAAATCTTACCGCTATTACCAAAGAAGACGAGGTTGCAGTAAAACATTTTCTGGACTCTTTAAATGCCGCCAGGGGAATTGTAGAGGGCGGTATGAGCGTAATAGATGTAGGCACGGGGGCGGGCTTTCCCGGACTTCCCGTAAAGATAGCAAACCCCGATATTTCCTTAACACTTGTAGATTCTCTTCAAAAGCGCATAGGTTTTTTAAATGAGGTTATATCTGCTCTTGGTCTCAGCGGTGTAGAGACGGTGCATTCAAGAGCCGAGGAGCTTGGAGTAAATAAGGACTACCGCGAAAAATACGATGTGTGTGTATCGCGCGCGGTGGCAAACCTTACTACTCTTTGTGAGCTTTGTATGCCATTTGTAAAGGTGGGGGGACTCTTTGTAAGCCTTAAGGGTCCAAAGGCAGAGGAGGAAGCACAAGAGGCACAAAAAGCCATAAAGCTTCTTGGCGGAGAGCTTGTAAGGATACAGAGCTATGACCTTAGCGATACAGACTTAAACCACAATATAGTTATAATAAAAAAGATATCGCACACACCGACAAAATATCCTCGCAAGGCACCAAAACCTGCAAAAGAACCGCTTAAATAAAGCGGTTCTTATTTTTTTGTGTCTTTTTGGGGCGAACGGTTTTTGTTTCTTTTTTTATTCATATCTGATAAAATTAAGGTACAGAAAATTACGAACGGAGGAAAACTATGCAGCTACTAAAGAAGATGAAAGTACAGCTAACAGGGGGCGACCCCATGGGACTTCCCGTGTCGGGCACTCAAAGTGTTGTCTGTCTTCCCATTCATCTTGTGATACCAAATCCCAATCAACCCAGAAAGGTGTTCTCGCACGACAGCTTAAAGGAGCTTTCTGACTCTATAAGGCAGTACGGAGTGCTTCAGCCTGTATGTGTACGCAGGAAACCCAATGGTACATATGAGCTTGTGGCAGGGGAAAGAAGACTTAGGGCTGCCGCACTTGCAGGCAACCTCAAAATTCCTGCAATTATACTCGACATGGACGATGAGGACAGCGCAATAGTGGCACTTATGGAAAACATTCAGAGGGAAAACCTCACCTTTATGGAGGAGGCCTTTGCTTACAGAGAGCTTCTGGAAAAATGCTTTATCACGCAGGAAGAGCTTGCCAAAAGGCTCGGAAAGAGCCAGGGTGCTATTGCCAACAAGATAAGACTTCTTAAACTCCCTCAATCGGTAAGGGAAATTGTAAGAGATTTTAATCTTACAGAAAGACACGCAAGAGCGCTTCTTCGTTTGTCCTCGGAAACAGAGCAGCTTTATGCCGCAAAGCGAATAGCAGACCTTAATCTTGGTGTAAAGCAGGCAGACGAATTAATAGAAAGAATTATAAAAAAAGGTATAGACGACAAGGCAAATGAAAAAGCCGTGCGGTCTATATCGGATGTAAGGGTTTTCTTTAAGACAATAACAAAGGCGATTAACCTTATGAACGAAAAGGGCATAGAGGCAAGCGCCAAAAAAGACGAAACAGATAATTATTATGAGTATCTTATAAGGATAGAGAAATAATGAAATAACCAAATCCTCTTTTTTCTTGTGTGCCGTATGTTCCACGTGGAACATACGGCACACCGTTTTAGCCGGATGTGTGAAAACTTGCTATTAAGAGCAATGTTATAAAGGGTAAATTTACTATTCGCTTCACCAAAGGTTATCCAATCGTTGCCCGATGCGTATTTCAAGAACATATGTCTTAAATCTGCACAAAAACGGAGCCGCGATGACTCGCTCACTCAGAGCTCGGCATCGCTAAAATTACCGAACCGCAGCGGGAATTGATTTTCGGTAATTTTTCTCCGTTTTATTGCTTGATTTAAGGCATCTGTTTTATCTTGAAATACGCAATGTGCAACTTATCGGATAACCTCCGCTGTGCGCTCGCACAATATGCGGTATCCCGTAGCACACGCCTTATGAATTTTGGGATAAAACATCTGGCACAAATCAAAGTAAAAATGCCGTAAAATCGACGGAAATCAATTTCCGCTGCTGTCCGTCGATTTTAGCGGAGTCGACATGAGTTGTCGAGTCGACGCGGCAGCATTTTTACAAAGATTTGGGTTGGATGTTCCCAAAATTCATACCAAGTGTGAGACGGGATATCGTATATTGGGCGAAGCACAAGTGTTGTTTTTGACCTTTACACCATTGTTTTTATGTTCCATGTGGAACAAAAAATAAAAAATTTACAAAAAACTATTTAAAAATGCTTTATGATGTGATACAATAGAATTACATTATACAAAAGAGGTGAAATCATGGGCAAATGTATAGCCGTCGCCAATCAGAAGGGCGGCGTCGGCAAGACCACAACAAGTGTTAATCTTTCCTCATGTCTTGCCGCCTACGGCAAAAAGGTCCTCCTTATAGATACCGACCCTCAGGGCAATGCCTCAAGCGGTGTGGGCATAATGAAAGAGAACATAGAAAAAAGCGTATACGATGTTATAATAAACGGTGATGATATCTCATCCGTTATATTGGAAACAGAATATCACAACCTGTATCTTTGCCCCTCGAACATAAACCTTGCAGGCGCAGAGATAGAGCTTGTGGCAGAAGAAAGGCGCGAATATCTTTTAAAGGAAGCAGTTTGGAAGGTTAAGGACAGCTACGACTACATTATAATAGATTGTCCGCCGTCTTTGGGACTTCTGACTCTTAATTCATTTGTATGCGCCGAGAGTGTTATTATTCCTATCCAATGCGAATATTACGCTCTTGAGGGCTTAAGCCAGCTTACAAATACCATAAAGAAGATAAAAGCGGCATTCAATCCCGACCTTGAGCTTGAGGGAGTACTGCTTACAATGTACGATACAAGGACAAATCTTTCCTCACAGGTAGCAAGGGAAGTAAAGAAATACTACGGACCAAAGCTGTACAAATCCGTAATACCCCGAAATGTAAGGCTAAGCGAGGCGCCAAGCTTCGGACAGCCGATAAACATATATGACAAAGCCTCCAAGGGAAGCACAGCATACATGAATCTTGCTGCGGAGGTAATAAAGGCAAGAGGTGATACATAATGGCAAAAAAAGGACTTGGAAGAGGTCTTGATGCACTCCTTGGCGATGTAAAAGCCGAAGAAATAGTCTCTCCGCCCAAAGCGGAGGATGGTGATGGCATACGGCTTATAAAGCTTTCCGAGGTAGAGCCAAACCGCGCCCAACCGCGAAAAGACTTTGACGATGAGGCACTTACAGAGCTTGCGGATTCCATAAGAGAGCACGGAGTCATAACCCCCATAATTGTAAAGAAAGCCGAAAACGGATTCTATACAATAGTAGCGGGCGAAAGAAGATGGCGAGCCTCCAAAAAGGCAAAGCTAAAGGAAATACCTGCAATCGTCATGGATATAGACGATTTAAAAACACAGGAAATTGCTCTTATAGAAAATCTTCAGAGGCAGGATTTAAACGCAGTGGAAGAAGCACTCGGCTACAAAAAGCTCATGGACGATTACTCGCTTACTCAAGAGCAGGTAGCTCTTAAGATGGGTAAGAGCCGAAGCTCTGTGGCAAATGCCCTGAGAATTCTTTCTTTAGAAAAGAGCGCACTTAAGCTTTTAGAGGAAGGCAAAATATCCTTTGGACATGCCAAGGTCATACTTTCGTGCGATAAGAAAAAGCAAGCCGAGATAGCAAAGAGGATTGCAGACGAGGATTTAAGCGTAAGGGCAACGGAGGAGCTTATAAAAGAGAAACCGCCCAAAAAGATGCCGAAAGTAAATCTCAACAAAAAACTCGCATTTGACGAAGTGGAAAAAGAGGTTTCACTCGTTTTGGGTTCTAATGTTAAGATAACGGACAAAGGGAACAAAGGAACTGTAAAGATTGAGTATTATTCTGCGGAAGAACTGGACAAAATAATCAAAAAACTATCTTCCGAAAAATAAAAACCAAAAGCGAAATAAAATCAAAAATTTTGCGAAATAAAGTGTCAAAAACCCGTCCTTTGTAATGGGTTTTTGTAAAGGGGTCAAGGTAGTTTCACCTTTTGACACAAAAACGGCTTAAAACGCAAATTTAAAGCTTATACGATATGTTCAAAAAAATTGAACGAAGGAGCAGACTCATGAAGAAAAACACAAAATTTATCTGGATATACGGAGCGATTTTGTTCTCCTTTGCACTTATACTCATACTTTTTGCAGGGCTTACTCAAAATAACTATCAAAAAGAGTTAAACAAAGAGCAAAAAGAAACCGCAGGTATAAAGCAGAGCCTGTCGGCATTAAGTAAGGAAAACAAAAAATTAGAAACCGCACTGTCTGAAAAGGAAAAAGAAAACCAGAAACTTAAGGAAGAAATAACTCAGCTTACCATGGAAAGCGACATGGCGATTACAGCCTACGGCGGAGACAAAGAGGTAACACGCACGCTTATAGAGGCATATACGCTTCTTGTCTCGGACGAAAAGGACAAAGCAAAAGAAACCATAAGAAATCTTAATGTGTATGCTATGACACAGGCACAAAAATATGTATACAATACGATAATAGGAGAGTGACAGAAAATGTTGGACATTAGACTTATAAGAACAGAAACCGAGAAAGTAAAGAGCGCACTTGCAAGAAGAAAAGAAGTAGTGGATATAGACGGCATATTGGAGCTTGATGCCAAAAAGAGAGAGCTTCTTTTTGAAGTGGAGGGCTTAAAGAGTCAGCAGAACGAGGTGAGCAAGAAAATCCCCGCTATGAAGAAAGCGGGCGAGGATGTAGCGCCCGTATTTGCACAGATGAAAGAGCTTTCCGACAAAATCAAGGAAATGGACGAAAAGGTAAGAGAAATAGACGAAGAGTTAAACGCAAAGATGCTCACCGTACCCAATCTTCCCAATCCCGAAGTTCCCGACGGCGATACCGACGATGACAATGTAGAGGTAAGAAAGTTCTTAGAGCCTACCGAATTCTCCTTTGAGCCAAAGGCACACTGGGATGTGGGCGCAGGTCTCGACATAATAGATGCTCCCACCGCAGGTAAGGTTACAGGCACAAGATTTACATTCTATAAGGGTCTTGGCGCAAGACTTGAGAGAGCAGTAATTAATTTCTACTTAGATACTCACACCGAGGAAAGCGGTTATAAGGAAATCTTCCCGCCCTATATGGTACACAGAAGAAGCATGGTGGGAACAGGTCAGCTCCCCAAATTTGAGGAAGATGCATTTAAGGTGGCAGGTACAGACTATTTCCTTATTCCTACTGCAGAGGTGCCCGTTACCAACATGTACAGAGATGATATCTTAGACGGCGACCAGCTCCCGATAAAGCATGTGGCATATTCTGCATGCTTCAGAGCAGAGGCAGGAAGCGCAGGCAAGGACACAAGAGGTCTTATAAGACAGCATCAGTTCAACAAGGTAGAGCTTGTTAAATTCACCAAGCCCGAAGATTCCTACGAAGAACTCGAAAAGCTTACAAGAGATGCAGAAAAGGTACTTCAGCTTCTTAAGATACCCTACAGAGTAGTGGCTATCTGTGTAGGCGACCTTGGCTTTACCGCCGCAAAGAAGTACGATATAGAGGTTTGGATGCCAAGCTACAACAGATATGTAGAAATCTCCTCCTGCTCCAACTTTGAGGATTTCCAGGCAAGGAGAGCAAACATTAAGTATAAAAATTCCCCCAAGGACAAGGCACAGTTCGTTCATACCTTAAACGGAAGCGGTGTTGCAATAGGCAGAACTGTTGCCGCTATACTTGAAAACTTCCAGAACGAAGACGGCTCTGTAACAATACCCGATGTACTTGTACCCTACATGGGCGGAAGAAAAGAAATTACAAAGGATTAATTCAAGATGAAAAAAACCATTTCTCCCGAGGAAATAGAAAGACAAAATCAAATAATGGCCTCTGTAAGAAGCATAAACGAGGGAAAAAACCTAAAAGCTTATGTGGAGACATACGGCTGTCAGCAGAATGTGAGCGATTCCGAGACCATAATGGGTATGCTCTGTAAAATGGGTTATACACCTGCAAATGATAAGGAAGAGGCGGACTTTATAATATACAACACCTGCGCAGTAAGGGAGAATGCCGAGCTTAAGGTGTACGGAAACCTTGGTGCATTAAAGCATCTTAAGGCAAGAAAACCGCATATAATCCTTGCGGTCTGCGGATGTATGATGCAACAGGAGAGTGTAAAGGAAGAAATCCGCAAAAAGTACAAGCATATAGACATAGTATTCGGTACACATTCCCTGTACAGATTTCCGCAGATACTCTGCGATGTAATTGTAAATTCCAAAAGGGTTTTCGATGTGGCAGATTCCGACGGCTTTATAGCAGAGGGTCTTCCGAGCCAAAAGGCAAAATCGCCCTGCGCATGGGTTTCGGTCATGTACGGGTGCAATAATTTCTGCTCGTACTGCATAGTTCCCTATGTGCGCGGAAGAGAGCGAAGCCGTGACAAAGCGGATATCATAGCCGAGGTAAAGCGCTGCGCAGAAAACGGTGCAAAAGAGGTAACGCTTTTAGGACAGAATGTAAACTCATACGGAAATGACCTTTCGGAAGATATAGATTTTGCAGATTTACTTACCATGGTATGCCAGGTGGACGGCATAGAGAGGGTGCGTTTTATGACAAGCCACCCCAAGGATATATCCGACAAGCTTATAGACACAATGGCCTCCGAGGACAAAATCTGCAAACAGCTTCACCTGCCCATACAGGCAGGAAATAACAGGGTGCTCTATGCCATGAACAGAAGATATACCAGAGAATCCTACATGGAGAAGATGGCGAAAATAAAAGAAAAGATGCCAAATATCGCCCTTACAACGGACATAATCGTGGGCTTTCCCGGGGAAACTAATGAGGAATTTGAAGACACCTTAAGAGTTCTTCGTGAGGTGGAGTATGATACCATATTTTCATTTATATACTCTAAGCGCCCCGGTACACCTGCCGCCAAAATGGACGATGTAATAAGCGCCGAGGACAAAAAGCGCAATTTTGACAGGCTATTGGAGGTGCAGGACGCCATAAGCAAGAAGAAAAACCTTGAATTTCTGGGCAAAACCGTAAGGGTGCTTGTGGAGGGCGTGAGCAAGAACAACCCCAATGCGCTCATGGGCAGAACAGAGGGCGGAAAAACAGTTAATTTTGAGGGTGACCGAAGCCTTATAGGCACTTTTGCAGATGTTGAGATTACAGATGCAAAAACATGGTCGCTTACAGGAAGGATATGCTAAAATGAATGATATTATAGAAAAGGCAAGAGAGCTTGGTATGATGCTTGCCGAAAGTGACGAAATGAAAGCATTAAAAGGTGCTGAGGAAATGCAGCTTGCAGACAAGGATGCACAGGTGCTTATGATGGAGTATGCGTCTACCCGTGAAAGACTTTCTCAGAGAGCCGCAAGCGCCGATGTAACAAAAGAAGAATTTGAAAAAATTCAGACCGAAATGGAACAGGCGTTCCAAAAGCTCATGACAAACGAAAACATAAAGCGCTATATAGAGGCAAATAAGGCATTTAAAACCCTTATAGACCAGGTAAATTCCATAATTGCATATTTTGTAAAGGGCGAGGAGCAGCAAGGCTCATGCTCGGGCAACTGCTCGTCCTGCGGAGGATGTCACTAAAATGGCTGTATCACCAATGATGAAGCAGTATTTTGAAATTAAAAAGGACTACGAGGATGCAATTCTGTTCTTCCGTCTGGGAGACTTTTATGAGATGTTTTATGATGATGCTCTTATTGCATCGCAGATTCTCGATATAACCCTAACGGGCAAGGATTGCGGTCAGGATGAAAGGGCACCCATGTGCGGAGTGCCTTATCACAGTGCGCAAAATTACATCGCCAAGCTTATAAAAAACGGTAAAAAGGTTGCCATCTGCGAGCAGGTGGAGGACCCCAAGGCAGCCAAGGGTATAGTAAAGAGAGATGTAATCCGCGTGGTAACACCCGGTACTGCAAACATGGATGCAGTTCTATCCTCGGACGAAAACAACTTTCTTGCAAGCGTGTATGTGGATAAAGATGTATATTCGGTGTCATTTTGCGATGTTACCACGGGCGAACTTATCACCACAGACGGAGACAACACCGCTACGGAAAATCAGCTTGTAAACACCCTTGCGTGCTTTAAGCCGAGCGAGATTATAATAAATGACAGGGCGGTTAAGCAGTCAAAAGCCGTGTTGGAGCTTAAAAACCGATTTGATTTCTACGACAGCTATGTTCCCGAGGAGTACTATGATTATGACAACGGAAAATGCGTGCTTGGCGAGAGATTTCCCGACATAGACAAAAACCCCCTTATAAATGATAATCCAATATGCGTTAAATCCCTCGGGGCACTCTTTATGTACCTTAAGGAAACGCAGAAGATAGACCTTTCACACATACAGAGCTTAAGCTACTTTAAAAGCTGTGATTACATGGAGATAGATTTAAGCTCAAGACGAAACTTAGAGCTTACCGAGACCATGCGCGATAAATCCAAACGAGGCTCGCTCTACGGCATACTCGATTACACGGGTACGGGCATGGGCGCAAGAAAGCTTAAGTCATGGATAGACAGACCCCTTATAACCGTAAATCTTATAGAAAAAAGATTAGATGCGGTGGAGGAGCTTATACAAAACCCCGAAATTTCGGACAGCTTAAGAGATTCATTCAAAAAGATAAATGATATAGAAAGACTTATAGGCAAGACCGTGTACGGCTCATGCAATGCAAGAGATTTTCTCTCACTTAAGCAGAGTATAGAAAATCTTCCCCAAATACAGTCTCTCATATCGCAGCTTGCAAGTCCCATCATGTCGGAAGCCTCTATGAATTTTGACAACCTTTCCGATATCTATACCCTGCTCGACTCGGCTATAGAAGAGGAGGAAACACCCCTTACCATAAGAGAGGGCGGTATCATAAAAGAGGGTTTTGACACAGAGCTTGACAGACTTCGCAAGATTATGAAGGGCGGTACAAGCCTTCTTGCAGAGCTGGAAGCCAGGGAAAAAGAAAGAACAGGCATAAAAAACCTTAAGATAAGCTACAACAAGGTTTACGGCTACTACATAGAGGTAACAAGGTCATTTCTGTCCATGGTGCCCGATGATTATATAAGAAAGCAGACGCTCACCGGCTGTGAAAGATTTATCACACAGGATTTAAAGGAAGCGGAAAATACAATCCTCGGCGCAAGAGAAAGAGTAAATGATTTGGAGTATGAGGACTTTATGTATGTCCGAAGCACCATCACAAAGAACATCGAGCGCCTTAAAAAAATGGCAGAGGTTATAAGCACTGTGGACGTGCTTTGCTCTCTGGCAAAGGCGGCATCTTTAAACGGATATGTGCGCCCTCTTGTAAATGACGGCGACGAAATCATAATATCCGAGGGACGCCATCCCATAGTGGAAAATTCGCGCAGAGAAACTCTCTTTGTGCCAAACGATACATATTTAAACACCTCGGACAGCCGTTTTTCCGTAATCACGGGACCCAACATGGCAGGTAAGTCCACATATATGCGCCAGAGCGCCATCATCACTCTTATGGCACAGCTCGGCTCGTTTGTACCTGCAAAGAATGCAACCATAGGAATAGTTGACCGCATCTTTACAAGAATAGGAGCATCAGATGACCTTGCAGGCGGGCAGAGTACCTTTATGGTGGAGATGAACGAGGTTGCAAACATACTTAAAAATGCTACAAAGAAAAGCCTTGTAATACTCGACGAAATAGGCAGAGGCACAAGCACCTATGACGGTCTGTCTATTGCGTGGGCGGTTACGGAGTACATATGCGGGAGCATTGGCGCCAAGACGCTTTTTGCCACCCATTATCACGAGCTTACAGAGCTTGAGGGCACAATAGACGGGGTTAAGAACTATTCCGTAGCGGTAAAAAGGCGCGGTGACGATATTACATTTTTAAGAAAAATTGTAAGAGGCGGCACCGACGACAGCTTCGGTATAGAGGTTGCCAAGCTTGCAGGCGTACCCGATGCGGTAATTAAGAGGGCAAAGCAAGTCCTCGAGGCTGTGGAAAGCGGCGAAAAGCGCAGAGAAACCTCAACTGCGCAGAAGATAAGCGCCGCCCGGGAAAAGAAGATAAAAGCAAACGAATTAAAGGATGCTATAATGAGCGTGGATATATCCACCCTCACACCTCTTGAAGCTATGAATGAGCTGTTTATGCTTCAGAAAAAGGTAGGAGAATTAAGTGAAGATTAATGTACTTTCTACAGAGATATCCAATATGATAGCCGCAGGCGAGGTCGTGGAAAGGCCTGCCTCGGTCATAAAGGAGCTTGTCGAAAATTCCATAGATGCAGGCGCCACCTCTGTAACGGTGGAGATAAAAAAGGGCGGAATTCAGTACATGCGCGTTACCGACAACGGCTGCGGCATAGATGCTGACGAGATAGAGACCGCCTTTAAGCGCCATGCTACAAGCAAGGTTAAAACTGCCTTAGACCTTGATGCCATAGGCACTTTAGGCTTCAGGGGCGAGGCTCTTGCAAGTATCGCCGCAGTTTCCAAGGTGGAGATTTTTTCCAAGACCGCAGAGGCACCCTTGGGAAGATGCGTTACCGTGGAGGCAGGAGAGGTTACCCACTCCGACGAGGCAGGCTGTCCCGACGGCACTACCATGATTGTGCGAAACCTCTTTTTCAATACTCCTGCGAGAATGAAGTTTTTAAAAAGCGATTCGGCAGAGACAAGCTATGTAACAGATGTTATAAATAAGCTTGCCCTAAGCCATCCCGAGATAGCCTTTCAGTATATAAACGGCGGAAAAACCGTACTTTCTTCCACAGGAGACGGCAGTCTCTTAAATGCAATATACAGCGTGTTTGGTAAGGAATACACAAGCAACATGACCGAGGTAAGCTACTCCGATGAGGGCTTTTCGGTGCATGGCTATGTGGGTACGGGCGCTATCGCACGCAAGGACAGAAGACATCAGTTTTTCTTTGTAAACAGCAGAAACATCATGTCCAAAATTATGTCCTCAGCGGTAAGCGAAGCATTTAAGACAAGCGTAATGACAGGACACTACCCCGTATGTGTATTAAAGGCGGACACCGATCCTAAGAATGTGGATGTAAATGTACACCCTGCCAAAATCGAGGTGCGTTTTTCGGACGAAAAAAAGGTATATTCGAGCATTTACTGGGCAGTTAAGAACTCTCTTTCCGCCGAGAAATATGTACCCGAGGTGGAGTTTAAGGCACAAAGCTTTGATAACAATGTGAAAAATGCCCCCGTCTATGAAAAAGCGGAGCAGATTAACCTTTTAAAGGAATCCTATGTGGAGTCCGCACCCAAGATAAGTATACAAAAACCCACGGTTATTTCGGACAACGAAGAAAACACAGAAAGATTTTCGCATATACCAAAACAGGTGGCAAATGAGGTAAGACTAAAGGAGCCTCAGAGGTTTGAAAACATATCCTACACCGTACCCGACAGTCCCGACAGACCGAGTGCGTTTAAGCTCCCCATGCCCGAGGCGGATGTGGACTTTAAGTATGTGGGTCAGGTTTTCGGCACATATTTTATAATCCAAAAAGATAACGAAATGTATATAATAGACCAGCATGCTGCGCATGAGAGGATATGCTTCGAGGAGCTTTTAGAGGAGTTTTACAGTAACGAGGTGCAGTCGCAGATGATGCTTCTGCCCGTGACACTCACCTTAACAGGTGCGGAAATGACACTTATCGAGGAAAATGCAGATTTCTTTTTGCAGATAGGCTTTGAGATAGAAATATTCGGCAAGAATTCTGTAATAGTGCGTGCTACCCCGGGCACCATGGAGGAGCATGAAATAAAGGATACGGTATCGGATATAATAAGTCTTGTGGGCGCAAACAGACACAATATGGTAAGAGGTGTGTACGAGGAAGCTCTTCACATGATAGCGTGCAAAAAGGCATTAAAGGGCAACACAATGCTTTCGGATACGCATCTTAAGGCACTCGCTTCCAAGGTGCTTTCCCTGGGAGACGGCATAAACACCTGTCCTCACGGAAGACCTATAACCGTAAAAATGACAAGATACAGTCTGGAAAAACAGTTCAAGAGAGAATAGATATGAAAAAACCCCATGTTGTTTTAATAGCAGGTCCTACGGGGGTGGGCAAAACCGCCGCATCCGTACACCTTGCCAAAAAGCTTGATACAGATATCATATCCTGCGATTCCATGCAGATATACAGGGGCATGGACATAGGCACCGCCAAGGTTACGGGAGAAGAGGCGCAGGGTGTGGTGCATCATCTTATAGATGCGGTCGAACCGTGCGAGACATTCAGCGTGTCCGACTATGTTAAGAGGGCATCATCTGTAATAGAGAGCCTGCACCAAGAAGGCAAGAGTGCTCTTGTAGTGGGCGGAACGGGACTTTATGCAGATTCTCTTTTAAAGGGCATCACATTCGAGTCCAAGGCGCCTGCCGATGAAGCTTTCAGACAGGAAATGATGCGTGTCTGCGAGGAAAAAGGCAGGGAGTATCTCCATTCTCTTCTTTGCAGGGCAGACGAGGAGAGTGCAAAGGCTATACATCCCAACAATGTAAAGAGGGTTATACGCGCTTTGGAATACCACCACGCCACAGGTGAGAGGATATCCGATTACAACAGGCGCACTCAGGATATTGAGCCGCCCTACGATACAGACAAAATATATTTTACACGCCCGAGAGAGAGCCTCTATGAGCGAATAGACAAGAGAGTGGACCTCATGATAGAAATGGGTCTCGAAGATGAGGTAAGACGCATAGCTCAAATCTGTCCGTCCGATAGCTCTACCGCAATGCAGGCATTGGGATACAAGGAGATGCTTCTTTACATTCGGGGCGAAATATCGCTTGATGAAGCCATAGAGCTTATAAAAAGAGGGAGCAGACAGTATGCCAAAAGACAGCTCACATGGTTTAAGCGCGATGCCGATGCCATATGGCTCAATCTGGATGAATTTTCTTCGGCGCAAGAGGTAGCAGAAGCATGCTTTCAGTATGTTGTTGAAAGGAGGAAAATATGAAAAAATTGTTCAAAGTTTTGCTTGTTCCGTGTGCAGTCATGCTTATTGCGGTGATTGTATCACTCATATTTTCCGACGGCATTAAGTATGAGGTAATACGCCACGGCGAAATGGAAAAATCACATTCGTTCAGTGCGGTTGTAATACGTGACGAAACCGTTATAGAAGCCGAAAAGTCGGGTGTGCTCGAATCCCATGCCGACGATAACGAAATGGTAAGGAAAAACAAGCACATAGCAAGCATATATGAAACCGAGATAGACGAAAGCGCCAAGGCATCTCTCCAGCGCATAAATGCCCGCATTGAAGAAATAACCAAGGTGCGCGAGCAGTTTGGTATAAGCGAGGTTGGCGCATTTCAGGTAGACTCGGCTATGGACTTAAAAGTACGTGAGGTATACAAATCATCGGAAATCGGCGACATGAAAGAGGTTATGAGTATACTTAATGACTTAAACCTCTTAAATGACAGAAAGAATGCTCTCCAAAAGGGTGTTGATTATACTGATGAAACCTTAAGAAAGCTTATGAAAGAAAAGGAAGACGCCGAAAAGAAGCTCGGCGGCTCCAAGCAGGATATATATGCCCCTGCGGCAGGAATATACACCACAACCGTAGACGGCTTTGAGGACATCTTAACTCCTTCCGCCATAGGAGAAATGACACCCTATGACTTTGAATCGGTCACAAAGATGCACGATAGTGACAAAGCAAAGAAATCCAAAGAATCTGTGTGCAAAATCATAGAGAGCACGCAATGGTCTGTGGCATTTGTAGCCACACAAAAGGAGATATCAAAGCTCAAGGAAGGCTCTCCGGTATACATAAGAGCCAAAAACCACGAAAACGATTCAGCCGCAAAGATTAGCTATATATCCACCCCTGTAAACGGAAACTACCTTGTAATTGCAACCTCGGACAAGGACTGCACATGGGCAATGCGTGAAAGGTTTGTGGAGATAGACCTTGTAAGAAGTAAATATTCGGGACTCAAGGTACCCATAGCGGCACTTAGGGTAAAGGACGGCAAAACGGGAGTATTTACCGTGGTGGACGGCATAGTGTATTTTAAAGAGGTAAATGTGCTCTACAAGGATACGGTTTATGCAATCGTGGAAGAGGACAACACCTCGCGCGGAGGACTTCTCCTCTATGATGAGGTAGTAACCTCGTCCAAACGCGAATTAAAGGAAGGCGAAAAAATATCATGAGCATAGAACAAAATCTTAACGAAATAAAGAAAAACATATCCGAAGCCTGCGAAAAGGCAGGCAGAAATCCCGACTCCGTTACAATCCTTGCGGTTACAAAGACAATAGATGCCGACAGGATAAACGAGGCGGTATCGCTTGGACTTTGCGACCTTGGCGAAAACAGAGTACAGGAGCTTTTGTCAAAGTATGACGATGTAAAGGGCGATGTAAGATGGCACATAATAGGGCATCTTCAGAAAAACAAGGTGAAGTACATTGCCGACAAGGTGTGCATGATACATTCCGTTGAGTCTTATTCTCTTATGGAGGAGATAGAAAGGCAGTGTGCACGCATAGACAAGGTTATGGATATATTAATAGAGGTTAATGTATCGGGTGAGGAGTCCAAAAGCGGAATTTCTCCCTCAGAGGTGTTTGATTTTGTAAGCAAGGCAAGCACTTATCCGCACATAAGGGTCAGGGGACTTATGACCATGGCACCTTTCGATGCGGAAAATGACGAATTACATCAAATTTTTTCGGATTTGTACAAAATTTCTGTTGACATATCGCGCAAAAAATTAGATAATGTTAGTATGGAGTGTCTGTCTATGGGCATGACAAACGATTATGCCGTAGCCGTGGAGGAGAATTCCACCATAGTGCGCGTAGGGACAGGACTGTTTAAGTAAGCACACGGGAGTTGAACCCCGCATGGTTTTAAAATGTCAAATTCGTCTGATACCGCATAAAATCTCTTGGAAATACCTATAGTATTCCCTGCGGGATTTTACTTGTCTCATACAAATTTGTCTATTTTAAAACTCTTCGACCTTAAATGCATAAAATTTAGTGCAATTTTTATGCGGAGGACGAAGGAAGGCTGACGCCTTGCGAGGACGACAAATAAAAAGTGTGCAAATTTTAAAAATTTAAGGCATACGGGGTTCAATTCCCGTGTGCTTAACCTATAAGATTTAATATAAGACCGCCTGCTATTACAGAGGCTATCTGTCCAGATACATTAACACCTACAGTATGCATAAGCAGGAAGTTCGAGGGGTCTTCTTTTAAGCCCATCTTGTGTATAACTCTTGCAGACATGGGGAATGCAGAGATACCTGCCGCACCTATCATGGGGTTTATCTTCTTCTTTGTAAAGAGATTTAAAATCTTTGCAAAGATTACACCGCCTGCTGTATCAAAAATAAAGGCAAAAAGTCCAAGTGCTATTATAAGAAGTGTTTCGCCCGTTAAGAAATCTGCATAGTGCATCTTTGTGGCAATTACAATACCTAAGAATATGGTAACAAGGTTAGCAAGCACCTTTTGTGCGGTTTCGGAAAGGGAATTGAGTACACCGCACTCACGGATGAGATTACCAAACATAAGAAATCCTACAAGCGATACGCTCTTGGGTGCTACTATACCTACTACTATTGTTATGATTATGGGGAAGAGTATTCTTGTAAGCTTTGAAACATTCTTCTCCTCATAGGGCATCTTTATGCATCTTTCCCTTTTGGTAGTAAGAAGCTTAATCACAGGTGGCTGTACTATGGGGACAAGCGCCATGTACGAGTACGCCGCAACCATTATAGCACCTACATAGCTCGAATTAAGTTTCTGCGCAACTACTATTGAGGTGGGACCATCTGCCGCACCTATTATGCCTATGGATGCCGCATCGTTTAAATCAAATCCAAAAAGCGATGCAAGACTAAGCGTCATAAATATACCAAACTGTGCCGCCGCACCGAATATCATAAGCTTGGGATTGGATAAAAGCGGACCGAAGTCAATCATTGCACCTATACCTATAAATAGTATAAGCGGAAAAAGCTCGTTTGAAATACCCGCATCAAAAAGTATGGAGAGAGCACCCTCCTCACCTGCCTGAGTTATAGCTCCCGACATAGGCAGATTTACAAGTATCGCTCCAAAACCCATAGGGAGAAGCAGCGTAGGCTCCATATCCTTGGCTATTGCAAGGTATATAAGTATACCGCCTATAGCCCACATTACAAGCATGGGCCATTCAAAGTTCAGGACATTTCCAAAAAGTTCCTGCATCGTTAATACCTCCTGTAATATGGAACAGCCAACAAAAAAAGACCTCTACCACACAAGTGATAAAAGTCTTGCCATTTAATACATACGCAGGACAGAATATATTCTGTACCGTACTGACGCATATGTAACGAAAACATCGTAGGCTACTCCCTTTTATTTCCAACACTATCATTATAGCAGAAATAGCACAAAAGTCAATAAAAAATCACAATTTAACATAAATTTAACACACTTCTGTCATGAAAATTCAACAGTTTTCTTTATAAAAAGTGCATTTGTTTTATTGATTTTACACAAGATATGTGGTATAATGAAATCAAGAAGAATGATGATTCTTCCAATTCATTGCGAAAGAAGGTATAAGTATGAAATTACAAATCACAGGAAGAAAAATTGATGTTACACCCGGTCTTAGAGATTATACCACAAACAAGCTATCCAAGCTTGACAAATTCTTTGGAGATGAAGCTACTGCAGATGTAACACTATCTGTACAAAAGGACAACCACACAATAGAAGTAACGGTACAACACAAGGGCATAATCTACAGAGCAGAGGTTACAGAGCCCGATATGTACGCATCTATAGACAGAGTTGAGGATGTACTGGAAAGACAGATAAGAAAGCAGAAAACCCGACTCGAAAAGCAATTAAGACTGGGCGCCTTTGAATACGAAGCGGAATTTGGCGATGTAGAGGAAGAAAATGAATTTAAAATAGTAAAAACAAAAACCTATTCCGCAAAACCCATGAGCGCAGAGGAAGCAATTCTGCAGATGAACCTTTTGGGACATACATTCTATATATTTCAGAATTCCGACACCATGGACAAGAATGTAGTATATAAGAGAAAAGACGGAAACTATGGTCTTATAGAGCTCGAATAAAATACCCGCAAAGGAGCCTGTGAAAGTTGCAGGCTCCTTGTTTTATATATATCTGTTGTTTCTTTTTGCATAATCTCTCCTCTCCCCTCATACAATGTACAAAAAAGTACAAAGTGTGGAGGCTAATTATGGCAGAATACAATATCTACAATGACATTTCAAAACGCTCAAACGGCGATGTGTACATAGGAGTTGTGGGGCCTGTAAGAACAGGAAAATCAACCTTTATTAAAAAATTTATGGACCTTCTTGTTATACCCAACATCGACAACGCATTCAAGCGGGAAAGAGCACGCGATGAATTGCCGCAGAGCAGCGCAGGAAAAACCATAATGACCACAGAGCCCAAATTTGTACCCAACGAAGCTGTGGAGATTACCTTGTCAGACAACGCAAGGTTTAATGTTCGCATGATAGACTGCGTAGGATATATAATAGACTCTGCGTTAGGATATATAGAAGAAAATGCACCCCGAATGGTAAAAACACCGTGGTCGGAAAACGAAATACCATTTGCCGAGGCTGCGGAAAAAGGAACTCACAAGGTAATCTGCGACCACTCAAACATAGGACTTGTAGTTACCAGCGACGGAACTATAACAGACATCGAGCGCGAGGCATACATACCTGCCGAGGACAGAGTAATAAACGAATTAAAGGAGCTTGGAAAGCCCTTTGTGGTGCTTCTTAACTGCGTAAACCCCAATGCCGCATGTGCAATAGAAGCCAAAAGGGCAATAGAAGCCAAGCATTCTGTTCCCGTACTGGCAGTCAACTGTGCCCTGCTTACCAAAGAAGACATAAATTCCATAATAGAAAAGGTGCTGTTTGAATTTCCGCTAAAGGAAATAGGCGTAGATATGCCAAACTGGGTGGATGTACTTGAAAATGAGCACTGGCTCAAAAAAGAAATCTTTGATAATATTTTTTCATCTATAAAGAATGTCTCAAAGATAAGCGATGCCAAAAAAATAGCTCAAACACTCAAAAACTGTGACAGCATTACCGAGTCCGCTATAGAGTCCATTAACCTTGGCGACGGCACCGTGCGCGTAAAAGTAAATACAAACGAGGATTTATACTACAAAATTCTCGGTGAAGAAACAGGCTTTGAAATCACGGGAAAGGACTCTCTTATGAGCCTTATGAGAAGCCTATCCAAAACCCAGCAGGAATATGACAAAATCTCTGCTGCACTCGACGAGGTGCGCTCTACGGGCTACGGCATTGTATCACCCGGCATAGAAGAACTAAGCCTTGAAGAACCCGAGATTGTAAAGCAGGGCAACAAATTCGGTGTGAGACTGCGTGCAAGTGCACCCAGCATCCATATGATACGGGCAGATATAGAAACAACCGTATCTCCCATTGTAGGAAGCGAAAAGCAATCTGAGGAGCTTGTTCACTATCTGCTAAAAGAATTTGAAGTAGACCCCAAATCCATATGGAATACAAACATATTCGGAAAGTCGCTTCATGACCTGGTAAACGAGGATCTGCGCGGCAAGCTTATGCGCATGCCCGACGATGCAAGATTTAAGCTTCAGGAAACTCTGCAAAGGATTATAAACGAAGGAAGTGGCGGACTTATTTGCATTATTCTCTAAATTTTCCAAAAGCCAGAAAACCGAATTTATAATCGGTTTTTTGGCTTTGAAAATTTTTTTAAAAAACATGAATTTTTTTGTTGACAAACGCCATCTGGTGTGGTATACTAATTCATGTTGAAACGCGAGCATGCTGGAATTGGCAGACAGGCACGTTTGAGGGGCGTGTGTTTATGACGTGTGGGTTCAAGTCCCACTGCTCGCACCAATTCTACCGCATGCCAGATATATAAATCATATATTTGGTATGCGATTTTTATTTCAACTCAAAAGTTTAATTTAATACATTCGCACCTGTGGCGGAATTGGCAGACGCGCACGGTTCTGCTCGCGTCATATCGGTGAAAAGTGATTGAATTCGGTTTATCCGTTTTCACATATGAGGATTAAGCGGTTTCGCTCCTCCTCGGGGTTATCTCTCCCGTGTAAAAATTATGGGGTTATAATTTAATATGCAGGTATGGCGGAATTGGCAGACGCGCATGGTTCAGGTCCATGTGAAAGCAATTTCATGCAGGTTCAAGTCCTGTTACCTGCACCATTTTCCTAGTGCTTACGAGATTTCTCCCGTAAGCACTTTTTCTTTTAATTTTTAACTTCTTGGAGAGGTATTGGTTTGTAATCTCCATTGTGTGCAAGGGTTACATTTCCATCGTCATCGAATATCTCACCATACTCACCGAATGGTGCATTCATTACTATCACCAGGGCAAGCTCGTTGTTCTCCATATCGAGAACTATAATTTCTTTTACGAGAAGCCTTAGGTTTACATTGCTGATTGCACCTTCTGCTATGATTCCGTCAAGTATATCGATGCTTTCCTTGATTTCCTTTTTACGCTTTTTAACCGTCTGTTCCATATTCAGTATGTCTTGAATTTTTGTTTTAAGGTTTTCTATTTCAACCTTTCTTTTTTCAAGTATCCTGTCGTATGTAGCACGGTTTTCCATATCTCTGATTCTCCCAATCAGGATATTTTCCTGCTCAAGCTCAAGGTTTTCAATCATCG